>JAKQSI010000044.1 GCA_029570205.1 Candidatus Omnitrophota bacterium | reverse complement strand
GCAGACCCCCGCAATGAAAGCATCGAATGAATATCGATCAAAACCGCCAGACCCCCACTGGTGATACTGGAAACTTTCGCAAGGTCAACAACCACGGTTTTCTCGATTTGGCATTGATACAAATGATCGCGAAGTTTCTGCGAGCTCTCCCAATCCAGATATCCCGAAACAAACAGGATCAGCCGCTCTCCCTCCGACCTGGATTCGACGGAGAACTCAACAGGGCCTTCGGACATGCTGCTTGTACTCCTGGGTAACAAAACTCCTTCGTGTGAAAAGAAACCGATCAACCGTTTCGGCGCGGAATGGAGCCGACTCAATCACTGAGAACGGCCCCTGTTACTTTCCAAACCCCTTCCTCCAGTTTCAGAAAATACTCAAAATGATACTTGGCGTCGATATTGGAATCCGGGATCGTCACATCTGCCTGGACTCCATGCACAATAGCCTCACCGTTCTCCTTGACTTCCGTCGTTGCGCTGTCCAGGTGATAGAGAATTCGATTTGCGGGATTCTGTTTCCATTCCCGGACAAAGTGCAGCACTTCCTCTTTGCTTTCCCCATTGGCGCCGAAATAGCTCTCGGATATCAGCGGGGCCAGGATTTCGCTGTCCAGAGCGGCCCACCCCTCGGCCCACTTCTGCATAACTTGCCCCACCTGCTCCTCCGCAGACGGACTCCGATTCATCAGTTTCATACTCCCACATCCGGCGCACAGCAAAAAAAATAATCCAAAAATAAGCAACTGCCGAATTGAGCAGCGCCGCTTGCCTCTTAACTCACTGATATAAAATAACTTAGGGAAATGATGCGCTTTTTGCATCAACATCCTCCCTCGCCGCCGGATCGGATGATTTTGTGACAGAATCCGATGCCTGGGCTATATTTTGAACAGCGTTTCTCACATCCCCCTGCAATGGCTCCGGCAGATTCCCTTACCCTCCCCCCTGCCGGGGCCGATTTTTTGCAGAAACAAACAATTAAACAGTATTAGGCTTTACATTCAGGGTCAAGGGATTTCTTGCCCCCGGATGCAGAAAATCTGCTCAATTCCACCTTCACCCATAGGCAAATCTTGATGATCCCCCCTGCCGGATAGTACCGTTGCATACTATGAAATTGGAAATGATACGAAATGTTGGAATTATCTCGCACATCGATGCCGGAAAAACCACCACGACTGAGGCCATTCTCTATCTGACCGGTGTCATCCCGCGCCGGGGGACGGTGGACGAAGGCACAACCACCACGGACTTTGACGAGATCGAACGCGAACGGGGGATTACCATCCAGTCTGCCTCGGTTCAATGCGACTGGAAAAATCGGCATATCAATATCATCGATACCCCCGGCCATGTGGATTTCACGGCCGAAGTCGAGCGGTCCCTGCGGGTACTCGATGGCGCCCTCATGATCGTCTGTGCGGTCGGAGGTGTAGAACCGCAGACCGAAACCGTATGGCGACAGGCCCGCCGCTACCGAATTCCCTGTGTCGCTTTCATCAACAAAATGGACCGGGTCGGCGCAGACTTCCATAAAGCCGTGAATGGCTTGCGCACCAGGTTGGGGGCTGTTCCGCTTCCGTTGATGATTCCTCTCGGTGTTGCCCAGGATTTTCGAGGAGCAATCGACCTGTGGGAGCTCGAACGAGTCCTCTGGACCCCCGATACCTCCGATGAAGAACGATCTCCCCTCATGCAAGAGGACGAAATGTATCTCCCCGCCATCGAAGCACGGGAATCCATGCTGGAAACTCTTGCCGAACACGACGATCTGTTCGCCGAGGCCTACCTCGAGGAAAAGGACATCCCAAAGAAGGACTTCGAGGCGGCTGTTCGCCGTGCCTGTCTGACCTGCCGGGTTGTCCCGGTCTTATGTGGCTCCGCGCTCACTCTCAGGGGCGTGAACCGTGTATTAGATGCTATCTCATACTACCTTCCCGCTCCTTCAGAATGTCCTTCAATCGTCGGGATTCATCCCAAGACACATCAAAGGGAAGAACGGCCCCCAGACCCCAACGGCCCGATTGCCATGTTGGCATTCAAGACGGTCTTCACAGGATACGGGAAGATGACTTATCTCCGTGTCTATTCCGGTGTTGTGAAGAAAGGACAGCGATTAATCAATTCAACAACCGGAAAAATGGAAAATATCGGCCCGATCTACCTGGCCCAGGGAAAAAAACGTGTGCAGACCGACACAGCAGGCCCCGGAAGCATCATTTTGCTGGAGGGCTTGAACGCTACAACTGGCCATACCTTATGCGACCGCAATCATCCTATTCTCCTGGATGCCATCCCATTCCCGAAACCACTTGTCCGGGCCAGCGTGGAGCCGAGACGTGCCTCCGAAATGGATGAATTGATGGCGGCGCTGGGACATCTGGCCGAAGACGATCCTACTTTCACGGTGTCCACCGATGCGGAAACCGGTCAGATCATTGTTTCGGCAATGGGGGAATTGCATCTGAATATCATCGGGCGTCGTCTCAACGAGAATCTGCATGTCCATGCGCGGATCGGTAATCCCACGGTCGTATACCGTGAAAGCATTCAGAACGAAGCCGAGGGGGTCGGGAGATTCTCGCAGGAAATCGACGAGAAAATGCACGAAGCTGTTGCCAGGGTTCGGGTGGTTCCGGGGAAACCCGGCTCGGATGTGATTGTCTCCACGGACCTGACCAATGAACGCAAGATCAGCCCCACAGCGATCCAGGCGGCCCAGGAAGGAGTGATGGAGGCGGCTCAAACGGGGGTTTTTGGATTCCCGTTGAGCGAGGCCGAGGTAACCTTGATTGACCTGGAGTTTCCGGGCGACCGCTCCGACCTTGCCGCGAAAGTTGCCGCGTCCCATGCTGTGGAAAATGCGTGCAGGAATGCCGGAATTCGATTACTGGAACCGGTGATGGATGTCGAAATTGTAACCGACCCGGAGACGGTGGGGCCGATGCTCAGCGACCTTAATGCCCATCGCGCACAGATCAGTGGTATGGAAATGGAAGGCGATCTTCAGAAAATCCGTGCTCGGATACCTCTCGCAGAGACGTTCGGCGATTTTACCACGCGCCTGCGCAATCTCACTCAGGGTCGTGCTGCGTTTACCATGCAGCCCGCCGGATTTGCCCCGGTCTCTCCCGAGCAAACAAAGCGAATTCTGGGGCTGTAGAAGGGGGAAAGCCTTTTAATCAGAGTGCATTAACGGGTCCAGAGTTCGTGTCTTGCCCACCGCACCCTGCAACCGGAGCATCTTCAATAGGGGTTTCTCCTCTCTGGTTGTCCGTTTCCCCGCTCTGTGGATGTTTCCATGCGGACCGGATCTCTGACCACGCTTCTCTCAGCAACTGTCCCCGGTCATAGGGTATCAGCTGGGGACAGTTGCGACATGGCCCCGGAATCCGTCCCTCAAAATGCAGTTGTCTCAACTCTGCCATAAACGGTTTCTGCCGCAACATCCGAAGGTCGCCCTCCGCAAGCGTCCCGACACGGTGGTTCGTCATATAACAGCACGGAAATAGTTCTCCCTCGCCTTGAAGCATCGCATTCCGCCATAGGTGATGACAGTAATACGATGCCCCGGCTTGCTGTGGAACACTATCCGCGCCTGTGTATTCCAGGGATCGCAGGTAGGTCATGGGGTCAAGATTCCAATAGGTAACTTTTACGTTCAATTTCCGGGCATTTTCGATAGTTTTTGCAACAGCCTTACGCTGCAACTCCGTGTCCGGCTCGATTCGTTCTTTCATTGCGTGGGACATGTACAACGAGGTATGGATGATGGCCTCATCTGCGCCGATGGATTTCACCAGTTCGGGGAACGCCGGAACCTCATGGAGATTCTGACGCATCATTGCAAAGGAAAGCGCGATCAGCGGACGTTGACTGTGTCTCTCATTCCGCAATGCCACCAGCGCTTTCAGGTTCCCAACAATTCGATCGAATCCTCCCGGCGGGCGGATGATCGAGTAGGTTTCCTCGGTCACGGCGTCCAGGGAAATCCCCAGTCCGCGCAATCCTGTCCGAAGGATATCCCGACGGCGCTCCTCGTCCATCAGGACTCCATTTGTGGAGAGGATTACCTCCGTACCAAATGAACGGATAAACTCGACCTTTTTGAAATAGTCTCTATCAAGGAAAGGCTCCCCCAAACCGTACAGGCTGACCTCATTCGCACGACGCAGATACGGAGCAAGTCCCTGAAAATAGTCGGTGCGTACCGGCTGGTTGAAGGGCATTTGGTTGCCCTCGTGATCCTCGCGGGGGCACATGATACATCGGAGATTGCAGTAGGAGCCGGTTCCCAGGGATAGTTCCAGCGGATACGCGCGGGGTCTGGTCCGGCGCAGCAAGAGATCACAATAAGCCTGGAAGGTATTCCAGGTACGAATCCAATCCATTGGTCTATTACCCCGATAGTCTGTTTCCCCTCGATTGTATCCGGGAGTGATCGGGGAACAAGGTTTCGATCCGGTCAGGAAGAGGTTCCTGTCGCGCCAGGCGAGATTTGCACGAACGTAAGGATATCGTCATTCCGGCGAAAACCGGAATCCAGCAATGACGGATCAGGCTCCGATTACACGGAAAAACGACAAGACCAAAGATGGGGCAAGGGGAGTTTTCGATCTATGATAAGATCCACGAGAGGTTTCACGAGAATGATTCTTGGTATCAACGGTCATCCGAGGAATGAGGGCACTTGCCGGACACTCCTGGAAGAGGCGCTGGAGGGTGCGGCCCAGGAGGGCGCGGAAACCCTCCTGGTCTCTGTGTGTGAGTATCATGTCCGCAGGTGCGATTTCTCGGAATGGTGTTCGTCTCAACCAGGTTGCTCGATTGTGGACGATATGTGGAAGATCTATCCGCTCTTGGCGGAATGCACCGGTCTGATTGTTGCCGCTCCCGTGGCTTTTGCAGGCGTACCCAGCGACTTGAAGGCTTGGATTGACCGCTGCAACCCGTTTTACAAGGATCGGAAGATCTTTCATCGGAACCTGTTCCCTTACCGTCCGGGCGCGCTTATTGCCACCGCAGGGTCCGATCGGCCTGCGGATTTCATCGGGACGATTGAGCCGGTACGCGCATTTTTCTTCACGCTGGGAGTCCAATTCGAGGCGCAGTTGATCATCGGTGGCCTGGATACGCTGCCTCCACCGCACCCCATCCCGGAACACCGCACACAAGCCCGCCGAATCGGCGCGAAAATCGCCAATCTCCAAAACTCAGAAAGTGCCCGCTGGCAGCCGGACTTGCCTTGGTGGAACCATATCCCGGAAGACGGCGGCTGTTCTTGCCGAAAAAAGTGAGTCGGTGATAAATTAAAACTCCAAGCATTTGATGAGGTTCATGATGATCCATCCTGCTGTCGATTCCCGTTTGATGACCCTCGACCGCCGGGGTTGGCGTCGCTGACGCCACAATGTACCTCTCTCCCACCTGTTACGAACATATCCTATTCAATCCGAGGTAAGAGAATGAATCCAAAACGTCAACGCATTTTGTCCGGTATTCAGCCCTCCGGCGATATTCATTTGGGAAACTATCTTGGGGCAATCAAAAATTGGGCGGAGAATATCAACAACTACGAATGTTTTTTCCCGATTGTGGACTACCATGCCATGACCATCCCGTATGATCCGCGGGAGATGCCGAATCGTATTTACAATGGGATTTGCGCAAACATCGCCTGCGGTCTGGACCCGGAGCGCTGCACGATTTTCGTTCAATCGTTCGTGCCGGAGCATACGGAGCTCTGCTGGATATTGACATGTGTGAGCTCGCTTGGCTCGCTGGAGCGCATGACCCAATTCAAGGAGAAATCCCAGCGTCAGGCGGACCGCGAGGGGATCAATACGGGGCTGTTGGCTTACCCCGTGTTGATGGCGGCGGACATTCTGATTTACAAAGCAGAGGTTGTGCCGGTCGGTGAAGATCAGATACAGCACCTGGAATTCGCTCGTGAAGTGGCACGGCGGTTCAACAACACGTTTGGTGAAACCTTCCCGGAACCGGAACCAAAACTCTCGCAAGCGCCCCGTATCATGGGCCTGGACGGCAAAAACAAAATGAGCAAATCGCTCAATAACCATATTGCCATCGTGGATCCGCCGGAAGTTATCGAGGAGAAGCTGCGCACCGCGGTCACTGATGAGAACCGCAAACGCCGCTCCGATCCCGGTGATCCCGATGTGTGCAATATCTTCTCCCTGCACAAACTGCTTTCCACGCCGGAGGAAGTTGCGTGGGCAAACCGTGAGTGCCGTGTCGCCGGAATCGGCTGCATTGAGTGCAAGAAAGCGCTGATTCAACACGTGATTGATTTGCTGACCCCAATTCGCGAACAGTACTATCAGATTTACGCAAAACCGGATTATGTGCGAGAAGTTGTGGTTGAAGGCGCGAAGCGTGCGCGAAGCATCGCACAGCAGACAATGGCAGAAGTCAAAGACAAGTGCGGATTGAAACTCGGCGGGGGGGAATAACGAAACTGCGGATGTTGTCTCAAAAGCGTTCCATTTCCCGCAAGCCAAGATTGCTGCACAGTCCGCTTGGAGATTGACCCGCCTTTGGATGATGTGGTTTTCCAGGGCGATTCCGAGGAGTCCATACTCGAATTTCTGAATGTTTACAATCAACCGAACCGATGGCATGACATCGTCGGCCTGGCTTTCCGAGCAGAGGATGGCTCCATCGTCAATACCGGGTTCCGCATTCTCGAATCCCTCGAATCGGTCTATGTTCCCTATTACAAGTATATCGACATTGAGAAATATAATAGTCACCTGGAAGATTCACGGAAAAGCTACCCGCTGGTAGTCGAAATCGGGTGCCCCCGCCGCTGCTCCTTCTGCTTCAACTCGTTCGGACGGAAAGTCGTCAACCGAAGCCCGGCGCACGTGGTTGAGGAAATTCGAGTCGCCCTGGAGAAATACGGATATCCGCGCGTGGATATGATGTCCGAGAACCTGCTCAGCCGCCCGCAATGGGTTCGCGAGTTCTGCGAACTGGTTGACCGATATCATCTCAAGTTCAAATGGAGCGCGTCCGGGCACGCCACGACTCTGAATGAGAAGGTCTTGACCTTAGCAAAATCATGTGGACTGGACCATATCGGAATCGGCTTCGAGAATTTCAGCCAGAAAATCCTCGACAATATGAACAAACATACGGATGTAACACTGTATGCAAAGATCATTCGATTATTGCGAAAACTCGACCTGGAATTTACGGGAACCTGCATCTTCGGCTATTTCGGGGAAGACTACCAGACCGTTCAAGAGAATATTGATTTCAACGTGCGGAATTTCATCAATCACAAGTATTTCTGGATCCAGGCCTATCCGCTCACGCGCTGCTACGAGCAGTGCCTGGAAAAGGGATTGATTCCCGATGAGGAAGCATATATCGAGAAATTGGGCGATGCCACCGACTTCGTGATCAACCTGACCGAATTCCCCGATGAGGAACTGTTCCGTATGCGCGATAGGCTTTATGCAGAAACCCTGGAAGGTGTCACAATCCGGCATCCATTCGAAATTCGGAAAATCTACCGCGCCACGCGGTATCATGGGTGGAAATGGTTACTCCAGCGCATGGCATCACAATTCACCCGGATTGCCCGTCCTGATTCCCGTTAGTCTCCCCGCATGACGCTCTATCCGGCTTACCCCCATCTCTCTGGCCGCCTGCGGAATGCTCACCCTTTCATTCAGCGCCTTATGCCGTATCACAAAAACTTGATCCGTCTTCGGCATCCTTTCCTCCCAATATCCCCGATTGGGACACCCGAATCTTCATCCAAAGACGGGTCAATTTCCGAGTGGACTGTGCATCTTCGCTTCCGCGAACCATAGTCTGGCAAGATATTCTCGTTGCGGTACACTAGGATATTCGAGGTTTGGAGAGATATTTGACACAGACTATTTCGCGGAAAGGATCCCGTTTCTCGAATGCGATGGCTGGCAGCGGCTCTTGGGATAATGGCGTTTATTCTTTGGATTCCTTTCACAAAGGTATCGGGCGATGCGCAGTTTTTTCCGACGCTGTTGGTCTCTTTGCGCGACAGCCTGGGGATCCTCGCGTTTTCCATGGCTGCGCTGGCCTCACTGGCGCTGGCTTTTTCGGCGGCATACACCGCGCGGGAAAAGGAATCGTGGGTATCTACAGAGGAACGGATTGTTTTCTGGGGCGCGCTGTATCTTTCTCTGGTTTTTCTGGTGAGCGCCCTGCAATTCGTAATTGTGGGACGCTGGAAGCTGGTTCATCCGGCGATTTATCTGGTCCTGAAATTCCTCATGTTTCTTGGGGTACTGATCTACCTGGTTTACTCTTTATGGGAATATCGCAAAACTCGAAAACCGCATTCGGCGGAACTGCCTGCCGGGAAGGAAGGTGATCAAGGTCATGGCCCGTGATTCCGCTCAGTATATTCGATTGGCGGCAGCTCAGATCAACCCGATTGTGGGCGACATTCCCGGCAATACCGAGAAAATCCGGGAGACGCTGGAGCAGGCCCGAAAACAGCAGGTCCAGATGGTGGCGTTCCCGGAGATGGCGCTTTCGGGATATCCGCCACGGGACCTTCTGCTGAAAACTCAGTACCTGGAGGATCTCCGGTCTTATATGCAGCAACTTATCCCGGAAACAAAGGGATTGACCGCCATTATCGGCACAGTGATCCGGGAACAGGATGTTTTCAATGCAGCGGCGGTGATCCACGATGGGCATCTTCTGGGCTATGTGCCAAAAACCAATCTGCCGAATTACCGTGTGTTTGACGAGAAACGGTATTTTCGGAGCGGGAGGGAGCGACTTCTCTTCGAAACCGACTTGCTGACTTTTGGAGTGGTGATCTGCGAGGACCTGTGGCATCCACGCACGGTTGCCCGCCTGGCGGAGTGCGGTATGGACCTGCTGGTCGCCATTTCTGCGTCACCGTTCAACGTCGGCAAGCCGGAGGAACGTCGTACTCTCCTGTCCGCCCGCGCCACCGATCACAACCTGGCGGTGTTGTACTGCAACCAGGTCGGTGGACAGGATGAACTGGTTTTTGACGGCAGAAGCATGGTCGTAGACCCGGATGGCAGCGTGTTGGGCCAGGCAAAGGCTTTCGAGGAAGATTTTCTTATCACCGATGTCTACCTGGAGGAATTGAGACGGCATCGGCTGGCCGTTCCGTTGCAGCGGGATTGGCGTGAGGATCACGATGATCCGCCGCGAAGAATCCGGTCCAGCGGATCGACCCTGGAATTGAAAGCGCCCGCCAGGGCCCTTGATATCTCCAAGAATCCATTTGTTCCGAAAATCAAAGAATATCGCAACGACCCGATTGAGGATGTTTATCAGGCGCTGGTGCTGGGAGTCCGGGATTATGTCGGCAAGAACGGATTTCGTGACGTGGTCATCGGCCTGTCGGGAGGAATCGACTCTGCCCTGGTCTGTACAATTGCCGTCGATGCTTTGGGAAAGGATCGGGTGTGGGGAGTCTTCATGCCCGGCCGCTATTCCTCCGATCACAGCCGGTTGGATGCGCAACGGCTTGCGAAAAACCTGGAAATCCGGTTTACAACCATTCCCATCGAATCGGTATTCCAGACCTATCTGGACATGCTGAAAAAGGAATTCGATGGCTGCGAACCTGACATCACGGAGGAGAACCTTCAGGCACGTATCCGGGGCGCAACCCTGATGGCCCTCTCCAACAAGTTCGGCAGTTTGGTTCTGACCACGGGAAACAAGTCCGAACTGGCTGTGGGATACGCCACGCTGTACGGCGATATGTGCGGCGGGCTTGCGGTGATCTCGGATGTGCCGAAGACCTGGGTCTATCGCCTGGCCCTGTACCGGAATGAACGGGACAGCCGGGAAATTATTCCGCAAAGCATCTTGGAAAAGGCCCCATCTGCGGAACTCCGCCCCGATCAGAAGGACACGGATACCCTGCCGGATTACGAGGAGCTGGATGGGATTCTTCATGCCTATATCGAGCTGGAATACAGTTGCCGGGATATCGTTGGACTGGGGTATTCGGCGGAAACCGTGCGGCGCGTGATTCGCATGGTGGACCGTGCGGAATACAAACGTCGTCAGGCGGCGATCGGCATCCGGGTTACCACGAAAGCGTTCGGGACAGACCGACGGTTACCGGTGACCAATCAGTTCCGTGAGTTCCCGGAGCGGGAGTAACAAAGAACCCGCGAAATATCCCGGAATTCTTGCCTGGACCGCTTGGCGATGATATGATGGTGGATAACAGGCGTGTGGCTCAATTGGTAGAGCGCTTGACTCCAAATCAAGTGGTCGGGGGTTCGAGTCCCTCCACGCCTGTTCTTCATTTTATTGGACTTACGATCATAAAAGTTCGGCTCCAGAATCCCTGAAGCAACCAGGAAGTAACCAGGAGAGAACGTATTCCATTCGATTGGGTTCGTGATCTTTCGCCCAAAAAAAACCTGCCTTTCGGTCTTTTGAATCGGCCGGTCGTTTTGATATCCAGGGTCCATTTTCCGGTCTTGTAGAACTTGGAGACGGCTTACTGCCCGTTGTTGTGAGAATCCGGGTGGGATAATGAGCCGCACGGGTTTAAGTGTTCACGATATGGAATATCTTATCGCCGGTCTCATGCGACCAAGCCCACTCCACCGTTTCCGTCTCTTTTTGTTCAATTCAAATTGTCGGTTGAACACCTTGAGAGTCGATTTCGGATTCTCTACCGGACTCTGCACGGAAATCTCCCATTGCTGACGCTGCCTATCCAGGTCCTGAGAGGTTCTTTCAATACCTCCGGGAACTCTTTGAGGATTCGGACAGAGACATGCCGGTAAGAGGTATCGACAGAGGTCTTGGAAACCATGCCGTTCGTGCAGATCAACCTCAAGCAGAATGCGGAAATGGTCAGACTCGCCAAGCCCACCTCGGAATTGCCGACGGATATGCGGATTCTGTCGAAGGCGGTCTCAATTTGCTTAACCGGATTCCGGTACAGAAAGGATTTCAGTGGGTGGAGGCCTCTACAGAAATTATGCTGAACCTGCAAAAGGATTATGGAATTATCGAGGGTTGGCACGGGGATGGAAATTACGCCCGCACCGCCATCATGTATGCTTTATGGAAAACCCAGGGCCTTTCCGCGGAACCCTGGAGAGGCGACCTGGTGTTCGGCGCGGTTCCCGGAAAGAATGGTTCCCTCAACATCTACATGCGTGCCGACTGGCCCTGGAAAGGAAAACTCAAATTCGATATCCCGCGCCACCGCGAGAATCTCCATTTGCCTTATGACTACCCACGCCTGAGTCAATTCCCCGAATGGTTCACTGTGGACAAAGGAAAGGAATATCAATTATCTGTTGATGGGCAGGAAATTGCCCTCAAGGGAAATCAGCTCCTTCAAGGTGCGGAAATCGGGTTGAAAAAGGACACGGCGGTAAAGATTTTGGTGACGGTGAAGTAGGCGGATTTGTGTGCCTTCTATTTTGGGAGGATCTGTTCGATTTGCCCTGTGATCCTCGGCAATTCACCGGTGGCAATCTGCCATACAATGTCCAGGTTAGTGCCGAAATAGCGATGAATGACACGATCACGAACCGCTGCCATCTCTTTCCATGGGATGTAAGCATGTTTAGAACGAATTTCCGGCGACAGGTTCTTTGTGGCTTCACCGATAACCTGAATATTTCGAATGACCGCATCTTGAGTTTTTGTATCTTTCAGGAATCCCTCATAGGTCGCATCGGTTGTATAGGTACTGATGCGATGAACAGCTTGAAGAATATCTTCCAGGAAGTCTCTATCTGTTCGCTCAGACATACACAACATGTTCCTCAATGTTCTCTGCAACTCCATCAATTCGGATGGATTGCACCCCGGCAGGGGTCAATACATCGACCGGCTTGCCGAGTAGGGTTTCCAGGTATTCGGTAAAATCGACGAATCGAAAACCGAGAGGCCGATCGAATTCAACAAGGATATCGACATCGCTGAATTCGGTGGGAAGTCCTTGGGCGCAAGAACCGAACAGGCCGAGTCGTTTGACCCCATACTCAGATATTAAATAGGGGTATTCCCTGCGCAAGATATTGATGATTTCCTGATCTGGTGACATTCTCCGCCTCTGATGGTCGGGCGATGATAACTGAATTCATTGCTGTCTGTTATTGTATCCCATTTCAGTTCCCCGGGATCAAGACCCCCATTTCCTCCAGCGCCCGACAGGTCGATTTCAGTCCCCGATGCCGGATGCCGCGCATTCCCATTTCTCGCGCACTCCGGATATTTTCATCAAGATCGTCAATCAGCACACACTCCCGGGCATCAAGGGCGAATTCATCCAGGAATTTCCGGTAGATTTCCGGGTCGGGTTTCATAACACCATACCGGAACGAAAGTCCCTGGCGGGGAATCGTTTCCATGAGTCGCGGGATACGCGGGAACTCCGTGTAATGAATTTCATTAGTATTGGACAGCAGGTAAAGCCGGTAGTTTTTTTTCAGCCGTTCCGCCAGGTCCAGCATGGCCTCGTTCGGCCAGAAAATGTCGGCCCATGCCTCGTAGAAAGTGCGATAGTCCATCTGAAGTTGGATCTGATTTCGCACGATTTCATAGTAGCGTGGCGCGGAGATCTCTCCACGCTCGAACGCGTGATGATCGGCATTGTCGAAAATCTTTTGACGGATTTCCGGAACGGTCAACGGTGATTTCTGAGCGAAGCGCCGAAACATGATATCGTAATCGAGATTCGCCAGGACGCTTCCGAAGTCGAAGATGATGTTTTTGACAGGCTCAGATGAAGCACGGGGGCGCGCGGGCATTCTCGATTTACCTGATTGCAGTACAGACATATTGGATAACACCGGCTTTCCCCTGACGGGCTTCGATTTTAGCCAATCGCTGATAACCTGTCCCGTAAGGGGAATCGGTTCGGTCCTGTAGTTTTTCAAGCGTGATGGAGTAACCTTTCAGTTTAAGTACCTGCGCCGCCACCCATTGGGCGAATCCCTCTCGGATCTCCCGGGATTGGTTCGGCGGGCAGTTCTCCGCCTGCCAGGCATGGGCCAGCTCATGCGCTGCGGTCTCGTATATCATGGAAATCGGCAGACCATACAGCAGGACGATTTCACGCCGGTCTTCCCGTTCGATATAGATTCCCATTTCATTGCCGGAAATGGGACTGGCCATTTTCACCCCCTGGCGGGCGGCGAGTGCGGAGGCATGCCCCTCGGTGTTCAACTTGTCCAGGCGGAGCTGCCAGGGACGTTCGACAACAAGCCCCAGGCGCTCCGCAACCAGTTTCACTACCTCGTTCATGATTTCCCGTGCCTGATCTTCGCGGAAAATACTCTGTTTCTTACAGGTGTCGCACAGGAAACGGTTATCCGGCAGAGTCCAATAGACATCGGAGACCGGCGCGCCGCAGGCGTAACATTCGGGACGCGACCGGATGCACTCGGGGCAATAATCTCCGTTGTACTTGTTGGAAAAATAGGCGCCTACAATAGATTTCCCACAAGCTTTGCACTTCGGAAGTTTCGCCTCACAAGAAAGGCAAACCCCATCGGCTGTGAGGCTGGACCGTCGCATGGGTCGGTCGCAGGCCCGGCAGCGGGGATAGGTCCGGTAGCAGTTTTCGCAATAGACCTCGCCTGTCTCCCCGCTGGTGAAAAATCTGCCGGAGATTCGGTTGCCGCACAGGTTGCAGAATCTTGCCTGTGCCATGCAATCGGGACACAGCTGCTCTTTGCCCACTTTCGTGAGATTATCCCGGCTGCACGGAATCTCACAGGCGGAGCATTTCGGCGAACTCCGGTAACAGCGGTCGCAGAACAGCCGCAGACCGCCCGGACCCTGGTGTTGCCAGTACTTTCCCGTAATCTCCTGACCGCAGAGGTAGCAGGTTTTGATTTCCGCGTGAGACAAAACAGCGCCCGCAAGAAGAAGCCACGCCAATAACATACAAGCAAACAACCGCCTCATAATACTGCTCCTGATCGGCGCCACGGCAAATTGCGAATGAGTTTTTATTCTCTCAAAGTATATCCCAACCGGCTTATTTTAACTATGTTACTATGGGAAGAACGAGCGGGGCGAGATCAGGAAGCGGTATTCTTGATATGCTCCTCGATCGGCGGGGGATACCCGGACGCTTAGCCTCTTTGTCCAGGGACTGGATCCGTAGTACTCCCCAAGCAACGCATGGTCATGGTAGATGGGATCCAGGTTCCCTGTTTGGATCAAGGCCCGAATGAGTGTGCCGATCTTTCATTTCTTCTTCAGGGGTGATGGGAACGGTAAACTATCCGGGATCACCCTCACCGGCGTGGTGAACTTCATCGGAATGGGACCATCGCCGCGATAGGTCAACTCAATCAGAAACGCAGTCCATCCCTTCTCCGGTGCGGCAACTTTGGTCGTATAGACCCCCTCACGCTTCGGCGCGATCGGTGTCTCTTTCCACACCTTGCCGATCGTCTCCAGGCGAAAATCACGCGCGTTCGGATTGGTAGCCTGCCAGAGTTTCACCTCGTCCGGGATCTGCTCGGTGTTGACCTGAATGACATTCTCGCGCGGGAAAGACCACGAGAATGTCGGCAACGGCCTTCCGTACAGAATCGCATCATAGAACGCGGTCAGGCTCTCCAGCGCGTCGGTGTCATCCAGCCCGTGGTCGGCGTTGGGAACATACCGGAGGTATTTCACGCCCGGCAGCTCATCAAAATAGAACTGGGAGGAATCCGGCAGGAAAAACTGATCGCCCGTCGCGTTGATCAGAAATTTCGGCATGGTGAACCGCGCGCGATACGCGAACGGGTCTACCAGTTTCATCAGATCCGCAAACCGTGGATCGTCGATATGATCCATGATTCCCATTTCCACATAGTCCCCCACGGCGGGCGCCCAGAATCCGTAAGCCTGCCAGTGATGTTCGAAAGAGGTCTGTATGTTCAGAACATCGATCACAATTGGAACAATGGCAATCACACGGGGATCGACAGCGGCGGTGGTCCAGGTGGTCCAACCGCGCTTGGAGCCGCCCGCGACAACAAATCGGTCCACCGGAATCTTTCCGCCCGCCTCGCTTGCGCAGAACAGGGTCACTGTATCCATCGCGCGCACCGCGCTTTTGGTCATCGGCAGCCGTGCGGGCCAGAGTTCATCCCCCGTTTTGAGATACTTGTCCCAGGTATAGGCGATGAGTTCATCTTCGACACGGCCTTTCTCGCGATACTTTTCCATGCGCTCATCGGCGAATTTGATCGGCTGATTCGGGACCATCTGGAGCGAGGCCACCACGGATTTCGTTTTTTTGGCGATCTCGCTCAGCATTCCGTCCACTTTCGCAGGCGGGTTCTTGCCGTTTCTGCCTCCACCAATGAACAGCAGTCCCACTGTGGAGTTGATCTCTTTCGGGCAGATAATGGTCAGCCAATGTTGCCACAAGGTGCGATCCACCTCGCTCGGACTTCGCCAGGATTGCGAAATCATGTCCAGCACATAAGCCGTATATTCGGCGTCCTGAATCGTGTTCACCAGTTCATATCGGTAGTTCGGGTCCGGCTGGGCAACATACCGGTCCAGCGCGGTCCGTTCCATTCCCGGAAGGATCGCAAGCCCCTTACTGTCGCACCGGACCGGGCTTGCTGGGATGCACAGGAACGCCAAAACAACAAGAAAGCTCATTCCGATACTTGCGAAACGTTTCATAAGTCAGCTCCTCACTGAAGATTTTGAAGTATTATAAATGGACTTGAAATTGGGATTATACCCGGAAACGAAACAAAAATTCAGCGCTGGAGCGCCAAAACCGGCTACTTGCCTGGAGGCCTATCCTGAGGGAGTCATTGGCATGAACAGCGGCGCGGCAAAGAAGGAAATATCCGAATCGGGTTCAATCCCGGGAAACCGTCGGGTACATCGGTATGCGGCAAGTTTTGTCATTTTCAGGCATTGCGCGGGCTGAAGGTATGGGGTAGGATAGGTTAATTCTGGATGAATATCAGTCAGCGGCGTCTTTCATTTTTCCTTGAATCCGGGGTGTGGAAAGCACAGTTTTTCGCCGGATGACTCGTCCAGGACGGATGTTCATTTGTTGAATGGAATCGTGTGGGAAAGCGCTTCTGGCCTCCGGTTTTTTTAATGTTGTATGAAGGCAGGGCCCAACATGAGCATCGACCCCCAAGTGCAAGACCTTCTGAAAGAAGAGCTCATCGACGACTTTCTTCAGCGTAATCCCGGTGTTTCTCGTTCACAGGTCATTCTCCGGTTTAAAAACGGCAAGCCGGTGTTCGACACCATTGACGCGGTCATGGCATCGACTCCCGTTCGTGTGTCCGAGCATGAGAAAAAGGAATTGCTTCGGAAGCAGATGGAGATTAAGGATGATGAACGATATAAGGTCTGTACCGAATCCGTCCGCAATTCCAAGCAGGTTGTCGATTTCCTGTTCTCGTGTTCTTTCGTTCCGTTCGGGCTGAGCGAAAAGAATGAACATCTCAACGCGCTGAAACACGCCGAAAACATCGTTGTTGACCGAACTCATAGCAAGTTCAATGTGAAAAAAGAATTCCTGGAGATGATGTCTTCGGATACGCGACCGAACCGAACTCGCATCCGAGACATCATGGTCCTTTATTTTCGAGCGGTCTTGGATCAGCTGAAATCCCAGAGTGACATTTTCCAGAGGGAATTCGATCTGGGGACCATGCTGAATACATACTCACGAGACTTTATGAAGAGTAAAGCGTCCTCTGTGAAAGCCGACATGGATTCGGCCACCCGTCGGACCGTTGCATCCGTGTATATGATGGCGAAGAAACTGGCCGGGCAGACAGCGCCGAAACCGGAGACGATAACGGTTGCCGCTCTGGAGGGATCATTGGCGGAAATGGAAATGGTTTTGGATAGACGGCGGGTTCAGATCCAGGAGTTGAAACAAGTTGTTGAACTTCTCGAGAAGCTGGTCAACAAAATGGAAAAAGGGGGGCCGGCCAAGCAGGAGCAGCAGACGAGCGGCCCATCTGAAAAGAAGAAATCGCGAATGGCCATTGCCTTGCGTTTATTCAGTCGTTGACATTACATTCTTTCCGGATAGGCCGTTTGTATTTTTGAGAGACCGCCGGGGAAGGTGACAGGTTCGGGAGAGAGCCGCCCATGGGTCGTGAAGAGTATCTTGCCAGGTTGACGCAGGGAGTCAGTGTGTGGAATGACTGGAGGCGTCAATATCCCGATGTGGTCCCCGTTCTTGAGGGAGGCGACCTTCGCGGGATGAACCTGATGCGGATCAATCTGCGCGGTGCGGATCTTCGTCATGTCAATCTGGAAGGTTCGTATCTGATCTGGGCGGACCTTGCTGCAGCGGATCTGCGATGGGCGAACCTGACTCGTGCCCATCTTATTTCGGCCAGTCTGAACCAGGCTTATTTATTTCAGGCCAATCTTCACAGTGCGGTTCTTACGGAGGCGGATTGCACGGGTGCGGTGCTCAATGAAGCCGATCTCAGCGAAGCCAATCTTGTGGATGTGAAGTTCGGCGACGCCATTCTCAGCGATTCCAGCCTGATCTGGGCCAACCTGATTGGCGCGGACATGAGCCGCTGTGCCCTGGATGGGGCGCACCTGTTCGAGACCATCTTCAACAATGCCCAGCTGAAAGGGGCCATGGGATTGACTTCCTGCATACACCACGGTCCGAGCACGCTGGACCATCGAACGATTGTGAAATCCGGCCCCCTGCCGCTTCCTTTTCTTCGGGGCTGCGGGCTTCCCGATGAACTGATCGAGCATTTTCAGTCTCCGTCATATCAGAAAACACGGTTCCGTTCCTGTTTCTTTGTTCATTCCCAGAAAGATGCGGCATTCGTTGAGCAACTTGGTCGTGACCTTCAAAACAATGGGATTCGATGCTGGTCGTTTGCCGAAGATGCGCTCATCGAGGAGAATATCCGTGCTACTGTGAGCGAGGCGATACATGTCCACGACAAGCTGATCTTTATCATGTCTGAAAACGCTGTCCACTCGGACTGGTTCGGAAAGGAGATCGCACGGGTCCTCGAGCGGGAAACAAAACAGGAACAATCCATACTTCTGCTGGTTCGTCTCGATGATGCCGTTGCACGAGTCAAGAGCACCTGGCTGGAAACGGCGAAGCAAAGGCACCATATCTGTGATTTCACGGGGTGGCAAAGCAATGATGTCTATGAAAAAGCGCTGAATCTTTTGTTGTACGGACGTTCCAGCAGCAGGTCAGGCGTCCCTGCCTGATGGTTGAGCATGACAGGCACGGAGGCCTGTCCTACTAACCGATCGATATCCCCGCCTGGCAATCAATGACGGGTGGTTACTACGCCCAAGGCCCGGAACTTCTCAACTGCCGGTTTCCAATCCCCTGTCTGGCCGAACAGGTAATACGTGAAATAGGTAGTTGTTCTATGTTTCAACTGCACCCACGGCTGAAGCTCCGTGTAATAATACGGTGTCGGCGTATTGTCAGGGTGGTTGTTCCACAGATGCATCAACACCGCATCGTTTACCGGGAATCCGACTACCAGGCTGATATCCATTTCGGTGTCATAAGCCGCTGTCCAGCCCTCCCGGAGGAATAATGTTGCGCCATAGTAACGCTCCAATTCCGGTCTCTTTTGCAGGATTTCGGATTCCCCAACCGGGAAAGAGTAAATATCTTCCGGGCCGGTAGACGGGCCGACTTGCACCAGAGGATTGATCCCGATCACGTTAATAGACGGTGTCATATCGTTCAACGCATAACGTGCCTCAAGAACCGGGCTGCCGGCGAACAGGGTAACGATTTTCTCTATCTTGCTTCCGTGAACATCGATCCATAGTTTAACGCGGACGTACTCGCCACGGTCTTTCATGATTTCATATTGATAGATGCGAAGGCCGCCGATAAACGGATAGCCGATGAACTCTTCCAGCCCTCCATGAGGATAGAATGCCCGCACACCACGCGGCTCCCCGGCCCATGGCGGCTTTTCCGGCCAGAGTTTGAACAGCAGATTCTCGTTTTTGCTCTTTACCGTGTATTCGATTACGCGCCCGCCGAATAGAAGCAGCGTAGCGCGGATCACGTTGTTTTCCATTACGATCTCAGGAATGCCGTCCCCATTCTGATCCTCTTCCGTTACAGCCGCCTTTCCTTTCTGGGCCCGGACCGCAATTTGACCTTCGACAGTTGTACCCTGGGCTGTGACTTTTGCCAGGTAATCACCGGGTTTTAACGAAAACTGAAAATGTGTGATTCGTTTACCGTATCGGGGAACCTCAAGGTCTTGTTCGGCAGTCCATACAGGGCGCTCATCGCCCGATTTGCAAACAGTAATGGTCGCATGGACTTTGTTTGTGTCGGAATAGTTCCACAATGTTGCAGGATAGGAAATCTTTCCCGGTGCTTCGAGAATAAGGGGATGGATCTCCACAGGACGGGGAGATTCCAGACGGGCGAGGGATTGCCGGATGCCGTCGGGGGTATCCAGGATGACGGCGATCGGATTATCCCGCCCGAAGGCTCCGGCGGTACACGTGACAGGTAGATGAAACCGGCGGATCTCCCAAGCGGAAAGGGTTATGGGTATTCTGAAAACATTCTCGCCGATCCGGACTCCATCCGGAGCCGACAGAGTCAATGTGGAGCTGATTTGCCGGTTGCTCCTGTTCGGAACGACAATGTCCAGGAATTGTCCGTCTATTCGGCTATCGAGTGAGACCTCTTTTGTGAATTGCTTCTCCAGATAGTCGCCATCGAGGAGAAGAACACGCAATGGGACGGTCAGTTCTTTCGGTCCCAGCATGGCTCCGTTCTCGAACACGCCCACGGCACGGCGTTCGAGAATGGCTTTCATAATGGTTTCTTTTGTGAGAGTTTCGCCTGTTGCCTTCGGATGAAACAGGATCATGCAAGGTGGCACGGCGGTGTCGATGGTTTGAGCGTTTGTGAGAAAGGCCGCCTGGATCTCGTCCAGCTTGCCCTGGTCGCCGGGACTGTTGGCGATATAGCCGTCAAAACGTTCGGCTTGCTCGGACCCGGCGGAAGAGAGATCCGCAAAAAAGTAGCCGTTGTGCTTTTCCTTCCAATCGAGGGATTGATCCAAAGTGTTGTCCTGCACATCGGGATAGCGACTCATGCCATACAGTACGCCTCCGTTTACGAATTGGCCTGAAATGCACGGAAATGAAACACCGATCTCCTGGAGAGATTTCTCTAAAAGCTCGGGAATGAGGAAGTCGTTGAATCCGCTCACCATCATCCAGGAACAGCCCAGCTGACAAAGCATATTAACCAATTCAAATGGATGATGCCCGACCGATGGAGTAATCAGGTAATAATTCGTGTGGATTCCCGCAACGCCTTTGCTCAGGGAGTAGTTCCGAACAATCTCCACGGCTTCCGTGATATGACCGTGCAGGCGAACGGTCTCTTCCTTTGTGTGGCAGGCGATAACAAACAGTGTGCGCGTGTGATCCTGAAGGTAAAATGCGCGATTTCGACGGTACTGAATGTTTTGGGGTAACTTGGACAGAATGGCTTCTGCGGCCGGGTCGCGGTCGGTTATCCGCAGCAAAACATCCCCGCCTGCCAGATGTTCCTCGATTTCATTGAGTGGGACACCGTTGAGAACCTCCGGCTGTTTCTCCGCAAGGCGAGAAATCAATCCTCTTTGGATCCAGAGTTCGTCCAGTAGCAGTTCATTCCCAATATCGTCCTTGAGGCGGCCAAATTCGGTAATCGGGTCGGTTCGCGAAGCATGAAACAGGCCATTACAGGATTGCCGGTTCCATCGGTAGCTCTCCCAGTGAGTTGTATGCCCATCGAACGAGTAGTCGTAAGATTCGGCGAGGCTGGAATCGCTTTCAGGAGCCGTGAACTCCAGTTGGGAAATGATACCGGATGCGTTCTCGGAAAAGGCGGGCGATGGCTGAGTACAGAGGAGAACAGCAGAAAAAAGGAGGAGTTTCGTTGCGAATCCGTTCATGATTGTTTCCTTTGCTGATGCGGAATTCTCCAAAAGTACCCCATGGGTCTCAGGATTATCGAGTAGGAATGCGAATGACACTTCCGGAGATGAATCGTCCGGCCTCGCTGCAAAGAAACGCAATGATCTCGGCGACATCGTGCGCATCGACTCGGTCGCGGTTCAGCCAGGCGGAGTAGTCTCCCCCGGCGGCTCGAAGCGCCTCCTCAAACCCGATAGGTTGTGTCAGTCCGGGTTCGATACAATTCGCGGTGATTCCCTTGTCGAAATCGGGCAGCCCAAACGAGGTAGTCATCCAGGTTCTGGCGGCTTTGCCGAGGCAATAGTCATACCCGACACCGGGCAGGTACGGGTCATGAAACATGCCGATATGAATAATGCGTCCCCATCTGCGTTCGCGCATCCCCGGCACAAGATATTTCATCAGGAGAAAATCGCCGGTGATTTCTGCGGCGATCGTGTCATTCCAGTCTTTTGTTGGAATCTCTACGTAGTCCCGCACAATCCACGGTCCCCCGGCGTTATTGACAAGGATATCAATATGCCCGAAATGCTTCTGTGCCGTTTGTACCATGGCGAGAATCTCGGCATCGCTTTTGGTATCCGCTTTCGCCAGCAGAGTTTTTGCGCCGAGTTCCTCGACGGCCTGTTTTACTTTTTGCGCCTCTCGGTCGACATCGGGGCCGGTACGGTTGGTTCCGTAATTGAGGACAATATCCGCGCCGCGTGCCGCGAGTGTAAATGCCGTGCTTCGGCCCATGCCGCTGCCTGTCGATCCGGTAATGAGCGCTACTTTACCTTTAAGGTTCATGTTTGCTCCGATTATCTGAATAGCCGCAGGCTGGAAACCTGTGCCTCCCAGTCTTTCCCTTACGCTAACTCTCTCACGGGGGAGAGGGTTGGCGCCCATGCATCTCATGTTCTCACATTCCTTGCCGTTTGGCCAGTTCTTCCGCCTGTTCGGTGGCTATCCGAATCTCCATCTCGAGTTGCCTGCGGATTTCCTCCATCTGTTCTTTGGAGGCATTCTCCGGAACGGAAATCGGCTCGCGATAGACCACCGCTCCGGTGGAGAAGGGCAGGGGAATCACGAACCGATCCCAGCTATTTAGTGTAATCTGCCTGGAAGGGGCATAGGCGCAGGGAATGACGGGCACGGCGGAGAGTTTGGAGAGTTCCACAACGCCCATCTGCACATGCTCTCGTGGTCCGCGTGGACCGTCCGGCGTGACCGCCACGCAAAACCCGTCTCTCAGATGCCGGACCAGCTTCAGCAACCCCAAAGCCGGATCCTTTGCGGAAGACCCGCGCAAGGGGACCATTCCAAATTGTTTCATGGTCAAGGCGATATACTCCCCATCCCGGCTTGGACTCACCAGAACCCCGGTTTGCGTTCCCCGATACAGGTAGGCCGGAAAGAGCAAACGGTTGTGCCAGAAGGCAAAAAGAAAGGGTCCCCCTCCTCGGCGCACTTCCGGCAGGTAATCCCGTCCCTCCACACGGAGCCTCTGGGTACGGCCTACCATCTGCAAGTAAAGCCGAACGATATAGGGACCCACCGCGTGTAAAATCCGGGTCACCATGGGACGCTTGAACAGTTTCGCCATCACATTTTGCCCATCTCAGGCGATTTCGATCAATGTAATACCCGGCCCGAAAAACGAAAGGACGGGCAACAACCCGTCCTTTCGGATTCCCGTGCAATCGGGGGTCTGGATTAACTTACATTCTCTTGTACCGCTCGGCCATCTGCTCCAACGTGATGCACTTGATCTTGGGCGCCTGTCCGGCCTGTCCGAACGCAATCATACGCGCTTTACAGACTTCTCTCATTGCATCGCGAGCGGGGCCGAGGTATTTGCGCGGATCGAATTCTTCCGGTTTCGTTGCGAATACCTTGCGGATCGCTCCGGTCATCGCCAACCGGTTGTCGGTGTCTACGTTGATCTTGCGCACTCCGTGCTGAATGCCTTTTTGAATTTCTTCAACCGGAACACCGTATGTCTGTTTGATCTGCCCGCCGTACTGGTTGATGATGTCCTGTAATTCCTGCGGGACCGAGGAGGAGCCGTGCATGACCAGGTGGGTGTTCGGCAGTCGTTTGTGGATTTCGGCGATACGGTCCATGGCCAGAACTTCACCGGTCGGCTTCCGGGTGAACTTATAGGCTCCGTGGCTTGTCCCGATGGCGACCGCGAGGGCATCCACACCGGTGCGTTTCACAAATTCTACGGCCTGCTCGGGGTCGGTGAGCAGTTGGTCGCGGGATAATGCGCCCTCGAATCCGTGCCCGTCCTCCTTATCGCCTTTGCCGGTTTCCAGGCTGCCGAGGCATCCCAGCTCGCCTTCCACGCTGACCCCCAGCGCGTGGGCCTTCTCGACAACTATCCTGGTGGTTCGACAGTTGTATTCAAAGTCCGCCGGGGTTTTCCCGTCTTCCTTGAGGGAACCATCCATCATAACGCTGGTGAAGCCGTTCTCGATAGCGGAAAAACAGGTTTCCGGGCTGTTGCCGTGATCCTGGTGCATGACAATGGGAATCTGCGGGTGCAGTTCCGCTGCCGCCAGCATCAGGTGACGCAGGTAATTGTCGTTGGTGTATGAACGCGCACCCCGGCTGGCTTGGACAATCACCGGGGATTCTGTCTCCACGGCGGCCTCCATGATCGCCTGAATCTGCTCCATGTTATTGACGTTGAACGCCGCAACGCCGTATCCGTTCTCTGCGGCGTGATCCAAAAGAATACGCATCGGGACGAGAGGCATAATGGCTTATCTCCTTGTATCTGGAATGGTTTTTTCGTGCAAAGCGAAGGTCTTTCTATCTCAATCGAAAGCCGCGCATCGCAGGATCATTTTTCGCCTGAGGGCCGACAGTGCCCGAATCGGAATAAACACGCGGATTATACACCTTCGCCGGCCTTCCCAAAACATTACCCTGTACCTCTCTGTTCTACCGCCTGTAATGTCTCCCCGGCACGGCTCTGCTGGGGAACCGCCTGCGCTTCCACATTGTGTACCGGCTGAATGCCGCACACCGGGAGGAACTTCGCACAATCGGACGGCAGGGCAAGGAGTTGGTATTGGAAAAATATATCGAAAATATCGTCGTACGCCGGATGATTGACACAATACCGCTTCTGAAGGGAAAAGGGGATCCGACGGAAGAGGATGTGAGAATTAAAGGACAGGATGCTTCTCCAAAGCTTGTGAAATGTCACTCCGGACGTTCTCCGGCTGGAAGGCGTGTTCAATGTGCCGGGTAAACATAGCCGCGCGTTGTTCCCAGGTATGGGATAGGGCTATTTCCTGGCCCCGTTTGCGTAAAGCATCCCTTTCGGGTGTTCCGGGCGCGTACTTTCGGAAAATCGTTTGTAACTGAGAGACTGTGGAGAATTGGGGGACTGTATCGGCGAAGATGGCCTGAATCCCGGGATTCGTATCGGAGACGGCAAACCCGCCGGATGCAAGAATGTCGAATATTTTCACGGCGACAAAACCGTAACGCCGCATATCCTCGTGATGGTCGGTGATCGCAAACTCGCTGCCGGCGTAAAGCCGGTCAAGACGCTGATTCTCATAATACAGTCCGCCGATTCGTTCCGGCGGCAGATACGGCTCCCAATGATCTCCCCAGACAAGAAAAGGAAACCCGCTGTCGAGAAGACATTTTACGGCATTCCGCATGTCACCCTGCGGGCGGGCGTTTCCGACAAATACGGCGGGATAGCGAATTTCGGCAGACGGATACGGTTCCCTGGAGGTTGCGCCGATCATCACTTCCGACGCAAATCCGATACTCTCAAGGTGTGTCCGAAAAGCGTCGGAAAGAACGAAGAGATGATCGTATCGGGCAAGGCATTGCGGCTGGGCCATGTCGGGATGGCTGTAAATCCAGGCGATATTGTATGTCTCCCTGGGCAGGGTTGCCGGGAATCCGAAAAGGTGGATCACAATATCGGGCTGTAACCGTGTGACGGTGTGCCCGGAAAGACCCAGGCAACGAGTCAGTTCATACTGCACCCAGTAATCGCCCCAGAGGAGTTTCCGGAATTCATCCCTGGAGTCATCCGAGGCGGAGTAAATCCGAATAGTCAGCGGCTGACCGGATGCCCGTTTGCGGGAAAAATGCAGCCGCTTGGCCAGCGTGAAGAACTTCCGGGCGAGATCCGACCGCTGGGATCGCGCGAATCCCTCGGCGATGCGGGCCAGGTCTTCGGGGGACATCTTCTCTGGGGATGAAGCGGCATTCATATCGGATTCGGCCCCGCGCGTGAGTTTTGCGATGATTGCACAATTTGGAAAAGCCCTGCGAGGCTGCGCATTCCTGCATCAACGGGAATGTGTTACGCTAGGTTACCGTAGCTGAACCGTCTTTGCACAGATTTACATCCCACGCCACAGGCTGGAAGCCTGTGCCACCCTCTTCTCCCTCTCCTTACGGGAGAGGGTTGGGGTGAGGGCAAGCAGAGTACGGGATGGAAATGCGTTAAGCCAATTCGGTTACAGGATTCAAGGTCTTCGAACCTTTCGCCATCTTGTAAGCCCGATGTCCCACTCCAGCCCAACCGCACCATGGATTTCCCTCGCGGATTTTGTGCCGCGATGTCTGGAGTTGAACCTGGAATACTTGCGTGTCACTGAGCCGGAGTTTGTGCGGGATATTCCTCGTCTGAAAAACCGCAGAGACATTCTGCTTCAACAGACCGGCGAATACTTCCGGTGCAAGATACTCTCCGGCGCGGAGCGTTGGGTTTTCGGGCAATCCGGTGTTGACGCGGAAATCAAGCGATACGAGCAGGCCCTGTCCCGGATTCTGCCGGAATGCCGGAATCTGTTTTTGATGGGGTCGGCGTTGGGGTATCCGCTGGTTTGGATACGGAGATATTTTCCGGATAATCCCACGCTTCGTGTTGTCCTGCGCGAACCCGATCCCAGCGTTCTGCTGACCGCATTTTGCGTTACGGATCTCCGCGCGTATCTGTCCAGCCCTCGATTTTTCTTATATCTCGGAGCATGGACCCATCACGATCTGGAATGTTTCCTGTCGCGCGCCGGACTGACCGCGCCGGAACGAACCCGCGTTCTTATCTGCTCCGGTGACCCGCCTGCTCCGAACATCATGCCTGTCATTGAAAAAATCCCCGAGATGATCCATTCCGCATCTCAAAAAACGGAGCAGCGGTGGAATCGCGTTGCGCAGAGGCAAGCTGAGAGGTCTCCCGTAAGATTGGGGGGGACACAGAGGGGGTTGAACGATGTTGTCTGTATGACATCCCGTGTCATCCGCCGAATCCTTTTCCTGAATGCCTGGTCGGCGCTTCCATCCGGGATACATATTCACGCAATCCGGGAGGCGTGTGTCCGTATCGGCCTTGAGGTATCGCAGTTCGATGTGACTCGTTTGCTTATGGAGCGCGAGCCGGAGGCATATCGGTCCCGCATTGCCGCCGACCTGCTGGATCGGATGGAGTCATTTCAGCCGGATGCGCTGGTATCGCTGGGATACAACCGATTGTCGTTTTTTCAGCCGGAGGTTTGTGAGTGCCTGAGAATCCCGTTGTTTCAATATGTCACGACGATTCTATATCGCCGACGGGATTTTCTTGATACGGATCGGGTGATTGTGGCGGAGCGGCATCTGATCGAACGCCTGCAACGGCTTGGGGCACAGGGGCCGATTTTCCGATCCATGGCCTCGGATGATCTTGAACCGCCACAGGGCCTTGGAGAGACCGGCAAAGTTCTATTTGTCGGCAACAGCCTTGCCCCGGACCCGAACAAGCGCAGACGATTGGAGGAAAAATGGCGGTCTCGACCCGGATTTCTCAATTCCCTGAACGAGATGGCCGAGGAAATCTCTCATGTTGAATCGAAACACAACCTTTACGATATGATGAGAAGTCATTTTCAAGAGATTGACGATAATGAAGAATACGATATTTTCGATTACCTTCTGTGCGAAGGCTCAGCGCGTCGCCGTATTCGAATCCTGGAGAAACTGATCCCCCTGGGCTTGGAAATCTACGGAGGTGACTGGGATTACACCTTGCCGGGGGAACATCCGTTGCGGGCCTGCCTGCGCGGTGTCCTGCCCCCGCAACAGGTTCCCGCGATGCACCACGCTGCATCGGTTGTCGTAAACATCCATTCCGTGGGACATCTCACCGGCCCCAATATGCGATTTTTCAATATCCCCGGTGTGGGAGGTGTCCAGGTTTCGGACTCCGGCCATGGATTCGACCAATACCTTGCGGATGGAACGGAAACGTTGTTTTTTCACTCGGATGAGGAGTGTGTGGAGAAAGTCCGCCGGTTGCTGGATCATGACGAGGCACGTCAACAGATACGCTGTGCCGGACGAAACCGGGCGCTTCAAGACCACACGTACGACCGATGGATTACCGATGTGTTCTCGGCTTTCGGATATCGTCCCGCCGATTGACTTTCGTGGAGATCAGGCCGGCAGCGGTTATCCGGGGTATTTTTACAAATAAGTTCTCATGGAGGTTTTTCGATGGCGGAATTAGAGCATGGAACAGCGTACGGGAAAGAAATCATCGAGCGGATTTATGATGCCCGCATGATTCGAACCTGGTATCGCGATAAACCTGACGGGTGGCAGCTGATTTCCGGCCTGTGGAGTCCGTTGTATATTCAGCTGCGCGCGCTGACCGCGCATCCTGATATTCTGCGTCTGATCGGCCGACGAATGTCGGAGATGATTTGGTTCCGTATTCCGGAGGCTACCCAGCTTGTCGGAGTGGCGTTTGCGGGAATCCCTATTGCCGTGGCGACTTCTCTGATGGGGGATTTTCCCAGCGCGATGACGCGAAAACTCCCCGGTGTCCGCTCGCTTTCGGATCTGGATAAAGCCGTCGCTGAATACGGTGAACATGCCTTGGTGGAAGGGGAGCTGAAATCAGGGGATCGATTGGTCATTGTTGATGATCTCGTGTCGGGATTCGACTCCAAGTTGATTGCGGCGGCACAGATCACTCGTGAGGTCGAGCGCCGGGCGCTTGAGAATGTAACGGCGAATCATGTCGCGGTAGTCTTTGACCGAGAACAGGGCGCGCAACAGGCGGCGGAACAGTCGGGAATGCACCTTCACGCGCTCATCCGCTTTCGTTCCGAGGGGCTGGATTGGCTTAAGGACCGCATGTCCCCGCGAGAACACGAGGTGATACGAAGTTACCTGGAGAATCCGCAAGCCTTTCAGAGCAGGGAGGTTCAAAAAACCCTGATCCGGGAGGCACAGTCTGCCTGAGCGCCGCCGTCTCCTTTGCTGTAATGACGTAAGCAGAGGCAACTCACGAATTGCACTTTCAACCTGTGGCTCTCTCTCTTCGGGAGATGATGGAAGCAAGAGGAAATCGGAATTGGAGGCGGATTCCGGTACGATTCTGCGCCGGCCAAAATCCGCCATGAATTGTCACCGGATCGTCAGCCGGCTCCGGTCGTCTCCATGCACCCGCAAGGTCGTGTCGATCGCGTGCAGCCGAGAATACGCCAGGACACACACAAACAGGTGGGCCTCGGCGCGACAGGCCGAATGATGCCACACCGAACGAAGTACACATGTTTCTTGCGAATCCGTGTTTTTATCTTTTCCCGGAAAAACATATCGGCATTGTATAAATGGAATCCATGCTATTATTGAGTTTATCCCCAGTCTCTGATCGGCGCTATCTCCCCGAATCAACTCCTATATCCGGCGTTCGGAGCGCTCTCCCAAGCCAAATCGAGATCAATTTGGGCTAAGATAAATTGACGTTCTTGCCGAATTGTCACTATACTTAATTTAGAGGCATTGTATCCGCAAGACCCTCGGAATTCATATTGCGAGAAACCGACGCCGCCCGGCGAATCCGGCTGGAGAACCTGAATGAAAAAACTTGATGCGTTTACACTTGTAGAACTGCTTGTTGTGGTTGCGATTATCGGGATTCTGGCGGCCATTGTCACCCCGAACGTCATTACACAGATCGACCGGGCGAAGTTCAGCAAGACGGCGGCGCTGATCCAAAGCCTTGAGGTAGCCCTGGAAACCTATAAATTCGATTACAAGCAATACCCGCCGGGAATGTACAATGTGCCCGCTGCCAAGGCCATCTCGCCCTCCGAGTTTTACAAAATTATCGCGGAGCGGGCCAAGTCGCCGATCTCGATTCAGGGCAAGGATCTGACGGTATTTGAAAACGGGCAGCCGTTTTGGGCCTCCCCAACCAACCCGGACACACCGGGACCGGTGGCCAGTATTCTCAGCCAGGCTGGTGTTCCCTCGTTTGTGCTTACCGCATCGACAGATTCAAACGACGACAGACCGAAGGCAATCGTGGATGCGTGGGGCAGCCCGATTTATTATGTCTCCAGCCAAGTGTACTGCCCGAACCGGAATTGCTTCGACCCGCAAATGGCCCGGCGGTACTCGGACATGCCGATCGCCTACGACCAGAGCGGAACATCGGGGAATACGCGCGACACACCAAAGAATCCCAACACTTTTCAGCTGATCTCGTTCGGTCCGGATCGCAGCACCAATCTGGTCAGTTCTGCCGGAGGAATCGGGAGCAATATCTGGGACGACAAACAAGATAACGACGGGGACGACCTGATCGACCGTGGGGATAATGCCAACACAACGGACGACAATACGCCACCGGAAGATGATATAGCGAATTTCTGAAGAGCCTGTTGGGTGTGCCATGGCAGGTCAGGCGTCTCTGCCTGACGATCGGTAACAGGCACGGAGATCTGTCCTGCCATTTCAGGCTACCATTTCTGACACTACCGGGCTGCCAACCGGCAAGTCTGTCCCAATAAATCTCCTTTCCAACGCATTCACGCCTCGATATGAAAACCTTGGGAGCAATCGACTTCCGGGCCGGAATAGGTTAAACATGTCTGTTTTCGAAAGCGATCCGAATGGAGGCACGACACAATGATCGAGACAAAACCTGGTACAAGACCTTCGCTTTCAAGAAAAGTGACCCGGCGTCGGTTCCTGCAAACAACCGCCCAGGCTGGGGCAATCTTGATGGCGCCCACCCTTATCCCGGAGAAGGCCCTCGGCTTAGGCGGAGCCATCCCGCCCAGTGAGAAGATCATACTGGGGGGCATCGGCATCGGAGGCCGTGGCTCATTCGTCCTGCGTCGAATGCTGAATGAGCCGGATGTGCAATTCGTGGCGATCTGCGACGCGCAGAAATCGCAACGGGAGAACATCAAGGCTTTGGCGGATCAGCACCACGGCAACACGGACTGCAAAATGTATAGCGACATCCGCGAATTCCTGGCCGAACGGACGGATATTGACGCGGTTCTGATTACCACAGGGGACCGCTGGCACGCCTCGGCATCCATCATGGCAATGCGGGCGGGCAAGGATGTCTATTCCGAAAAACCTTCGTCCATGACCATCCAGGAAGGCCAGGTTGTGGTAGAAACGGCCCGGAGATTCGGGCGAGTTTACCAAACCGGAACACAGCGACTGAGTGAGGACAATTTTGTCTTTGCGAACGAGCTGGTTCGCCTGGGTCTTCTGGGCAACGTGCATACGGTTCGAGCGCACATTGCGCCATGGGATGCAGCCGAAATGAGCCACGAATGGCTTCCGGCGGAACCGGAACCGCCGAAAGAGGAAGTAGACTGGGATGCCTGGCTCGGCCCGTGCCCCTGGCGGCCGTTCAACCGGAAATACATTCGGGGCGGCTGGCGGGGATATTACGATTTTCACACGAGCTGCATTGGCGAATGGGGTGCGCACACCTTCGCCCAGTGCCAGGTGGCCGTCGGAGCCGGTGAGACCACAGCCATTGAATATGAATATGTCAACAATGACAGCGGGGACGGCATGGTGACCGTCTTCCCGAACGGGATCAAAATGATCCTGAATCGGGACATGGACGGCAAGTTCTGGCGCGGGTCCTGCGGTGTGCGCTATGAAGGGACCGAGGGTTGGGTTGCTACGGCGGACGGCTACGAGAAGCCGGATGTCGAGCCGATCTCACTGCTTGCCGAGTACAAGAAGATTGTCGGGGATTATGTGGCTCGAACTCAGCGGAAAGTTGACGGCCCGATGCGTCACGTCCGCAACTTCTTCGACTGCGTGAAATCCCGTCAGCTGACTGTCGCGAATCCGGTGGTGATGCACCGATCCATGAGCACGGTCCATGCCGCCAACATCTGCATGTGGCTGAAACGGAATATGAAGTATGACGCGGTGAAAGAAGAATTCATCAACGATCCCGAAGCCAATCGACTGCGCTCACGCGCTCAGCGAGAACCCTGGATCATCTGAGGATCCGCCAACCCCGGAAGGAGAATTCGTGATGTTCAAGATAAAACTCAATTCCACCCTGACCGTGCTGCTTCTGTTTGTCGGACTGGCACTATCGCTCGTGCAGGATGTCGTATTCGCCGATTATCGACCGGAGGCGGACCTGCTTGCCGTTCTCAAATCCAGTGCGTCACTCAAGGAAAAGATGGACGCCTGCCGCGAGCTGGCGGTTACCGGCTCCAGTGAGTCGGTCCCCACGCTGGTTCCGCTTCTGGGCGATGAACAACTCTCTCACAGCGCGCGGTATGCGTTGGAAACCATTCAGGACCCATCGGTGGATGATGCCCTGCGTGATGCGCTCGGCAAAGTCAATGGTCGACTGCTGGTGGGAGTGATCGGAAGTATCGGAATGCGTCGGGACGCCAAAGCGGTGAAACCGCTGGCCGCATTCCTTAAGAATGAAGACGGCGAGATTGCGCGGATCGCGGCGCGGTCTCTGGGCAAGATCGGAACGCCGGAAGCCGCCAGGGCCATTCAGAGCGCACTCGCCGATGTATCCGAGGCCAACCGGCTTGCATTCTGCGAAGGACTTCTGCATTGCGCCGAGATTATGGCTGCCGACGGAAAGAAGGATGCGGCCTTGAAGATATACGATCAGATTCGTGAATTTGACGAACCGCACCAGGTGCGTACGGCGGGACTGCGTGGGAGTGTTTTGCTGCGCGGCAAGAAGGGCCTGCCGATTCTGCTGGAAGCCGTTCGGAGCGATGATTTTGGTCTGGTCCAGGCTGCCGCACGCACCGCCCTGGAAATGGAAGGCACTCAAGTGACTAAGGCGCTGGCAGCGGACCTAGAGAAACTCCCCGCCAAGAATCAAATTATTGTTATTCAGACATTAGCCAAACGGTCCGAGCCTGCCGCCCTGCCGGCGCTGTTCAAAGCCTCCAAGAGCGGGCAGAAATCCGTGCGCTTGGCGGCCATTTGCTCGTTGCCGGGATTTGAGGATGTCTCCGCCATGCCGGTCCTGAAGGACCTGCTGAAGGATTCTGACCGGGAAATCGCAGAAGCGGCCCTCGCAGGTCTGGGCGCACTTCCGGGCGATGAAGTGGATAAAACCGTCATTGCGATGGTCAATCAGTCGGACTCGGCGACCCGGTGCATGGGGATTCAGTTGATCGGTCGCCGCCGGATGCTGGATCAGATGCCGACTCTTTTGAAAACCGCCGGGGATAAGGATCAGGCGGTTCGGATTGAGAGTCTGAAAGTCCTTCATTCATTTGGAGGCGAGGAGGCGCTCAAGACCGTATGGAGCGCGGTCTCCGATCCCGACAAAAAAATCAGCAGCACAGCTGTTTCCCTTCTCTCAGAATGGGCAACGGTGGATGCGATACCGGAATTGTGGCAGCTGGCGAAGACTTCCACTGATGCGGAGTCAAAGGCTCTGGCGTTGCGAGGTCTGATTCGTTTGATCCCTCAACAGGAGATCACTCCGGAGGCCAAATCGGTATCCCTGAAAGAGGCCATCGAACTGGCTTCCGGCAACGACGAAAAGAGACTCGGAATGGCTGCCCTGAAGGCTCTTCCGTCAATAGACAACCTGACATACGTCGCTTCTTTCCTGACGAATGCGGATCTGAAAGAAGACGCCTGCGCCGCATCGGTGGCCATCGGCGAGAAGGTCATACAGAGCGACCCGGCAAAAGTGGTCGATATCATGGGAAAAGTCCTGAAATCGACAACCACGGAAGACCTTGTCAAACGCGCCAAAGCCCTGGTGGATAGTCAAGCCAAGACATCCGAAAGGTAAGTTCGAGACATCCATGGAAAAGACGCGGTCGGGTGGACCATGCGGAGCATGTCGGAGAGAAAGTTGTCTCCGGAAAACTTTCTCAAAAAAAAATCAAAAAAATTGATTGGGGGTCTTGACCGCGTTCAGTTGATTCGGTATATTACAGTTACTCCCCTTCCCGCGCCCGGTGGTGTTACCCGCTTCCAACCCTCCTCCACCGGGTCGCGGGTTCTTTTTTTTTAATCAACCGCGCCATAATGACACACCCAAGTAATACCTCATAACCATCTGAAATACAAAAACTTATATCACAAGACCTTAGCCCGTTCTTATGGTGTTTTTGCCCTTCTGCCCCTGACTGGGCATTTTGGGGTGTTGATTTATGAACAGACGGTATACCTTCGGAGGGATATTGCCCGCGCTATATCCGCCAAACCTCAGGAGATCTGCAAGCGCTTCGTAGCGTCATGTGACCTGCCAAGGTCTCCTCAATAATGCCCAACCGTCGCGATTCGTCCACCGCCTCCGGTTCCATCTTGACAAGCTTCCAAGAAAGCTCGCCCAAAAACAGGCCTGTCTCACCAGTAGGCCAGGCGTCTCTGCCTGGCAAGCCAGATTTCCCAGTAGGCCAGGCGTCTCTGCCGGGCAAGTCAGATTTCCCAGTAGGCCAGGCGTCTCTGCCGGGCAAGCCAGATTTCCCAGTAGGCCAGGCGTCTCTGCCGGGCAAGCCGGATTTCCCAGTAGGCCAGGCGTCTCTGCCGGGCAAGTCAGATTTCCCAGTAGGCCAGGCGTCTCTGCCGGGCAAGTCAGATTTCCCAGTAGGCCAGGCGTCTCTGCCTGGCAAAAAGGGGTGGGAAGGATACTTTCTTCTTCCCAATCACCGGCTCCGCCGAAGGGAGGCTCGCGAGATGACCTTTTCACTGTGCGGAAACACTCAAAAACCGGGAGTTGACTCCGAATGGAAAATGTTATAGACTACGCATATCTTATGAGTAATCGGACGTGTTCGGGAGAACAGGAAGCCCGGATATATTTGAAACCAGGCTTGGTTTCGTACCAGAAATCAAGAGAAAAGTGCCCCTGGAGCGGGCCACTTGCCTGGGGGGAATAATGATGAACTGCACTCCTGCTGTTGGGATACGGCGAGTCCTTCCAAATAGCCTTGTGAATCCTGTTGCCATTTTCAGGCTGGAGTTCCGGCAAATCTCGCGCACGCGACCTTTTCCGGTCCGGGTTAAATGCGTTTTGTCGAAGGCTTTAATACGGATTTCAGATGCGGAATGGGGCGGGCGGCAGACGGTATCTGACGGCCCATTGAGAAAAGAGAACAAGAGGGCGTCTCTCCGGTAATATTCGGAGAGACCGACAGAAAGAGGGAGCCTGCATTCGGGACAGGGTTCATTCTCGAATGATTCTGATGGGGTTATTACCATGGCAAAATCACCCGCGAGTATCGTGAAGAGTATTTTGATTGTTGACGATCATGCCCTGTTTCGTGAAGGTCTCAGGATGATCCTCGAGAAGGACAAGCGCTATGTGGTGATCGGCGAAGCCGGAACGGCACAGGAAGCCTTGCGGCTTGTGGAAAAAGTCCGTCCCGATTTGATCTTGATGGATATTTCTCTGCCCGATATCAACGGTTTCCAGGCCACACGCCTGATTAAGAAGAAGTATCCCCGGACCCAGGTGGTCATTGTGAGCATGGATTCGGGAGCCGGGTATGTTGAGGAAGCGCTCAATTCGGGGGCAAGCGGATATGTGCTTAAGGAATCGGCATTCCAGCGGCTCCTGGAAGGGTTGGAACGTGTATCGCGTGGGGAAACATTTATTGACTCTTCGATCACATCTCGGTCGGCATGTGCTTCCGCGTGATCGAATCCGGCCACCTGAACAGCTTTCACACCATTCATCCCGCGTTACGTTGTCATTCCATCGCCGCTCCAGTATGCTTTCCCATCGTTAACCGAAACCGATTTCCACAATGTATCCCGGAGGCATTCCAATGAACAAACGTCATGCTTTGATCCTGATCGGCGGTGAATATCATCCATTCGATTCCTGCGGGGAGATTTTGCGGTCTTTTCTGGCAAACACCGGATGGATTGACCCGACGGTCACAAGAGACACAGAGGTTCTGGCTTCTCCCGATCTGGCCAAGTTCGATGTCTGCATTTTCTACACACAAGGCGGTTCACTGACTAAGGAGCAATTAAGTGGCCTTCTTACCTTTGTCCGAAACGGCAAAGGATTTGTGGGCATTCATTGCGCCTCCGATTCGTTTACCGATTCCCCGGAATACATCGACCTGATCGGGAGTCGATTCACCGGACATGGGCCGGTTTGTGAATTCCAGGTATTCCCTGTCGGATCGGAGTATCTGCTCTCCCGTCGGATCATGCCGTTCCACATCACGGATGAGCTGTACATTCTGGACTACGACCCGAAGAAAGTCCAAATGGCTTTTTATGCCAATTGGATGGGAAAACGGGAACCGATGGCCTATGCGAAACCGTTCGGAAAGGGGCAGGTCTGTTATATCGCCCTGGGGCATGATGAACGGGCGTTTCGGCATCCGACATTCCAACAGATTGTGATTCGTGGAATCGGCGAAGTGACCGGCTTGAAAGAGGGAAAGCCGATCCGGTGCGGAGTAATCGGCTATGGACCGTCGTTCAATATGGGCCGGTGGCATTCCGAATGGATTAACGCCACGCCTGGAATGGAAGCGGTAGCGGCGTGCGATATCGATCCGGTGCGCACCGAGGCCGCCAGGAAAGAGTTCCCCGAGTTCGAGACCTATACTAATCCCGATGAAATGCTGAGAAAAAGCAAGACCGACCTGATTGTGGTGATTACTCCCCACAATGTTCATTACGAGGTTGCCCTTGCCGCGCTCAAGGCCGGAAAGCATGTGGTGATCGAGAAACCGATGTGCCTCACAACAGAGCAGGCCACGATACTGATTGAGACCGCAAAAGCGAACAATGTGGTTCTCACGGTCTTTCACAACCGGCGATGGGATACGGACTATGTGGCCATCCGAAACCTGGTCGATCACGGGTTGATCGGGGATGTGTTTCATGTGGAGGCATTTTTCGGCGGATACGGTTTTCCTGGAGATTGGTGGCGAAGCGACAAGGCGATTTCCGGTGGCGCTATGTACGATTGGGGTGCGCATTTCCTGGACTGGATTCTCAACCTGATCAAATATCCCATGGAAAATGTCACGGGATTTTTCCACAAGCGGGTCTGGCATTCGGTCAGCAACGAGGACCAATGCCAGGCGATCATTCGTTTTGAGGGGGGACGAATGGCAGACTTTCAGATTTCGAGTATCGCCATGGCGGGAAAACCGAAATGGCGAATCCTGGGCGAGAAGGGCGCCATTGTGTATCACCACGACGCCCCGCACCTGGAGGTTTACGGCAAAGCGCACGGAGATATGAAATCTGAATTGACATTTCCCAAGCCGGTCTGGGGATGTCCGTATTATCCGAACCTGGCGAATCACATTTTGCTGAATGAGCCGCTGGAGGTCAAACCGGAGGAGGCACGACGGGTGATTGCCGTATTGGAGGCCGCTGAGAAATCGTCCAAGGAAGGCGTGTCGGTTGTGCCGGCGTATCGATGATTGCGGATTGGGGAGAACCGCAGTTCTGTCCCGGTCAGCCTGTTTCGAGAAGCAGGTCAGGAAGATACACGGAGCGGTTTTGGTCGAACTCTTCTACCGCCTTCTCGTAATCTTCCAGCCGTCCGATGTCCAGCCAGCGGCCAAGGAACGGGTAGGTGTGAACCGGTTCCCCCGCTTTGAGAAGGTTTTCCATTAAGTTGTCGAACCAGAAAGGCCCATCCTGCGGGATCCAATTCAGTATGTCGGGCGAGAAGGCATAGACCCCCATGCTTACGATGTAATCAAAGGAAGGCTTTTCGGAGAAAGAAATGACGCGGTAGTTTTCATCGCAGGTCAACGTTCCAAAATCGACCGTGGTATGGCGACGGGTTGCCGCGATGGTGGCAATTCCCCCCTGTTTCTTGTGGTATTCCAGGAAATCCACGTAATTGAGATCGGTAAGGGTATCCCCGTTAATCACCAGAACAGTTTCCTCAAGTTTCCCCAATCGAGACAGAGGACCGATTGTGCCCAGCGGTTTTTCCTCAATGGAATAGTCGATTTCCACATGGAACCGATGCCCATCTCCCATAACCGCCATCACAAGGTCCGCTCGATACCCGACAGCCAGTGTGATTCGAGTGAAACCGAAATAGTGGAGTTGACGAATCACGATCTCGAGAATGGACAATTCCCCGATGGGAACCAACGGCTTGGGAAGGACCCAGGTAAATGGGCGCAACCGATGTCCTTTCCCCCCTGCCAGAATTACGACACGCTCTGTTCGATTCATCCGAGAATATCCGTGGTTTTGCCTTTCCCCGGGTAAGCGACTTTATTAGCGTATCTGACAAGGAATCATACTGCAAGGAGTCGGGGGAAGACTGGGGGAATAGGACGAATAAGACGGATGGGATCAATGACAGGAGAATTGGTATCAGGTCAGAGATTTCGGGTAGGCCCGGTTCGGATTGTCGAAGAGCCGGCCTTTCATAAATCGGTGCATTGGGACCTTCAACAAGCGGAATGATTCGGTTACTGGGGTCATCAGACGCCTTGGGAAATGGATGTTTCTCAATTCAATCCGGTCGGAAGAGAGTGTGCCAAATGAGATCATTCACCCGACAGAGAAACGCTTTCACCCTCATCGAGCTCTTGATTGTCGTCGCGATCATCGGAATCCTCGCGGCAATTGCGGCGCCGACGGGCAAGAGGTTTTTGATCATGTCGCCGCTTTAACGCAGCTGATCTATCCCCGTATAAAGAAGAATTCCCCCAACAGCCTACTTACAGGGATATTCCTTTGGTGTCCCGTCCTCTCCGATGGTGACGGCAAAGGATTTCGTGTCTTCCGGTACGCACACCTTGATATATTTGCCGGGCTGTTTCGGGTCCGGATTGGCGACGTATTCCATAGAAGTGTTGTCAGCCTCGCTGGTATCCACGTTTCGATGCAGCTGATAGATTGCCTGAATGCCGGGGAGCGCTCTCAAGTCTTTCACAACTTGAGGACTGCACCCTTTTTGTGGGCCATTGCAGAAAATTGCCACAGTCGGATTTATGCTCTTGAGGAAGACCGGATTGTTGCTGACATCAAATCCGTGGTGATCGACCATGTAGACATCCACCTCACCAATCCGATTGTCCGGACAGACCAAATCATATTCGACATTCCAGGTGATATCTCCTCCCAGGAAGAATTGGAAATCGCCATAAGAGAGCCGCAAAGCAATGCTTTTGGCATTGTCGGACTCATCTTTCGGCTTGGGTTGATTCGTTTTGCAAAAGTCGTTCGTGCAGTCATAAGCCAGAGAGGGAATGACCCTGGCATTCACTGCAACGCATTGCAGTTCCACTTTCGGTTTTCCGGGGGATTGTTTAAGGACGATAAGGTCACCCGGTCGCAGCTCGCGCGAACTGCCGCTGGAGGCTTTGCGATATCGTTCGATCAGAAAGGGAAAGTTCTTTTCATCTTCCGGGAAGGATTTCGGGATACCGCGATCATAGAACTGCTTGACATGGATCATTTCGCTGAGATGACCGATGGCCCCGTAGTGATCGCAATGCCAGTGGGTGGTGATGTAGTGATCGATTTGCTTAAGGCCCGGATGTGCTGCAAGGATGCGCTTTGCATCCCTCGCATCTTCCGTGTACCACCCGGAATCGACCAGAATCGACTCGCCCTGCGGTGTGATGATGAGGGTCGCCGCTCCGCCCAGGACATCGATGAAATAAATCTGAAGCAAGCATATTTCAATAAGAGTCATTCTTTCATCTCCTATTTCGCACATCGACAGGCACGGAGGCCTGTCCCACCCATCTGCCCCACCAGTGGGCTAACCGTGGCTGCTTGGCGGTGCCGGAGTATACCATCGGTTCGGATGTCCGGCAAAAGCGCTGTTCCATTTACAGCAGGAAATAGGGGTGTCTATGATGGCGGTGTTGTTCAGCAAAGGCGAGAATCTCAAGACGTCGAGGTCATGTATTTTCTGTCGGCTCCGTGACTTGAACGTAATCCGAGAAAACCATCATGTCAGATGTCGCACTGGTCATCAGCGATCTGGGAAGAGGGGGGACACAGCGGGTCTTTTCCAATCTGGCGAATTTGTGGTCGCAATCGGGGGTTGAGGTTTCGGTTATCACATTGCAGAGGCGCGATCAGGACTTTTTTCAACTCAGTCCATCCGTTCAGCGGATTGAAATTGGGAATGTTTCCGAGTCAAAAAGCATCTTTTCGGCGGTTCAGCGGAACTTTAGT
>JAKQSI010000037.1 GCA_029570205.1 Candidatus Omnitrophota bacterium | reverse complement strand
CTTGATTCTCTGGGAACTTTCGAGCGGCGTATTCTGGGAAGGGTTAATGCCAAACTGCTGGAAGGAACCGCTCCGCAGGAAGAAAGAAAGGGATTCTGGGGCAAGAATCCGCAGCCTGTAGACCCACGACGCCCCAGATATCCGACGCCTACAAGGTAACGCTTTAAACTCGGCTATGCGGAAGGCCGGAACGGTTCGGGTGCAAAAATTTGAACCGACCCTATTCCGGCAGCTGCAAAGTATTGGCATTCCGTCAACCCGACGCAAACTAAGGCACGAAACTCCATGCCTCCGAAGGAACCACAGGAAATCGATCCGTTCGCGCCCGAGGATCAAACCGGGACGGAGGTCTCGCCGGATACTCCGGATTCCGGCCGGACAACAGAGGCGCCCGAGTTCAGAACTCTTGCAACCCGACACTGGGTGCTCTCGGATCTGCTGCGCGTTTTCCTGATTCTTCTCAGCATCACCGTCCTGGGCGCCCTGATTTTGATCCTGGCGCCGCAAACCTCCGTTGACGGACTGGTTCAGAAACTTCAGGCGCGGCATACGGCCGCCAGCCCCGAGCAGATCGGGCTCCTGTATCTTGGTGATGAATCCGCCAACAATGAATTTCGGGTGCGCGGAGTGATTCGAAACATTACGGCGATGCCAATTGAACAGCTGGATGCAATTGTGCGGTTTTATGCCCATGACCGAAGGCTGCTCGAAACCGCCGTGGTCCGCATGAGCAAAGACACAATCGATCCGGGCGCTATTGCGCAATTCGAGCTGGTCTACCCCAACTATCGATCGGAGTTCGGGAGCTATTCGGTGGACTACAAGCTGCGCCGGGGCGCCCCTGTTTTTTATAAAGATATGCGGGCGACTCAATCGCGGACCGAGCAGCCTTGATGAGCAATCGGAAATATCCTCTTAAATACCTCCTTCCATACCTCGGAAGATACCGCTTCAAAATAGCCCTGGGCTTTTTGATGGTCCTGATGACGGTAATCTCCAGCATGTTTTCCCCCTGGGTTTTGAAGTATGTCGTGGACGGCCTTAGGGAGGCGTTGGAGAAACAGAAACTGCCCTTTTATGCGTCTCTGATCCTGGGGCTGTCTGTCCTGGAGGGTTTCTTCCGCTTCTGGATGAGACGGATCCTGATCGGGGTGAGTCGCGAGGTTGAATACGACCTGCGCAATGATTTTCTCGCGCACGTTCAGACGATGTCGCTTTCGTCTCTGCAATCGCGCAGTACGGGCGACATCATGTCCAGGGCGACCAACGACCTCAATGCGGTGCGGTCGGTGCTTGGCCCGGGCATCATGTATTCCATGAACACCATTGTGACCGTGATCATCAGCACCTTTATCCTTTTCCGGCTGAACTGGAAGCTGACGCTGCTCGCCTATATACCGCTCATCCTCATGTCCATCTCGGTCAAGAAAATCGGAGAGCAGATCCATGATCGTTTCGAGAGCATCCAGGAGCAATTCTCGAACCTGAGCACCAAGGCGCAGGAGAACCTTGCGGGAATCCGAGTGGTGAAGGCTTTTGCCCGGGAAGAATCGGAAATCGGCGAGTTCGGAAAACTCAACATGGAGTACGTCCGGCGAAATGTGTCGCTGATCCGGCTCTGGGGCATTTT
>JAKQSI010000032.1 GCA_029570205.1 Candidatus Omnitrophota bacterium | reverse complement strand
ACCCCAGTAGGACAGGCGTCCCTGCCTGTCACCCCAGTAGGACAGGCGTCCCTGCCTGTCACCCCAGTAGGACAGGCGTCCCTGCCTGTCCTTCCAGTAGGACAGGCGTCCCTGCCTGTCACCCCAGTAGGACAGGCGTCTCTGCCTGTCCTTCCAGTAGGACAGGCGTCCCTGCCTGTCACCCCAGTAGGACAGGCGTCTCTGCCTGTCACCCCAGTAGGACAGGCGTCTCTGCCTGTCACCCCAGTAGGACAGGCGTCTCTGCCTGTCACCCCAGTAGGCCAGGCGTCTCTGCCTGGCAACTCCCCAGTAGGACAGGCGTCTCTGCCTGTCACCCCAGTAGGCCAGGCGTCTCTGCCTGGCAACTCCCCAGTAGGACAGGCGTCTCTGCCTGTCCTTCCAGTAGGCCAGGCGTCTCTGCCTGGCAACTCCCCAGTAGGACAGGCGTCTCTGCCTGTCACCCCAGTAGGCCAGGCGTCTCTGCCTGTCACCCCAGTAGGCCAGGCGTCTCTGCCTGGCAACTCCCCAGCTGCCCAGGCGTCTCTGCCCGGCAATCGCCAATTTCCGATATATTGTGCAGGATCAAATCTCCCTTATGAGAAATCCCAATGAACTCCATCGAACTGAAAACTTCCGAAATCACCTGCAAGATCGGCGACAATACCGCGGATGGGGAGCATAACACCCTGTATAATGGAATCTGGGATCTGCGGTCCATTCACGAGCCGATAAACTTATTTGTCCCTTCGTACGCCGGACTGAATCTGGAACACATTTTTGATGGCTCAGCGACACGGGGAGACAACAAACGATTTTTCGAACCCCGGCATCATCCCATGGAATTGAACATGGAAAACGGCACAGCCACGCTTCACCAGACACCCACACCTTACATGAAAGTGGAATCGTGGACCTCGTTTCGCGTGGAAGAACCGAACCGGATACGATTCCAATTCCGCGCCCGCCCGACCCATACGGATTTTCGATTCAACTATCTCGGATTTTTCTGGGCCAGCTATATTCTCGCCCCGGAGAACAAGAGCATCTATTTCCCGACACCGGAAAACAACGAACGGGGCTGGCGCTGGTATCAGCACTGTACATTGGCCCATAATCGGGACAGTTCCGTCTTGAGCGAAAAAGACGATTTCCAGCCGACGCGGGAGGATGAGAAAGAAATGACCCTGTATGCGGCTTGTTCGCCGGTGCGTTATGCGCGTCCGTTCTATTTCGGGTTACGGGGCAAGATGGTTCTGATTTACATTTTTGAAAAAGCGGATGGGCTGTTGCGGCTTTGCCATTCCCCATCGGGAGGCGGACCGACACCGGATAAAATGGATACCTGTCCCGCCTGGGATTTCATCCAGTTCATTCGGAATCCCGAAGCGGGCCGGACTTATGAACTCTCGTTGACTGCCGTTTACAAACTTTACGAAGGCCGCTCGGACGTGATTCGGCAAGTGGAGGCCATTCTCGGCCCGCAATAATCCGGGATCTCCTGCCCGCACTTCCGCCGGATTGAATGGGTCGGGCATACTGTGCCTAGAAATCTGTCAACAAGATGAGGTGAAACATGCCGGAAGCGATCGGGATGGTGGAACTCTCCAGCATCGGAATGGGATTTCAGGCGGAAGACGCGATGCTGAAAGAGGCCGGGGTGGTGTTGGTGCTGGCTCGGACAATCTGTTCTGGGAAGTATGTCGTGATTGTGCGGGGCGATGTGGCCGCAGTGGAGGCGAGTGTGGAAGCGGGACTGGCGGTTTGTCCGGCCTCGGTGATCGACTCGCTGATTATTCCGAACGTGCATCCGCAGGTATTCCCGGCCATCTCCACCACGGTGGAGTTGCGTCCCGACCGCCCCCGCGCCCTGGGTATCGTAGAGACCTTCTCGGCCTCCTCCGCCATTGAGTCGGCGGATGCGGCGGTCAAAGCAGGCGATGTCGATTTATTCCGCATCCATCTGGCCATGGCCGTCGGCGGCAAAGGATTTTTTCAGGTAACCGGGGATGTGGATGCCGTTCGCGCGGCGGTCCATGCGGGCGTTGAAATCGCCTCGGGCAAGGGTCTACTGGTCAGCCAAGTGGTCATCCCCGCTCCAAGGGCAGAACTGTTTCGGGAGTTCATTTAGGCTTTTGGGCCAACGCAGACCTGCGGTGAATGAGGGTAGCCGTGGATGCAGTCCACAGACGGGCTTATCGTTCCCGCTTTTCTCCGACGTTGCTTCCTTCGAGCTCGCGAATCTCGTCGCGAAGTCGCGCAGCCAGTTCGTAATCTTCCTGATCCACCGCCTGCTTCATTTTTCGACGAAGATCCTCGCGCGGATCGTGGGGAATCACCTGCTTGATCTCCGCCGCCAATTCCTGCAGATACAGGACCTCGCCGGATTGCTCAAAGTACTCTTCCCGATTGTTCTTGCGAAGGAATTGGCGAATGTTTTCAATCGCATCTTCGATAAAATGCAGCGATTCGATGGGACGGTTCCGACGTAAGGCCAGGTTTGCCTTCGCCCGCGCGCCCATCATAAGAACATAAGGACGATACCGCTCCATGGAAAGTCGATCCTCCTCCGTTTCCGCATACTTGCCGATCAGGTTGAACAACCGCAGGCTTCTGTCGGTATCTCGCTCGACTCCCTCGTAATCCTCCAAATGGAACAGGCTGAGATATCGGTAGTAATACTGAAGGGCCTCATTGCGCAATTGGTTGCACTCTTCCGCCCCCAATCGGAATGTGGCATCGGAGCCGCGCTCCAGGATGTGCAGTTTGCGCCGATTTTCATGGTATTCCAAAAGCGAGTCAAATCCGTACGGACGTTGGCCGTCCGGGCGCCCCGTATCCTCCATTTGAAGCAGACCCAAATCCAGACGCATCTGGACCTTCTTCCGACCGTCTTCCCCGGTGATCTTGCGCACCGTGATTCGATCAGGCTCGTAGGGCCATTCTTCCAAAACACGTGAAATGTCCATTCCTGACATAGCTTGTCTGGAATCATCCATCGGATTTTTGAGCAGAATTCCTTCCGGAACGCTGCCGAACAACAGGTTCTATTCTTATCCTAGCCAGAGAGAGTGTCCTCACAAAGTCCGGCAAACGAAATCGGAACGATAAATGATCGCTGCCGGACGACCCGTGGATTGCCGGATACCGGATGATATACTGGGACCAGTAATACATTGGGATTATCAACATCATGAGTACGCATCTTCATACCCGGAATCGTCTTGTGTCGTTCCATCTGATTTCCCTGGGTTGTCCGAAAAATCTGGTCGACAGCGAGAAAATGATGGCTTCCCTCGCGCTGTCCGGGCTGGTCCTGGTGGATGACCCCGAATTGGCAGATGTGCTGATTGTGAACACGTGCGGATTTATCAAGGCTGCCCGCGAAGAATCCTATTCGGTGATTCTGGAACAGCTGGCCCAGAAGCTCCGTTATCCGCGACAACGAGTGATCGTAACCGGCTGCATGGTGCAGGACAACCGAGAGGAATTGCTTGCCCGTGTCCCGCGAGTGGATGCCGCGTTGGACCTGTCCGAGCAGGAATCGATTTCTGAGGTCGTTCGCAGTCTCCTGGATTTACCAAAGAACGGAGAATATCGGTGTGTCGATTCATTTCCGCCCCGTTTGCTGGCAACCCCATCACACGTGGCGTATTTGCAAATTTCCGACGGCTGTTTCCATCAGTGTTCCTTCTGCACCATCCCGAGAATCCGTGGGAAACTGCGCAGCCGTCCCATGGAGGAAATCCTTGCGGAAACGCGCGCATTGGTGAGGGGTGGCGCAAGAGAACTCGTGGTCATCGCCCAGGACACAACGTCCTATGGCTTCGATCTCTATGGCGAGTTCCGCCTGGTCGATCTGCTGAAAGCCATGGAAGACATCAAGGGTCTCGAATGGATCCGTTTGATGTATACCTACCCCACCCTCGTAGACAGCCGCCTCATCCATCATTTCGGTGAAAGCCGGAAACTTTGCGCGTATATCGATCTGCCGGTGCAGCACGGTGATTCGGAGATCCTTTCCGCCATGCGGCGGGGCAGCAGTCTGGACCATTTGACACGAACCATCGACCGACTTCGTGAGGCCCGCCGTGGGATTTCCATCCGTACATCCGTGATTGTCGGCTTTCCGGGAGAGACCGAAGCGCATTTTGAGAACCTGATGAAATTCCTGGAACGGACCAGGTTCGACCGTGTCGGCGTGTTTCCCTACTCCAGGGAAGAAGGAACCCCATCCGTTGATCTGCCGAATGAGGTTCCGGAAGAGGTGATCCGGGAACGATACGAATACCTGCTCGACTGGGCCGCCGAACAGGCCCTCAAACGACACAAAAGACAGGTCGGCAGTGTTCTTCGCGTTCTGGTGGACCATGAAGATACGGAAGACCCCCGGTATTTCTGGGGACGATGGGAAGGACAGGCTCCCGATGTGGATGGTCGCGTCCGGGTGCAGGGCAGGCGATTGCGGCCCGGGCGATTTGTTCGGGTCCGCATTACCGATGCGGACGAAGACAACCTGTATGGAACACGGATCGAATCCGTCCGCGGCAAGAGCAAGAGTGAGGAAACCGAGTGACAAAATCCGTCATGGCGACCTCCGGGAAAATTGCCGTGTTGACCGTCGCTACCGGACTCGGAAGCGGGTATCTGCCGATTTCGGGAACTTGCGGCTCCACCGTGATTCTTCTCCTTCACCGTTTCCTCTTTCCAAACGCTCTCACAACGCAGAATTGGCTCTCCGGCTCAATCCTTCTATTGATCGTGATCGCCGTTGCCGTATTCACAGCGGAGATCGCCGAAAAACATTACGGTGTAAAAGATGATGGACGAGTCACCATTGATGAATTTGCGGGCTATCTGGTGACTGTGTACTGCATGCCTGCCGGGTGGATTCCCGCCATCGCTGCCTTTTTTGTCTTCCGCATCCTGGATGTTGTCAAACCACCCCCTGCGCGCGCTCTCCAGAGTCTGCACGGCGGTTGGGGGATTGTGATTGATGATATCCTGGCGGGTGTATACGGATGCCTACTCCTCAATATCCTGTTCCACTGGATTCTCTGATCCATCGACAATACGAAAAACCACGTGGGGGCGGGTTCCCACATACACCGGGTTGGTGAGAGCCAGCAGCTGATCGCGCGGTCTGGCATACCGATAGATCTCGGCCCGAAAGTACGTTTCCTCTTTTTCGGCAAGAAATCGGAAAGCAAGTCGGCTGTCCCTGGTCGAGGAAAGCGGCATTTCGATCAGAACATTGTCTCCCCGAAATAGGCGGACATAGCCTCCCGCTCCGACATTCTGAGCGGTAAGCCGCAGCGTATACGTGGATCCCTCCAGGAGTTCAACTTCGTCTCCGATATGTGCGGGCGGTTCGTTGCCCTGGATATAGAGATCGACCGTCGGCCCGCTGCTGATATAGACATGGCCGCGCCGAAGGCCCTCAAGCAGATGCTCCCGCGCGTCACTCTCCGCATAAACCACGGTGAAGGCCGTATCCGGTTTGAACTGATTCTCGAACAGGTCATGCAAATCACCGCCCGCCACCGCAACCACACGGTAACCCTCTCGCAAAAGTGCCTGCCAAAGCAGCAGATTCTTGATATTCCCGATTGCCTCTCGCTCATATTCACCATGCCATACTTCGAGCAGATCCACCGACGCGGCCTGAAGGCGGTCGTCAACCCACCGGCAACCGGGGCAGATCGGATCGCCCAGGATGTTTGCATGGGCAACACAAAACAGGCCACCCTGCCGCTTCACATCCTCGGCCAACTCCGACGGATCACGCGGAATCCCTTCCTCGGTCCAGGGAATGTAATCCCAAACCCCCAGCGCAGTGGCATGGCCCTGGAAGGTCGTGAACTCAAGACCGGGAATCACCGTGAGCGGAAGATCATCCGAAATCTCCACCAACCCGGCGGTTCCATTGTGGTCGGTCAGAGCAATAAAATCCAATCCCGTCCTGCGGGCCGATTCGGCCATCTCCGCAAGGGACCGAAGGCCATCGCTGTGATTCGTGTGCAAGTGCAACTCGCCCCGAAACCAACCGGAACCACCGGTTTTCTCCTTCGGGATATAATCCCTTTTCGGCGTTGGAGCGGTTTCGGGGACGGGGACGGATTCAACATTCAGGGAAAATTCGCATGACTCGGTAACGATCTTATGAATTTCCAATTCCAAACGCCACTGCCCGGCGGAGATTTCCCCGCCGATGAATCCTCGCTCGCGAGATCCGGCGAAAAGAACTACACGTTTCGGGTCCTCTTTATGGTTACGATCCCAATAGCCCCGAAAATTCCCCCCCGGATCAAACACCGCGAAAAACAGGTAATTGCGCGTGTTCTTGAAAACCCAGTCAAATATCTCCTTTTTCTCTTCGGGAGATTTCCTTATGTATACCTCATCCGGGACATTGCCACAGAAATAAACATCGAGAGAATGTTGAATTACCCAGCGGACACTTTCCGGGTCATCCGCGTGAATAGGAGAGTATTGAAGATCGAGCGCAAGGGCCTGTGTTTCAGGGGGAACTTCGAAATGGAAAATCCGAATGGACTTGTCTTCTGCCAGGGTCAGTGTATCGGAACAATGTAGCAATACGCGGCTCTGCATAAGGACTCTGCTTATATCGGATTTACACCGGCAATCAAGGGGCAACCGCAGAGGGTTGCCCCTGCGACCCCATTTCATAGTAGGGCAGGCCTCCGTGCCTGCCGAAGAAACTTCACTCAATCTCCCCACTCCAACAATTCACACAGAATTCCCGCAACTTCCGCCCCACCGTTCAGGTTGGTATACGGACTTTCAGGCGGGCGTGTCTTTCTCCGGGCCGCAAGGTCCCGCAAAACATCCCAGTTCCCCGCGCGAAAATCATCCCGCGAAATCTCTTGCAGATGGATGAAATCGGGCAATTCCTCCAGGAAAACACCATGTTCGGGGAATCCATGTCGTTCCAGGTGCAGAAGATCGGTACCTGCTGCAAGCGACTCGGCTACAATGCCGTACCCCAGTTTTCCAAATACGATGTCGCTTGCAGCAACCAGGTCAGGGTGGTAAGTCTCCGGCGTAAACGCGCGGTAATTGGAGACATTGCATTCTTTCCCGACACGGATAAACAGGAAATCGGGATATCCCGCAAGGATTTCCGGTGTCACACCATCCTGGTCATGACCGCCGAAACTGATGAGGACAATCGGACAGTCAGATGGGAAACCAAAATGCTTCCGCATTTCTTCCCGGCTGAGAGTCGGACGTCGAACCACCATGCCGACATCGCGCACATTTTGAAAAGCCGTCAGACCGCCGTGGAACGGTGTCCGCAGCAAGAGTCCACACCGACGGTAGATTTCGTGGATCTCCAACCGGATTTCCTGCAATGCCTCATGATCCCGGGCCGTGGGTTCCAGAATCCAGTCCCATGAAAAATTCGCCACGCAGACACTTTGTGTCCCCAACTGTTCGGCGACAAGGACTGCGAATGGAGAAATGTCTCCCACAATCAGCGCGGAGCGGGATTGATACCGCGCGACTTCCCGGCCGGCCATATCGGGATAGGCGTGGAGCAGTTGCCGCCAGACCTGCGCAGTGGCATCGGGATCAAACTCAATGCTGTCGAGTTGAATCAATCCAGGATCGTGCAGCATCTCCCGATAGGTGAACGGGCGATGCAGAGAGCAATCAAAAAGCCAACGGGGAACGCTGGTTACGATCTCAATGTCGATCTCAGGAGGGACTTCCTGAATGGCGCCACAGGCGCGGGTTGCATGTCCGAATCCATGCCCCGAAATATACCAGACGATTAACGGTCGATTCATTCTTCATCCTCATCTTCCATTTCATCATTCCCCGGATTGTCGCTTTCCGGCTGGGGCAATTCCAGGAAAGCATCCTGAATGGCACGGAGTTCATTATCGGTGATACCCCAGATTCGTGCCGCGGCGCGGTCGATCTCGGACTCCAGTGCGGCAATAGTGTCCGAGTCACCCTGGGCGGCAGCATCATGGCAGCGCCTCGACAGCAATGCAATGCGCTGGTGATTCTCACAAGAGGGATCGTATTGCGGTACAGTGATATTTTCCAATACGTGCGTTGAGGTCGAGGTGGAGACTGAGTAGGAACGGATCACAAGCAAACTGGGCGAGGAATTCAACACGGCCGCCAGAAAACAGGCTTCACGACCGCTCTTGCAGGGAACCAGCATGAGTTTGTGATCGGGAATGATGGGTCGCTTGTCTTCTCCGTCTATCGCGGCGGCCTGAAACAGCGCAGACTGCTCCCGCCAGACAACTTTCCATCTGGCCATGGTGTACGGCCCGACATTGTATATGGAGTAGAACGGATCGGTCGGCTTGAAATACTTGCGGTAGCCGGAGCGCCCGCGCAGGGTCCCCCATTCCGGGTTTTTCGGATCTCCCTCGAACCGTCTCAGGTAAGAATAGGTTTTTGGGTACTTGATTTTCATTACGGATTCGGGGATACCGGCGAGGCGGTCTGTGAGATTGGTAAGAATGATGTGGGCGGATGGTTCCGCGCACCAGCGTCGCACATCCCGGCCCCGAAGCAGTGGGTAAACCAGGTCCGGCTCAACCGCGACCTGATGTTGCTCTACCTTGATTTTGCCGACTCGATTCAGATTCTCGATCAGCAGTTCGCCGTTCGGTTTGACATAAAGGATGCGCACCCAAAAACAACCGTTCAACCAGGTACAACAACCGGCGTAAGCCTTGTAGTCGCTTGTGCCGATCACTTTTCGAATCCCCGGAAGAGCGCGTTTGGGGGCGGTCAGCCAGGGAGATGTGAGTCGATCGGCATTGATCGGCTGTGCCCCAAATTCCTTTCGCACCGTGTTCTTGAGGACTTCCTCAAGAGGCATATCGGGAGAGATTCTGCCTGATTTGGATTTCCACCATGTTATGTATCGGACCGGATATTTGAACCTTCTCCTTGTCTTCTTGACAACAATGACGGCTGTCCGGTTTGTTGCCTTTTCAAATGGCTGGAAATCGCTGAGATCGTGTACCACAACGGGTGCAAGATAAAAAGTTTTTCCATTTTTCTTGTACTGCAATGTGCGAAATCCCTCCCCACCTCCGACGGTCTTGAACAGAGATTGGGTGATCACAAATCCCAATCGCCCCCCATCAGCCAGGTATACGTCGTGAGCGACATACGTCATTAGAATCGACAAATCATCTTTGCCTGCACCCAATTTCGCGCGATATCCCTTATGACGGAAAAGGTCATACTCCTGCCATAACGGAGCCGTTGATTGCCGATACCCATCCGGCAAACTCTCCCAATTCACCCAGGGCGGATTCCCGGCGACATAATCCACTTTGCCGACAAACAGCGGCGCAAAAGCGTTCTTGATGATCCGCGCCCAGACTCCGTTTTTGTTGTCCCGATCCAGCGCCTGCATCTGCCCATAGAGCTGCTTGTGGATGTCCGTTTCGATTGTCGGAACCCCCTTCGTTCGGCAGGTCTTCAGGAATTCATCCGGGGAGTAGCGATCCCGGATACAGGATTCGAGGATGTCGGCGTAACGCCCGATTATCTCGCGGTTCTTGGCGATTTCATTGGGGATAACAAAATCTCCGGCGCAGGTCTTCAGGATGCGGGTCTTGTTATCACCGCCGGTAAACAGATCCCCGTATTCCGATGGTGTCATGATTGAATCGCATAAGTAAACAGGAAGGTCGATACCGGCGACGTGCGGCCAGAAGTCGCGAATTGCCATCAGGTAATTGGTTCTTGCGGCCATAACTGCCAGCGGATTGAGATCGAAACCGATGATGTTGCTGAGAATCTTTTTCAGCAGAATATCCTCCCGAAATCCGCAATCGAATCGGTGTTCCTCAAACCACCTTCTCACCCGATTGATTGCGATGACCAGGAATGTGCCGGAGCCGCAGGCCGGATCGAGCAACCGTTTATCGGGATTGCCGTCATAGCCCAGTTCATCCAACACGAGTTCGGCCAGCCAATCGGGAGTGTAGTACTCTCCCAGGTCATGCCGCACCGTGCGGGGGAACAACTGTTGATAGAGCTGTTTGAGAAGGTCACGCGACTGAGATGGTTCGACGCTGAGCGTAGTCGGATCGAATTGATCAAGGTTACGGATGATGCCCCGGATGGCCTTGTCGCAGAGGTCTTCCCAGGCATCGAGATACCAGGAAAAGAGGTCGCCCTCCAGAAAGTTGCGAACACCGATCTGCGACCACGTTCCGCCCTGTTCAAGAAGACGAAGTTGACCGCGCAAATCCTCGGAAGTGGGCGACTCAACCAGCTGTTTCAGAATGGAAAGTCCCATCCGCGAGGATGATGCGATAGTGCCCGCTGCCAGAAGCTTGATGAAAACGGCATAATAGGTATGGACCGCAAACAGGAGTTCGGCGGTATTCGGATTGTCGATTCCGTAATGCCGCCCCAGTGTGCGGATTCGCGCGTTTTGCCCGTGGAGATCGTACCCACAGACTTCACCGTACAGAATCTGCCACTGCCGGAAGAAAGTCAACGCCTTCGGATTGTCCGTTTTGTGAACAACATCATAAAAACACTGAATCCCATCCTGGGCGATCTTGTTCTCCGAACCGAAATAGAGGGCAAGATTCTCCGGTGTGAACGAAACGCCGCGCGCTCCCACGGAGATCAGGGCGCGCAGAAGCCGTTGAATGGTGTAAGCGGTAACCCGCTGAGGAGAACCAATCTCGAATTGTTTTCCGCTGTGTCGCACGAAAATAATCGTCTCCCCATCGCAGCCGACACCGAAAATACGCTCCAATGCGACATGTTCCTCGGTATTCAGATCCTCAAACCGTCTCTTGATCTGCTCCACAACCGCTTTGACGGCCGGTGAATTCGGATCTTCGGTCAGTTTGCCGCTGCCCCCGGGGAACTTATACTCGATCACCACGCCGCCATACTTGGAATCAAGTCGCCCACCCGCCAAGCCGTATTCATGCCATCCCCTCACCTCAAGTCCCGCCTTTTTCACAAACTTGTCAATCAGGGAGTTGCAGGCGTGACGAATATCCTCCTCCGACTGTGCCCACCCGGCGGCATTGAGCATTCCTTCCGCCATAGACTTGGCATGCTCTTCAATCAGGCCCTCGATATTCATGGGCATCTAATCCTTTCCCGTGGTTCTGCGGAACCGGCATGGCTCTCAGTGTCAGGCAAAGCGGTAGGACTGTCCAGTATAGGCAGTATCCTTCTGCCGTTGACGACAGCGGACGGTGGCGCAAAACTACCTGATTCGCAGAATCGGATGCCGACAAAATGACCGTGGATAAGTCGCCTTTGATCGAAACCGCTCACCGATGCGGGATTGTGGGGGCCGGGGGAGCCGGGTTTCCCATGTATAAGAAACTGGAACGCCCGGTGGACACGTTCATTCTCAACGCTGCCGAATGCGAGCCGCTTCTGCACAAAGACAAGGAACTGCTGAAAGCATTCCCACAGGAAATCATCAACGGAATTGTCTCGGTGATGAAAGCAGTGGGGGCACGAGAGGGAATTATTGCCGTCAAATATAAGTACACGGATGTGATTCAGCGCCTTTCGGCTTGTCTGCCCTCGTCGATCCGTATCCACAAGCTGGGCGATTTCTACCCGGCGGGAGATGAGTTCACTCTGGTTTATGAGGTGACAGGCGCTGCCATTCGTCCCCGGCAACTCCCGCCGGATGTCAATGTGCTGGTCCAGAATGTGGAGACCATCCTGAACCTTGCAAGAGCGAAGCCGGTGACCACAAAATACCTCACCATCGCCGGAGCGGTTGCGAATCCTGTGACGGTGCAGGTTCCCATCGGAATGAGCTTTCGTGAGACAATTGACCTCGCGGGCGGGATAACGGTCCACGATGCGATTGTCCTCTCCGGCGGTGTCATGATGGGACGACTGCAAGAGGATCTCAGTACGCCCATTACGAAAACCACCGGCGGCCTGATTGTATTGCCCAGGGATCACCCGGTTGCGATCCGCTATCTTCGGGACCAAAACACTATCAACCGGATCGGGCGTTCGGCGTGCGATCAGTGTTCATTCTGCACGGAACTCTGCCCCAGGTATCTTCTCGGTCACCCCATTGAACCGCACAAAGCCATGCGAACCCTGGGATTCGTGGACGATCACCTGGGCCAGTTGCTGGGCACGGAGTTCTGCTGCGAATGCAACCTGTGCACCATGTATTCCTGCCCGGAGGACCTGGACCCGAAAAACGCCTGTGTGCGCGGCAAGAACATTGTCAGAAAAAGTGACGTTCGCTGGACTCCGCCCGCACAGCCCCCCGATCCCCATCCGCTCATTCGCGACCGGAAAATCCCCGTGTCCAATCTGATGCGGAAACTGGGCCTGATAATGTTCAATAACACCGGTCCCCTGGTTGAGGATATTCCCCAGCCGTGCCGCGTGGAGGTCCCCCTGTCTCAGCACATCGGCGCTCCAGCCCGGCCGACAGTGAAACCTGGAGACCGGGTCCATGTCGGCGATGTGATCGGCGAGATCCCTGCCGGTCAGTTGGGCTGTCCGGTCCACGCAAGCATGGAAGGGATTGTTCAATCCGTGGACCCTTGCGTTCGGATTGAGCGCTGAATGCCCGCCAGGGACGCCCGGCCTGCTGGCAGGCCAGACCTCTGTGCCCGGCATCCCCCTCTGAATCCAATATCCTTAAGCGGAACTTCCGACGAATTCAAAACAACACGGGCCATGCCTGTTCACTAGGCCATGGCCCGCTCTCTTTCAACCTTACTTTACTTTGTCTTACCCCAGATCCGATCCCATGTCCTCCCAGGCAACCACGGTTGGAACGAACTTCTTGGTTTCCCGGTTGTACATGGCCTTTCGCGCCATCAAAGACATGAAGGTAGACACGCGCCCGGTGTCCTCGTTGCTCATGGCCTTCTTGCCGTTACGGCACACATCGTTCACGAAAGATTCAAGTTCTTCGACGGTTCCCGCGTCCCAGTTCGGCTGGCTTTCATCGAGCGGCTCATCGGGATTCTTGCTGTCATAGAAATTCCCCATCCGCAGGTCAACGCCGTTCTTGTTTCCGTAGACACGAAGTTGCTCGCCGGTGAACTGCTTTGGGCAGTAGAACAGATGGGTGTAAGAGAACTTGACCCCGCCCGGAAATTCAAAAATGGCGGCGGAGTGGTCCTCGGTAATGTGTTCGTGCGGACTCTCTTTGGCTTTCGGGGACATGGTGGCCCCCATCGCGACACAGCACAGCGGATGCTGATTCTTCATCACCCAGTTCATGACATCCATGTGGTGGCAGGCCTGCTCCACAATTTCCCCGCCGGACATATCCACATTCGCGACCCAGCTTGATCCGCCGACTTCCCATTCCCAATGCCAGTGCCCCTGAAGAAAATAAACTTCACCGAACTCCCCGTTGTGAATCTTCGTGATCGCGTCGCGGAAAATCGGGTTGTATCGACGCTGAAATCCCACCTGGTACTTTCCCTTGGAGGCGCGCGCGGCTTTCACAATGGAATCGACTTTCTCCACCGTGCAATCCATCGGTTTCTCGCTGAAACAGTTCAGCCCGGCTTCGAGCGCCGGCACAACGCATTTCGCGTGATTGCCGACCTCGGTCGCCACAATAACCCCATCGAGTTTTTCCTTGTCGAGCATTTGACGAAAATCGAGATACCCTTTCGGCTTCCACTGCGCGGCAACCTCTTTATTCTCGTCCACCCGCTCCTGCTTCAAATCGCAGATGGCGCTCACGCGGACTCCTTTCATGTCGAGAAGACCTTTCAGCAGTCGGCCCCCACGACCGCCCACACCGATAAAGCCGAGCGCCACCTCGTCATTGGCGCCCAGCGCTTTCGATGCTCCCGTCATGCCCAGAGTCAGCGCGGATGCGCCCACCACAGATGTCTGAAGAAAATCTCTTCGCGAAACCCCATCGTTCACCATTGTGTTCTCCTTTCAAAACTCCATGCACATTGTTTTCTGAAATCCTGTTCGGTTTTCGTGACTTTGTAAACGAGACCCCACGCAATTTCGGACTCCGACATGCGCCGGACTGACGGCAATCACGGATATTCCCCGCAATCCTATCGTCCCTTGATCCGAAAAATCACAACTCCGTGCGCCGGGACTTCCATAACCGGATTCGATCGATCCAGTTCGATCTCTTCTTTCTGAATCCTTACCTGTTCCGGCCGGCCCGGCACATTTGCGGCAAGGTAACTCTCCCCGACAATCGCGACCTTTTCGACCCTGGATTGCATCTTCCATCCCTTCAGGTTCAGCGTGATCTGCGACGATTCTTCGGGATGACGGTTCACGAGCGCGATGGTCAGCAACCTGCCGTCCTCGGTCAAGGCTGCGGAAGCATCCAGCAGGGGAACCTCCCGTTCCGGTCCGGTGTGAGACGGGCCGCTTGTCCGGCATTGCACCCGCTTTGTCCCGAAAGATGTGCTGTACAGTTCAAACGCCAGGGCAAGCGGTGTTGAGGCAACCTCGGTCTGTGTAGTCTTGATCGCCCCAAGCACATTCACCAGCTGCGCCAGGTTCGCCAGTGCGAATGTGTCGTTGTGGCGATGAAGCGCATGAAACACACCCGCCGCATAGATGGCCTCGCGGAGTTTGTAGTCCTGCTCGATCCCCGGAGCCGTTTCCGGAAGCCAGACATTCCACTCATCGAACGCCAGCCCGATTTTTTTATTCTCAGGTTTGTTCTGCTCAACAAACTTACCCAGCTCCGTAAACTGGCTCTCCAACCACACCGGCATTCCGACAATATGCCAGTAACGACGCTGTTCGGCCTCGGTTTCGGAATACTGTTTCGGATTCTCGATATCCCCCGTGTAATGGTGATAGGAGTACAAATCGAAATGTTCACCGGCGATACGAAACATGGGTTCATCCCAACGTGGATTTCCCTCCCCGACCGCCACCAGGGTAAGTTTCGGATCTTCGGCCGGCATTGCCTTGGCGAACTCAATATGCCGTCGCGCGTAAGTCTCCGCATCCACATGGCCGATTTGCCAGTTGCCGTACATCTCGTTGCCGATTCCCCACAATTTCACGTTGTACGGTTCAGGATGCCCGTTCTGTGTGCGCCGTGCGCCATAAGTCGTAGAGGAAGAACCGTTGCAGTATTGCACAAGTTCCGCGGCCTCTTGCGCGGTTCCATCGCCGGTGTTCACAACGACATAGGGTTTCGTACCGACCAGTCGGCAGAATGTCATGAACTCATCGATGCCGAAGTCATTCGGTTCGATGGCATTCCACGCCCGGTCCATACGGGTGGGTCTTTTGTCCCGGTCGCCGATTCCGTCTTTCCAGTGATATCCCGATACAAAGTTCCCGCCGGGCCAGCGGACATTCGCCGGATGAACGCGACGGATCGCCTCGATTACATCGCGTCGCATCCCCTCCACGGCATCATCCGGCATCAGCGACACCGCCCCGATCCAAAACTCGCACGGCTTCATGGCTGTTATTTTGAATGAGGCTCCGGTAACCGGCTCTTTGATATCCAAGGTAGCTTCATACGTTTTCCACTCGTGAGAGGTGAGCGGGATTTCCACTTTCGCCAGGGTCTCATCCGCCTTTGTGATTTCAATACAGACCGGCAGTTCCGTTCCCCGCTGCAAAACAACCAGGCGCACGTGATATTTCATGCCGCCACGAAGGTCGATCCCATCCTGTCGGACACCGGCCCGCACGCCCTCAGGCTCAATCCGAACGCGCTGTGACTGCCCGCCCGAATAGAAAACCGTATTGTCGTGAAGGTAACTCACGCCCTCCGTTTTCCCCTCGGCCCGCCAGGGACTCGGCACACCATAATCGGAATTGTCATCGCCCCAGAACTTGCGATTCCGTAAAATCTCCGCCCAAATCCCCTGGTTGATACATCGTCCAAGATGCTCAATAAAATGCCCGTAAATGTCGGGGTTGATTGCTCCCAGGTCCTGGCCCGTATCGACAAAAACCTCCGCCTGATAACCGTATGTTCGAACGCCCGCCAACACGAGAAATCCTCCAAGGATGATAGTGAGCAGGAATCGCATGGTCCATCGCCTCCCGGTCTGTCTTCGAATTAGCTCGGTGCTGAGGATAGACCAACTTTCCAAAATGGACCAGATGGATTTAGAGAGAACGGAACCGGAGTTTGGCCGTTTTTTTGCACAAAAACAACCGGAATGAAAAAAATTTTGGAAAGAATAGAGATTTTGGAGGCTTCCCGGGAGAGAAAGTGATAACACGAAGCCGCAGAAATGATTGGACCGGATGAAACAGATCTCGCCTGTTCCGGTTGATTCCTGTCTATAATCCGGGTTACCTTTGCGTTCCATTTTCTTTTGTCGGGCTGTTGATTATGAAAAGGTTTTTATTGTCTCTGTGTTTGATTCCGCTCGGCTATGTCGGAGCGCAGCGGCTCCTCGCTCAACATTTTGTCTGGGGATTTGGGTTGTTCCTGGTATGCGGCATTGCCGGGCATTTCCTCACCCGCGAGATTTTCTCGCATTGTGCCGAAGAAGAGGAATCGCCGGAATTAGCATGGCCGGTGCGGGCCTATTGGGCGGTCTGGGGGCTGATTGCGGCAACCGGTCTGTTGCTGCCTCTCCTTCGGATCTGCAGGGTTCAGCCGTTTTGGATTCACCTGGATGCCGCGCTGTTTGTGCTTCTCAGCCTGGTTCCGGCCCTTCGGATTGTGCTTCGTCCGGGTGTTAAGGAGCGTTGGGCGCGGCGTCGGCCAATGATTCTTGTGCTGTTGTTGGCCGCTGTTCTGGGGGGATACGCGATTGATCGGATTCCCGTGACGGTCCATGGGGATGAAGGCGAAATGGGCTGTTGGGCACGGGAGATTCTGCGCGGGGAAGGCGTGGATTTATTTGCTCCCGGGCGATGGTATGCCATCCCGAATTTCTTTTTCGGGCTGGCCGCGCTGGGGATGTACCTGTTTGGGGATAATCTGTTCGGATTGCGGATGCACGTCTTTTGTCTGGGGTTGGGGACGTTGTTCTTCACCTGGTTGGCGGCGGAGCGGCTTTGGGGATGTCGGGCAGCGTGGATTGCTTCGATTATTCTGGCTGTAAATTGTTACTTCATCCATCTGATGCGCTGTGGGGTGGGATACACCCAGGCAACTTTTTTCGGATCGGTTGTATTCTACTGTTTTGTAAGGGCTTACGATAACCGCAGGCGTTCCAGGGTGTACCCCTGGATTCATCTGGGCGGTGTATTCATGGGGCTGAGCCTGTTGTCATACCAGGCGAATCATATTCTGCCGCCGCTGTGGGGACTGTTGTTTCTGTTTGTGTGGGCTGTCCGCCGGATCGACTGGCGGTTGTTTCTCAAGGGGATCGTGGGGGCATACGCGGCGATGCTTCTGATGATCTCTCCGCTTCTGCTTCTGCACGGAATTGCCGCTCTCCCGTTTCGGGATCGTTCGCAGCAGGTAGCTATCTTCTCCGACGGAGCCATGCGGCATTTGGAGTCTGTGTATCACACGAACGGCAACCGAAGAATCATCTTGCAAGAGCAGTTCAAACGCGCATTGCTGGCTCCTGTCGTGTATCCCGACAAGAGTCTTCAATACGGAGGACCGAGGCCGATGCTTGATCCGGTTGCGGCAGGTTTGCTGATGCTGGGGGTGGTGATTGCGTGCTGTTCGATCCGTCATGCGCGGGAAATGTTTCCGCTTCTTTGGATTGTGCCGCTTCTCGCAGTCGGCGCCGCGTTGACCGTGGATGCCCCGTTTTATCCCAGGATTGCGGGGGTTGTTCCCATGCTTGCTTTGCTTGCAGGCCGGACGCTGGACCGGCTCACGCGGTTTCCCGGGGGAGTTCGAAGCCGATTCGTTCGGGGGGTTCAGATCGGAGCGGTCCTTGTTGTTCTTGGTGTGATCGCTTTTCACAACGTCCGGACTTATTTCTGGGAGTATCGTCCCGACCGGTCCATGCATTACGCGGTGACCCTTATGGCTCGCCGAATCGCCGAGCAGAGTCCGGAAACATTCACCTATTTCATGGTTCCGCCGCAGTTTTACTTCAATATGGGGACCATCCGCCTGATTGCGGATGACCATCCGGGGATGGATGTAGAGGAACCGTCCGCCATCATTTCGAGTCTGCCTTTGAATCCCGAGCGACCGCTCTTGTTTATTGTCGGTCTGCACCGGCTGGAGGCGGTGGCGATGCTCCAGGCACGATATCCGAATGCCCAGGTTACGGAACATCGAAATCCCGACGGAATCCACTTGTTTACATCAGTGCTTGTGCCTTCTGCAACCTCGTCTGAGACGTGGGTTTTTCGGCGGAAAGAACTATACTGCACTGCAATATCTTTGCCTGAAGGGTAGCGCATGAAACGTCTACTGTTTGTCATGGACAGGTCGGAAATCGCGGGACCCTCGCTGGCCCTGTCGCTTAACTTGGCACGGGGTCTGCGGGCCTCTCTCTCGATTTTGCGCGTGACCGACCCGGTATTGAAAGAATTGGATGCTCAGGTTCCGTACGATCATAAAGCCGAAGTGGCCGCGATTGCGGCGGGAAAGATAGACCGGCAGCTGGCCGAAGCCATGCGGGCGGCATTGAGAGTAAAAGTGGCCTGCCGGCCGCTGGTGAGCAGCGGGGATGTCTGCGCGGCAATCATGGCGGAAGCGGATGAGGCCGATATGATTATCATCGGACGAAAAGGTCCGGGGGCTACCTTGGCCTATGGGATGAGCGATGCCATCGCGGAATCCTTTCTGCGGCAGGTCCCCGTTCCTGTTGTGATGGCTGGGAAACAAACGCGGCGTGTTCGGAACATCCTGGTTGCATTTGACGGGCAGCACGGATCGCTGAAAGCCATGTCTGTTATTCTAAATCTCGCGGTGTTCTGGCGGGGGGACCCGTTGATACCGAGAGTGTTGTGCGTGGGAAGCGACACGGAAACGCAGGCTATCGCCGAACAGGCGCAAAAACTGGCCGACGCGCGGAGCGTAAAAATCGGCATGATCCGCGATACCGGAACGCCGGAAGAGGCAATTGTTCGTGTCGTCGAAGAAAAGGAAATCGATCTCTTGGCGATGGGTGTATACAGCAAAACACCGCTGCATCAGCGTCTTTTCGGCAGTGTTACCCGGCATCTGCTCTCGGCGGTGGAATGTTCGATGCTGGCGTGTCACTGAAAGGCAAAGTGGCGGGGTGGAATTTCCTCCGTGCATCCTGCCGGTATTCACGATTCAAAACGGAATATCGTCCATCCGTCCTGGAAAATCGAGGATCACGGAACTTTCATCAAAGTTTTCCCTCTCGGCAGGAGCGAGGGGCGCTCTCTCGTCACCCTCACGAGCGAGATTCTCGAAACGCGTATACTCCCGAATGAAATAAATGCCGAATTCACCGATGGGGCCGTTGCGGTGTTTGCCGATAATGACGCTGTGCTTATATTGAATATGTTGCGCATTTTCATCCTGCATATCGCCGTTGCCCTGGCCTTTCAGCGCTTCCCTGTGCAGAAACATCACCAGGTCCGCATCCTGTTCGATTGCGCCGGATTCCCGCAGATCCGAAAGTCGCGGTTTGTCGTTTCGCTGCTCAACAGCTCTGGATAATTGCGAGCAGGCGATGACCGGGATCCCCAGTTCACGCCCCAATGCTTTCAGGGACCGCGAAATGTCCGCTACCTCTTGCTGTCGGCTTTCTTTGATCCGGTGACTCACCATCAACTGGATGTAATCCACGATGATCAGTGCCAGATCGGGATACTCGGCTTGCAGGCGGCGCGCGCGAGAGAAAACATCGGTCGGTGTCAGGTTCGGTGTATCATCGATGAACATGGGAAGGTTGTGCAGTTCGTCGGCTGTTGCCAGCAGTTTTGCAGCCTCGCTTCGACCGATCCGTCCTGCGCGAAGTTTCTGCAAGTCGATTCGTGCCTGGGAGCATAAGACACGCTCGGCCAACTGCTCGCAACTCATTTCGAGAGAAAACACTCCTACCGGAAACCCGGACCGGGCTACATTCTCGGCAATATTCAGCGCCAGCGAGGTTTTCCCGACCGAGGGACGTGCTGCCAGGACAATCAAATCGGATTTCTGGAGTCCACCTGTGAATGCATCCAGGTCCCGAAATCCTGTCGCCAGGCCGGTCAGTCCGCCTTTCCGCTCAAAAGCAAGGTCCACCTTGCGGACTGTCTCCGCCAACAGATCCTGCAACTGAACAAACGAACGCCGCGAGCGTGTGCGCGAGAGATTGAACAAACTCTCCTCCGCCCACGCCAGAAGCGAGCCGACCTGTTCCGGGCCTTTTTGGGCTTTCTCCGATATCTCTGCGCACGCAAGGATTAATTTCCGACGAACCGAATGCTCCCGCACAATCTCCGCATGATGCCGGACATTTGCGGAAATCCCCACAGAATCAACCAATTCCGCCAGATATGCCGGGCCGCCGCATTCTCTCAAGTCTCCGGAGCGATTCAACAATTCCGCAAGGCCGGTCAAATCCACCGGGTGACCTGCTGCGGTCAGGTCGATGAGCGCGTGGAAAATTTTCCGGTGTGCGGGCGAATGAAAATCATCCGCCGTGATGATCTCCTGGGCAGCATAAATGGCCGCCTTGTCGCGGATCATCGCACCGAGCACGGCTTTCTCGGCGGAATCGTTAAGCGGAAGAGCGTTTGAATTGGACATAAGCATTGCCTCTCTGGAACATCTAATCCTTTCCGGAAGGTCTTCGTCAAGGGATTGACGGCGGAAGATTTGGAGGTATAATACTGAACAAATGATCACTATCCATCGTCATATTGCCTATATTCGCATCGCGGAGATGGTGGGACAGGGGTCGCAGACGAATCTTCTTTCAGATCCGGTGATCCTATCTGGAAACATGCAAGTCGGTGCGGGAACTACCTTACCCAAGTCTGGGCGTCGTGCGGAGCCTGACAAAGGGAGATATTTAGAGAGGATTGATTCTGCTGGATTTATCAACCCCACCCTACACCCTCCCCAATCTTGGGAAGGGCAATGCTGCGGATCTTTAAGACACTCTGAGTTGAATATTTCGCGAGGATCGCTGTGGGGGCTTTCACAGGCGCTTTTAGCGAGATACCGCGCGATCATACCTCTGGTGGAGGAACAAGGAACGGGCGCGGCGTATCTGGATCTTTCGGGATTGGAATCTCTTTACCGGGAACCGGCAAGAGAACGGGTGCGGAGAATTGTGGAGAGTGTGTCTCGGGAAATGAATGTCGGACTCCGGGCCGGTCTTGCGCGGAATAAGGTCCTGGCGTATCTGGCGGCGTGTCATGCACTGCCGGGCCAGGTTTTCGAGTTGGATATGGAGCGTGAGTCGGTGTTTCTGGAAAGCCTTCCGCTGCGATGCCTGCCGGGAATGGAGGATGGAATTGTCCGGCTGTTGAGCGATTACGGTGTGGAGACGGTGGGAGAGTTTGGCGGATTACCGGAGGAGATGGCGGTCAGACTGGTCGGACCGCGTGCGCGGCAATTTTTGGGGTGGGCGCGCGGGGAGGATGATCGACCGGTCCAGCCGGGCCGTTCGGAGGGCATGGAACACCACGCCTCCATCACATTCCCGACCGACACGTCGGACTATGGGACGATTGCGGATGCCGCCTATCGCCTGGTGGACCGCAGCCTGTTCGATATACGGCAGCAATTCAAGAAAGTGGGACGGGTGCGGGTATGTGTGACCCACCGGGATCGGCGAAAAAGCCGGGCCTCCGAGCGGCTGAAACAGGCGACCGGATTCTACCCGGAACTCCACCGGATTGTGGAACGGCTGCTTCAACGAGTGTTGACCCGGCGCGTACGGGTTCACGCTCTCGAGATTACACTGGCGGACCTGGAACCCGATGATCCGCAAATCCTGCTTTTTTCCAGGGGAGAGGAAAAACTGGCGGGGTTGTGCCGGGCGCTGGATGCGGTCTGGTTCAAGCACGGAAGAATCCTGGAATTCGCCGATACACCCGCGCTGCGCAACGCGCGTCAGTCCGAAACCGGTGTTTTTTAATGATGGCGCAAAAGAAAAGCCACACGAAAGTGGCTTCAATATGGATGGGATGTGCATCTCTGTCAGGGGGGTTCCGAGGCCTTATTGCGCAGACAGGTTTTGCCGTTCCATCCCGATCCGGGGGTAAAACCCTCCGTGATCGTCATCTATTATCGGCGGGTTGACGGAAATCTTGAGGGGTTTTTTCCGCATTGCCGCATCGATTTTTTTCATGTTTATCAACTTAAGATTCACGTGGGACCGCCGATACCTATAGCATCAGCAATACATAGACAAAGAGAGTTTCTTCCACACGCTCTACGTAGGGTTGAACTTCCTGACTTCCTGTCAAAGGGTTTCCGAGGCCTTATCGCGCAGACAGGTTTGGTAGTTCAATCCTTTTTTTTTGTTTATTTCCCGCCACAGAATCTGCCGAGAAACATTCACGGAGCCGGGACCGGGCCATACGGGCGTGTGATATTGCCCGGACCGAACCGGGCAATGTCCCCGTTGCTGGTCAATCCATTTGTCGGGTCGTATCGCGAGGCATATTCATTGACGCGATTGGGACCGATGCTGCGAATCTGGTACCGGACAATTCCTGCAAAGGATTGGTCATTCGGCGGGGCGAACCATTGGTTGGGATAGCCGAATGCGGCATTGAAGTCTGCCAGCAGGTTTTCGTAACTCGATGTTCCGTATTCATGGGTGACGACCACATAAAAAGGATCGTATGCATGAATATACCCGAATTTCCCATCGCCCCGGTCCGCCTTGGCGGGGGCGAACGGATCGGGATTCAGTCCGGCGATATAGGATATGGGAGTAGTAAGCCAATAGATCAGGTCGGCGGGCGGGTACTTGTTGTTGTGGTCCAGCCCGTAGGATTCCATCGCGAGTGCATAAGCGTTATGGTCGGCTTCAACGCGAGAGATCTTCGCCCGAACCTGCGCATTCATAAAATTCGGCACGGCTATTGCAGCCAGAATCCCGATGATCGCAACAACAATCAACAGTTCGATCAGCGTGAATCCTCTCCTCATTGTCCTATCCTCCTTGTTTCTGTAAGATGTGGATTAAACCGAATGCTATCGTAGAAGACGGCTGAGGTCAAGAAGAAATTTGGTAAGGGGGGAAGGTCAACTGTCAGGCAGGGACGCCTGGCCTCCTATATCCTGGTGGTGGATAGAGTGAACATTGTGAATAGATGAGGTGACGATGACAGAGTTCCGAGTAGCGATCGTGTGTTATCCGAGTGTGGGCGGGAGCGGAGTTGTCGCGACGGAGTTGGGAATGGCTCTGGCCCGTCGGGGGCATGATATCCATTTCGTGTCCTATGATGTTCCCCGGCGGCTGGAGTCGCTGGGGGGGCGATTCAAGTTCCATCATGTGGATGTGCCGCTGTATCCGTTGTTTCGATTTGAGCCGTATATCCTGGCGCTGGCCACGACCCTGTATGAATTGGCCGCTGAGAACTGTATAGACATCATTCATGTACACTATGCCATTCCTCACAGCGCGGCGGCGTACCTGGCCCGCCAGATGCTGCATGAGAATCACAAGCACGATGTCAAAATCATTACCACGCTTCATGGAACCGATGCCGATCTGCTGGGCCAGATGCCCTCTCTGCGGGCTGCGACGGAATTCGGTGTGAACAAAAGCGATGCGGTTACCGCAGTGAGTGAGTACCTGCGCCGAGTAACTGTCGAGGAATTGAATGTGAAGCGGCCCGTAGAGGTGATTTACAATCCGATCGACACGCAGGTGTATCGTCCTCCGGAGAATCGCCCGGCAGCGGGCAGCCAAGTCCGGCGCATTGTACACATCTCCAATTTTCGACCGGTGAAGCGGATTCAAGATGCGATTAAGGCGTTTGACCTCATCTGCCATGCCGTTCCCGCACGGTTGTTATTTGTGGGCAAAGGGCCGGACCAGTCCACTGCGGAGATGCTGGTGGAACGGCTGGGATTGTCGGACTGTGTGGAGTTCCTTGGAGCGGTGGTTCAGCCGGATGATATCCTGAGACGAGCGGACCTGCTCTTATCTACCTCGGAACGAGAATCGTTCGGATTGACCATCGCGGAGGCGATGGCCTGTGAGGTTCCGGTAGTCGCCACAAACGTGGGGGGAGTACCGGAAGTGCTGGAGGACGGCATCTCGGGCAGGTTGGTTCCGCTGGGATGTGTGCAGTCCATGGCGGAAGCGGCAATTGAGATTTTACGTGATCCGCAGAAGGCCCAGGCGATGGGTCAGGCGGGTCGTAAACGAATCCTGGAACGATTCGATCAGGAAAAGATTGTGCAGCAGTATGAGGATTTGTATTGGCGGATGATGGAATAGCCGATACCTACGGAATGCGCCACAGACAGGCCTCCAGAAGGGTCATGACCTCCGGTGGATTCATGTAAGCGAAATGCAATCCCAGGATGCTGAGGATTGAACGCGCCCCCATCGCCATGCACGCAACAAACAGCCACCGTCGGTGAATCTCATTTCGAACGGTCAGCGCAAACGCGGGGAAAATCTGCATGTACCAGAACTGCGCCAGCGGGATGGTTTTCAGCGCGAACAGGAACAGAAAACAGGGCGAATAATCCACTACTGTGCCGTTGCGATATGCCAGCCGGATGATTAGAAGCAGCAGACCGATTGAGGCAACGGCGTTAGTCAGGATCAGCCATCCGGGTTGATAGGGGAAATGGCCGTAGTCCGTAACTTCCCAGGCGATGTAATTGATACCGGGAATATAACCGGGCTGAAAAAAACGCTGCAGGTAATTACTTTGAATGAGCGCCAGGACAGTCGGCAGAAACGAGAGAGCAAACAAGCCGATCCGTTTGGCCCAGATTTTCCATGGGACCCGAACGGAATCGAACAGAAAAACCGGAGCGAGAAATACGGGAAAGAACTTGGTTTGAATCGCCGCGCCGAGCAGGAAGAATGCCCAGGGACTCCCGCGCCACAATAGCCGGATTGCCAGGATCATCCAGAATCCGACAAAGGATTCAAACTGCCCCTCATGCGAGATATGCCAGACCCCGATGGGATTGGCCCAATATAAAAGGGCCAGGGCGCGGTCCTTTGTCATTTTGCCGATGCAGACGGTATTGATTCCATCCAGTAAGGTGAGCCATAATTTCCCGACGATGAGGCCCGGCGAGAGGGGCGCAATCAGCGCGAAAAAGAGCGCCGTATAGGCCGGGTAGGTGTAATAGTAGCCTCCCCAGAGGAACTGGCAGGGATGGGGCGCGAAATCCTGTGGCGTGTAATCGTAGATCGAAAAACCAAGATTCCAGAACTCCCGGCCATATCCGAGGTTGCGCAAAAGGTCTGTTGTATGCCAAGGTACCTGGAAGCAATACCAGAGCCGCAGGAGACCGACAATGACAAACCCGCCGATAAACAGATTCCCGGCAAGGTCGATCTTGCAGGGACTTGCGTTTTGGCTGGTTGCAGGCGCTGTTTCCATCTCCATCGCATCCGAACCGACCATTCCTGTTCCGGAGATGGTCGAGATTCCCGCCGGGGAGTTTAGCATGGGGCCGCCGGAAGACACCCCGCAACCCCTCCTGCCGCTTCGATATAGCACACGCAGGACGGTGCGGATCGAGGCATTTGAGATCGGGCGATATGAAATCACCAACACGGAGTACAGCGCGTTCATGCGAGCGGGGGGGTATCAGAACCGGGCCTATTGGTCGGAGGAAGGCTGGGCGGCGAGGGAACGTTATGGCTGGGAGCGCCCGGAAACCTGGCGCGATAAACGTTACCGCGCTTACCGGGATTTGAGCGAGGATAACGATCCGCTTCCAGTGACCGGTGTCAGCTGGTTTGAAGCGTGTGCCTATTGTCGATGGTTATCGGAGCAGACCGGAGATCGGTACGAACTGCCGACCGAGGAACAATGGGAATATGCGGCCCGTGGAACAAAAGATTTCCTGTGGCCCTGGGGCAACACCTGGGAAGAAACACGGTGCAATTTCGGAGACGATCTTGATGGAGATCGTTTCCCGGACGGTGGCCTTGATGAACAGATCTATCCTGCGCCGGTTGGTTTCTACCCTCAGGGGGCCTCTCCGTTCGGCTGTATGGATATGGCCGGTAACGCGGAGGAATGGTGCCGGAATCGCTACCAGGAGGAGGGGACGTGGTCCGCCTGTCGGGTTCTTCGCGGGGGAAGCTGGCTTACCGTATCTCCCCGCAATCTCACAACCGTGTTTCGGGGGGGGGCATTTCCCTGGGTTCGGTACATTTTCTGGGGAACCACCGGATTTCGAGCTGTGCGAATCCGCCAGGGCAGTCAAACCTTCTCGAATACCCGGTCAGACGGGCAGAATGCACTATCCCCATTGAATGAGAGAGCGAAGGATTGAGCGAAGAACCGAGCCGTTCTAATTCTCCGAAGTTCCGTCGCGGATACGGCAACCTCATCGGCCTCGTTGCCTCCGTGGTTCTTCTGCTTTTGGCAGGTCATGCCTATTTCGATTACGCAACGGATGATTCGTTCATTTCATTTCGATATGCCCGGAATCTTGCCGAAGGCCACGGCCTGGTCTGGAATCCGGGCGAGAGACTGGAGAGTTACTCCAATTTTCTCTGGGTGATAATTCTCTCCCTGGCGTACAGCCTTGGTTTGAATATCGTTTTCACAGCAAAGGTCCTTGGAATCCTGTCGGGGGTCGGGATTCTGATCCTTTCCTATTATCTGGCGCATGAGTTGGACAAACCGAAAGTCTCGCCGTATCTCTGGATTGCCCCGCTCCTGTTGGCTTTCAATCGGGACTTTCTTTTCTGGATGGGGTCCGGCATGGAAACGGCGTTTTACGCATTGCTGATTCTTGCCTCTGTCCGGCGATATTTCGCCGAAATTCGCACAAATGACCGTAAGCCGATCTCTGCCGTTCTGTTTTTCCTCGTTGCGATTACGCGCCCGGAGGGGATTGTTTTTTATCTCGCAACTATTGTGTATGACATCGGTTACCTTCGAAGATATTCCCGGCGTTCGTATCTCGTGTTTTTCATTCTTTTTGCGGTATATCACACCTGGAGGATGGTCTATTTCGGGGATGTTTTTCCGTGTCCGTATTATGCGAAAATCGGCGGCGATGAACGATTTCGCGCCGGGGTGCAATATCTATCGAATTATTTCATCAAGTACTTGCCGTGTCTGGCGGTTCTTTCCCTGCTGTTGTTGTTTCCGCCGGGGGATCCGGGGAAATGTTTTTACCTGTTCTGGCTGATGATTGTCGGGGCCGGAGCGGCTCTGTACATGGACGGGGACTGGATGTGGCATTTCCGACGGATGATCCCGGCGACGGTTTTTCTGTGCATATTGATGGTTCCGGCGATATCGGGGATTTTGGGTGTCGCTCGCAGTGGGGATAGTCGCATCCGTGGGCTGGCGCTGCTGATCGGTTTTTTGGCGGTTCACCAGGCGGTTGGGGTATCGGGGAAAGATCTTGGGCATATTCTCACGGGGAGGCGGCTGCCGATGTCGGGGTGTCTTGAAGGAGAGTTGACACGGGCCATGGAATCCCTGGGGCTGTGGCTTCGCGCGCGTTCCGAACCGGGGGACTTGATCGCGGTCAACCACGCGGGAGCCTTGCCGTTCTATGCGGATCGCCCGGCGCTGGATATGACCGGATTGTGCAACCGGCCTATTTCGCGGTTACCCGGCGGATTGCATAAAAAATATGATCCTGATTATGTTCTTTCGTGCGCCCCGCGCTTTGTGATTCTCAATACCTCTCGCCGTCCGTCCGATGGGAGATACGGGCGGGATTACTGGGAAGGCGAGACAGCCTTGTATGACCATCCCGAATTCCTGAAACAGTATCGGCCGCTGCCGGAGTTTTGGACCTGGCGCTGGGATGCCGTGACCCCGAACCTGACCTACACCATGGTGTTCGAACGTGTTTCGTCCCTCGAAAATGGGTCGAAAGGTGACTAAGATATCAGGGCGATTCTTAATACAGGACCACGGAGGCAGAGAATGAGACGGATCGGCGTGTTTGCAGTGATTCTTGTGATCGCCGGGGCGCTTCTGGCGGTGACAGGATGTGCGACGGCGCGTGGATTGGGGCAGGATGTTCAGTCACTGGGACGGGGCATTGAGAATGTGTCCGAATAGGAGTAAATCTGGTTCACAGTCGGAGGATGATTTTAATTGTCATTCGGACCTGTCCGAGGCGCTGTCGCGGACACGGCCGAGCTGGAATGAATATTTTATGCTTATGGCGAAGCTGTGTGCGACCCGCTCAACGTGCTATTCGCGTCCGGTCGGAGCGGTTATCGCCCGGGACAAACGAATCCTCGCCACCGGATACAACGGCGCTCCGCCGGGAGCCTGGCACTGTACGGATCGGCAGGAATGTTTCTGGCGTCAACCGCAAAACCAGATCCCCGGAATCGAGCCGCGCGACCTTTCCCGCGCTATTCACGCCGAAATGAATGCGGTCGCCCACGCCGCCCGATACGGTATCAGCATCAACGGTTCCACGCTTTACTGTACGCTTTCGCCTTGTGTCCACTGCTTCAAAACCCTGATCAGCGCGGGGATTGTAGAGGTCTATTTTGAGCATATTTATGATTTCAACGATCAGGGGGGAGACAAGGCGCTCCTGGCGTACTATGAGCAATATGCCGATCTGATCAAAGTCAAACAGCTGAGTATCTCCGAAACCTCGCTGGAGATAGCAGGACAATTTCTCCAATCGATCACCTCTTCCCGACGACATGAACATTATTCCTGATGGAACACCGCTGGAGAGTCGTTTAAGAGTCTGGTAACTTTCAGTGCGGTCCGGCGTCGGTTGCCGGAGGCGAATTCCACAAGACGAGGGCGAAAACCATGCTGAGACTCAAGTCGATTATCGTACTGTCAATCATCGGATTCCTGGCACAGGGTACATTCGGCGCCGAAGAAGATTTTCTCGGACGATGGGCAATCACGCTGGATGATCCGAGTACCACATTCCGGGCGTGCTGGCTGGAGGTGAATCGGGATGGCGGTCAACTGTCTGCCAACCTCCTCTGGCGGTGGGGAAGCGTTAACCCGGCGAAGTCGGTGACAATCTCCGGAGATGAGATTCAGGTCACGATGACGGAAAGCAGCAATAACAAAACCTGTGATGTGGTTTACAAGGCGTCGTTACGGTATGGGCGATTGATCGGAACGGTTGAGCGACCGCGTCAGGAACCTGCCTGTTTCTGGGGACGTCCGGCTCTGGAGGCGGCCACGGATGTATCGGGGACCTGGGATGTTTCCATTCAGCAGGGCGATTCAAAGAGGATCCACGAACTCACACTCATACAGAAAGGCGAGATGATTCTCGGCCTGATGAGCGTGCATGGTGTTGTGGCGCAGGTTAAGACAGCGAATCTCGAGGGGAATCGTCTCATTCTCACTTTCGATCCGCTGCGCGTGGAGGGGCATGGGCAGGAATTGAAGCTGAATCTGGAGGTTCGGGGCGATCGCGCGGAAGGCAAAGCGCAGATCGGCGATGCGCCGGAATTGACGGCGACAGCGCAACGACAGCGGATCTGGGGCGCGCCGGTGGATCTGTTCAACGGAAAAGACCTGAGCAACTGGGTTCCTCGCGATCTCGCCGTGAGGCCCAAATGGGAGGTCCAGGACGGCCTGATGGTGAATTCGCCGCCGGATATCGACTTGCGCACGAAGGAAGAATTCAACGATTTCAAGCTTCATGTTGAATTCAAGATGGATCCGGGAAGCAACAGCGGAATCTATCTTCGGGGCCGCTATGAGGTGCAACTGCTGGAAGATTACGGCAAGGGCAGCGAATCGCACGGCAACGGCGCGGTATACAGCCGAATCGCCCCGGCGAAAAACGCCAGTAAACCGGCAGGCGAATGGCAGACTTTCGACATTACATTGATCGGGCGGTGGGTGACCGTGGTTCTGAATGGGGAAACAATTATCGACAATCAGCGCCTGGACGGAATTACGGGCGGGGCGCTTGACAGCTTTGAATGGATGCCGGGACCGATCATGTTTCAGGGCGATCATGGACGGGTCTGGTTCCGTAAGGTTGTTATCACACCCGCGCTGGACTGATTATGGCGAAACGAGTCGGAGAAAACGCGTTTGCCGTTTTGATCGTCGTGCTGACGGCGGCGGTGCTGCTTTCTCTCTATCTTTCGATCCGCTATGCGCAGCTCACGAACCAGGAAGATGCGCCGGGGAAGAGTCTGTGTTCCTTTTCAGCGGAATATGACTGCGATCCGGTTCTGCTGACACGATATTCAACAACCTTCGGTATTCCCAACAGCACGTATTCCCTGGTGGTGTATTCGTGCATGTTATTTTGCGGAGTGATTACGTGGTATCAGCGGGGGAATCTGTGGCGATGGTATGTGCGATTGGGGTTGCTGGTAGACCTGGCGGCGTTGGGAATCAGCGCTTATTTCGCTTACATTCTCTTTTTCACCCCGATGCCATCCACTTGCGTGTTTTGTGTGGGATTGCAGGCGTGCAGTGTGCTGGCTCTGCTTTGTTACATCGCGCTTCTGCCCTCCGCTCGCCAAACATCGCCCGGCCTGCGGGAAGGCGCACTGGCGGGCATGTTGATCCTGCTCTGTTTGATCCTGGCTGCGCTGGAGTTTCTTTCGATTGAGCAGTATCGGACAAACGGTAAGCTGGTGATACTCCAACGGGCGCATCAGAGGACGCTGTTGAATCGGACGTTCAATCTTTGCCTGTTCGCGAGTCAGCCGATTGTCCAAGTTCCTGTTGATGAACAGACCCCGGTGCGTGGGTCGGCGAATGCCCGTCACACGCTGATTGTGTTCGAGGATTTCCAGTGCGGTCCCTGCGCCCGGTTTCATCAGGCTGTCTCCGAGGCGTTCACCGTGTTTGCCACCGATACGTTCAGAGTTGCTTTCAAGCATTTTCCGGTGGGGAACGACTGCAATCCCGGCCCGGTTGCGAGCTATCATCCTCTCTCGTGTACGGCCGCGTATGCCTCGGAAGCGGCTCACCGGCAGGGGAAATTCTGGGAGTACGCCGACCTGGTGTTCACGAATCAGCGGGACCTGCATCCAGGCAGTTTTATGCAATTCGCACAGGAATTGGATCTGGACCTGGAACGATTTGAAAAGGACCTTCTATCGGATGAAGTGCGCAAACGGGTTGCGGCGGACATTGAGCTGGGCCAAAGACTGGGCATTCCGGGAACGCCGGGGACTTTACTGGATGGACGTCCGTTAGTGGGGAATGAACTGCAACCGATGTTCTGGTCCCTGATTCGTTCCCTTGATGAGATGCCTCCGGAGGCTCTGCGAGAAATGGAAACTCACGCGGCGATCATTTCTCTTCCGGCAACAAGCCGTGTTCTCCCGGCGACAGACGCCGTGACACCTGCGACGGTGGATTTCAGCGTTCCGTAAAAATGTCGCCGACCGGTTCCATGTAACGTTTTATGGACAAAGCCGCCTCATCAATATCCTCTTTCTCCGGGAGAGCCTCTTCTCTTTCTCCCCCCGGGAAAGGGGTGGCGTGAGGGAATTCTGCCCAGTGGAATCAACCGACTATTTGTGTTTTCCTATCTTGGGTGACAGGGTTTATCGATTGAACCCGAAACGGAGAACACGGTCACGACCGGCAAGGTCTTTGGTCACCTCCGGTTGAGAGAAAACCCGTTTTCGCCTGATGAGATCGAACAGAGGGTCTTTCAAACTGGGATCGATCTCCAGGCAGATTGCCCCTTCCGGCGACAGGAGCGGCGCGACATTGTCCAGAAAAGTGCGGTAGAAGTTCAGTCCTTCCCGTCCGCCGTCCAGGCAGGCAGTGGGCTCGTAATTTCTCACATCCGGTGGAAGGCTGGGGATGTCCGAGCTTTTGATATAGGGGGGGTTGGAGACAATCACATCGAAATTGTTGATGAGAGATCCCCTCAATGCCTGAAACATATTCCCCTCATGCAGCGTGACGTAATTCATTAAATTGTGATCTCGCACATTTGCCTGTGCGCATTGAATGGCCGTGTTGGAAATATCCGTTCCGTGAAACTCCCCATCATCGAGGTTGTGGGCCATGGCGATCAGGATGCAACCGGTTCCCGTTCCCACATCGAGGATTTTGGGGCATTGGAATCGGGTGGCATCTTCGAGGGCTTTTTCGACGAGAATCTCCGTTTCCGGTCGGGGAATGAAAACGCCTTTGATGATTTTGAACGTATGCGAATAGAACTCGACTTGTCCTGTGAGATAGGCGATCGGTTCGCACTTGGCTCGTCGCGCCACGAGAGCGTTGAAATCGCGGGTTTCCTCTTTGGACAGGGGGCGGGAGGGGTCCCCGAGGATCCGTGTGCGCGAGAGACCGGTGACATGGGCGGCAAGCAATTCCGCCGAGAGTTCCGGCGATTCAACTTTTTTCTGTTGGAAAAGATTGATCGCCGATTCCAATGCTTCTTGAACGTTCATCGTGATGCAGCTCCTTTTGCTGTCAGACTCCCGATCAAATGATGCCCTCCGGAGACGCTCCCATTTTATCCCACGAAGTGGTTTTCTTTTCAACCTCCGTTGGAAATGGGTTTATCTGTCCTTTGCGGAGAGTTTGTCGAGTCGATCGCGGGTCGCAAGCGCTTCCAGGATCGGATCGAGGTCCCCGTCCATGATGCTTTCCAGCCGGTGAATGGAGAGGCCGATCCGGTGATCGGTGACACGGTTCTGGGGGAAATTGTACGTGCGGATTTTTTCGCTTCGATCTCCGCTTTTCACCATGGACCGTCGTTGATCGCGCTCGACAGCTTCCCGCTGCCGGGCTTCGCGTTCCAGGACCCGGCTGCGCAGAACGCGCATGGCCTTTGCCCGGTTTTTGTGCTGGGATTTTTCATCCTGGCAGATCACCACAATGCCTGTCGGAATATGAGTCAATCGTACCGCGGAATCGGTCGTATTGACGCTCTGTCCGCCGGGGCCGGAGGATCGAAACACGTCCAGCCGGATTTCCTCCGGTTTGATCTCTACCTCGACCTCTTCTGCCTCGGGGAAAACGGCCACGGTTGCGGCGGAGGTGTGAATCCTGCCGGCGGCCTCTGTTTCCGGGATACGCTGAACGCGATGAATGCCGCCTTCGTATTTCAGCGCACCGTAAGCCCCCTTGCCCTCCACGGAGAAGATAATCTCTTTGAAACCACGGAGGTCGGTGGGGCTGGAGGACAGGATTTCACATTTCCAGCCCTTTCGTTCTGCAAGGCGAAAATACATTCGGAACAAATCGGAGACAAACAGCCCGGCCTCTTCGCCTCCGGTGCCGGCGCGAATTTCCATAATGGCGTTGCGGGCGTCCTTTTCATCCACCGGCAAGAGATGGTTCTTCAAGCGTTCCAGCAGGAGTCGTTGTTGTTTCTGTGCCCTGGGCAGCTCGTCACGCACCAGGGAGGTCAAATCCGGGTCCCCTTCCTCCAGGGCCTCGCGCAACTCCAAAATTTCCTTTTGATTGCGCTGATATTCCTGGAAATCGGCGACAACGGGAGCCATTTCGGAATGCCGACGGTTGCATTCCTGCATTTTTTTCGGATCGCGAAGAGTCTCCGGCTGGACCATCGTTTTTTCCAGTTCGGCGAAATCCTGTTCCAACCGTTCCAGCCGGGAGAGCATGACGGGGTCTATCATGACCGCACCTCACGCCTGTAGAAAAATTCGTACTTGACAGCAAAAATCGACTTGGGTATGGTACGTCACTCCAATTACCGGACAAGGTCGGTCCGGTTTGGATGACGTGGAAGTAGCGTCTCATCTCAGAAAGTCAGTCGGGGGTATATGACAATGGATAAACGTTTGGAAGAACTCAAAGAGAAACTGATGTATGAACGAAATCTGCTTTTGCAGGATATTGGCCGGGACCACCGGGTCCCGGAGCTCAACACCCATGGGGATCTGGCCGACCGGAGCGCGGATTACAGCCAGCGGGAGATGCTGCTGGGGCTTGCAGAGCACGACCGCGAGCGGCTTCTGGCGCTCGAAGATGCGCTCCGGCAAATCGAGTCCGGCACATACGGTATCTGTAATGAGTGCAACAAACCCATACCCCAAGCGAGGTTGATCGCCATGCCTACCGCCCGCTTTTGCGTGAAATGCCAGGGGAAACAAGAGCGATTGGGGTATGAATAGGTACGCGAAACCGCCTACTCCGATTCACGCCATCCCTCGGATTCCGACGACCGCGACGAGGATTACCCCAGCGAGCCGGACAGAGATCGAGGGGATTGGGAATAAGGGACTATCTGGACCACATCGTCTCCGAGCGTCGTCTCTGAAGAGAACGATAGAGGTATGCTCTCTGTCCGGTGCATGGTCTTCTGGACCCGAGACTCTGCTGTGATAGGATTGCGCATGGAGCGGCCAGGCGGCCGCCGCAAAAGCCATTCCAGTAAGGGAGATTATCATGCAGAAACAGCTGGGTGTTCTGATCCACGGGGCCGGATGGGTCTCCGGCGAGCATATCAAAGCATTCCAACACAATCCACACACGCATGTAGCGGCGATCTGCAGCCGCACAATGGAAAGTGTCAAAAAGCGTGCAGCGGAAGCGGGCCTGAAAGACATCGGCATGTACACAGACCTGGATGAGGCATTGCGCCATCCGGGTGTGGACATCGTGTCGGTGTGTACTCCCCAGCGCCTTCATGCCGACAACACGATCAGGGCGGCGCGTGCGGGAAAACATGTTGTCATTGAAAAACCCATTGCGAACAGCGTCGATGAAATGCACGCGATGCTGGATGCGGTCCGCAAGGCAGGCGTCAAGACGGTTGTGAGTTTTGTCCTGCGCTGGAATCCCCTGTTTGAGACTCTCAAGGCGATGATAGCCGATGACGCTTTCGGGCAGGTCTATTATGTCGAAACCGACTACGAACACGATATTGCCGGATGGTGGTCGGGATTCGAGGATGTCCGCAAGAAGTCGACCGGGATCAGCGCACTGAACGTGGGCGGTTGCCATGCCATCGATGCCGCGCGGTGGTTTGCCGGGCGCGGGCGATACCAACCGGCGAAGATTACCGAGGTTTTTGCGTACTGCGGCGGGTATCGGAAGGGACTGACTCGCGAATTTGATTACCTCACCGGGACATGGGTAGAGAATGTTCCCCCGATGGAATATGACGGGCTGGAAGTGGTCCTCGTGAAATTCGACACGGGCGCGATCGGAAAAGTCTCGGTTAATTTCGATTGTGTCATGCCATATACATTCCCCATCCAGATTTTCGGGGATAAGGGTTCTGTGAGAGACAACCGGGTCTGGTCACACAAGTTCCCCGGCCAGAAAGACTGGGTGGAGATCCCCACTATTTTGCCGGTGAGCGCGGATGTCACTCATCATCCGTTCCAGGGGCAGATGAACCATTTTGTGGATTGCATTCTCAACGACCGGGAGTCTCACTGCAACCTGGAAGACAGCATCAATACCCATGAAGTGGTATTTGCGGCGCAGCAGTGTTACGAAACCAGACAACCCGTCCGACTGCCGTTGCGATAATCTCAGAGGCAGGCGGCCATGAAAGGAGCAGGAAACCATGCGAAGGAGCATTCCGACAATCTGCCTGTTTGTGATGCCGGCTTTGATGTTCTGTAATACGGCCAATTCACAGGGACAAACAGGATTTACAATCGACCGCGCTCAGCGAGAGGAAATCACCGTGTCGCTGAACGGCAAGGAAGTGGCGATCTTTCACAGCGGTCTTGCGCTGGACAAAAGTTACATCCATCCGCTGCGAAGCCCTGACGGCCGGGTAATTACTTACGATTCCCCAGCCGATCACCTTCATCATCGCGGGTTGTGCGTGGGCTGGCCGGATGTTTCCGGCGAGGATTTCTGGGCCGAGTTGAACTCCCCCCAGGGGCAGCGCGGGAAAATGATCCCGGCGGGAATTGAGACCCGGACGCTGCCGGATGGAAGCGCTCAAATTCGCGAAGAAAGCCTCTGGGTGCGTCAGAACGGCGAACCACTGGTTCGCGAGCAATGTATGTGGACTTTCCTGCTCCCGCAAGGCAACCTTCAGCTGGTGGATGTAGACCTGACTCTTACCGCGCTTGCCCCGGAAGTGGTGTTCGGTTCCGACAAGGATAAGCCTCGCGAGTATCATGGATTCACACTGCGCAATGGTCCGTTTGAGCAAATTCGTGTCTTCAATTCCAACGGACAAGAAGGCGCGGATGAATGCCGAGGAAAGACCGCCAAATGGTGTGCCATCTCCGGCATTCAGGCAGGCCGACCGGCTCTCGCCGCCATCCTGGATCATCCTTCCAATGACAGCCATCCGACCAGGTTTTACGTGCTGGAAAAAGATATGCAGTTTATTTCTTCTTCTCCGAACATGGAAAAAGCGAAAGTCCTGAAAGCCGGGGAACAATGGCATCTTCGCTATGGTGCGGTCGCCGCCGGCAAACCGGCGGAGGGTGAATCATGGGATGTCGAGAAGATTTGGCAGGAATTTGCCGGGGAATAATCCCTTAAAGACCGGAGCATTACAATGAAAAAGATCATCGCCTTTCTCGGCAGCCCACGGAAACAAGGTAATACCGCCATTGTACTGGAACGGGTCCTGGCCGGGGCACGGGATGCCGGTGCGGAGGTCGAAAGCGTGTTTCTCCATGGGATGGACCTGCGCCCCTGCCGGGAATGCCTGGTTTGTCAGTCTGTGCCCGATGAGCCGGGCTGCGCAGTTAAAGACGATATGGTCGGGATTTACGCGAGGCTTTTTGAATCGGATGTGATTGTTCTTGCCTCACCGGTGTTCTGCTGGAGTGTCAGCGCCCAGATGAAGATTCTTCTGGACCGCATGTTCTGTTTCTTCAAGTTTGAGGAATCGGAGTCGCCGCGAATCCTCATCAAGGACAAGGCCATCGCCGCTGTGTTGACCGCCGGAGGGGATGAATTCGATGGAGCGGATTTGGCGGTGGAGACCATTCGGCGTCTTGCGCGCTACGTGGATTCCGATTACCGGGGACACTTTGTAGCGGCCAATCTGTCCGCACCCGATGATGTCCGGAAAGATAAAGCGTTGCTGAACAGGGCCTACCAATTCGGGAAATGTCTGGTCTGAGCGGAAACGGAAATGATGAAACAGGATGAACCATGGGATGCCCAAGTCCGTCGGGACTTGCAGGAGCGGGTTGATCCGCTGTGCAGGGAAATTGCGTCCGGGCGGTTGGTTTCGTGGGAGGCACGGGAACGGTGGATTGAGGTGCGCCGGGAGTTGGCGTGTTGTGTACCCGATCAGCTGGACCTGATCGATCGGATTTACGGCGCGCGTGTCAACCGCCTGATCGAGCAGTTTTGCATCCCCCGTGAGGTTGACGATCTGGTGAACAATCTCGGATAACCTTGCCGGAGGGGTTCCATGCCGCATATTCAGATTCGAGGCGAGATTTCCATGGAGCGAATGTGGGAAAGTATCGGGCCGTTGAAACAACTGAAACCGGACCCGATTATCATTGACCCTCCCTATATGCTTTACAACCGAAAAACGCTCCTGTTCCAGACCTCGGTGACCGAACACGGGAGAAGCCAGAAGTTCTACCTGATTGTTTCGGCCAGAGACGAGGGATTGACTGTGCGTGTGGACCCAGTGACCGATCCGGTGAAATCGAACGGGGTGAAGCGGGCGGTGGGATTCCTGGCTGCACATATAAAATCGATGTTTCCGGGCACGGAATACGGGGTGACGAACATCCCGGATTTTGTTATGAAGGATCTGCCGTGAGACACGCCTGCCAAGCCTCTTCGGCCCGATACGAGCTGCGCACCAGGGGACCCGCGACCACGAAGCGAAATCCGAGTGACTGCGCTTCCGCCCGAATGTCTTCGAATTCTTCCGGTGCGACATAACGTTCTACGGGGTGATGTCCCGATGTGGGCGCGAGATACTGGCCGATGGTGAGAATGTGAACGCCTGCCGCCGCGATCTGTGTCAGGGCCGCTGTGAGTTCCCTCCTGGATTCGCCCAATCCCACCATGAGGCCGCTCTTGGTAAGAAATCCTTTTCTTGCGGCGTGACGGAGAATCTCCAGAGACCGATTCCAATCGGCGGAGGGTCGTATAAGCGGGTACAGGCGTGGAACAGTTTCTACGTTGTGATTGAGTACGTCCGGCCCCGCGTTCAGCACAATATCTAATGCCTCCATCGACCCGGCAAAATCGGGGATGAGCAGTTCGATACGGCAATCGGGTCGAACGGTGCGGATCGCCCGCATGGTTTCAGCGAAAACCGATGCGCCGCCATCAGGCAGGTCATCCCGCGTTACCGACGTAATCACCGCGTAATTCAATCCCAGGGTGTTTACCGCATCGGCTGTGCGAGAGGATTCATCGGGGTCCGGTTTGTTGGGGTGTCCCTTCTTGACCGCGCAGAACCGACAGGATCGGGTACACACCGATCCCAGTATTAAGAATGTTCCCGTGCCGTTGCTCCAGCACAAGGCGATATTGGGGCATCTCGCGCTTTGACAGACCGTGTGGAGGCGGTTCCGGTCCACAAGAGAGCGAACCGTGGCATATCCTGTTCCCGTGGACAATGGCGCTTTAATCCAGGGAGGTTTACGAAGAGTTGCCAGGTTTCCCGCCGAGTCAAGGGAAGATTCCATTACGGATTCAACCTCTTATTCGGCGACCAGGATCAGATCGCTGCTCCGGTCCGGATCGAAGGGGGCGAAGTCGAATCCTCCATAGCAGATTACTTCCTCAAACCCTGCGCGCAGCAGGGCCTGCGTGACCTCCGCCTCCTGCCAGGGATAATGCGGCGTGCGGGCAATGTCCATCTTCCATTCTTTGCCCTCCCTGTGCAGGGTCAGCATGTTGAATGTCAACCGAGTGGGACCGAAATCATAGAATCGGACGAAGATATACTCATCGTTTCCCAGCGGGCCGTTCTTGGAAGGGAAAAAACGATCGTTGAACGTAAGAATGCGGGTGTAATTGAGCAACTGAATTACGAGCAATCCGCCGGGTTTTGTCACGGACCGGAATGCTGTGGCGGCTCTCTGCAAGCTCGGTTCATCCAGCAAATGCACGAGTGTGTTTCCCAGGCAGGCCACCAGGTCGAATGTGCCGTGGATGTTCCCGTTCAGCTCCTCGATGCCGAGTACCTCGAAATCGACTTCAATCTCTCGTTCTGCTGCTTTTCCCCGGGCGATGTCGATCATGCGCGGAGACGGATCAATGCCTTTCACCCGGTATGCCTCATCCGCCCAGAAAATCGCCTGTTCGCCTGTGCCGCAGCCGCAGTCCAGGATGGAGGTCGCGAATCGCTCGCGGAGAAGGTGATCAAAAAACGGTTTCTCTCGTTTGACCCGATTGCGCCAGTTGATGAACACATCGTAACGGTCTGCGAGGTCTTCATAGAATTGCGTGGACATGATGGAGATCCTCCCGGTTCGTATGCGCAATCAGTGTAACGTAATGGCGGGCGCACGGCGAGGGAGAAGAGGAATTCCATGATAATATGGACGGATTGGGAGATTGTCGGACAGGTAAGTACCCTCACCGTAATCCTCTCCCGGAGGGAGAAAGAGAAGAGGAATACCATGAAAGAGGCCATGTTGTACGAACGTCTTGAGGGGAACGCGGTTCGCTGCAACCTGTGTTCCCATCGTTGCAAAATGGAGGATGGAAAAACCGGCATTTGCATGGTGCGCAAAAACGAAGGCGGCACACTGTACAGCCTGGTGTATGGGCAGCTGCAAGCCCGGCATATCGACCCCATCGAGAAAAAGCCGCTGTTTCATTATTATCCCGGAACCGCCTCCTTTTCCATTGCCACGGCGGGCTGCAATTTTCAATGCGATTTTTGCCAGAACTGGCGCCTGTCGCAATCGGTTCGACGGGAAGGCCGATTCGAGGGGCAGGAGACCTTGCCCGAAGAGATTGTCCTGGCGGCGGAACGCTCCCGCTGCCGGACTATTGCCTACACGTATTCCGAGCCGACCATCTATTTTGAATATGCTTATCACATCATGCGTCTCGCAAAGGAACGCGGGATAGAGAATGTCTTTGTGACCAACGGATTTATGACCCGCGAAACGCTGGAGACCGCCCAGCCGTACCTGGGTGCGCTGAACATTGATCTGAAATGCTTTCGGGATGAAACCTATCGGAGGGTGATGCGGGGGCGGCTGGAGCCGGTGCTGGAGAGTATTCGAACGTCCAAAGAACTGGGATTCTGGGTGGAGGTCACAACGCTTCTTGTGCCCGGCATGAACGACAGCGAGCAGGAGATTCGGGAGATTGCGCAGTTTATTGCCTCCGTGGGCCAGGAGATTCCCTGGCACATCAGCGTGTTTCATCCCGATTATCGCATGACGGATCGGGGGCGAACGCCGGTTTCGTTGATCGGGAATGCCGTACAAATCGGCAGGGAAGCGGGGTTGAGATATATCTACGCCGGAAATCTGCCCGGTGATCCCACGGAAAGTACGCGGTGTTATTCATGCAGGCGAATAGTGATCGAGCGTTTTGGATTTACGGTGACAGGGTATTTCCTGAAAGACGGACGATGCGGCCACTGTGGAACGCCGATCGACGGAGTTGGACTGGAGAGTTTGGAGAACAGCGCCCTGGCCTGATGCTGTTTCGCGGGCTTCCGGTTCCCCGGAGGAAGCGAACTTGTTGGATTTTACCCATCGCTTCCCGGCACAATTCCGGTTACCGCTAACGGGCCTCAAGGTATTCTCTATATCTCCATACTATTAGAATAATGCGCTTTTTCCATCTTATCATCTTTGCGATGCAGAAAACATCTGTGGATTTAAGATACCGGTGGCAGAGGAATTCCTGACCTTTCGCGGCATACACAAAACATTCGGCCAGACTGTGGCTTTGGCCGGTGTGAATCTGGACGTTTTTCCGGGACAAGTCCATGTTTTGGCGGGGGAGAACGGGGCTGGGAAGAGTACTCTTGTCAAGATCCTGATGGGGGTTGAGAAAGCCGACCGGGGGGAGATCCGCTGGAAAGGTCGGATGCACCGCCCGCACAGTCCGATTGATTCTCTTCGGAGCGGAATTGCCATGATTTACCAGGAACTCAACCTGGCCCTGCACCTTCCGGTTCACGCAAATGTTTTCCTGGGACGGGAAATCCGGTCTGCGGGGGTTGTGCGGGAATCGGAGCAAAAACAACGAACACGTGAACTTTTCAGGATGCTGGGAGCCGATATCGACCCCACTCTTCCGACTCGTCAGCTGGGTATTGCGCAACGTCAGCTGGTTGAGATTGCCCGCGCCATCGGGGCGGATGCGGAGTTGATTGTCATGGATGAACCGACCGCCGCTCTATCGGAGCAGGAATCGGAGAACCTGTTCCGGGTTGTGGATTCGCTTCGGCAGCGAGGAGTGGGAATCATTTACATTTCTCATCACTTGGAGGAATTCGAGCGGATCGGCGACATGGTGACCGTCCTTCGGGATGGGCATCGGGTCTGGCAAGGTCCGGCAGCCGAGACATCTCCCAATGAGATCATCCGTCACATGGTGGGGCGCACTATTGAGGACCTGTATCCCAAACGGCAGCCGCAATTTGGCCCGGTTCTCCTGCGCCTGAAAAACCTGAACAGCCCGAACGGGACAAAAAATGCCTCTCTGGAGGTCCGTGCGGGCGAGATTGTCGGAATTGCCGGGTTGGTGGGCGGAGGCCGAACCGAGATGCTTCGGGCGCTGTTCGGGTTGGACTCGGCGGATGTTGAGGAATTCACGCTGGGGGATGTGCGCATCAGGGTTCCATCTCCTCACCGTATGCTCCATCATGGGGTCGGATTTCTCAGCGAGGACCGTGGCGGTGAGGGTCTTGCGCAGAACCTCTCTGTTGCTGTGAATATGACCCTTTCCGCGCCGGAGCAAATCAGCCGGTGGGGGGTTCTGTCGCACACACGGCGGGAACGTGTATCCGAGGCGTTGATTGAGCGGTTTCGGATCAAAGCGAAATCGCCTTCCCAGGCCGTCCGGGAACTTTCAGGAGGCAATCAGCAGAAAGTGGCGCTGGCCCGGCTGATCTGCGCCGATGCGAAGGTGTTGCTTCTGGATGAGCCGACACGGGGTATTGATGTGGGAGCCAAAAATGAGATTTACCGCTTGATGAATCGTCTGGCCGAGGAAGGCCGGGGCATCCTTTTTGTATCGAGTTATCTGCCGGAGGTACTCGGTATGGCCGATTCTGTGTATGTGATGTGCCGGGGGACAATCAGCCGCAAGTTTCGCGTAGAGGAATTGGATCAGGAGCGGGTGATGGCGCTGGCTACGGGGGTGGAACAAGATCAATCTCCCCATGGCCGGCCTCTCCCGCAAGGAGAAGAAGGCTCACAGCCCTGCGCCCGTATCGTTTCTAATGGACCATCCTTTAATAAGTTTTAATTCGTATTCGTCTACACCGGCTGCATCTGAGCTTCATACAGCCAGGCATATAGTCCTCCCATGGCGGCTAATTCCTGGTGGGTTCCCTGCTCGATGATTCGTCCCTTGTCCAGAACATAGATGCATTTCGCGTTCGCGACCGTCGAAAGTCGATGCGCAACTACAAAAGTTGTTCGTCCCTGCATGAGCCGCTCCAACGCGCTCTGTACGATCCTCTCCGATTCGGAATCAAGAGAAGAGGTGGCCTCGTCGAGAAGAAGAATGGAGGGATTGCGCAGAAGCGCGCGCGCAATGGCGATCCGCTGTCGCTGCCCGCCGGAGATCATCGCGCCGCGTTCCCCTACAATAGTCTGATAGCCATCCGGCAGCTGCAAAATAAAATCGTGCGCAAACGCGGCCACCGCCGCATCATACACCTGCTCCTCGTCGAAATGCTCCAAGCCGCAGGTAATGTTGTTCCGGACCGTGTCGTTAAAAAGGATCGGTTCCTGGGTCACCAGGGCCGTATGGGAGCGCAATGAACGAATCTGTACTTCCCGGATATCGCGGCCGTCGATTAAAATCCGTCCCTGTGTCGGATCATAGAAACGGATCAGCAGGTTAATCAATGTAGTCTTTCCTGCCCCGCTGGGTCCGACAAAGGCAATCGTATCACCGATCTTCGCGCGGAAATCGATGTCTTGGAGAACATAGTCCCGGTCATAAGCAAACGAGACATTCTGGAACTCTACGGCGTGACGCGGCGCAGGCATTACCACGGCGTTGGGGAGGTCCCGGATGGTGGGTTGCTCATCCAGCAATTGAAAAACCCGCTCGGCCCCCGCAAGCGCTTCAATAATGCTGTACTGAATGTCGGTCAGGTTATTGATCGGTTTGAAACTCATAAAGGCGGCAACGAAAAACACTCCTTTGTCGCCGAGGGTCATGCTGGTCATGAATCCGAGCACTATCCAGGCAACTACCGCAACGCTGCTGTAAATGATTACCTCCATGAGCGGGGAGCTCATCGCCTGGAAAATGTGCGAACGAATGGTGAGTTGAAATAGTCGTTCGGTCTGTTGCTCGAATCGGTTCTGGTGATACTTATCCAGATTGAACGCCTTGATGATGCGCATTCCGGCCAGGCTCTCGGAGATCATACCGTAGAGTACGGCATTCTCGATCCGTCTGGCGCGGCTTAATCGTTTGACGGTGCGGCTGATTTGTCGAATCACCCAGGAAATTACCGGCACACACGGAAGAAGCATCAGAGTGAGTTGCCAGCTGTGCGACGCCATCAGGCCGATATACACGAATAACTCCAGCGGTTTGACAAAAATACTGCTGAACAAAAGTTTGACCGACTGGCGGACTTCATTGATATCCCCTGTCAACCGGGCCAGAAGATCGCCGGACCGTTGACGGTCGAAAAAACTCATGTTGAGGGAGAGAATATGGTTGTACACGGTATTGCGCAGGTCGCGGATGGCTCGATGTCCGACATACCGCGTAAGGAAAGAGTGGGTATAGTCCACTATGCCGCGCAGCAGAGTTACGCAGAGGGCAAAAAGAAGAATCCAGGTAAGGTTTTCGGCGAGTGTGCCCTTCTCGATGGCGTCGAGAAGAGGCTTGATGACCCAGATACGACCCGCAAGAAAGCTCATCATCAGGATCATGCAGATCATGGAGACAACACAGAGTTTCCAATACGGCCGCACATGCCGCCAGAGACGGGCATAGAGGCGCCAGAAGTTGTGTTCCAGGAAAAACGGACGCGCTTGCGAGTGTTCAATCATGTTGTATACCCAAGATTGTCAATGGCCCTGTCCGCAAAGATCACCAGCAAGAGGCCGGCGCCACCCCGAATTACCCTCGCGCCAACTATCGTTCTTTCCCTCACCCCAACCCCCTCCCGGGAGAAGAGGGAGAAGAGTATCTTCCCGGAAAGAGAGAAAAAATCGGGTGGCACGGGCTTCCAGCCTGTGATGAATCAGAAGCGCAATTCCAACTGGATCAATGCTTCATCGTTCCGAATATCATCCGCGCCGGTTTCTTCATCGTTGATCGTGTATTCGGTGCGCAGGAAAACATCTTTCACGAGTTCCATAATCAACGCAACGGTCCACTGTCGGCGGTCCCACGTTCTGGAATTGGTGGAAACCGGATCCAGGTTCAGGTTCAATTCACCGTACCGCACAAGTGGTTCAACGGATAGAAGATATTTCAACTCCGGTTTGAATCGATAGGAAGATTGCAGATACCAGGCATCCCGCTCCAATCCGCCATCATCCGAAGTGATGTACTGAAAAAACAGGTTCGCCTCATTCCACTGGTAATCCAGGTTTGCCCCGTATCGGTTACGGTCATTCCCATCCTGGATCAACCGATATTTCGGAAGCCCCAGAAGAAAAATCTCATCGTCATCGGACAGTTCTCCCCAGACACCGAACAACATCAGGTCGATTTTGCCCCATTCGCCGGATTTCTCCTTCCAACCAAGGCCGGCGCTGATCTCCTTGTTCGCATTGGAATCGCCATATTCGAGGTCATCGGCCAGGATGGGGAACGATTCATCCTCCCCGATTTCATCATCATCCATGCGAAGGCCGTTCATTACGGCCAAGTGAGAGTAAAAGGGTCCCCATTCGGATTTCCCGCTGACACCCAGATCGCGGTCATGCCAGAATGCCGTTCCGGCGAGCGGATAGGATTCGGTTTTACGATCCGGCCGAAAGAACTTTTTCTGCTGGCCGATGGTCAATTCGGAATGGAGGGGCAGGTTTCGCCAAAGCAGATAAACCTCCTGGAGATCCGACGTGGCCTGCTGCCCGGCATCGAAATCAGCCTCCAGTATCAGGTCGTCGGTAAACCGAACCCGTGGGCTGAGCCGGACATGGTCGATCTGGAATTGGCCGTAGGGATCCTCGGTAACATCGGCCCGGCTGTGCCGCTCGCGTTGGGTGTCCCGGTATTCCAGTTCGATTTCCCCGCCGAGTTCCAACCATTTCCGTCGAAGCGAACGAAGCCAGCCTTTCTCGAATTTCTCCTCCAAATCTTCGAGGACCTGCACCCGGCGGTCCAGGTCCTGAAGCGGTCGTGTGGCGGATGTAGGATATTCCTCGGAGATTTTGGGAGATGGAAAGCGTTTCTCGACCGCCTCCAGGCGACGCTGAAGTTCCTCCACCAGTGTCCGCAGTTCGCGGTTTTCGTTCTCCAAATGTTCAATACGTTGCTGAGTGGATGGATCAACCTCGGCCGGTCCCCCCCCTGGAAGCCAAAGCAAACAAAGGACCACCGTTATCCTCTTGATTCGCATGTTTTGCATATTGAAAAGTATAGTAATTTAAAACAGGATTGTCGATAAGAGCGGATTACGGATTGTTGGGTGCGAGAATTCGGGGGAAGGAAATAAGTCCCATAGCTCTCACGAGTCCTATCAAATCCTTCATCCTTCATCCTTCATCCTCTCCTCTCATTTCTCCCGCGCTTTGCTCCAGATCGGAGAGGACCAGGCCATAACGCAGCGGTCCAGGATTTTGTGCTTCTGGGTCACCCGGACATAGTAAATCGCGCCCGGTTTCCCGTTGGGATCGGTATATTCGCTCTCAAACTCCGTGGTATCCGGTCTCCAGGTATGAATGACATTGAAGAACGGGGCGCCTTGTATCGGGTCATACCGAAGAATCTCCACGTTGTCGATCAAGTCCGTGCCGGTTATGTTGACCCGCAGCACGGCCGGCCCCTGCAATACAGCGGTTTCACCCATTTCCACGCCGTTCAGAGTGAAATCGAGAATGATCTTCGCGCCCGTTGTACCGTAAGTGTGGCGGTCATACAAACCCTGAAAAATATCATTGCGCGTGAGCTGCGTCGCACGGACGGCTGCCAGTCCGTGATGCGGCAGGCCCGGATGCGCCCGGTGGTCATCGGAGGAGGCAATCGTGGAAAGCATCAGGCCCCTCATCCAGGCATCCTGCACATAGGAGCCGGCTTGCGCACTCTGCGAATCGCTTGTGAACAGGCTGTTCTCGAAAGCCAGCGGGTGTTTTGGGTTGTATACCTCGCTGAGACCGTGCGCCGAATAGATCTCGATATTGCGGCGCAATTCGGCGTTGTTATCTGCGAAGGTGATGTCTTTCGGCATTTTGCCGGTGTGGTGAGGGATGGTCAGCGCATTTCCGGCCTCCAGCGCCTGCCACAAAGATTCCAGCGTGCAATTCTTCGGGTCCAGTAACGCTCCCGGCTTGTTCCGGAAATAGACATTATGATGCCCATACGGGGTGCCGAACGAACATTCGTAAGCCTGGATGGTCACGAACCGGCCGGGGACATTGAATTTTTCATTGAGCGCGGTGTATTCCGGCCAACAGTAGTCGCTCAGGCCACGTGTATAGCCCTGCTCTGTGGGAGTCATCGAGTGGTCGGTCATGGCATAGAAATCGAGGCCGGTGATATATCGGGCAAAATTAAATTGGTCATCGCCGACACCATCCCAGCTGTAATGAGTGTGGGAGTGGATATCTCCCCAATAGACATTCTGTTTCGGCGGCTCAACGGTAACGCGAACCGGGTTGGAGGTCGTCAGCAACTCCTCGCGTGCGGTGCGGGCATTGATCCGCAGAACCCCTGGCGCTTTGGGAACGATCTCAAATTCGACGTAGCCGGTCTTGGGCGGAACGGAGACCTGTTTTGGAAAATCAGCCTCGCCGGTTCCCTGTGACAAATCGATCAACGACACGTGTTCCACCGGGTTGAACCGGCCATCCATCAGTGAGATAAGACCGCGTATCGGTTGCCCGACAACGGCTTGGGATGGAAAATGAAACAGGATATGCTCAGCCGCTCCGGGTCGGCAGGAAATTGTGGGAAGATTTTCCAGTTCATGGAAGCGGCTTTTCCCTGTTGAATCGACTGCGATCAGAATCGTTTTCGGACGGAAGGAGATAGTGCCGGCAGGGAGTCCGGCGCCGCCGCTGGAGCGGTCGCCATAGATCACCGAAATGGTGTCGCCTTCCTGAAGCGTACCTTTCTCAAGAATCGTGCGAACCACAAAAACATTCCGTGCATAACGCCCATCCAGTGACACCTTTGAATGCTTCACAAGCAAGCCATCCGTCTGCGCTTCGACGGTGGTTTTCAGGATAACATCCGGGCAGGAGCATACAGCACGGACATAGTGTTCCCCTGCAGGATCGGTTGCCTGGAGCGGATTGGCGGAATTGCGCGGCCCGGCGTGGAACGAGTCCGGCAGTTGCACCCGAATCCCGCCGCCGGTTTGAATGCCGCTCTTGCCGACGGTGCAGGTGACGGTCCAAGTTCCGTACTGCCCCGCAATTCCCTCATCGGGAACAACAACGGCGCGGACCTCGCCGGTTTTTTCCGCCATCATAATGGGCACAGGGAACTCATCTTGCGCAAAGGGCCGGATGGGAATGGACAGGACGGATAAGAGGATGAGAAGAGAGAAAACTTTGCCTGGCATTGTGAGGAACCTCCTGCGGTCCAACTACCGATACTTTTTCACAAATCGTCGGGTTTTGTAACCCAGAGTGAGGACGGACATGGACCGAACGGACGGCAGTAGGCACGGTATGAACCGTGCGCATCAAGGTGGATGCAAGTATCGTACTGGGTGATTCTCAGGAAGACGAGGCAGATACGAACCCATGTTGATTCAGAGAATGCATATCGTGATTTCGGCAGTCCTGACCGCAATATCGGTCCCGGTACTGGGACAGGCAGACGAGCATTTGAACAAGGTAATCGTGAAGCTGGAGCGGAACCAAGTCGCACTGGGAAGCTGGTTTAAGTCGATGTCGATTTATACGGCCGTCGGGCTGGTGGAGTCCAATGCGCATGTAGACCGCGATACCGGCCTCAAGACCCCGATGATCGACTATGTGTTGATCGACATGGAGCATCTGCCGTTCGATATCGAGCGCTTGCAGACGATCCTGATGGCGTTTCATTCAAAACGGGAGGTCCTGGAGACGGGGAGTTTGCAGCCGAGCATTGCGCCGTGGGTGCGGATTCCGTGCGATGCCGCCGGTCCGATTGAACCGTATATCAAGCAGGTTTTGGATGCCGGGGCGTTTGGGGTGATTGTGCCGCACTGCACCAATGCGAAGGACGCACAGCGGGTTATTTCGGCGTGCCGGTATCCCCAGCCGAAAGGCGATCCGCAGCCTCTGCCGAAAGGCAAACGGGGGGCCTCACCGGACATGTGCGCCTATCTGTGGGGATTGACCTCGGAGGAATACGTGTCCCGCGCCGATGTCTGGCCGCTGGACCCGAACGGCGATCTGCTGGCAATCCTGATGATTGAAGACAAAGAGGGCAGGAAGAACATCGACGAGATTCTGTCTGTCCCCGGTGTCGGTGCGATCTTTTTCGGGCTTTACGATTACAGTTTCAGCTGCGGCGTGGATGGGGATATGAAACATCCGGAGGTGATGGAAGGATTTCAGGCCGTCAGCGAAGCCTGCAAGAAGCACCATGTGCCGTTGATTGTCGGGGCGGATGAGAAATCGGTCGAGCAACGGTTGAAAGACGGGTATCGAATCCTCATTTCCGGAAGCGATGTTCGCGCTGCCGGTTCGCTTCGACAGATGTATGAAAGGATGCAGGAGCTGAAGAAGTAGGGGGCACGGAACACCACGGTATCCCTCCCCGGACCGTACTCCAGAAAACGCTTCCGATCTCCTGGTCTATTTGCTGATATACTATATTGATAAAATGAAGGTTCAGAATGCCTTTTCTGTCATGTCCATATCTGGGCAGTCAAGTTGCATTGACTGATGAACGGATGAAACACATTGTTGAAAGACATCCGGATATGCTTCCCAGGTGCTATGAACTCATCGCGGGGACGTTGGAAGATCCCGACCGTGTTCGACGCAGTCTACGCTGCTCTGACGCATGTCTGTTCGCGCGGTGGTTCGACAGCCTTCCCGGTGGGAAGTACGTTGTTGTCGTTGTCATCACGGAGAAGGCGGAACGAACTCGGCATTGGATTGTCACCGCATATCGCACGCAGAATTTGACGGCAGGAGAAACCGAATGGACACGAAACTGACATTCAAATATGACCGAGAAGGCGACATTCTTCATATCGACAAGATTCCCCCATACCCAGAGCAGGAATCCGAAGAGCTGAACGACGATGTGATTGCACGTTTGAATCCGACTACCGGTGAGGTCGAGAACCTGGAAGTCCTGTTCTTTTCCTCTCGTCTCATGCGCCGGGACTTGTTTGAAATTCCGGTCGCGGCAAATCTGCATTTGGTCGAGAGGAGGTGATTCAGCGCCCGGCAGGCCCATCTTTCCCAACCTGGACGCTTAATCAGTACGGATTAAAACCTCGCAAACATTCTCGTTCGCATCTAATTTCATTATCAGCCGCTCCGAATCAAGAGGAATTAAAGATCGTTCCGGCCCCAGGAAGTATACAAAATAATCCTCCCCATAACGTTTCTGGTCGCATTCACCAGGCAACACCACAACCTCCTCCCGGTTCATGCCCATCCGCATATTCCGGCGAAGGAGGTCATCCACTATTCTGATACGAGGGTACGGCGGCTTATGTGCTATTTTTGTGTCTTTCCAGATCTCTGAATTGAATTCCGTGCGCTGTAGATAGTCTTTGAGTATGGGGCCAAAAAAGAGCCACCCGTAAGGGACAGCCACGATTGTGACGACTATCACAATAGCGAAGATCGCATTCCTTGTGCTTTGGTTCATCGATGATTGAGTAGCCAGAACAGAAATTCCTTCCCAACACCGTATTCCCTCGCCCAAGGTGCGGTCATTTTAACCGTGATTTATGGTCCGGCAATCATGCCGGATTAATCCCCCTCTTGCGCGGGGGCAATCCGCCTGTGGGTGCCGCAGGAATCATACAACGATAGAGTGCCGATTCAACGCAAGAAGACCCTCACCCCAACCCTCTCCCGCCGGGAGAGGGGGCGGCAATCCCCCTGTGGTTGCGCAGGGTTCATCGCCTTCCATTCCGCTGGCCAAGTGCGATCACTTTTTCCGCGACATGAGGGGGGTCAACAAGATACTTCTCAAACGCGGAAATGTTCTTGTGGTTGATCCCGATCTGATACTCGATGCCTCCCCTGTGCTGGTGACTGAGGTAAGGACTGTTCTTCACATCATTGTGGGACAACACCCAATAGCAGATGGCGTCCACCCACACACCCAGGAACACAAACACATCACAGATATCCAATTTCAACTGCTGGAAATTCATCCAGAATGGGCGTTCCGAATCCGTTCTCAGGGCCTTAGAAACCAAGTCTCCACGTTTTTTCGTGTCGATTGCCCGCGCCGCCTTTACTTCAACGCGGACACCTTCGATCCACAGATCATACTGTCCTTCATGATCCGTATCGACAGTTTTATCCGCTTTCCTGAACCTCGAATCCAGATCCCTGAGATGCTGTTCGCCCCAGATCTGGCCGAATATCCGAGGAGCAAGGCCAAAAAGGTTCAAGTATCGGTTGGCCGAGACATACCTGTTCCTCAAATCTTCATACTCTTGGAAGGAGATCACCGACCGATCCCGAAGAAACATAAGGATATACTCGTACTCGTTGAACGGGAATACGGAAGCGAGGGATTGCAGACGAGCATCAAGGAAATCTCTGTCCTGCTGTCCGAGTGTTCTGATGAATGCGTCCAGGTATTCACGCAGTTGCCGCTGCGTCATAGACTTGCTCCATCTCAGGAAACGGATTATGCCATTGCCATCCCGTTCTTCCGGTTTTTCGGTAGTGCTCAAGCCGCCTGATCGTCAGTTCGGCAAATACAGGATCGATATCGCAGGTCACAACCCGTCGGCCAAGTTTCTCTCCTGCGATCAGTGTGGTTCCTGAGTGGGAGAAACAATCCAAGACACAATCGCCGGCCTTGCTGCTTGACAGCAGAATTCTCTCGATCGCCTTGAGGGGCTTCTGCGCGTAACATCCCGGAACGTTCTCCTCCATACGATAGAACACCTGTTGCACATCTACCCACACGTTGCCGGGACGGATATTACCCGATTTACTGCGCTCTATGTTCTCCGTTATCTTGCCGTTCACGTTCTTGTAGTAACCTCGGAGGATCTTTGGGATATTGGTGTACTGCACGGTGAAATCGGGATCGCCATGGATGTAATGAAGTAGTTCCTGTCTCACCCACATCCAGTTTTTCTGGGTTCCATAGCCTCTCTGGTTGCGCAGTGTGATAAAGTTGCGCGGCTTCAGTTGAGGAATATCACGCATCATAATCATGAAATCCGGCAGAGGCTGGAAATTGTCGCGAACATCAGCCCCTAGCCAAACGTAAAAGTGGGCGTTATCGCCCATAACTCTGGCGCAGTTCTCCACCCATTTTCTCGAAAAAACCATGTAGGCGGATAGTTCCGTCTTTGGAAGATTGCACGTATTCGAATTCCCGACAGCCACGTTGTAAGGCGGATCGTTTACGAAAAGCGCGGGTCTATCTTCCCCCACAACTCCTGCGACATGTTCGACATTCGTTGCATCCAGCACACCCACCCGATGCCCTTTCTCCGAATCCAACCAGACTTCCCCTGGCCGTAACCGACAATAGGCCAGTAATTTGGCATGGGTCTCCGGATCAGCATCAATCCGACCATAAGGTTCGCGGGTCTCGCCATTTCTCGGCGGAATGGAGCAGACCGGATCGTCAAAAAGCTTTCTTTGCATTGTGATACTCACATTTCATTGTCGGTTACTCCCTTCACACAATTCATTCTTGCATGGTTTCCCGGAAGCGTCCATCCACCGTTCTTCAAATGCTCGGTTGTGCTTGCTTCACCCCATAAATGAAGGCATTCAATGTCATTGACGGTTTGTATTTCAATACCCCGCCCCGTATCCATCCTTCCGCTACGTCTCGATTCATCACACCGGCCACCCGCGCATCAAAATCCCCCTTTCTGCGCCGATTCCCTCTAATAATAGGAGAAACGATTTCCGTGAGAACAAAACAAGCCCCCACAACGGAAACCCTTGTCAGCCGATGGCTGAACAGCCATTGCGACGAGATAGGCATGGTCCAGTTTCATATCCGCGAACTGGCCAGAGAGATCCAACGAGATCGACGCACCATCGGCCGCACACTCGTGATTCTGAAAGCAAGCGAACGGATTGTGGAATACAGGCTGCAACGCGGGCAGCGACTCATCCGGCTTCGCTTGCAACCGCCGGCGCAGCAAGGTGGAATGGACCATGAGGTACCCTTGCAAACCCGCATTCGCGAACTCGAACAGATGACCGGATGCAACGCGCTCTTACTGCCGCTGATTGAACAGTTCGCCGCCACCGAACAGACCCTCGCCGATATCGACCGGGAACTCTGTTGGGGCGGCCTCGAACCGAAAGAACGTGATGCGCTTCGAAAAACCCGCGCGCAGCAGACCACCATCCTGATGCGGCTCCTCAAGGAAATCGAGCAGCATACGACGTCGAAAATCAACGAACAAGCCGATAGCATCCCTTTGGGTCGGTTGGCCGATCCCGCGACCTTCGCGCGTGAGGCCCTTGGGGTGACTCTGTACCCTCACCAGGTGGAGTTCTGCAATGCGCCTCACCGGGTCGTGATCATGATGGCCGGTCGCGGCGCGGGCAAATCGATGGCGGCAAGGGTATTCGCGCTCTATACCGCCTGCCGTAAATCCAATCACACTGTGCTGGTTGTGTCCTCGGGGGTGCGGATGTGCTCGGAATTCGGCAAGAGGATGCTCGATCTGCTGGACTCATCGGACTTGAAAAAATTTGTTACCGAATCCGGCGCCGAACGGATCACTCTCCGGAACAAGTCTCGAATCATTTTCCTGCCTGCAAAAGCAGCGACTATTCGCGGGTATCATCCGTGCAAATCCGATGAGACGACCGGCAGCCTTTCCGTAATCCTGGATGAGGCCTGTTATATGGAACAGGGCGAGGAAATCCGCGCCGCTGTCGAGTACGCCATGATTACTACAGAGAAAGACCAGGGGCGGATGGCGATTGTCTCTTCTCCGTCCTCGGTCCATTCCTGGGTGTACCCGTTATTCCGGGACGGCCAGGAGAAGAGGGATGACATCATTTCTTTTCAATGGCCCAGTACAGTCAATCCGGAAATTCGGGAAGAAGAAATCGAACGGCTGAGACGGTCACGCACAGAACTGGAGTTCCGCGCCGAGGTGATGGCGGAGTGGGTAGAGGGTAGCCATAGCCTGTTTGCCGGGTTGATTGACCCGATGATTGTGCCCCACGCGGCACAACAACTCGGCGAGGGAGAAATGGCCACCCTCGGCGCGGACCTGGCCCTGTCTTACGACGATTCCCATGATGCATCGGCGTTGGCGGTCCTGGCGAGGTATGGAGTCTCTATGGAAGCCGAGGAGAATCTTCCGTGGCCTTATGTGCAATCCGAGGAAGAAACGCAATTACGATATCGGGTCATCGATGTTGTCCGTCTGACCCGCGCCGATACCAATGAAATCCACCGTGAGGCCGCGCGTCTGGTGGAGAGGTACGGCATTGCTCACGCGGCTGTCGAGCAATACCAGGGCAAAAGCCTTGCGGACTACCTGACCGCTTTGGGGGTGCAAACGGAACTGATCGCGCCGACCGCTGCCACCCAGCAAATTATTTTCAATACGCTGTATAACCTGTTCCGTCGGAAAGAGATCGAGATTCCGCTCGATGTCTCAGAGACTCTGATCTCCGAACTGAAGGCCTTTCAGTATCGACGTGAGGCGACCGGACGGTTCTCGTTCGGGCACCCGGAAGGTTCCCGGACAGTGCATGACGATACGGTCTATGCTCTTGCGTGGGCGCTTTATGCGCATCTCAACCTTGCGGGAACTCCTGTCTCGCCCCCACCGGAGATCGCGTTTTTCTGAGTATTTTATGGATCGTATGGGTCCTATAAGCCCTGTCGGTCCCTTCCCATTCTGCAAGAGCAATCCCAATCCCCCTCTCCCTCCGGGAGAGGGCCGGGGTGAGGAAAATGTCGAGTCCCCCAGGATGCCCTACATCACCCCGCCCACCGGGACAATCGGCACCAGTCTGATGTTGATAATCAGCCTGGCAACAGATTCGTGTCCCCTGGTGTCACGCGCCTTCAGAACATAAGTGTGTAACCCCGGTTCCGTGTCCCCGTCGACTTCAACCGAACTGGTCTCCGTTTCCGGATCAACTTTGAAAGGAACAGGTTGACCGTTATGGGTGAACGAGACCGATTCGAGTCGGTCCTTATCCCCGGCAAAGGCATACACCTTGTACGGATCGTTACCCGTCAGTTCCCGGCGGCTGTCCACAACTTTAGACAGGAGAATCTCAAGGACATTTGGACGTCCTTTTTTGAGAGTGGGTTCGACAAAGGCTACACAGGTTACCGGCAGGTCCATCAAACGCCGGTATCCGTACCAGACCGCAATGAGAATCGCTAGATACACAATCACTTTCTTGAGCGGAAAGTTCATACTGTCCTCCCGTGTGGCGTGTCCCCGGGGCGGATTGGCCATTCTGCTTGATATTGCTTTGTGAAAAGTTTACCATAAGAATGAAATATAATCCGGGGGAAATGCGGGGCTGTTTCGTTTTTCCCCGGTGCGAATCGTGGGGCCTGTGAGGCAACCGAAACCTTGAGGTACTTACTTGTTCAATCGAACCGTTCTGTTTTACGGGCTGCTGCTTATCGTCATCATTGTGGTCGTCCACCTTGTGCAGGAGACCCCGCTGGTCCGAATGAAACTGGACCAGTTCGATGAACTCCTGGACGGCAAAGGTGGTGTGCTGACTTATGTCGTTGTTTCCCTCGACAGTATCCAGGGGAAATACGATCCGGATGGACCGGACGGAACCGAGCCGGAGCGGGAATTCCAGGTCCATATCCTGCCGGAATACTCCGAGAGCATCCGGGACCGTCTCGCCACTTACAAGAAAGAAATTAATCCGTCCCTTCAGTATGAGGCTTCTACTCAAAGCAGCTGGCTGTTCAGCGCATTCTTGAATGTTTTCCCGGTGTTGTTGCTGATCGGGGTGTGGTTTTTCATCCTGCGTCAAATGCAGATCGGTGGAACCAAGGCCATGTCATTCGGAAAAAGCCGAGCGCGGCTCCAGCAGGAAGGGGGACCGAAAGTTACCTTTGATGACGTGGCGGGCTGCGACGAGGCGAAAGAGGAACTGCAAGAAGTAGTTGAATTTCTCAAAGATCCGCAGAAGTTTCAGCGACTGGGCGGCAAGATCCCGCGCGGGGTGCTGTTGCACGGTCCACCGGGAACCGGCAAGACGCTTCTGGCGCGCGCTGTCGCGGGGGAAGCGAACGTGCCGTTTTTCAGCATCAGCGGCTCCGACTTCGTGGAAATGTTTGTCGGTGTAGGGGCATCGCGTGTACGCGATTTGTTCGAACAGGGTAAAAAACACGCGCCGTGCCTGATTTTCATGGATGAAATCGACGCCGTCGGTCGGCAGCGTTTCGCCGGCGTGGGGGGCGGCCACGATGAGCGCGAACAGACTCTCAACCAGCTGCTCGTCGAAATGGACGGTTTCAACTCCAACGATGAAGTGATTCTCATCGCGGCCACCAATCGTCCGGATGTTTTGGACCCGGCGCTTCTTCGTCCGGGACGATTCGACCGTCAGATTGTCGTGGACAGTCCGGATCTCAAAGGCCGGGAGGCGATTTTCAAGGTTCATACCCGGAATGTGGTTTTGGCACGGAATGTCGATCTGGCCCTGCTGGCCCGACGAACGCCGGGGTTCTCCGGCGCAGATATCAAAAATGCCGTGAACGAGGCGGCCCTGCTGGCAGCCAGACTCAATAAAAACGCCGTCGACATGTCCGACTTCGAAGAAGCGATCGAACGGGTAACCGCCGGGCCGGAGCGACGGAGCCGAGCCATCAACGATCGCGAAAAACGGATTGTCGCCTACCATGAGGCGGGTCATGCTGTTGTGATGCACTTTCTCAAGGACTGTGATCCTGTCCACAAGGTCTCGATTCTTCCGCGCGGACGGGCGTTGGGGTATACCATGCACCTGCCTACCGAGGATCGCTATCTCACAACCAAAACCGAGTTGCTTTCCCGGATGGCCGGACTTCTCGGAGGTCGGGTCGCGGAAGAACTGGTTTTCGGTGATGTCAACACAGGCGCTCAGAATGATCTGGAACGGGTTACCAACATTGCGCACAAAATGGTCTGTCAATTCGGGATGTCCGAAAAACTGGGTCCGCTTACTTTCGGGGTGAACGAAAACCAGATTTTCCTCGGACGGGACTTCTATAAAGATAAAGACTACAGCGAGGAAATCGCGTTCGAAATCGACAAAGAGGTTCGCCACCTGGTTGATGAATGTCACGCGGTTGCGCGGAGTATTCTGGAAACACATCGCGACAGGCTGGATGCACTGGCCACTGCCCTCTTGGAACGAGAGGTTCTGCAGGTAGAGGAAGTCAAGGCGATTCTCGGTCCGGGGGCACATGCGGAAAGCGCTGATGAGGAGAATCAGCCGGTTGAATCGAGACCTGTTGCGGAAAAGTCTGCAATCGTTTCCGAGAAAGGATCGCCGGAAGATTTCACCCAACCTTCAGAGTCCGAACCGTCGCCCGATTCGACTTCCGGGGAAGTCGATCAACGTTGACAGGGTAGAACGAACAAAGACCGGGAGTGGGCAACATGGCATTCAGATCGGTAGATGTTCTTCAGAAGACTCTGGCCGAATCCGTTTTCGGCTACGCCTCAGACCGGAAGAAAGCGGCAGGACGAGCGCTCGGCACGCTTGTTGAACTGATGACTTTTTACACTCTGCTTGCGTGGGATCTCCGAGATCATATCGTCATCGAGCGTTCGATTCCCGAATTTGCCAATCCTGATATACTGCACAATGTGGAATTTTCGCTTCATCCAATCCATACACGCCAGACGGTTACGCTCAATGTCGCCGGTCTTCCGCTGACACCTGCGAAACTCAAGAAAGACTTTTCGTTCCCGAAAGCAAAAGAGTTCAAGTCCGTGCAACTCCTATCGACGGATCATGTGAAGCGCAACGCTTGCGTACTCGCAGAGGACCGTACGGGTATCCTCGTGGCTCATCTCGACAAGATAAGATCCTCCAAATGTGGTGTGACCGTATGTGATCTTTTTCATCACCCATTCGCGATATTCGAATGTAAGCGCGTGGGGGTGGAGCAAGGGATGCGAAAGGGGCCACAGACTATTGAGAAAGCCAAGCAAAGGCCTATGTGGCTCGAATGGTGTCAGCCCTTCAAAAGGTACGTTTGCGCAATGGTCAATTCCAAGGTGTTCTCGAACTGCCCGACGGGAATTTCCACACCGGCCTCTATGCGCGGGTCCTCAAGGAGGTGATTGAAGGCTCACGACCGGAGTTTCTCCGTGAATTCATCCTCACTGTCGGTGTTGTCAGCAATCATGGGAATTGGTTCACCTCGGATAATCCCAACAAAGAATTGCGGGTTCTTGCCCAATCCTATGACTGGTTGATCTTCCTCACGGATGAAGGCCTATCATGGTTTATCGACAGGCTTCTACTGAATCCAACTCGAGAGTTGAATCCGGCGCGAGAGGCATTCCTCGCAAGCTATACCGGAAAAGGGGGCCGGAACAGATTCACGAAGGTTCGAATCGGTATGGCTGCGGACGAGTCGTTGCGAAAATATTTCTAAACACACGAATCCCAGGTCGAAACCTGGTTCAATGTGATTGCTCCGCCTGGCTGTAGATTGAGGGAACTCGTGTCCGATCTTCATCGTTTGGCGGGCAAAGATTGGAGGAAGGTGGGAGGCGCATGACTGCTGGACGGAACAATGTATCGTGTCTTAGCCGCGACTGGTGCACCCCGCCGAAGTATGTCAACGCAATTCGCAACTTCTTTGGCGGAACCATCGAACTGGATCCATGCTCCAATGAACATTCAATCGTGCACGCAAGAGTGGAATTCGTCCTGCCCGAAATCGATGGGCTGAGGGCGGATTGGAACTACCGCACGATATTCGTTAATCCACCCTATGGGGCAGATAGACAGCGAGAGACGACCATTCGTGATTGGCTTCGAAAATGCGAACAGGCGCATCTAAAGTACGGCGCCGAAGTCTTGGCGCTTGTGCCCGTAGCCACAAACACCCGGCACTGGAAACTCCACGTATGGGGTGCGGCAACCGCTGTTGCATTCCTCTACGATACGCGCCTTCGATTTCTTGTTCATGGACAAGATAGCGGCAAAGGTGCGCCGATGTCCTGTGCCATGGTCTACTGGGGGTATCGATATGATCTCTTTGAAAAGGTGTTTCTCCGATATGGAGCTGTGGTGGACTTGAGGCGCCTCCACGGGAAGCACGTCGGTAAGGAAGAATGTCCGGGCCTGTTTGAAATGCAACGGGAGGAAACCGCTATATGATGAAGCGGCTCAATGTGGGATGTGTCGCTCTCCAAGGATATTATCGAACGATATTCTCAAGAATTTACAGAAAGAAAGCCGGATCGAATGCCTTGGCCGCGGTCAGAATGCACAGTGGCAGAAGACAGCGAAGTGGCGAGAAATGGGTAATATTCACCGGCAAGATGCCTGTGTCTTGGTAATACAACGGACAAGAACCTCCATAAAGACAGTCCAGATAGTGCGCGGCAGGGATATGCAATCCGAATCCGGACAACGCGTATGGCAATGCGGGAAGCGCTCCCTCGCTCTCGGAAACCCGCACCCCAAAAGGGCCGGATGGGGCTTCCGGGAGAGAGCAACAGACAGACCTCGCCTCCGAGGGGGGCCTTGAATGGGACAAACGGGAAGGAGCGGATGGCGCTCCCACTGGGGAAAATGTCGTAAGTCCAGGGAAATCAACACGCGCCTGGCGCGATTCGAACGCGCGACCTTCGGTTCCGGAGACCGACGCTCTATCCACCTGAGCCACAGGCGCATAAATGGGTGTCAAACTGCAACATCTTCCGTCGATTCGGTATAATCAAAGAAGAGATATTTCCGCCAACTCGCACGTCCCTCGCCCTGAATGCGGACCAGCTGCAAAAAAGTCGGCAGATTCGGAGTCCGAGGCCGTGCCAAAAGCCTCATGCCAACTTCCTCCGGCAGGTAACTGGCCTTGCGATGATTACAGCTTTTACACGCGGTGACGACATTTGTCCAGTCATGAGTGCCGCCACGCGAAAGCGGGACCAGGTGATCGATGGTCAGATGATCGGGGCTTTTCTGCACACCGCAATACTGGCAACGAAACGAATCGCGCAGAAGGATGTTCTTGCGGCAGAACGGGACGGGCCGATACGGGATCCGGACATACCGCCGAAGTCGAATCACCTCCGGCAGTCTGAACTGAGAACTGGGAGAAAAAACAACACGCGGGGAATCCTCAACGGCATGGGCAATACCGCAGAAAAGCAGCTTGAGGGCACGACGAGCCGTGCAAACGTTAATTGCCTCGTAAGTTGAATTGAGAACCAATACACGACATGAATCGATCACTGCACGGTCTCCTGCTTAAAAGGAAATCGTCAAGAATCATGGCGCATGTCGGACGGAAAGTCCAGACAAATCCATGGGTAATGTGTTGGAAGGTTGTCAGGACCCCAGCCAGTAGTGGTAATGATGGTCCGTGGCGGCCGGGATCAGACCCAGCCGGCAGTAGGTGCGAAGAGCCGGGATATTGTCGGCCATGGTGCGCAATTCCACGATGGGACAGCGTTCAAAAAGCCAGGCAAAAGCGGCATTCAGGAGCCTTTTGCCGATCCCTTTCCCCTGGATGTCAGGATCCACGACCACAAAATCCAGGACACCGACCTCGTGATTGAGGTAGGAACGAAGTCCTTTGCTGACAAGACACGAGGCAAAACCAATGGGACGATTTTCCCGGCAAGCCACCAGGACCAGGTCCATGCTGCCATTTACCGACTTGGCGACCCAATCCGGGAACAAGGCGGTTCTTGCGGCATCCGGCAGGAGGGGATCATTGAAAAAATGACTGTGGCGATGCGCAGAGACAATGATCCGCGACAGGTCGGGAATATCAGATTTCACAGCGGTTCGAATATGAACAGAATCGAAGGTCTGGGACAGGTAGGACTCATACACCATGGGATTTCCGGACTGCCGGCAGCGGTCCAGCCAGGAATCACACTCGATGGCGAGCTTCATAGAGGTCCCGACATGGTTCCAGCCGTATGTGGAGAGAGCAAAATTGAGCACATGCTCATCGGTGGAGATTCGAAGGGAGAGGAGTCGGAATCCGCAGGATTTTGCTTTTGATGGAATGTGTTTCAGAGCGGTACAGGTGTATTCAAAACTGGAAGACAGGAGAACAAGCGGAGCAACTCTCCCCACGGGGAAACCAAAAAGGTTCGAGTGGGAGGAATGGGGCGCCAATCCGAAGAAAAGAATCGGCTCGGAGTTCTCCATGCAGCGCCAGGTTTTCTGACCCTCCGCTTTGCAGAGACCCAGCAGACGACTCCAGTGGAAGTCATCCAGGCGGGGATTTGCCAAATACCCCCATTTACCGACCCGGCCCTGCGACAGATGGGAGCGGATGCGGGACTCCCACACTGTGAGATTCTTTTCATTTCGAACGAGACAAACGCGCATGTTGAATCCATCCTGAAAAAAATGACCCGGGTGTTTTAGGCAAGATTGTGGGGGAAGTCAAGATGGAAACTGAAAATTAAGAAAAAGAAAGAGGAAAGAATAGGGAAGGTTGGGAGGTTATCCGACAGTTTTTTTGATGGATTCGAGGACCCGTTCGGGCTGGAACGGTTTGACGATAAAGTCCCTGGCCCCGGTTTTAATGGCCTCAAGGACATTAGCCTGCTGCCCGATGGCGCTGCACATGATGACAACCGCATTGGCATCTATTTTTTTGATTTCTCTGAGGGCCTCGATGCCATCCATATCCGGCATAGTGATATCCATGGTGACAAAGTCGGGAGACACGTTCCGATAAATCTCAATGGCCTCTTTGCCGTTCACGGCTTCTCCGGCAACCTCATAGCCTCCTTTGGTGAGAATCTCCCTGAGCATCATGCGCATGAACGCCGCATCGTCAACAATCAAACCCTTTTTTCCCATTGCGCGGATCTCCGTATTGAGGCCGGAAACGACCAAGTATCTGTACGTCCGCAATAATTATAGGTAAAAATAAACCCCAGAGTCAATGATACGCTCACCCAGGCCGATGAGCCGGAACAAGAGCCATGACGGTTTCTCTCGATCAATGCCAACGGATGCCGAAAGTCGATCTGCACCTTCACCTGGAAGGAGCGATCTCGGCGGAATGTCTTTATGAGATTGCCAAACGGAACGGCCTGGAACGAGAGGTCCCATCTGTTTCCGCGGCACGCTCCCTGATGCAATTTTCCACCCCGAAAGAGTTTTTTCAGCAATTCATGTTCGTATCCGGCTTTATACGGACCGCGGCGGATATAGGCGCTGTGGCGGACGACCTTCTCCGGCGTCTCACGGAAGAAAATGTGCTGTATGCGGAAATCACACTGGCTCCACGGAAGTTTATTCGAGCGGGGATTCCCTACCCTGCCCTGCTATGCGAATTGGAGCGCGCGGCGGAGCGGTCCAAGCAACGTGGGGGAACGGAAGCGCGCTATATCATGGACATGGTGAGGAATCTCGGCCCGGATCGCGGGATGGAACTTCTGGACCTGATGGAACAGTATCCATCACCCTGGGTGGTGGGGGTCGGCCTGGGGGGAGGCGAGGGATACCCGCCCGAACTCTTTGTGGTTCCATACCGAAGGGCGAAGGAGATGGGATTGCATCGGACAGTTCATGCGGGCGAAGGAGCCGGGCCGCCCTCAATCTGGGGCGCACTCGAACGACTGGACGCCGAGCGGATCGATCACGGGACTCGCGCCGGAGAGGACCCCAAACTGGTCGAATACCTTGCCGAACACCGGATTCCACTGAACATGTGCCTGACAAGCAATCTCGCCCTGGGAGTAGTCTCCTCACTGGCGGAGCATCCGGCGTGGAAATACAGCCGGGCAGGGATTCCGGTCACACTGGGAACCGATGATCCATCGTTTTTCAAAACGACACTTTCACAGGAGTGCTTTCTTTTTGCGCAGACGTTTGATTTGAGTATGGAGGACCTGCGGCAGATTCAAAGGAACGCTCTTGGAGCGGCGTTTTTGGCTGAAAAAGACCCGAACATCGGGGCAGGGACTGGTCAAGCCCCTCCCATACGCATTTTAACTTAAGATGTCGTCATTCCGGCAAAAGCCGGAACACAGAAAAAGGGAGTTCACATTGCCTTACAGGGTGGTGCATTGGGATCGTATCGTTTTTTTCCGAGAAGAACCTGCTGCGGAACTCCGCTTGCGCAATGTTACATTCGATCGCTGGATTCCGGCTTTCGCCGGAATGACGCAACGCTGGACTATGGGCCTGGATTCCGGCTTTCGCCGGAATGACGGCATACGCTCCCTGTCCCGCCGGGGAAAGCGACACGTGTCCTTTTATCTTTCCCATTGCTATCTTGTCAGACCGTTGATCCCGCTCTAAAATCGGGTTTGTCGGTCGGTCCTGGAATATGACCGGACCCGTAAAACAACCGGAAAGGAATAATGAGAAATCATGAGAACTTGTGTCGTTGTTCTTCTTGCCATGTCCATGTTTGTTTCAACGGCGACGGCAGCCACAATTACGGTGAAAAGGGACGGTACGGGCGATGTGCCCAGTGTGGCCATGGCGCTGGGAGCCATCCGCAACGGCGACACAATTGTCATCGGCGACAGCGCCACGTACGAGGAAGATCTCACTGCGGGCGCAGTGGCGGGCCTTGCCGCCTCGTTCACGTTGCGGGCCGCCGAAGGACAGACCCCAACGATTCGTGCGGCAAACGGTATGGCGAGACTTGACCCGTTGGGACTTCCGGGGACGGACTATCTGGGAGCCGTGTTTTTCGGCTGTCAGGGGGTCCTCATTGAAGGAATCACTTTCGAGAACCAAACAACTTCCGTAAACATGGCGGGAGCCAGTTCCATTGTCGCCTTGATCGATTGCAGCAACATCACTGTCCGTAACTGCACAGTCCGTGGGGCCGGCGGCATGGGGATCGACTATCCGGCACAAAACCAAAGCATCTTAGTGATCGGGATGCAGACTGCGCCCGTGAATGTTCTTATTGAGGACTGCCTGATTGAAGAAACAAATTTTGGTCCCCTCATTTCCAAAGCCCAACCAAATGCTCCCACGGATCCCTCGGTTACCATTCGCGGTTGCACTGTTCGGAATTGCGAGGAGACCGGCATTCAAGTCGTTAACGGAGCCTACCCGGAGAGTATCGGTCCGATGGCCGCCCAGGGACCCGGCAACCTGATCGAGAACAATACGATCATCAACTGTGACGGCGGTATTCAACTGGGTGGCGGTTACAATGTCGTTCGGAATTGCACAGTGCTGGCATCCACGGCTGACGGTCTCCACGTGTCTGTGGATGGAACGCTCGGTACACGCCCCGTTATCGGGATTATCGAGAACTCATCCTTTGTCGGCGGCAAGGAACAAGGCATGGAGATTGAAAATGGGCAAGTCAGTCTGACGGGATGTATTGTAGCCGGCAACCAAGAAGAAGGATTGTGGCTTCACGACAGCGGAATTGAGACAATCGTCACCGTCGATCACTGCGAATTCTACCACAATGCTCTGACAGCTGCCTCCCCTTATGAGGTCCGGGTTGATGTCGGCACCGGCGAACCGATGGTCTTGACCATAACCAATTCGAATGTCGTCGGCCGCCGCGGACTGTACAACGGCAGTATCAACGATCCGGCCAATTTTGATGCCAATGCCTTGACTGCAAGATACTGCAATGTTTTTGTCGATTCGGAACCGTTTACAAATGTAATCAGTGAAAACAATCAACAGGTAGACCCGAAATTCGTGAATCCGAGTGTGGATGTTGAAACATTCACGCGGGATGGGTTTAAATTGGCGGAGGATTCCCCGGTCAGGACTGCCGGGGAGGGCGGAACCCCTATCGGTTTCCAGGGATCGCCGCAGACCCCCGTTATCGAATGGTCCATCTATTGAGAATCTCGGACAGTCTTTCCAACGGGCCTGGCAGCCTCTGCCAGGCCCGTTTTCGTTCTGAACGCTTTTGGGGATGCTCGTTCCATCTCTTCCTGCTTCAACGCCCCTCCCAACTTATCCCACAATATGGCATAGAACTTGTGTAAGTATGGAATAAAAGGTTGCCGATTCTAAAAATGAGAATAATCCCTGTTCTCACGCAACCGGCAAAAAAACATAAAGTTATGCTGTCGCTCAATAAAGATAGTAAAGTTTCGCGTTCGCAAACTTCTTTAGAAATGGCTCGGAATTGTGTCAAAATAGGAATACAACGTTTCAATATTGAGCCAATTTGACAAACAAGAAAAATAGATGGATGAAACAGATAAATATTATTGACAAGGTAAACTATTTGTGATATCGTTACCGGGAACGTATTGACGGACGTTGGGTTAAGGAGGAAGAAATGAAAGTCACAGACGAGAGACAACATCGTAAGAAAAGCCGCCATTCGGAGGGTCGTTTTGATCTGGAATCCGACCATTTCGAGTTGGAAAGCCGGGTATTCGATATCACCGAAGACGAATTGGACAATGGCCCGGACGGTGATCAGCATAGTTCATTGAATGATCCCGCTTCCGGTTCAGCGATACAGACATACCTTCACGAAATGGGACAGCATTCGCTTCTCGGCAAGTTCGAAGAAATCGAGTTGTCCAAGCAGATCGAGCGTGGCCGAAAAGCCATCCTCCGGGGTATCGCCATGACCCGCGAGGGAAGCAAGGCTCTGGCCCATGAGATCGGGAACGCTTTAAGTGGCGAGATTTCAACCGACAAGATCGTTTTTTCGGGTCCCGAGGGGGGCAATGCGGTGAATGAAGAGATTCTCAAACGTTTGCGCCTTGTTCAGGGAACCCTTGATAAGCTCGGCAAATCTTCCATTCGTTCTGAGAACACCCGAAACCGTAAGGCCGACGAGGTCTCGGAATTCCTCTCGGATTTGCGCTTCGATCCCTGCCGCCTTGAGGAAATCGGTCGGGATATTCTCAATTTGAGAGGAAAGACTGGCGATCCCTTGTTACCAAAAGCGAAAAAGGCCATTCGCGATGGGTGGGTAGAGTTGGACGACGCCCGACAAAAAATGGTCCAGGGGAATCTTCGCCTGGTGATTTCTGTTGCAAGACGGTACCGCAATCATGGATTGGATATGTTGGATCTGATCCAGGAAGGGAACCTTGGTCTTATGAAAGCGGTCGATCGTTTCGATCACCGGAAAGGCTGCAAGTTCAGCACGTATGCAGTCTGGTGGATTCGTCAGACCATCCGACGAGCCATTACCTCCCATGTTCGTCCCGTTCGTCTTCCGGCGAATGTGGTCGACATTCTGACCAAAATGCGAGTTGCCAACGACAAACTGCGTCAGGAACTCCAGCGTGAGCCGTTTGATGACGAATTGGCGGAAACGATCGAAATCAGGCCGGATCAGATTCAGACATTGAAAAAGGTTATGCAAAGCCACGTGTCACTGGAAACTCCCCTGGGAGATGACGGTGAAAGTGTGGTCGGCCACATGATCCCCGATGAAAATGCGGTCATGCCTTGGGAAAATGTCGAGTCGACCATGCTTTATGATCGCTTGAATGATTTGCTGAAAACCCTGCCGGAACGTGAAGAGGTTATTCTGCGACTTCGGTATGGAATCGGCGGAACCAAAACTCTGACTCTGGATGAAATCGCCGAGCGTTTTGGTGTGACCCGCGAACGGGTTCGACAACTGGAGGTTCGTGCCCTTCGCAAAATGCGACATCCACGGCGTGCGGTGGCCATTAAGTCGTTTCTCAATTGAACTGACGACCGAATGGAGAGACGTTGGTTCTCCGAAACCCTCTCCTTTCCCCCTGGGAGGATGGGCGACCGATCTGCTCTTCCTTGGCAAGGCGGCTGGTGGTTCTCAGGAGATCCTGACATTTTCACCGGTCCAGTTTTCGGGGAGCAGGTCCGCCTCGCCTTCCGACATTCTCTCCCTTCCCCACCCCCCCCACATCAGCACGGGGTCTACCGGACAGCTACGTAAATTCAACCCGCGCCTGGCCCCGGTGGGAGAGGGAGTTGATGCCACAATATCTATTTGCCCTCCGCCTGCAGATCTTGCTCCTCGATGGGCAGGCGCACGATAAAGAGTGTTCCCTTGCCGATTTCGCTCTCGGCGTGAATTGTTCCACCCATTTCATCAATAATGGACTTTGAGGTGTACAAACCCAGTCCGGTGCTGCCTTTGCCGGGAGAGAAAAACGGCTCGAATATCCGGTCCAGCAGTTCCTGGCGAATACCGGGGCCATTATCGGCGATCACGATCTCAACCATGGCAGTTTGCACTCCCTGGTGCAGAAATACCCCCTGTCGGGCAGAGATTCGGACGGTTCCTTTCCCATCGAGCGCCTCGAATGCATTCAACAGGATGTTGGAAAAGACCTGAACAAGTTGATGGAACTGTCCGAGCAGGAAGGGGAGACTTTCCGGTATGGACCGCTGGACTTCCACGGCGTTCCGGGCGTAGCTGACCAGTCGAATCGATCGTTCGATTACCTCTCCGAGATCGAGAAACTCTGCCTTGCTTTCGGAACGATTCAGGAATCCCTCGAGCTGAAGGCCACGCAGCATGTGGAGAAAGAGGTCCACCTCGGCCAGAATGGCATTTCGGGCCTGGGTGTCCTGGAGACCGGCCGCTTCATCGCGGATGTTCAGGAGAGGCTTTTTGAGATCATGCAGGAGACCGGCTGTGACCTGGCCCACGAGGGATAATCGTTCCAAGTGGAGCAGCTGTCGCTGTTTTTCCTCCAGGGCGACGGTTTTACTGATTACTTGCGCAGAGGTTTTCTGGAGTATTCTTACTCCGACGGCGGAATAGACCACGAGCAGCGCGAGGACACCGATGAGGGCGGTATTGAACAGGCGTCGACGTGTCTGGTCCAGGCGAAAGTAGACGGTTCCGACGGGCATCGACATGAAGCGAAGCGGTACGGCCTCATACTCTTCCAGGTGTTTTTCAAGAAAATCCGGGTGAGTTTGGGAGAAGAACGGCGGATAGACGGCGATGGGACCATGCCCCTCGCGGAACTTGAATACGACAATTTCCTGGACAAACGGATAATCCTGCTGAATCTCGATGGCCAGGGAATCGAGTGTGTTCCCCGGCCCATCCAGCACAGGTGGGATTTCACGAGCGACCAGCGCGGGGAACTCACGCGCCAGGATCCGTGGAATCTGCCGAATAGCTTCCTCGTGCACGCGGACTGCCCACAGAAGCAACAGGCCGATCACCACAAGGAGAACGAATGTCAGGAAATACAAGGTCTTGGAATACATCGGCTCAGCCTGAACAGATCAATCTTTCTTATCCTACCTTCCCGCATACGGGATGTCAGCTGGAAGCCGACAATCGGGCTGCCCGGCGGTTGCCTCGGTTTCTCAGGCACGGCAAAGCCCGTGAAACCTGATTGACGAATGGGTGGATGAAGGTGTATATTCCGATTCGAAAGGTGAAAAGATTTGTGCCGGCCCTTCCGGGTTGCGGTCGATGATAGTGCCAGGCGCCTATTTGATGATAAGTTCCGGCGAACTTGGAAGCGCATTACTTGCAGGATTTTATCATTCACGTTCGTTTTACCGACGGAACCGAGGGCGATGTGGATTTTCAAGACGAGTTGCACGGGGAGATTTTCGAACCGCTGAAAAATCAGGCATTTTTCCAGCGGTTCACGGTACATCCCGAATTTCGCACGCTGACCTGGCCCAACGGGGCCGATATCGCCCCGAAGTTCCTGTACGAAAAAGCACGGATATTGACATAACGCGCCGTTACACCGGACACCTCCATTTAGACATGCAGTACATTTTTGGGCCGATGAAGGCAGGCGCGATGCGCCTTTTTGGACGGAAGCCCGGTCGAGCAATAGAGATTGACTCAAAGATGCCCCGCTCTTTGTCGAGCGTGTTGCGCAATCTGTGACTCGAAATGTCCCAATCTGGGAAAGGGTGGGGGATTTCCGGGGGGGGGCGGCTACATTCTGCCGGAACGATATCTGTGGATGCAATCCGACAGGCAATAGGCGGCGGGGGGAATCAGGAGGGATTCGATGGGGAAACGATACCGCATCGACACTCCGAACACAAGATGGAGCAGCCAGGTAGAGAGAACTACCGAGAGAATCGGCAACAATAATTTCCATTTCTTTTTTAACATCACAACCCCTCCCAAAGCGGCTCCGAAAAGGGGAAGAAGAGTGAGCAGGCTCAACAGAACCAGCGGGAAGGAGGAAAACTTTTCATACACGGGCATCGGCCACCAGAAAACGATAAGCCGTAGGAGGCACAGCTTTACAAACTGTCCCGGATTTTCACGGATGAATTCTTTTGCCAGCGCGCCCAGGCGCTCATTGTATTGCAGTTCGGTTTCGCCGAATTCCGGTGAGGGAGGAACGGCATCGCGCGGGATCACCACATATCCGGTCTTATTGTCGGGATTGTTTGCCAGGAACAGCATTCGTCCGGCTTGTGTGCTGCCCGGCAAAATCCGCCCGAAAACCGCGTAATTTCTTGCGGTCCAGGGAATCAGAACAACGGCCAGCGCGATTCCGGCCATGACCAGCCCCCGGATGGCCTCTTTTCGACGATCCCAGCACGAAATAAGTACCGCCAGGAATAGAAACAGAATACAGAAATTCACGGTAGGACGAACCAGGGATGTCAGGCCCAGCACGATCCCGAATACGATGGCAGACCGGGATGTCAGGTTCTGCATAAATCCATACGCGCAGAATACGGAGGCGCACAGGACAGCCGTGTATAGAGTCTCGGAAAGCAGAAACGCGCTGTAAAAAATAGAGAACGGATAGATACACCACCAGAGAAGCGCGATGCGTGCCGCCAAGATACTTTGCGTAATCCGCCAGGTGAGTTGAGCGAGCAGCCAGGCAGTCAGCAGGGAAACCACGGCCTGCCCCGCCATTGCCGGACCGACATATACCTCTGGAAACAACCGGAGAAACGGAACCAGAAAGACCGCGTAGCCCGGACCATCAAACGCCGTGGGACCCTGGTCGATGGAAATGGCGAAGGTTCCGTGTTCCAGGAGATTCCGGGCCTCTGCGAGATACCGCTGCTGATCCCCCAGCTCCGCGCTGAACTGTTGTGAACCTTCAACCAGAAATGCGAAGCGAAGAACATACCCGAGCAGGCAGGCAAATAAGAGGAACCCGATCCCCATTCTTCGGATCGGGCGGTTGGCCGCAATTTCCATGTCAAAAAGTTGGTCCATTAAGAATCCTTGTTTATTCCGCCCCTTCCTCAACGGGGGCCAGAGCGATCACATAACGCTGCTCGCCAAGATCCTCGATGGGGAACAAAATCATTTCCTCATCTTCCTCCGACAACGTTACCTGGGATGGGATCCGTTTGTTATAGATGCGGGCACGGAACAGTTGTTGCGAAAGTTGTTCGCTTTCCGGGGTGTACAGAGCGCCCAAAATGGCCAGGCCACGCAGAAGAAGATTTCTTTCAAAGATTTCCGGAGTTTGCGCCAATTCCCGGCGGATGACAAGAACGCACCCGCGATTCCGAAGGTCCTCCAGGTCTTCCACGGTCAACGGATCGGCCATATTCTTGCCTCGTTACGGTCCGAGAACGAATCGTATTCTATTATTGTGAGGTGTATGCAATGACGCAATCGGTCACCCCCAACGCGAAAGAGTTGATTGAACGGTTTGAGAACGGCACGGCCGGGGTCGGGGTTATCGGCATGGGGTATGTAGGACTTCCGCTGGCCATGCTGATGGTGAAGGCGGGGTATCGGACCCTGGGATTCGATGTGGACTGGGAGAAAGTGGATCGTCTCAATCGCGGGGAATCCTATATTCATCATTTTCCGGCAGAACGAATTCAGGAAGCGCGGAAAGACGGGAAGTTCCAGGCAACGACGGATTATGCGCGTCTTAAAGAGGTAGATGCAATTATTATTTGCGTACCTACACCGCTCAACGAGTATCGTGAGCCGGACTTGAGCTATGTGGAGGCGACCGGGCAATCGGTCGGCGAGCATCTTCGGCGCGGGCAGATTGTCATCCTGGAAAGTACAACGTATCCGGGGACGACGGAGGAATTGCTGCTGGCGCGTCTTTCGGAAAGCGGGCTGCGGGTGGGGCAGGATTTCTTTCTGGTCTACTCGCCGGAGCGTGAGGATCCGGGGAATGCGCATTACAATACGCGCACGATTCCGAAGGTTCTCGGCGGAATTACCCGGCAATGTCTCGCGGTGGGGGAAGCCTTTTACGGGCGGGTGTTTGAGAAGATTGTACCCGTGTCCAGTACCGCGGCGGCCGAGATGACCAAGCTGCTGGAGAATATCTATCGGGCGGTGAATATCGCGCTGGTGAATGAATTGAAAATCCTGGCGGACCGGATGGGACTGGATATTTGGGAGGTGATTGAGGCGGCCTCCAGCAAACCATTCGGCTACCATGCCTTTTATCCGGGGCCGGGCTGGGGAGGGCATTGTATTCCCATCGACCCGTTTTATCTCACCTGGAAAGCGCGGCAGTTCGGATTCGCCACGCGGTTTATCGAACTTGCCGGGGAGGTCAACACGGGAATGCCGCGTTTTGTAGTCGGGAAAATCGTCAAGGCGCTGGCATTGCGGGGGATTTCCATTGCGGGGGCGCAAATTCTCGTCCTGGGGATGGCGTACAAACGTGATGTGGATGATCCGCGCGAGTCCCCGGCGATTAAAGTAGTCGAACTGTTACGGGAATGGCACATCGATGTTTCGTACCATGACCCGTATATTCCGCATTTCCCGACGGGCCGACACGGAGATCTGGGTTTGTCCTCGGTTCCGCTGACACCGGAGCGCCTGGCCGAGGCGGATGCGGTATTGATTCTAACCGATCATTCCTGTATCGACTACCAGGAGGTCGTTCGTCACGCGAAGTTGGTTATTGATACCCGAAACGCGACGCGATCCGTTACCGAAGCACGGGAGAGAATTATCAGGGCGTGAGGGGGATACGGTTCGCAAGTTCAAGCCCCTCTGTGTATCCCCCGATTGTTGGGGGAGAAGTATGGGGGGGGATTCGGCCATCTCAAGTTGTGGGTTCTCCGTAAACTGCGCCCCACGCTTTGCCGAGTTCTTTTCCCCTTGTTTCGAGTTGTTTCCGTTCCTCATCGGTAAAGGGTTTATAGTTCATTACCGTTTCGGCGGCCCGATCGAGTTCGGCTAAATTACGAACTCCGATATTCAGCGAGGAAATGCCGGGGAGTTCCATGGCGTACCGAATGGCGGATTCGTAGTCTTGACCGGACAGGCGGGCGGTTCCTTTGGTCCAGTCGGCGGGGCCGCCGAGGATTTTCATGGCGATGAGGCCGAGGTTTTTCTTTTGTGCGGGCGCCCAGACGCGCTCCTCGAAGTTGTAGATGTGTTTGGCGACAAAATTGACGGCGGGCATGGCGACATCGATTTCATCGCACTTCAGAAACGGCTGAAATCGCGACGGGAAAAAGTGCGCGGAACAGCCGATATGGGCGACGATTCCCTGTTTTTTCGCCTCCACCAGAGCGGCGAGCATTCCTTTCGGGCCGAGAACATCCTCTACTTCCGATTTGAATCCCTCCAAACCGAGATCGTGGATATAGACCAGTTCGAAATGGTCGGTCTGTAATTTTTTCATGCTTTCCCGCAGCTGTCCCCAGCATCCGTCATAAGTCGGGTTTTCGGCTTTTGTGGCGAGGAAAATGTGATCGCGGTGGGGTTTGATTGCCTGGCCCAGGTATTCCGGGGATTCCTCATAGTTCAAGGCTGTGTCGATGGAGGTGACGCCCAATTCGAGGCAGTGGTCTACCATGTTGCGGACATCATCGGCCGTGATGCCCAGATTTGCCCGGAAATGCCCTGTGCCCAATGTGATACAGGAGATCGGCACACCGGTGCGCCCGAGTATCCGTGTCGGGACTTTTTTCGGGCCGGACTGTGCAAGGATTTCATCGGGGACGGCTCCACACAGAAGGGCATAGGAGATGGATGCGCCTGTGGTGCGCAGAATATCACGCCTGGAAATCCGGGTTGATTCTGGGTTGTTCATGTGTTTGTCCTCCATGGAGAAAGGTAATCGCCAGGCAGGGACGCCTAACTTACTACTATCAGGGCGGGAGTCGGAATCGGCAAGGTGGGGCTGCCTCTCATGCCCAATCGACCAAGCGCGATCTTGCGCCGGAAATCCGGGCGCGGCCGAATATCTCCCGTCTTGAACATTCGGGATGATCGGGCACAGCGATAGGGGATTCAATATCGATCTCAAGGCAGGTATTGAACCGGAAAACGCCTTGGCGAAGGCGGATGTGCGAACGGTTGAAAAATCCCCAGCGCCGGTGTATCCGCGCCGAAGAGTGTGGTATCATCTTTCCCCGTCGGATTTCCGCGTTATCTTCAAACATCGTTGAGGCACAGAGCCGGGCAGATACCCCGATGTGCCGATATCAGGCGAAAACGAGAGGAGAGCAGCATGGGACACACCAAGATCACACGTCGGTTGTTCTTGACCGGGACAGCGGCGACGGCCCTGGCGGGCTGCGCCACACCGGCGCGCAGGCCGAAACTATCCAAAACGGGCTATCGATCCCCCAATGAAAAACTGAACATTGCGGGAATCGGAGTCGGCGGCAAAGGCAGCAGCGATATCGACAATTGCCGTTCCGAAAATATCGTGGCGCTTTGCGATGTGGACTGGGTCCAGGGAGGGCCTACGTTCGAACGGTATCCGAAAGCGAAACGGTACCGGGATTTTCGGGATATGCTGGAAAAAGAGGAACGGAATATCGATGCATGCACCATTTCCACAACTGACCATGTCCATGCTGTGGCCGCGATGATGGCCATGAAGATGGGCAAGCATGTGTATGTACAAAAACCCCTGACCCATACGATTTATGAAGCCCGGATGTTGAGAGAGGCGGCCCGGAAGTACGGGGTGGCAACTCAAATGGGCAATCAGGGGCATTCCGGTGATGATGTTCGGAAGTTCTGCGAGCTGATCTGGTCGGGGATTATTGGAAATGTTCGGGAAGTCCACGCCTGGACTGACCGCCCGATCTGGCCCCAGGGGATTCCGGAACCCCTGCCGGAGGAACCCATCCCGGATGACAAGGATATCAACTGGGATCTCTGGATAGGACCGGCCCCGTATCGGCCCTATAATTCGAAATATGCACCGTTCAATTGGCGTGGCTGGTGGGATTTCGGGACCGGTGCGCTGGGGGACATGGGATGCCACATTCTCGACCCGGCGAACTGGGCATTGCTGTTGGAATATCCGATCAGCGTGGAATGTGTTTCGCAAGAGGGGAAGAACAAGCAGACTGCGCCCAATAAATCGATTATTCGGTATGAATTCCCCGCGCGCGAGAGCATGGCCCCGGTGACAGTATACTGGTATGACGGCGGCAACCTGCCGAAACGTCCAAAAGAGATCCCGGAAGGGATTAAGCTGGCCGATGGGGATAACGGTTCACTCTTCATCGGCGAGAAGGGAGTGATCGCCATCGGCACGTATGGCGGCAATCCGCAGATCTTCCCGGAATCACTGGCAAAGGAATACAAAGAACCCGAACCGCTGATTCCCAGAGCGCCCGGCGAAGACCACGCACGCGATTGGCTCCAGGCCTGCATGGGCGGACCTCCGGCGTGCTCCAATTTTGACTACAGCGGACCTTTTACAGAGTGGGTTCTTCTCGGCAATCTGTGCCTGCGCTGCGAAGGCAAGCTGTTGTGGGACGGCCCGAATATGCGGGTTACGAATAACTCGGAGGCCAATCAGTATGTTCGGATGAAATATCGGAAAGGCTGGCATCTATAAGTCGATCACGTCAAACTTTCACCTGCTGGGGGGTGGGGGCAGGACTCAACCCCGCCCTACCCCCCCTACGCATTAACTTAAGGTACGTCATTCCGGTTTTCGCTGGAATGATGGGACACCAGGCTATGGCCTGGATTCCGGCTTTCGCCGGAATGACGGTTCCGGGCGTTTCCCTGGTGAATTACAGGAATGTTTAACTGAATGACATTGGCACGTGGGCTCCGCCGATGTTGGGGGGGGAACGATCAACCCCCACCTGTTTCGAAATCCTTTTGGGCTTAGAACTTATACATCAGCTGCAAGCGGATGAACCAGGCATCATCGTCATTGACAAAGTAATCGCCCGGAGTAAAGTATTCCACCAGGAAGTGACCATCTAGGAATTCATTGAACTTGTATGTGGTCAACCACTGGAGGCTCTGTCCCATTTCATCGCCGTCATTGGGACCATTTTTCTGGTCCGCCATGAAATAGGTATACCGCAGCATTTGCCCCAGGCGTTCGGTCGGGCTGAAGTTGATCGCCAATTCGGGGAGAATCATATTTGTCCAGGTTCCCAGAGTGGGGTCATTCTCTCCTGTACGAAATTTAAAGCCATCATACATTGTGTACAGAAGCAGTTCACTGTATTTCGCGGATTCGGAATAGAAATCATCCCAGCCTTCATAGTCGCTGGTGTCGGGGTCATCGCCGCTCATGTAGGAAATGCCGGCCTTAAGCGACGGGGTCCACATCCAGTTATTCTGCTTGAGTTGGCCCCAGATCAAGCCACCCCACGCATCCCGATCTTCCTCCCCCTGGCTGTCGCCATGCTGGAACGGGTGCGCTGTCACATTGGGATTTGCGGGCAAGTTTGCGATTCGGGCATCATAGTTCGTCCAATCGATTTCGCCCCACTCTTTTCCACCTTCCGCAGCCATACTGAAGGTTGTTCCTCCGAAAAGGTCCGCCTGGAAGGTGGTCCGGGCGCCCAACAACAATGTCTGCTCTTTTGGCGAAAGATCAATTCGGTTTGATGTATAGTCGGGTTCATCGTTCTTATTCCGATAGAGGATATACGGCTCGATTCCCCAGTTATCGTTGACATTGTATTTGGTATAGACCCCGTACAAATCTTCGTCATCCGCATATTGGATATCGTTTTCATGTGTTTTTGCGGCGAACACATCGATATTTCCGTTTTCGAACGGATAGGACAACTTGATCGCATCAAAGCTGAATGTCTGCGAACCATCGAACGGAGTCCCCTCCATAATCACGAATCCCTCGCCGTAGATGAGCTCCTGTCGACCGATTCGGGTGTTGATTCCCATATTGAAAACGTTATCCCAGTCCACAAAAGCGATGTCGAAGGCAACATCTTTTGCCTCGACATCGTAGCCCGGCATCTCGTTGTCCTGGCCGTAGTACCACTCTTTAAGGAGTCGGACAAAGGCATGCATATCATCATTCATCTGCCAGTCAAAAAAGATTCTCGGCCGGAACCGATAATACTCCCGTGTGTCGTCCGGCAATCCGGGAATGTCCCAGCCGTTATCATCGAAGTCCCAGAGGTTTTCGGCATAGGTAGGACGGAAGCGGAGGTCGCCACCGATTTTCAGGGTCTTGGAGATACCGCCCAGCTGCATTCCTCCTTCGGGAGGCGCCGGTGGCACGGGAGGTGCGGGGGGTGCGGCTTGTTTTTGCTGTTCCAGCGCGGCTTTCAGTTCCTGCAGCTGTGCCTCTAAAGCCTTGATTCGAGACTCGAGATCTTCTATTCGATCCGCCCACACTCCGCCGGGAGATAGCAGACACGCTGCTATCGCGATCAGTCCTGCTTTGTACAGCCACGATTTTCGCAGTCTCACGGTGTTCCCCCTGTTTCTGACGATAGAATCGGCGGAATCATTACTCAAAACCTGAGAAAGTTCAACCCCTTGTGGGTTCAATTTTTCCTCAAGAGTACGCATCTCTTTCATTTCACCTGGTTCCCGGTTGACCTACATGTCATGAACGCGACTCCCGTTCAGGACCTGATATCCTTCCTTCGTGAGAATCCTGAGCGCTTGGTCGATATCCTCGAAACGAAAAACGATAATGGCTTTGTCCTCGACGCGGTCGAGAAATCCGTACAGATACTCCACGTTGATTCCTGCCTTGCCGAGAATGTTGAGAATCGCCGCCAGCGCGCCCGGTCGATCCGGGATTTCAACGGCGATCACCTGGGTTTCTTTAACTGTAATCCCTTCATTTTTCAGCGCTTCCAGGGCCTTGTCGGTCTTGTCCACAATCAGGCGGATAATGCCGAAGTCGGCGGTATCCGCCAGGGCGATTGCCCGGATATTGACGCCGGCGCGGCCCAGAATCCCGATTATTTCCGCCGACCGTCCCGCCCGATTTTCCAGGAAAATAGAAATCTGTCGTAACTTCATGACGCCTTACCTCCTGTTTCCGGTCCGTTTTCAAGCGTCCTTCGATCCACAACCCGTGTTGCCTTGCCGATGCTTCGTTCAATCGTTTTCGGTTCGACCAGACGAATCACCGCGCTGATGCCCAAGACGCTTTCAATTTCCCTGCGGATTTTGCGTTGCAATTCCTCCAGTTTCCGGACCTCATCGGAGAAGATTTGTTCTCTTACCTCCACGCGGATTTCCAACTCATCCAAAGTTCCCCGCTTGTCGACGACAATCAGATAATAAGGTTCGGTTTCCTCGATTTGCATGAGAACGCTTTCGATTTGCGACGGAAAGACGTTTACGCCGCGAATAATCAGCATGTCATCGGTTCGTCCGCTTATTCGTTCCATTCGCATAGTCGTTCGTCCGCACCGGCAGGGTTCGGAGGTAAGGCGGCTGATGTCATGGGTGCGGAACCGGATGGTGGGGAATGCCTGTTTGGTGACGCAGGTGAATACGAGTTCCCCTTTTTCGCCTTCGGGCAAGACCTCGCCGGTGTCGGGGTCTACAATTTCCGGGATAAAATGGTCATCACAAATATGCAGGCCGTCCTGACACTCACACTCGCAACCGACTCCCGGCCCGATGATTTCGGAGAGGCCATAGATATCGTATGCTTTCACGCCCATCCGCTGTTCGATCTCGTTGCGCATGGAGTTGGACCACGGTTCGGCGCCCAATATCGCGGCGCCCAGTTTCAACTTGCTGTGATCCACCTTCATTTCCTCCATCATCTCCGCGATGCAAAGGGCATACGAGGGGGTGCAGGCAAGTATGGTGACACCAAAGTCTTCAAACAGCATCACCTGGCGTTTCGTGTTGCCCCCGGAGATAGGAACCACCGTGGCTCCCACTTTCTCTCCCCCATAATGGAGACCCAGCCCGCCTGTGAACAGTCCATATCCGTACGCGACCTGGATGATGTCATCGGGACCGCCACCCGAGCAGAAAATTGCGCGGGCGACGCTTTCCGCCCAGATATCCACATCCTCCCTTGTGTACCCCACAACCACCGGTTTGCCGGTGGTTCCGGAGGAGGAATGGATGCGGACGACATCTTTGAGGGGTGAGCCGAACAGGCCAAACGGATAGTTATCTCGAAGATCGTTCTTTGAGGTGAACGGAAACTTTTGGAGATCTTCAAGATGATGGAGATCATCGGGTGTCACGCCTGTCTCATCGAACCTTCGACGGTATGCCGGAATGGTCTCGTACACGCGGCGGAGTGTCCGGCGAAGGCGATAGAGCTGCAAAGCCCTGCGCTCCTCACGAGGCAGACATTCCATCTCTTTGTTCCAGATCATAATGCAACCCCAGTCCTGTTATAGAATACGGTCGGTTCCACGAGCAAAGGCCATCATGTTGACTTCCAAATACTTCTGCGGAACCACGGAGCGGATGGCTGAATGCCATGCTTCGGGAGAAAACGGGAGATAATGAGACAGAACTCCGAGCAGATACAGGTTGCCCCACTTATTTTTCAATTCTTCCTCGGCATTTGGGATGGACGGATCGATAATTACTCCCCCCGGGCGGACCTGAGACCGGTTTCGGGCGCTTTCACGCGGGTGAACAGCCACCAGGATATCCACGGTTCCCTGTGGAATGAGCGGGCTGTGTACTTTCTTGCCGAAACGGATTTGGCTTGAGACGCTTCCCCCCCGCTGTGCCATGCCGTGGACCTCGCTCTGTTTGACATCATATCCGGCGTGGAACGCCGCCAGGGCGGTGATCCCGCTCGCTACAAGAATCCCCTGGCCGCCGAGACCGGCAAACAGAATACTTTGCGTTTTCTCGATATTCATAATGCTTTTTCGATTACCTGAATTGCTTCCAATTCGCACACCTGCCGACATAAGTCACAGCCGACACACAAAACCGGGTCGATATACTTGCCATCATCCCCTTCACAGATTGCGGGGCATCCCAAGTCTGTACAGCTCCCGCAGTCGGAGCAGATATCCCGGTCGATCCGATAGGGCATTTTGTGTTCGCGCTTGAGAAGGACACACGGAGTTTTCACGATAATGACGGACGGTTCCCGTCGGGCCAGTGCTTCTTTAATTGTTCTGCGCAGAAGGTCGAGGTTATAGGCGCCGATTGTGTGGATGTCGTTTACGCCGAGCGCCCGGCACAGCGTCTCCAGATCGACCGCGGGCGCAGGGGTTCCATCCAGGCGAAACCCGGTTCCGGGATGGTGCTGTCGGCCGGTCATAGCGGTGGTGGAATTGTCCAGGATGATTGTTGTCGTCGTTCCTCCGTTGTAAACGATATCCAATAACGAGGTGATCCCGGAATGCAGGAATGTGGAATCGCCGATCACGGCGACAGTGGTCTCTGAGGCGGATGGCCCGTGCGCTTTTTCGATCCCAAAGGCATGTGAGACCCCTCCACCCATGTTTACGCAGGTGTGCATGGCGTTTAGAGGCGGCAAGGCTCCCAGGGTATAGCAGCCGATATCGCCGGTCGCCTCGACTCCGAGTTCTTTCAGGACGGCAAAGGTGGATCGGTGCGGACACCCCGGACACATCACTGGCGCGGCAGCGGGCCACCCTTCCGTTACCGGAATCTCGCAAACCGGCTTCCCGAGCATTTTGGCGACCCGGTCCGGGTCCAGCTCCCCCAATTTCCACCAGGACCCCAGATCCTGTACCTCCATCCCCAGCGCGCGTACCTGGTCTGTGAGATATGTATCGAGTTCCTCGATAACTAAGATTTTCTCGTGAGTTTTGGCAAATTGTTTTACAGACTCGTCCGGGAAAGGATAAGTCATCACCGGACGAAGGATATCAAGGTCCGGCGCGACCTCACGCACATAGTGGTAACAGACGCCGGATGTGATGACTCCCGTTTTCCCATCTCCGGTTCCTTTCTCGGAAAAAACCCATTTCTCTGTTTCCCGACGAAGGCCGGATAGACGCTCCAATTTGACGACGGCCCGTTGCCGCGCAAACGAGGGCAGCATGACATATTTCGGCGGAGAGAGCGGAATCCGCTGGGCGCCGGGGCGTGTTTCCGGTTCCTCCAGATTCACAATGCCCTTGGAATGTGAAATGCGCGTGGTTACCCGCAACAGCACGGGGGTGTCGAATCGTTCGCTCAGATCGAATGCTGCGCGTGTGAGGCGACGGGCCTCATCACTGTCGCCGGGTTCAAACATGGGGATTCCGGCAAAACGGGCAAAGAAGCGGTTGTCCTGCTCGTTCTGGGAGCTATGCATCCCCGGATCGTCCGCCGTGACAACCACCATGCCCCCGCCCACTCCGGTATAGGCCAATGTCATGAGGGGATCGGCGGCCACATTCAGGCCGACATGTTTCATGGCAACAATGGCCCGTGCCCCGGAAAATGAGGCCCCGGAAGCGACTTCCACCGCAACCTTCTCGTTCACCGACCATTCCACGTTCACCCCCGGATAGGTTCGCAGGTTCTCCAGGATCTCGGTGCTGGGAGTACCGGGATAGGCCGTGCCGACACGCACTCCGGCTTCATACGCGCCCCGTGCAATCGCCTCATTCCCGGACAAGAGAGCCTCGTTTTTTCGAACGGATTCAATCATCGATTTCAATTCAAATCATACTGTGGGAATGGATTTCCGAGTTCGGTCGGTACGCAGATTTGAAGAATAGGATACTCCAATGAACCGAATCGAAAACAATACGCGAAGAACGGGAGAGGATCAAGGAAACCGGAGTGAGCGGGGAGCGACTGTTACGGTTTGAACGCGATTTGCTCTCGGTGGGCTTTCCGACGGTTGAAAACAATCAGGATGATTGCCGCCAGAACGGCTGTCGGGACAAGAACCAAAAAGAACTTCTTGAGCAAAGTCATTTCTCTGTCCGGCGACGTGGGAACTCCAACCTCCATTAAGGCTTCGGCAAAGGAGACCTCGGGAGTGGCATCGGCCACCGGTGATGACGGAACAGTGATCTCCAGCGAAACCGAGCGAGTTGCGGGCAACAGTCCGCCGGTATCGAGCATCGTGTAATCATAAGGCGTCAGGTTCTCATACGGGCGAAGACCATACACCTGCACGCCCTGCAACCCCACAACACGGATCTGTTTCCAGGAAAACAGCCGAGCGAAATTGTTATCCTCATAATGAAAAGGGACTTTCTGATCACGCGGCATTCCGTCCGGATAATTGAATTCGTAAATCAGCACCGAGCGGTTGACAAGCATCCCACCGTGTCCGATCGACATTCCCGAAACCCCGCCGATATACCGGAGCGGAACATCCTGTGAGTGGATTTGAAGCCGTTGATTGGGAAGGTATTCCTTGTTGCGCTGTTCCAGATAAATCCGCTGGAGTTCGGGGGCGGCATGGCCTGTGGCATCCGGTTTTAGAATACGGATGGCGTAATCCGTGCCGTTTTGCCCGTAAACCAGAACATAATAAAGCCGTCCGCTTTCGGGGGAGAGAAGGATTTCGGAATACCGGTCGATCGATCGTGGGTCCAAGTTATGCGCCCACGACAGAACCGGAAGGCAGAGCAGGACACCCAGAATACGAAAACGTGACATCGGCCTTTCCCTGTCTTGGAATCGCCTGCGGATTATACCGAATTTGTGGTGTGAATCGAGTGCCGACAGGCCGACTCATCCCGAACAGAAAAAGGTCCGGCCGGGGAACCCGGCCGTGATCCCCCGGCAGATACTTGATTCAACCGTCCGTGTCAGAAAATCACCTGCCAGGGACGAGCGGATACCATCCCGTCATCCATCTGGAGGGTGAGGACAATCTCCTTATCGAGACCGGTGAACTGCTCGACACTGCGGGCAGTCCGAATTTCGCGAATCTGCTCGACGGTCGCTCGGATGATCCCTCTGTGATCCGGGTATCGAACTGTCTGCCCCCGGCGGACACTGACCATGTGATTATTCGTGGCGTTTTTTGCGCTCATTGAGTAAAACCTCCAAAAACGATATAAGCATGAAACCGATGCGCTCACAAATTCTTTTCAGGAAGCATGGCCCACTCTTTCCATTTGTCCCTCCAACTCGCGGATCATCCGCAAGATTTGTTCCCGTGAAGATTGATCCTGCAACAGTTTCACGAATTCGGGTTTTCGTAAGAGATGGAAAACTCTTGAGAGCAGCTGCAAATGGCCTTTTACTGTCGGGCTTACGACCAGAAACATGGCCGAAACCGGCAGGCCATCCAAGGCTCCAAAATCAACGGGTTGCTCGATAAAAAACAGTCCGACCGCGGGGGATTCGAATTGTTGAATCACGGGGTATCGGGCATGGGGAACCGCAATTCCGTTTCCGATAGCGGTAGATGCCAGGTTCTCGCGGATGAGAACCGCTCGATAAAGGACATCGCGATCCACATCTTCCGGTAGACGGAGCATGTGGACAGCGATTTTGATGACTGTTTCCTTATCTTCGCCCTCAATGCGGTAATAAATGCCTCCGCGTTCGAGGGAATCCGAAAGGCGGAGAGAGGGAGATTCGTCGACATGGGGATCGGTGAATATGGCCTCGGAGGCATTCACCCGGTGCGCGCCGGCCCATTGAAGTAATTCACCACGGACGAAGCGGTATTGGTCCTGAAGGCGATAGGCGGGAAGGATTCCCTTCTGGATCCATCGATAAATGGTCTTCTCCGAAACCTGGAGCAGGGTAGCAGCGTCCTTAACGGTGAGATTCATTGGACTTTCTCCGCGAAGTTTCTCGATAAGGGACATCCATTGGACATCTATGGACAGAATAACCGGAAAGGGATCAGAAGTCAATAGATGTCCAATGAAAAATGCTCACAAATACTTGCGAAAAAGAAAGAGCCTTTTCAAGTCCCGAGCGCAACTCCAGCGGAGCCGGTGATTGGGTGAAAAAAGCATACTCCCCGCCCTTCTTTGCCAGGCAGGGACGCCTGGCCTACTGGGCAGCTGCCGGACGCCTGGCCTACTGGGCAGCTGCCCAGTGGGACAGGCCTCCGTGCCTGTCGAAGGGCGAACTTTCTTAGGAGGAGCCGCCCGGAGTCTGCAAAGAACCGGGATGTGGCGATCTCAGGCTTCCGCGCTTCAACGATGAGATTCCCACCTCGCTTCGCTCCTCGCAATGACGCCTGTAAGCGACTGAGGGGTGAGGCAGTGAGAAGGTTTCGATGATTGAAACGCGGTCTCCGTTGTCAATAGAGTCCAGCGTCAGAAAAACCCCGGACCAAGGCAATCTTCTCTGGCGGACGCAATATGGTATATCATAATGGTTTGTTGTTATCCGAGATAGAAGCAACAATCCCACAAAATTAACGAAGGGAGCGGCTAGTATCCAATGGCCACCAAATATGTATATTCTTTCGGCGGAGGCCGGGCGGAAGGCTCGGCGGAGATGAAGAACCTGCTCGGTGGAAAGGGCGCAAACCTGGCTGAAATGGCCGGTTTGGGTCTCCCTGTTCCCGCAGGATTCACTATTACCACGGAAGTCTGCACCTTTTTTTACAAAAATAAGGGGAAATACCCACCGGGATTGAAAGAAACCGTTGACAAAGCGCTTGCGCAGGTTGAAAAAATCATGGGCGCCAAGTTCGGAGATCCCGTGAATCCCCTTCTGCTTTCAGTCCGTTCCGGCGCACGAAAATCCATGCCGGGTATGATGGAAACCGTGCTGAATATCGGTCTCAATGACAAGACACGAGAGGGGTTGATTCGGAAAACCGGGAATCCCCGTTTTGTTTACGATGCGCAACGTCGACTGATCCAGATGTATTCCGATGTGGTGATGGAGAAAGCCGCCGGAATCGAGCCCGCCGAAGGACAGGGGATTCGCGCTCAGCTGGAACGAGTCATGGACAAGATGAAAAAGGATCGCGGGGTGACCCTGGATACCGAGTTGTCCGCCGACGATCTGAAGGAGTTGGTGGAACTTTTCAAAGCGAAGGTCCTCGAAGCTCTGGGAAAACCGTTTCCGGAGGATCCGATGGATCAACTCTGGGGCGGAATCGGCGCCGTGTTTGCCTCCTGGAACGGAAAGCGCGCTGTCGCGTATCGTCGCATCGAGAACATCCCCGATGAGTGGGGAACGGCAGTGAATGTTCAGGCCATGGTGTTTGGAAACATGGGTGAAACCTCGGCGACCGGTGTGGCATTTACACGAAATCCGGCAACGGGAGAAAAAGTCTTTTATGGCGAATGGCTTCCGAACGCCCAGGGGGAAGATGTGGTGGCGGGAATTCGGACTCCCAATCCCATCAATGAGGTCGGGAAAACGGATCACAACCGGCATCTCGATTCGCTGGAAGTCAAAATGCCGAAGATTTACAAGGAGCTGGACAGGATCCAGAAACTGCTCGAGAAGCATTATCGGGATATGCAGGACATTGAGTTCACGATCCAGGAAGGCAAGCTCTGGATGCTTCAATGCCGTGTAGGGAAGCGGAACGGTCCGGCGGCGATCAGGATGGCTGTCGATATGTGCAAGGAACGCCTCATCAGTGCAGAGGAGGCGGTTATGCGTGTGACCCCCGCGCAGGTCGATGAAATGCTGCACCCCATTGTAGACCCGAAAGCGGAAGCCGGGGCAAAGAAAATTGCGAAGGGCCTTCCGGCGGGACCGGGCGGTGCGCGCGGACAGATCGTTTTCAACGCGAATGACGCGGTTGAGTGGGCGAAGGCGGGCAAGAAAGTTATTCTGGTGCGCGGCGAAACGAATCCGGAAGATGTAGAGGGGATGCGCGCAGCCCAAGCAATTCTGACCTCACGCGGCGGGATGACCAGTCATGCGGCGCTTGTGGCGCGAGGTTGGGGGAAATGCTGCATTGTGGGCGCCGGGGATATAGAGGTGGACGAGGAACATCGATTGTTCCGAGCAGATGATTCAGTTTATCGCGAAGGAGACTGGGTAACTCTGAACGGTACAAAAGGTGTGGTTTACGAAGGTCAGCTTCCTCTGGTGGATCCGGGAGAAGACAATCCGGCGTTTACGGCGTTTATGAAGATTTGCGACAAGGTTCGCCAACTGAAAGTTCGTGCAAATGCCGACACGCCTGCCGATGCGTCGAAAGCAATGCAGTTCGGCGCGGAGGGGATCGGTCTCTTCCGTATCGAACACATGTTTTACGGTGAGGGGTCCGACGAGCCGCTTTTCCTCCTTCGCAAAATGATTATGTCCACCACAGAGGAGGAACGTCGCGAGGCGCTGGCCGAACTGTTTCCGTTTGTCAAACATGACATTAAGAGTACCCTCGAAGTGATGGGGGGCAATCCGGTCACCATCCGCCTGCTGGACCCGCCGCTGCATGAGTTTGTGCCCAATGCGCCGGAGGCCCAGGAACGTCTGGCCAAGAGCCTCAAGGTGGATTTGGAGGAGTTGCAGAAACGCGCGGAAGGATTGCACGAGAACAACCCCATGATGGGGCATCGTGGAGTCCGTCTCGGCGTTACATACCCCGAAGTAAGCGAAATGCAGATTCGCGCGATTCTCGAATCGACTGCAGAACTGCTGAAAAACAAGAAAAAGGCTTTCCCGGAAATCATGATTCCGGTCGTCAGCATGGTGAGCGAACTGGAGGATCAGTTCAAGATCGCCCAGAAGGTCTATGATGAAACCCGGAAGAAGTTCGGGATGCGGAGCATTCCGCACATGTTCGGGACGATGATCGAGATTCCCCGTGCCGCCTTGACCGCCGACAAGATCGCCACGGTGGCCGAGTTCTTCTCCTTCGGCACCAATGACCTGACCCAGATGACCTTCGGGTTTTCGCGGGATGACATCGGTGGATTTCTCCCGCATTATTTAGCGCATAACCTTCTGCCTGCCGATCCGTTCCAGACAGTGGATGTGGAGGCGGTTGGGGAGTTAATTAAGATAGGGATTGAACGGGGTCGAAGCGCTCGTCCGAACCTCAAGGTCGGGATTTGCGGTGAGCACGGAGGCGAGGCGGAATCGGTCAAGTTCTGCCACAGGGTGGGCATGAACTATGTTTCCTGCTCGCCGTTCCGAATTCCCATCGCCCGTTTGGCATTAGCCCAGGCGGTGGTTGAGGAACAGGCCGACACCGAAAAGAGCAAAGCCGGGAAGAAAGCGGCTGCGAAAAAGAAACATTGAGAATCCGCTCTCCGGGGGTTGAAACCCACAGGCGGACATGTGAAAATAAGTTGGACATGCAACGATCTTCCTCCCGCCTCGGCGGGAGGAAGAAATTGCCTGGCCAACCGGTGTTTTGGAATACCCCCCGACCGTTTATCCGATCGGGGTCTTACATAGAATCCAGAAAGGAAACGACACGTTCACCAACCTCGCGGGGGATGGAAGGTCTCAGGTTTGAAGACTGATAACATTTGATCGAGCCGGACAATGTCAAAACAAAAACGCAAGAAACGCGCAGAACAGCCTATTGAAAGTCGAGAAGCGGTCCCCAAAGCCCGGGAGAAGGCCGGCCCCGTAAGTCATCAGCGATTTACGGCTTGGGATTATCTCTTTGCCAATCTGTTTTTCTGGGTTTTCTGTTGGCTTCAGCGTACCGTCGCCGCGTATTTGAACGGCGATGATATGGGACTGAGTTTCTTCTTTTACACAATGGCCTTAGGGTTCACGATAGTCAGCATTGTGGCGTTTATTCACGATCTTCTATCGGGAGATATCGTTCAGGAAACCGAGCTCTAAGGCGTTTTGCGGGTCTCTGCGCCTTTTTTTCGTGACATCGCCATCAGTCTCTAGACCTTTTCTCCTCATTTGGGAACGGTCCGGACGTCTCTGAATGTCCATACCGATTGTGACCGGCTCCGTGATGGCTTCCATCGACCGAGCAGCGCAGGAGTGCTGGGGTGTCGCGGGGCTGTATTTAATGGAACGGGCCGGAGAAGCGTTTACACAAGTCCTTTGGGACCCATCGCGAGGTTTTGACTGTACCTGTCCTGCCGTAGTATGCGGCGCGGGCAATAACGGTGGGGATGGCTTTGTCATTGCGCGCCGTCTGGCATCTGCGGAATTCAAGCCCGTGATTCTGATGACGACAGAACCGGATCGCCTGCGGGGAGATGCGAAAACGAGCTATCAACGACTCCTCGAACAGGGCCTCGGACCCATTGCCTTGGACGAAAGAACCGGGGCCGACGTTTTGCGTCGAAGTATCCGGCAGGCAACTGTTGTTGTGGATGCCGTCCTGGGGACCGGAATCAGCGGGGCGCCAAAAGGACTTGCGGCCATCGCGATTACGGAAATGAACGCGGCCCATGCGCCCGTTGTTTCGGTGGATATCGCATCCGGGGTGAATGCGGATACCGGTGCAGTGGACGGCGGGGCGGTTTCCGCAACGCTTACCGTGACATTCGGATTACCGAAAGTGGGTCATTTCTTGCCGCCTGGAATCAACTTCCGTGGAGATTTGGCGATCCGTGATATCGGATTCCCTGTTTCACTTTTGGATGAAGCGCCGCATGATGCGGCGATCCCGGAAGAAGCGGATATCGCCGCAATCCTTCCAAAGCGAACAACTTCTTGCCATAAGGGAACAGCAGGCCATCTTTGTGTCATTGCGGGATCGCGAAACATGTCGGGCGCGGCGCTGTTGTGTGCGCGTGCCGCCTGCCGGGCCGGGGCAGGTCTGGTCACTCTGGCCATGCCGGTCTCGCTGATCCCGATCGCGGCAGCCTCTCTCTGGGAGGCTTTGCTGTTTCCCCTGCCGGAGACAATTGACGGAACCCTGGCCGAGGATGCCGCTGCGCGTGTCCTGGAATCGTCTCACCGATTCACCGCGGCTGTGATCGGCCCGGGTTTGTCTCAACAGGAAGAAACGAAATCCGTTGTAAGGCGTCTGGTCGCGGAATTGCCGATTCCAATTCTGATTGATGCAGACGGATTGAACGCCCTGACACCGGAATTACTGAGTTCACGACCTTACCCATGGGCCGCGACTCCGCATCCGGGTGAACTGGCGCGTCTTCTCGATGCCGCATCCGCCAGTGAAATCCAGATGGATCGCTGGGGATGGGCACGTCGCGCTTATATGGCGTTGCGTGGACCGGTCGCCTTGAAAGGAGCCGCTACCGTGGTGGCCGCTTCCGGCAAACTGCTGGTGGTGAACCCGACGGGGGGGCCGGAGATGGCATCCGGGGGCATGGGGGATGTTCTTTCAGGGATTGTGGGGGCGTTGTTGGCACAAGGCTGCGGTCCGGAAGACGCGCTTTATGCAGGAGTTTATCTGCATGGATTGGCTGCCGACTTGTTGGCTGGAAGAGAAGGATATAGAACCCTGACAGCGGGGGATGTCAGCGGGATGATTCAGGCGGCGGTTGCCCAGGTATCGGGGCCAGCCGAAGGAACACCATCGCGGCGTGTCGAGTACGACCGTCCGCGTTCAAGATAGATTTGAAGGGAGATATACCGATGCAGGAATTCATAATACTGGCGGCCTGCGTGGCCGGAGGCCTCGTGCTGGGCATTGTCCTGGCTTTATTAATCGTGAAATCCGTGTGGCGGGGCAAGATCGCCGATGCAAACATTCTCGCCGAACGGATCCGGGACGAAGCAACCAAGGAGGCCGCCACAATCAAGAAGGAAGCCGAAATAGCTGTCAAAGACGAGTTGTTTCGGGAAAAGTCCAAGTTGGAGGCCGAATCCAAGGAATGGCGGCGTGAACTGCAGGAACAGGAGCGCAAACTGGATCGGCGCGAAGAGCATCTCGATAAGCGGACGGAACAGGTTGACGCCCGTGAACGGGAGGCGGAACAGCTGCTGCGAAACAACGAAAAGAAAAACAAAGAGATCGAATCCCGCGCAACCGAATTGGCGCAACTCATTGAAGAGGAACGCTCGAGGTTGGTGAAGATTTCCGGTCTGACAACCGACGAGGCCAAGGAGTTGCTCCTCCGATCTCTGGAGGCGGATGTGACTCGTGAGGCCGCGAAGGTGATTAAGACGATCACGGAAGAAGCGCGCGAAAAGGCCAACAGTGAGGCACGCTGGATTCTGGCCACGGCCATCCAGCGAAGCACGACGGAGCATGTCTCCGAAATGAGTATTTCCACCGTCTCGCTTCCATCCGATGACCTGAAAGGTCGGATCATCGGGCGGGAGGGGCGAAACATCCGTGCTTTCGAATCGCTGACCGGAGTAAATCTTATTATCGATGACACCCCGGAAGCCGTAGTACTCTCCGCCTTCGATCCGGTTCGACGGGAGATAGCGCGAATTACACTGGAACGCCTGGTTGCCGATGGGCGTATCCATCCGGGGCGGATTGAAGAGTTGCACATCAAAGTAACCAAAGAGATTGAAGAGCTGATCCAGAAAACCGGCGAGAACCTGGCCTTCGAGGCCGGAGTGATGGATTTGCATCCGGAGTTGATTAAGTTGCTCGGACGAATGAAGTTCCGATACTCGTACGGTCAGAACATGATCCCGCATCTTCGTGAGGTCACGCTTCTGGCGAGCAGTATGGCAGCGGAATTGGGCGCAAATGTGGAGTTGGCAAAACGGGGGGCTTTGTTGCACGATCTGGGTAAAGCCGTGTCCTCCGAGCGAGACGGCAGCCACGCGGTGGTCGGGGCGGAAATCGCCAAGCGATACGGCGAAAAACCGCAGGTGGTGAACTGCATCGCCAGCCACCACGAGGATGTCCCGGCGGAAACCGTGGAAGCCGTTCTGGTTCAGGTAGCGGATGCCGTCTCGGCGGCGCGGCCGGGCGCCCGACGGGAGGTTCTCGATACCTACGTCAAGCGCCTGGAACAGCTGGAAACCATCGCCGACTCGTTCCCCGGTGTGGAACGCGCGTTTGCCATCCAGGCCGGACGGGAAGTGCGCATTATGGTCGAGCCGGATGAGATCGACGACCAGAAATCCGTCAAACTTGCCTACGATATTTCCAAAAAAATCGAAGAGGAAATGGAGTATCCGGGGCAGATCAAGGTGACCGTTGTCCGGGAAACGCGCGCAGTGGCCTATGCTCACTGAGCCATCAGGCTTTGGGTGGCGCCGGCATCTTGCCGGTGATTTGTGGGCGGACAGCCGTCCGCCCCTACGCCGGTACACCTGTAGCATGGGCGTCTCGCCCATGGCCGTTGGATCCCGGCCTTCGCCGGAATGACGGACGTGGGGCAATTCATGAATTGCCCCTGCACTTCGTCTGGGAGAGCGCCCTCTTCTCTCTCTCCCTCTGGGAGAGGGTTGGGGTGAGAAAATCTCAAACTCGTTACGCCAAATCGTCTTATGCGTCTTCTATTTGTTGGCGATGTCTTCGGACGCCCGGGCCGCCGAGCAGTCAAACAGATTCTGCCCGACCTTCGCCAGGCAGAGAATGTCGATCTCTGCGTTGTCAATGGAGAGAACGCGGCAGCGGGTCTTGGCATCAACAAGAAATGCGCCGACGAACTCTTCGGCGCCGGTGCGGATGTGATCACACTGGGCAATCACACCTTCTCTAACAAGGAAATCCATCAAATCATCAACAGCGAAAAGAGGTTGATCCGACCGCTCAACCTCCCCCCCGGAAATCCGGGGATAGGTTCAGCGGAGTTTTCGCACCTCGGAACCACCTGCGTTGTCACGCAGCTCTGCGGGAGGATCTTTCTGCCGCCCTGCGACTGTCCGTTCAGGAAGATCGACGAACTGATCCGGCAGTATGAAGCCCGAACGGATGTTCGGTTTATTATTGATTTTCACGCGGAAGCCACTTCGGAGAAGATCGGCTTCGGCTATTATGTGGACGGCAGGGTGTCTGCGGTGATCGGCACGCATACGCATGTTCAGACCGCCGATGAGCGCATCCTTCCAAAGGGTACCGCATATCTTACCGATGTGGGGATGACAGGGCCGCACCACTCGGTGATCGGGATCGAACTGGAATCCGGTCTGCGGCGACTGATGCAGATCCATCCGTACGAAGCAGATGTGGCGCGCGGTGATGTGCGGTTCTCGGCAGTGCTTGTAGACATCGACCCGGAAACCGGTGCGTCGCGAAGCATCCGGCGAATGCAGATTCCGTTGTAGACGGGCAGGGCGGTGAATTTGATGAGAAAAAACTCCCGACAAGATTCCGGCGAAGCGCATGATCTCTTTGAGATGATCGATCGGACCCCGCACGTATATACGGTTTCCCAACTTACAGAGGAACTGCGACTCCTGCTGGAAGAGGACTATGCCCACGTGATCGTGGAGGGGGAAATCTCCGGCTGGAAAGTCTCCAGCGCCGGTCATGTTTACTTCCGCCTGAAAGATGAAAACGCCGTTCTGGAAAGTGTGATCTGGAAGAGCGACATGCGTCGTCTCGGTCGCCTGAGCCTGGGGGACGGTCAGGCGGTTCGCTGTACCGGGCGTCTGACGATTTACCCTCCACGCGGTCAATACCAAATGGTTGTGGAAGAGATTCAGTTGGCCGGTCTGGGGCTGCTGCAACGACGATTCGAGGAGCTGAAGCAACGTCTCCAACAGGAAGGGCTTTTTGACGAGGCCCGAAAGAAACCCTTACCCCCTTTCCCCAGGCGGATCGGAATCGCAACGTCTTCCACTGGCGCAGCCATCCAGGATTTTTTAAAAATTGCACGAGAACATCATCTGCCGCTGGAAATCGTTATTGCATCTTGCCGGGTTCAGGGGGTGGAGGCCCCGTCTGAGATTGCCCAGGCATTGCGGGACCTCGATCGCATGGGGCTGGATTGGTTGATTACCATGCGGGGCGGCGGATCACTGGAAGATCTCTGGGCGTTCAACGAGGAAGTTGTGGCCAGGGCCATTGCGTCCTGCAGGACGCCGGTGGTCAGTGCGGTGGGGCACGAAGTGGATTTTACCATTGCCGACTTTGTGGCGGACATGCGTGCGCCGACTCCCTCCGCGGCGGCCCTGCTGCTGGTCGATCTGTTCAAAGGGCACCGGGCGGTCCTCTTGCAGTTTCGGTCCGACCTGAGAAAGCATATCCGCACGGAACTGGATCGCCTTGCCGTGCAAATGGAGAATCTCCACCGTTCGCTTCAGCGATATCATCCGCGTGCATTGGTGGAACAATACCGGCAGCGTCTGGATGGTTTCGCCGACCGGATCAACCGGGAGTTGCGGAACCGGCTGGAGACGGATCGAATGGCGGTGCAGGGATGGACGCATCGCCTGTTGAACGGAACGCGGCGACGGCTTCAGGACATGCGTCACCGAACGCAAACCATCGCCGCACGTCTGGAGGTCCTCCATCCGCAGGCCACGCTGAGACGCGGATTTGCGGTCTGTGAGCGAACCGATACTCGGGAAATCATTTTCAGTCCACGGCAGGTACGGCCCGGAGACCGGCTTGGCATTCACGTGCGCGATGGGAAATTCGGCGCCCAGGCTATCCTGTCGGACCCGATGCAAAAATCATGTTGTGAGGATCAGAATGACTGAGGAAACGACCTTCGAGTTCGAAAAAGCAATGGAACGGCTGGAGCGCATCGTCGCCGCTTTCGATTCCGGCGAAATGACTTTGCGCGAGATGGAGGCTTCGTTTGTGGAAGGCATGGAACTGATTAAGAAATGCTCGGCGTATCTTGATGAAGTCGATCTGCGTGTAAGGACTCTTTCTGAGGCAGGAGCGGAACAGAGTGCGAACAATAGCTGATCTTGCCCAGTCCGCTTTTACCCTTTCGCCTCCGGGAGAGAGTTCAGGGCGACGGAAAATGCAGAGCAGACCTCCATATCCAATGAGGGAAAAACTCAACATCCGGCAGGCCGGGCGTCCCTGCCTGCCATTTATCTATTTCTGCCCCGCCTGCCGGACCTCTTTCACTAACCGATTTACTTCTTCTGTGAGAATCGGCTCGATTTCCTGTTTCCAGGGACCGTGCAAGCCATAGTAGATCATGGATTCCTCAACCTCATAGCCTCCTTCCCGAATTAGCCGAATCGTCGGAATGTAGGCCGGCGTGTCATTGGCATAAGCGGCTACCCATGTGCGGTCTTTGCCGAACTGATACTTGAACAGCAGGGAATAATCCGACACCACTTCACCGCCGAGCGCGATGATCAGGAAATCCTTTCCAATTCCCCACACTTGCACGGGGCAGGGATGCTGGTCCGGAATGCTCCCGTTCTGCTCCAGCGTTTCCAGAAGATACTTTGCGCGGTTTCGTATGAAACGGTTTTTATCTTCGAGCTGCTTCTGTAGCTCTTCCCGTGTGGGAGCGGCGGTAAGCGGAAGATAGACACTGGAAAACGCCGTGCAAATTGTTCCGTCTACCGGCGTCATCGGCTCATTCAGTACTGTTTCGACAGCCTGGCTGAGTTCCTCTCCATGTTGCCGGGCATATTCCAGTCCTGTTCGGGGAGATGGATTGGCATCCGCGCCGCAGCCCGCGAAGAAAAGGGCCGCAGCGCCGTGATGTCGTTTTTCCAGGTATTCCTGTGCATACCCGGCGTAATCGCCGCAGATCCCGTAATCGCTCAATGTTGTGTTATGACAGGCGTAACCGAAGAGAATCGCCTTCACATCGCCCTGCGCGTCTGTAACCTTCAGAACCGGGACGTCGTGGTCCACCGTCCCGATCGGATTGTCGCGCATGACCACCTGGCCGGGCACAAAGAGTCGGCGATTCATGGCAAATCCGGCCCTGCCGTTGCCGCGCTCCATCTTCGCCGGTTCAAGCTGTTCCAACGCGCTCAGAATCACGTTTACCATTTTGTCTTCCAGGTCCCGCGTGTAGCCACGGATTTTCTCCCATTCTTCGGCCGGAAGATCGTACATGCTTCTGAGGTTTTCACCGACAACCGGCCCGGTATGTGTGTGGGACGCGGTCAACAGGATCGCCGAACGCGGCAAACCGGTTTTCTCCGAGACTCGTGCGGCAACGTTGTCGCTCAGTTCCGCCGTCAAGCCTATGATGTCCGTGGTCAGAAACACGACCTGTTTTCCGCCCGTGTCCTCAATGGCCAGCGCCTTGGTATAGAGACCCTGAACGACACTCTGGGATGGCTTGTCTCTCGAGCCATACCCGGACATCCAGATACTCGTCTGCGGTGTGATTACAGCCGACGCAACACCCGCGCGAAATTGCGCGTGGACAACCTGGGTTGTACAGAAGATAATCATCACTGAAACCATAACAGAAAGTATTTGCTGCCTGTGTCCCATTGATCTGCCTTTCTCTTCCGACTTGCCGCTCGCCCCCAATGATACTTCTCTTTCTTTATCATGACAATCCTTTAATCCCACGAATGATAGACTTGGGAACTCAACACGGCAAAGGGAATACTCACAATGCTCGGGAGATACGGCACGGAGGTGTCGCGATACCGTCGTCGCTATCCTCACCGGCCCGGTCGATGAGTTCCTTTCCAAAGCCGGAAGTCGGGTTCTTTCATGTTCGGCGTGAAAAACATAGCAGCATGTGCCCCCATAGTAGAAGGACAAAAGACGATGCTGCAGAAACGGGGTCAACCGGAAAAGATTTGCGGCGCCTGCCGACAAAAAGAAAAAGGAGGGTGGGCACAGCCACCCCCCTTTTTATCTACCGAAATGGATTCCGATTGTTGAACGATTCAGTAAAGCGACCAGTCGGCGACCGAGGTTCCATCATCGCCCCAGATGATGACATTATCCACGCCCCAGAACCAGCTGTTGGTTCCCATATTCATCCAGCGAATGACCACATTGGATTGGTTGTCCGCTGCGCTCAGGCGACAGCGTTCATACCGCTTGCCCTCCGTCTTGTCGTCATCAATGCGCGGGGAGAGATAGGCATCCAGAGATGAGAACGGCTGCGCGAAAACAAAGTAAGCGTATGGGTGGCCGGTTCCATCCGCCAGATTCGTGTCCGTGAAAGTCTGCTCGGCCAGAGGATTCCCGCCGGTGTCAAACACGATATCGAAGTGATCCATCATGTACGCGATGGGCAGCCAAGTTCCGGTGACAATGTGGTTTTCATCGAGGTTTCCGCCGTTGATGGAGTATTCCAATACCCCGATGTTGTCCTGGTTTTGAACATAGTTGCTCCAGAATGTAAGCCAGACATTTGTTACACCGCTCAGGTTGATGGGCGGTGTAAAGAGATGGCTTTCCTGGAACGGTGAGAAACCATCGGAGTTGGCATAGACGCTCTTTCCCTCGAACACCGGGCGATTGACGCGCTCACTGCCAAAGGTTGCCAGGGTTGACGCTTCTACGACAACCCAGGAAGCCGCCATGTCCATAACGGGGTCGCCGGTCATGTCGCCGTTGAAGCTGATCTGTCGCCAGTTGCTGGGCAGAGATCCCTCGTTCGTGGATTCGAAGTCCTCCACAAAGAGAGGTCTCATTCCGGCGGGAGGGGAGACATTGAACGTTTGTGCGCTCGAAAACTCGGAAGCTGCGCCGTTGTTGTCGATATATCGCACCCGGGCATAGATGACTCTGCCGATCGGCGCCACGTTTGCGTTAAGCGCCAGCTCGGTCAAGTGTTCCGTGGTTTCAGAAGAATAGATGATCTGCGTAAACAGAGAATCCAGCGCCAATTCCCAATGGGTCTTTTCGTGCGTGGCGCCCGCGCCGCTCACAAAAGCAGGGCCTTCCAGAAAAATGCCCGAATCGAATTGACCCGGATTGACCAACGAGACTTTCAGCGTCGGGGTATTCGGCGAGGAAATATCCTGGGCCGATATGAGAACGTTGTCGAAGGCCCAATACCAGTCGAAATCGTAATACCCATCCTGATCGCTATCGCCCGCAAAAACGAAAGCCCATTGCACTGTCTCTGCGCCTGTCGGAACGGGTATGGCAAAAATCTCGCGACCGATATAACTCTGGTTGTCGTTGCGGTTGCTGTCATCCCATTGAAACACGGGCTGGAACACATGGCCGCCATCCCAGGATACCTGAAGGGAGGCCACTTGGTTATCATTGTGCCTGTAATGGTTGTCAAATTGGACGACGACCATATTTTTCCCGCTGGGCAGATTGAGAATCGGGCTGTAAAGCCAACTTTTCGCGCCCAAGCTGCCGAACAGGTCGGAATCAACAATCATCAACCCGCCCGAAAAGCCTTCCGGACTATTCTCCCGTTCGCCGCCCTGGGTATCCCATTCATAGTCATAAAGTGAAACCCAACCGGGATACGGGAAAGCGGCGCTGAATGTATCCTCCTCCGGGCGTAATTCCGTTCGAACCGTCCAGCCGGTCGGCGCAATGGTGAATATCTCACCGGGCCGAACCGGATTGCCGCTGAAGTCGATGACATCCTCAAAATCATTTCCTGCGGCAGCATCGAAGTTTTCGTCCAACAGCACCTGAGACTGCACCGATACGGCCATGAGAAGCATCAGAATTGTCCAGGCAAAAGTTTGTAACATAGCGGATAACCTTTCATGATTGAATCTTTACCGTTGCTTGGAACGGTTGTTTTCCGTGTGACAAATATGCGTTCTTTCTATATGCCGGTATTGCCATTGATAAAGTTCCCTCCTTCAATCCTGTCGGATCCGGGCGGGAGTGACAATCCACGGCGCAGGCGATTTTAGAGAAAGTACCGTTGACATGTCAATCCCATATCGTTCGATTTCAGGGGTTATTATCTGCAAAAATACGCGACTTGGGGAATCGCCGGGGAGAATTAGATTTAGAGAAAGAGACGCGGTAGAGAGAATCATGAAAGTACGAAGAAGACACGAAAAAGAAGAGGGAAAGAAGGAAGAGAAGAAAAAAGGGGAGGATGCCGGGTGGGCATCCTCCCCCGGGGATTACGAAAAGCGAAACTGCGCCGTGTTATTCAGCGCTGCAGAGCGGTGTTGCTCAGTACAGTTCCCAGTTGCCTTGCACTGCAGAAGGACCAAGCGGGTTGGCCAGGATTCGCACGCAGTGTTCGAGCGGGAGATTGCCGAGACCGGGTGTCGCTTCGTTGTCCGGCAGACCGGTTGTGTGGCAAGAGGCGACAATAATCCCGGTGTCCATACGGCAGCTGACATCTTTCCAGGTGTCGGTGTTGCCGGAAAGGACCTGATGCTCAAAGACAGAGAACTCCGGAGTTACAGGATCGAGATTGGCATCGAAGAGCCGTCCGAGGGCAACCAGCCCGCCGCCGGAAACATCGCCCCACATGGCGAAAACATTTCCGTTGGCATCGGCGCAGATGTCCATGCGCTCGCCCTGGTTTCCAGCAGGCGAGGCCTCCGTGATTTTGACCAGGGTTCCGGCCAAGGCGTTGAATTTCATCACAAAAGTGGCCCCATTGGCTTTACCGATTGCATATAAGAATTCACCTTGCCCGTAGATCAGCTCGCTGTCACCCCGTCCACCGGCGATGGCTGTACCCAACCCGCCTTCCATCGCGGCGTCGATCACGTCCGCCGGGATGATATCGCGGACTCTCGAACCGGCGTTATTGAAGATAGAGTATTTCACAACCCCGTCCGCATCCTGAAATCGGCAGCAGAACCAACCTTCGCCAGCCGCCACGCCGCGCATGGTTTGGGCATTGGCCCCCGCAACAGGGGTGCTGATCGGTGTCGGGGGAACCACAATGCTGCCGTTGGGAGAAATCACGGAGACTCCGACGACCTGCCCGGTTCCCTCATATCCCGGCCAACGATCACCGGTCACACCGCCGGTGGGAGTTTTCTTATCCCAGAAGTTCAATGCGACATTGCCATTGCTCAAGAAGACGCAGGCACGTCCCTGAACCTGTCCGCTGTCGGAAAAAAGAGTACCTTTTCCCATAATGTTGACGATATTGGAGGACTTGGTTCCATCGGCATTGAAGACCTGGATGATGGGAACGCCGGAGTCGCCACCGCCGGTGCCTACGCCGGCAAAAGCGGAGATCACACCGCCCCCTGTGTAGACAGGGGGGTAAGGTTGTGCTGTCATGACGACGGCATATTGATTCCCGCGAGCGTCAATGGCTACACCACGCGGATCCCCGCCCAAGTAGGCCATAATGGGAACGCCGTTGTCGTCCTGGAATCCGGCGCGTTCTGCGACCACGTTGCCCTTACGGTCCAACACATTCAGGATTGCGACGTGTTGCAGCTGTTCTTCCAGGGTTGGGTTCGGCATGACTACGAGGGGAGTTCCATCGCCAAGCATGGCGAGCCAGGCTGCCGCGAAATGGTGTGAACCGCCATAGCCACGGAGCAGCGGAATATCGCCTGTGATGGGGGTAATGCCGGCTTCTTCCGGGGTTTCCATTACCTGTGCGAAGGATTGAGTCGCCAATCCGGTGAGTAATACCACCGACAAAACGAGAATTCCGAGGTGTCTCATATTTGTTTCTCCTGTTCTCTATCGTCTCACAAAGAGACTTCAAAGAGACTTCTTCGACCTTCTGTTAAATGCTGTTGGAAAGCCTCGTTTGATTCCCATAATAAGGGAATTAAGTCGGTCTTTATCGAATTTCCAGAGAGTTGAAAACACCTCCTTTCTTCCCCATGTCTCTATCGACGCGCACCACAGTGCAAGTTCTTACAAATCAAGCGCCTGTTGAACCAAAATCTCAAATGTGGTATTGAATAACAGTATTATAGATTGCCTGTAGACCGTTGTCAACCGGATTTCGCCTGTTTTTTTGGAGGATTTTGTAAGACTTCTCGGCGAGGAAGACGGAAGCTGATTCTCGTCCCTTGCATCCCGTCCGTGCAACCCGCAGAATGCGATGTCACTTTTCCATGGCGGAGGAGAGACAGAAAGGAAAGGAATGAAGAAGTTGCCGGGGAAGACGAGTGGAAGCGGGAGCGCCGGATGGAAGGAAACACTATGCTCGAAATGCAAAGCCTTGTGTTGCAAATATATCACGGTGGAGATTGAAGAGCCGAAGGACGATGAGGACCTCGACAATATCCGGTGGTATATGATTCACGAAGGTGTGGGGATCCTGGTGGAGAAAAAATGCTGGATGGTGCGAATGAACGCGCGCTGCCGGTATCTTCGGAAAGATTCCACGTGCGGGATATACGAGCATCGCCCGGAAGCCTGCCGTCAATACGAGACGGAGAATTGCGATTATCGGACGGTGAGCGAAGGGGTTCCCAAAGCGTACAGGGAGTTTGAGGACTTTGAAAAGTTTCGGAACTACGTGAAGGGGCGGTGGAGGAGGAAGAAGAGGAAAGAATGAATTATGAATTACGAATTGAAGAAAAAGATAGGATGGAGAGGATAGTAGGGACGGAAGGGACATGGACGCTGAGGGATTGAATGATGCTTGAAAATCGGGTGTTGAGGATAAAGTGGTTGTTGGCGCGGCGGACTTTAAGGCGCTTCAACCTGGATTCGTTTATCCGAGCGGTGAGTTTTCTGGCGTTGTTGGGGATTTTTGCGGTGATTTGTTTTGTGGGGATCAAGCAGTTGTGTGTCAACCTGATGGCGATTGATATTGTGGGGCCGTTGATTGTGAAGCGGTCCTTTGCGTTCGGCCTGATGACACTGTTTGTGATGATTGTGCTGACCCAGTTGGTGAACACATACTCTCACCTGTTCCAATCGCGGGAGTTGACTTTGCTGCACCACTCGCCGTTGTCATCGGGGCAGGTGTTCGGGCCGCAGGCGGCCGAGGGGTTGATTAAGGGGTGCTGGATGGCGGCCATTTTTGTGCTGACGATTCTGTTTGCTTACGGGCGAGGCCGTCAGGCGCCCTGGTCGTTTTATCCGCTGGCGGTTGTGGGAGTGATTCCGTACCTGTTGATTGCGACCGGGTTGGGGATGCTGGCGATGTTGCTGCTGGCCTGGCAGGTTGTGGGGCGAAGAAGACGCGAGCGGTTTTTCGCGGTGTTTGCCCTGGGGGGAGCGATACTCTTTATCTGGTGGGGGCGGATCGCAGCAGCATGGATTTCCGAGGCCAGGACAGCGGAATCTCTTCAGGAACACCTGGGAGAGGCGCTGGCAAATCTGCGGATTTCCTCCAACCTGTATCTTCCGAGCTATTGGATGTCGGATCTGGTGGAGTCTGCAATTGAGGGGCGGGAACCGGATGTGATTCTTCCGATCCTTCTGCTGGTTTCCACCGCCTGGCTTCTGCTGACGTTCCTGTGGTTCCTGGGAGACCGGACGTACCGGTCGGCCTGGCTTTCCTGCATGGAACGCGGATCGGTGAAACGTGGACGGTCCTATATCCAGCGGTTTGGATTGAGATTTCCGTTTACCGTGCTGCCGCACTGGTTCCGCTCGTTGCTCATTAAAGAATGGTTTATTTTTCGGCGTGATTTCAGCCAGTGGGGGCAGTTTCTGCTTCTGATGGCCCTGGTGGCCTTATACGTGGTGCAAGTGCGGGACATTTCGTTTCCGGACCAGGCGTACCGGCTCCGGTCGATCATTTCATTTTTCAACATTCTTCTTTTGGGATTTGTGCAGGCGACCCTGGCGCTGCGGTATGCCTTTCCCGCCATGAGCCTGGAGGGGACAGCCTTCTGGGCGGTGCGCAAGAGTCCGGTGGGGATTTCGCGGTATTTTCTGGGGAAGTACGCCTGTCATTTTCTGTGGATTCTGGCGATTGGGGAGATCATGACGGTGATTTTGAACCGGGTACTTCACCTGGGCCAGCCGTTTTCCGGGATTGCGATGGTGATTGTGGCGATTCTTTCGCTGGGGTTTACGAGTTGCACAGTGGGGCTGGGTGCGGTGTATCCGCGTTTTGATGCGGCGGGCGCGGCGGATGTTTCCTCCAGCGCGGGGGCGCTGGTGTCAATGACGCTGACCCTGTCGTACCTGGCGTTCAGCGCGGCGATTCTGGCTCGGTTGATGATGAATATCCTGCCGATGGAAGGGGCCTCATTCCTGGACGGGCACGGCTGGGAAGGCGTGCTGATTATCGCGGCGGGATTCGGCTGCTCATGGGTGCGGATGGCGCTGCCGGGATCGGCGGAGGACTGGCTTGTTCAGCGCCTCCCGGTGACCGGGGTGTGGGATGTTCTCGATGTAAACTCCACATTCTTGTTGACGTTTTTCCTGCTGCTTCAGGTAGCGGCGACTGTGTATCCGGCACGCGCGGGGATGAGGCAGATGGAAGAGATTACGGGATAAAGGAATGGCGGATGGTGGATTTGGAATTTCCGGATTTCCCCCTTCCCTTGCTTTCCACCATGTGTGCGGTACTATCCCACTTCGACATATTTCGAGTGGTGTTTGCCGCGAGGCAAATAAAAGGGAAGCCGGTGAGAAGCCGGTGCGGTCCCGCCACTGTAACCGGGAACGAAACCTCACGCGCCATTGTCCGATTCGGATGAGAAGGCGAGGAATTAGGTCCAGGCCCGGAAGCCAGGAAACCTGCCCCTCGGAACGATGTCACCTCTTCGGGGACTGAGAGTGTGGCATACCGGATGGAAAAGTACCCATCGGATGCCCCGGCTACAGAGGTCACCGGGGTTTTTTGTTGCCCTTGCAAACCAATCTCGCCGGTCTGTCCCTCCACGTTCCCCACAAACTTACCGAGAGGAGCGTTTCGGAAAGATGAAGCGGTGTACCTCATTTCTATTCCTGTTCTTCACAATCATTGTCGGACCGGCCTGGGCAATCAACATGGCCGGACTCGTAATCCGGAACTCAACCGGCGAAATAATCACGCGCTGTGTCGAATTCGAGGAAGAAAGCCTGCCTTTGACGGAAATCCTGCAACGGTCGGGATTTCCCAAAGTCTTGTCGGAAACCGAGCAAGGTACTTTTATCTGTTACCTGCACAATGATGGACAAACGAATCCAACCCTGTGCCCCGGCGATCCGGACGGGCCGACCTGGAACCTGTACCGCCGGATCGACGACGGCTGGGAACTCCTGGACACGCCGATTTCTGCGGTGATCGCCGTTCATGGGGATGTCTTCGGATTTGTCTATGGACCACCATCCTCAGGAACTCTCCCGCCCGACCGAACCTTTGCCGATGTGTGCGAGGTTGTCAGCCAAGCCGCCGTGGTAATCGACCACAGCGATGGGCAACGGGTTGTCCGGGTCGTTCCATTTCATGGTGAAACCATAACCGGAATACAGCTGCTATTCCGCACTGGTGTGGATGTAGTCTGGCGGGATTTCGGGTGGGGAATTGCCTTTTGCGCCATTGACGGCGAAGGGTATCCCGCTGAAACTTGTTTCGGCGATTGGGATGAGCCGTTCTGGCAGTTCAGTATCCTCAATTCGGAAGACTTCTTTGAATGGTCCATATATATCGGTCCGGATTCTATCGCACGTGACCAGGACGTTCACGGATACTTCTTTGGCATTTATGGTGTGACTCAGCCCCCGATTTCCCGCGCGGAAATCTTTCAGCCGACATCGGACGTCTCATTCTTCAACGCATACATCCGGTAAAGGGGACCGAAGATGAATTTTCTATCGATCAACCTGTTGGTGGCTCTTGACGCAGATCACGCAAGGGCGGGTCACAGACCCGCCCCTGCGGCGGATGGTCGTAATCCGCAATCCCCAATCCGCAATCCCCAATCCGCAATCCGCAATTGGCTAGTCGTCCTCATTCCCCTGCTTGTTTCCCCCGCTTGGGCTGTCGATTTCGGCCAGGAAATCACAATCCTGCGCGATGAGGCTTCGATTGAATTCCCGGTCAACACGCATGGAACCGCAGCAGTCGATTCCATGGGGCGGCTTCACCTGGTGTACGGGGTTCGCGATCAAACCGGGTCTCCACCTCAGAACCAAGTCTGGTATTGCATGGTCGATCCCGGCGGGGACGTCTCTCCCCCGGTCCGTGTGGACAATGCTGACATCGGCGGCGGCAGGCATCCCTGCCTGGCCGTAGATTCCGAGGACACTGTGCATGTGGTCTGGCACGATTACCGACACACCACACTTGCCGGGCATTGGATGGATAACACGGAGATCTATTATGACTGTAAACCGGCGAATGGCGCATTCTCCGTTTCGGATATTCGGATTACCGATACGCGAGCGGGGAACCTGGCTGACAACGGGTATACCCCCCAGTTGGCAGTCGGGCCGGACGGTCGGGTCCATATCGCCTGGTATGATTTTACCCTGGACGGCAACGCGGCGGATGTCTATCTCCGTTCCAGCGCCCTTTCCGGCGAATTTCCCCCGCAAGTCGGGATTGAACCGTTTCGAATCACCTCCATTGAGTCCGGTTCGACCTACACCGCAAACTGGATGCCCTCTCCGGCCGGTCTTCCGAGCGGTGATGTCTACCTTCTCTGGGGATTTGTCGAAGGATGGCAGGGGAGTTTCGAGTTGCGGGGATGCACGGTCTCAGCGGATGGAATAGCGGGGCCTTCGGAGCAGGTGGCGGAAGATGGAGGCTCGTTCCTCGATCCGCACCGTCTGGCTGCAGACCGACAGGGGAATCTGGGCCTGGTCTATTCAAAACGAGCGGACACACAGAAACAGATTTATTTCCAATATCGACCATTCGACGGGAATTGGTCCGGCCCGGTTCGCGTCAGTCAAGGCCGTGCAGATGCTACACAGCCGAATCTTGCCTTCGATTCAACCGGCCGGGCGCATATTGTCTGGCAGGAGGACATCGGCGGAGCATACCGGGTGATGTACACAGTTCTCCGTCCGGGCGATCTATCGATAGAATCCCAGGTACCGCTCAGCCGCGTGGAGTCGGATGCTCGGACTCCGGCAATCGCGGTAAATCCGCAGACAAATGGGATGTTTGTTCTTTGGCTGGATTGGAGCGTCGAGGGGGAAAGGTCTATCGTGTATCGTGAGGGAGTACCTTCCAATGTCGGCGTGGACTTGTGGTGGATACATTGATGCATAGAACTATATGGTTCTTTCTTTTTCTTCTCCCAGTAGCGGACATGCTCTTCTGCGAGCCGGACAGTCCGGCACACCGCATTGTCTCCCTGGTTCCATCCGGGACACAAATGATCGCAGACCTGGAACTCGGCTCATCTCTGGTCGGCATGACCGAGTTCTGCAAGCGGCCGGCGGATGCCGCCAATGCGGAAATCATCGGTTCTCAGATGGCTCCCAACCTGGAGCGTATTGCGCGCCTTCAGCCCACATTGGTCATCGCGGATGTGGAGTCCAACAAACCCACGACGATAGATCGAATCAAAAAATTGGGAATCCCGATTCTCGCTCTGGGACCTTCTCGAACCGAAAAGGATTTGGAGAAAGCGTTCCTGACACTGGGCGACCGTCTCCATGTTCAACCGCGCGCCGAACAAAAACTCCGGGAATGGCAGGAACAACTCCAAACCGTTGCCAAGCGTCTTGAAAATCATCCGAAAAGGCGCGTGTTTATCGAGATCTGGCACAGGCCGTTGATGACGGTGTCCTCCAGGGGATTCGCTCATGCCATTGTCGAAAGGGCAGGCGGGGAAAATATTTTCGCGGATTCCCCTGTTGCCTATCCCATTGTATCCATGGAATCCGTAATTGCCCGCAAACCGGAGGTGATTCTCATTCTCTCAGAAGTAGCCTCATTGGAGGAGCGCAAACCCGTCTATTCCCAGTTTCCCCCGCTTAGCCGATGCGAGTTCATTCTGATTAAGTCCCCCCAGGTAACACTTCCCTGTTTCTCTTCCTTTGTGAAATCGGTCGATATGATTTGCAAGCGCCTGCATCCGGACTTAAACGAACAGAAATCTCAATCCTGCACGGACGGGCGGTAATCCTACCCACAAACCGGCCCAGAACCTTCTCCCCCAACGATTGGAGAAGACACACAGGGGCGAATTCATAGACTTACCCCCACCCTCATTTCTCTGTTATCTTGCCGGTCAACTCATAAGACCGATTTCCGGAACCCCCGGTCAATGTCGGCCCGGATATCTTCACTATCTTCCAATTCGATGAAGAGCGAGGCCTGCCGGTCTGTTGTACTCATTTTCCTGTTGTTCTTTTCGTAGTGTTGCCGACTCTTTTACTCGAACAGCGCCGTGCTCAGGTAGCGCTCGCCGGCATCGGGCAGAATGGTCGCGATTAACTTCCCCCTGTTCTCCGGCAGAGTCGCATATCGGCAGGCCACGGCCACTGCCGCACCGCTGGAAATGCCGCAGGTAATTCCCTCTTCAAGATGAAGACGGCGCGCATATTCAAACGATTCTTCATCGGATACGGTCGCGATGTCATCGATCAGGCTCAGGTCAAGAACATCCGGTTTGAACCCTGCGCCAATCCCCTCAATCTTGTGCGGACCCGGTTTCGGCTCCTCACCGTAGCGGATGGCCGTGAGAACAGCCGAACGGGCCGGCTCCACTGCAACCGACCGGATCGGCTTGTGCTGTTTCTCTTTGATATAGCGAGTGACACCCGTGATGGTTCCCCCCGTGCCGACACCGCATACGAAAATATCGATCTTGCCGTCCGTGTCGTTCCAGATCTCCGGGCCGGTGGTCTTGTAATGGACCTCCGGATTGGCCGGATTTTTGAACTGTTGCGGCATGAAATGCCTGGATGGATCCGAGGCAAGAATCTCCTCGGCCCTGGCCACCGCACCGTCCATACCCTTCGCCCCATCGGTCAGCGCCAACCGCGCCCCGAATACGGCAAGCATTTTGCGGCGCTCAATCGACATCGTCTCCGGCATGGTCAGCAACAGCGGATAACCGCGCAGCGCGCAGACAGAGGCCAGGGCAATACCGGTATTGCCGCTGGTAGGTTCCACCACTATGACATCCCGCGAACCCGGTTTGAGACGGCCTTCTCGTTCCGCTGCCCAGATCATTGCTGCGCCGACACGACACTTCACCGAATAGGCCGGATTCCGCCCCTCAATTTTGGCGATCACTGTCGCCGGAAATCCCCTGGTGATTCGGTTGAGTCGAACCAGCGGGGTGTTCCCGATACTGCGGCTGTTATCATCGAATATCTTTGCCATAACGGTTTATCCTTCCATTAGATATTATGGTTATCGGTTCTTCCTGTTGTTGGATCCGCTCGAAAACTGCCCCGTTTGTCCGTTTGGTTTTTGACGTACCCCTGTCATGTTTTACCTGTTATTTTGATTTCTTTCAAGTCATTTCTTTAGAAAACAATATCTATCTGTATCATTAGTTCGACTGTGGAGCTGTTCCCTTTCCCGCCAAGCGCCTCCGCACACTTTCCGGGCCACGTTGCGGGATCGCCGGCGAACAGGTGGTGTACTATAATGAAAAACCATTTCGTATTACGATTGGGTTTCCATTGCATCGAAAGTCTGCGACGCTTCAGGAGGTATCGCACAATGTGTCCGGCTGGGAATCGCCATCAAGTCGGTTTTACCCTGATCGAGCTGCTGATCGTCGTTGCGATCATCGGTATCCTTGCGGCCATCGCCGTTCCCAATTTCCTCAACGCACAAATCCGGGCGAAACTCGCGCGGACCAAGGCGGATGTCCGCATGTTGGATCAACAGGCGGTCACACGCCAGATGGACAGCGGTCTTTGGCCGATCGACGGCAACGACTGCGACAACACCGACAAATGCTGTTTCCCCACGGGTTGGCGACCTTTCGGCTTGACCCCGAACGCCGTGGGTCAGACCATGGTGGAAATTGATTCACTTCACTTCGACGGGCGGATCTGGCAGTTGTTGACCACACCGGTCAACTACATCAGCTCCATCCCGTATGATCCTTTCGGGCGAGGCGTTTTTTATGGTTACGAGGATTTTAATTGTTCAAATACGATCGGCAGTCACTACCTGATTTTTGCTGCCGGACCGGATGGCGATTACGGAGACTGGCGTCCGAACCGGAATGCCATCCCTTATAGTTCCAGCAACGGGCTGGCCTCCAGCGGGGATATCTGGAAATCCCGGAAACTCCGCGATGTCGATGGAACTTATGAGCACGATATCGGCGGCGATTTTTGGGAATAAATAAATATGTTCTCGTGGCCTACCCCGCAGACCGGCTTGGGTCTGGCGCACGGGATTTCCCATAAATCCACAGACTCCAGCCCCAGCGTCGCGCCCAGGACTTCTTTACAATGGTCGGAATGTAATCGCGCAAACCCGGCATCAGGAACTGAAAACATCCCTCCAAATCCGTCCCCAATACCTTGATCCGCAATTCCCGGCTGAAAGGCGAAAAAAGATCCCGCATTTCTTTCTGCGTGACCGGCCAGGTATGAAACAGGTACACCGTCTCAGCCATTCGAATCCAGCATCTCCTGGAAACTCCGCCAAATGTGAATCCGTTCCGAAGCATAACACATCGCGTCGAAGAACTCACTCCGTCCCGCGACATGCGATGGATCGGCATAAAAATTCAGCAATGCCGGAGAATCGCCGGCGGCAAAATAGTCTACCATTTTTACCAGTTGATCACGGTAGTCTTGCGGGGTGAGTCGCTCCTTTCTTCCGGAGAAGAAGGACCAGGAGTCGAGAATATTCAACGGCGCATCGAAACATCCCGATACGGGGATTTCCACAATCCCCGACTGTGTGCGATACAGCGGGCCATGAAGAAATCCATACCATGGGGTTGTCGAGGAGGAATAGCGGTAACCCAGGTCGCGCAAAGTTCTATGAAGAAATCGCAGTTGGGATTTCTTTTGAAACGTGCCAAAATGGGGACCTCGAAATCCGTCTGGAGCCTTGCCCAATATCTTTACCAGCGTTTCATGCCCCTTACGGATATCCTCCGCGATGTCCTCCGGACGCATTTCATGATAAAAGGTGCAACTTTCAAATCGGGCATTCTCGTCGTCCCAGTATGCATGAGGGAGATACCCGTGGTTGATAAACTCACAACCCCTCAATGCGATTTCCCGATAAATATCTCCGTTCTGCTCAAGATTAGTCCCCGGAACTGCAAACACAGGACAAATACCGATCTCCATTAACTGCCCGGTTACATCGAGAGCGGCCTCGGCATCGCGGTCTCTGTCACAGTCAAAAGATAGTATCAGTGTCGGTCGAGTAAGTCCCTGTTTTCGCGCCAGGCAAACGTAGTTTCGAAATAGCCACGTCGGTTGTCTCCGCGCAATGACTTGCAGCGCGGTTTGACGCGGAGACCGAATAGCGTTCTTTAGAATCTGCAAGTTCATGAGACAGACGCCGCAATAATCTCTTTGAGATGCCGTACAATCCGCGCGGATGTGTTTCCATCCCACAGATCCGGCACAGTCCCCTGTTTCCATTTGCCGCTAAGAATTCCGGAAAGACAGTTCAAAAGCGTGTCCGCACGCACCAGCTCGTTTGTGCCTTGCAGAATGGTGATCGGCCGCTCCGTGTTCTCCCGTAGCGTAAGACATGGGATGTTGAGGACAGTTGTCTCTTCCTGTATGCCACCGGAATCTGTAACTACAAAGGCGGAGTTTAACACCAGGCTCAGGAAATCCGCATATCCCTGCGGCTCCGCCCGATGAACATTGGGGCATCTTTCCAAATCCTGCCAGAGGCCGAATTCTTCCAGCCGATGTTTCGTTCTTGGATGAATCAAGAAGACAATCGGCAGTTGTTCGGAGCAGGTCCGTACAGCGTGAACAATAGTTTCCAGCGGTTCTCTCCGATCCACATTGGAAGGACGATGGAGAGTCATTACTCCATAACGCTTCGGCTTCAGTCCGAATTCCAGGTACTTCTTTCGGGATTGAACAGCGGTTTCATTCATCCGCAACGTGTCGATCATGATATTCCCGACCCGTCGGATGCGGTTCTCCGAAACTCCTTCGCGTTTCAGATTGTCGTCCGCATCGGGTGAAGGGGTCCACAGAATATCGGCGATGGTATCGGTAATTACACGATTGATTTCCTCGGGCATTGTGCGGTCACGGCTGCGCAGTCCGGCTTCGAGGTGGGCCACGGGCAAATTCAGCTTCTTCGCGGTAATCGCGCACGCCATCGTGGAGTTGACATCGCCGACTACAACTGTCAGCTGTGGAGGCTGTCGCAGACAGATTTCTTCGTACGCCGTCATAACTTTTGCGGTTTGTTGCCCATGGCTTCCGGAACCGACTCCCAGGTACAGATCAGGTTCCGGTAGTTGAAACTCCCGAAAGAAAGTCTCCGACATATTCGCATCGTAATGCTGGCCGGTGTGGACGATCTGCGGGCGGAAATATTCCGGCTCCGCGCACAACGCCTTATACAGCGGCGCGATCTTCATAAAGTTCGGGCGCGCACCCGCGACAAGATGAATAAGAACGGGAGGAGACAGGATCATGCCGGTTTCATCAACTTCCGGTAGATTTCCACGACACGCGCCTCCATTTTCTTTGGGGACCAGTGTTCCTGGGCATGTTCATAGGCGCGGCGGCCAAGTTGTTCGCGATATATATCATCTTCAATTAAGCGTTTCAGTGCAGCGGTGTATTCTTCCACAGTATTGTTGACCTTCAGGACAAAATCGCCTTCCAGTTCCGGAACCGGTTCTCCGACTCGGCGATTGATAACGACCGGCAGCCCGGTCAGTAAGGCCTCGAGAACGGATTTGCTGATCTCCCAGTACTCCGTGTGAACGGCAAAAATATCAAATTCGGGCAATAGGCTGCACAATTCGCTGTTCGGGACCGCCGGGCGGAAATCGACGCGGTCCTGCAATCCGAGTTCCTGTACCAGGTTCCGAAGGTACTCATGATAGGAACCATGCCCGACCAGGGTCAAATGCGTATCGGGCAGCGCTTGAACGGCACGGATGATATTGTCGGGATTCTTCTCCCTGATCTGTCGTCCGACCGAGACAATCCGAACCGGATGATGAAGGCGGTAGTCATCTTTCTTTTGGAGGTGGTTCTCGTTCAATATGTTATAGACTACTTCAAAGCGTTCCGCGCCCATTCGCTTCAGGTACGGAACAATCGGCTGGTAGACCGGCATGACCAGGTCTGCGTTCCGAAGGGTCACTCTCCCGACGGCCTCCATGGCACGGAGGTAGAATCTCTGTTGACGGGTAGTCGCTCGTCCCTTGATATCTTCATCGGGGTTGATGTGTATCGAGACTACGTACGGAATACCAAGCGCCTTCTTGATCCGACTCGCCAGGTAGCCGTTCAGCTTATTGCCGTGGCATCGAATCAATGCGGGTCGGATTTCTTCGGCTAACCGGACGGCAGGTTCTGCCCAACCCCTTAAGAAGAACGGTCTCCATCCAAGGCTGCGGTAGAAAAGATGCAGATCGGCCGGGTAATTGTGAATTGTCAGATTCGCATCGCCTGCTGTCTCCTGCAAATCCGCCGGATTCACCCGGTCGTCGTTTACCATCAGAATATGCACATTCTGAAACAGGTTTCCGGGATTGTAGTACCGTGGCGTTATTTCGCCTTTGGAGACGAGTTCACTCAGGCGATCGGGAATGATTACCAACAGGGTTTGCGGATTCATTGGCCCCCCCAGCCCTGTCCCGACGGGAGCGGGGGTGTTTGTGCCTCAATGGGCCATCGCGCAAATTGCTCGTTAATGGATCGGGTAATGGATTCCGCAAGGTGCAGCGCGCGTAAGCCATCCCGCCCATTCACCACCGGCGGATGCTCGCCGCGCACAGCCTCCAGGAACGAGGACAGTTCTGTTTCAAGCGGTTCGCGCGACTCGATATGGACCTGTTCATACTCGATTCGCGGCTTTCCGTCTCCATCCTCTGCCTTGCGATAAACCTCCAGGCTGGGGGCCAGGTAATCCAGCGAGAGATAGGCGTTGGGCTGAAAAATACGGATTTTCCTCTGCCGTCCGACTGTGATCCGGCTGGCTGTGACATTTGCAATACACCCGGAAGCGAATCGCAACCGGGCGTTGGCAATGTCTTCTTTGGGTGTCAGAACGGGCACTCCGATGGCATCCAGAGTTACGACTTCCGATTTCACCAGGGCCAGAATCAGGTCCAGGTCGTGAATCATCAGGTCCATTACCACACCGATATCTTTCACACGCGGCGCCGGGGGGCCGAGACGATGCGCCTCGATAAACAGCGGATTCTCCAAAACCTCGTTAAGTGCCATCACCGCCGGATTGAACCGCTCGATATGACCCACCTGGAGGATAAGGTTCTTCTCCTCGGCCAGGCGGCAGAGCGCCTCGCCATCTTCCGTCGAGAGAGTCATCGGCTTCTCAACCAGGCAATGGACCCCTCGTTCCAGCAGCCGGGAAGCGACAGAAAAGTGCTGCTCTGTCGGAACAACAACACTGGCGGCATCCACCGAGTCCAACTCATCAATGGAGGCACAGAAGCGGGTCCGGTATTTCGAGGCAATCTCCTCCGCGCGTGCCCTGTCCACATCCACAATCCCTGCCAGTTGAGCATCGGGATGCTCGGCATACACTCTTGCGTGATGCTGCCCCAGGGATCCCGCGCCTATCACCGCAACTTTGACAACATTCTGATTCATTCGAAGGTCCTTACAATGCAGCGGATCGGACATGATTGTATCCGCAGGGTATCATTCGACAAACCCTCGCGCGAGGAACGGTACAGGCTCCGTCAGGACATTACCCTTATATAGCGAGCATGAGACCGGCGGGGCCGGTGATTGCGTCAAGAAAGCATGGCCCACCGAGACCGTGCTTGACCCGTCATCGCGAGGAGCAGCCCGGAGTCTGCGAAGGGCTGCGACGTGGCGATCTCAGGCTTGCTTGTTCGAACAATGACATTGCCACGCTTCGCTCCTGAGAAAGCTCACCCTTCCCAGTAGGACAGGCGTCTCTGCCTGTCACCCCAGGCGTCCCTGCCTGTCACCCCAGTAGGACAGGCGTCCCTGCCTGTCATCCCAGTAGGACAGGCGTCCCTGCCTGTCACCCCAGTAGGACAGGCGTCTCTGCCTGTCACCCCAGTAGGACAGGCGTCCCTGCCTGTCACCCCAGTAGGACAGGCGTCCCTGCCTGTCACCCCAGTAGGACAGGCGTCCCTGCCTGTCA
>JAKQSI010000017.1 GCA_029570205.1 Candidatus Omnitrophota bacterium | reverse complement strand
CCAGATCGTAGCCGCCCCGGTGTTCAAATTCGTTCAACGCGTCGCCGTACCGCTCGAGGATCGCGGCCATCTCCTCTTCGCTGCAGGGCTCTCCCATGGCCGCTTCCAGCGACTTGATCTCTTCGCCGAGGGCAATGACATCCTGCGCGACGGCCATCACCTCCGAGAGGGCGCTCCGCCCCCGCATGTCGCCCACCTCCTGGGAAAAGTAGCCGACCACCGCGCGCTTCAACCGGTTCACCTCGCCGCTGTCGGGCTTTTCCTCCCCGACGATCAGCCGCATGACTGTTGTCTTTCCCGCGCCATTGGGGCCCACGATGCCGATGCGCTGGTTTTCCAGAATCTGAAACGACGCCTTGTCGAACACCACCTGGGAGCCGTGCTGAATCGAAATGTCGGACAGAAAAATCATGAAACGCCTTTCCCTCGCCCCGCGGGCGCGCCATCGCTACCACAGGATGCCCTCGAAAGTAAACGTCGGGAATGAACGGGGGAATGAACGGCGTCCCGATCGACAGTGTTACAGTGTCAAGGCGGAACGACCCGCCTCAGACCGCAGGAGAACGGAAATGACAAGCCGCCACGGCCCCATCCGGAAATCGGAAAAGGCTCATTGTGCCCGTCCCTATCTCGGAACAGATCGGCCTTGATTGGATTATTTGCATTGAGTGCCCGTGCCGAATCCCGGACATGACCGTGGAGCATCCACCCCGGGAACAGGATGTCCCCGGACTGCCGGTTGGAGAATACCATGTCCACTCATGCGTCTTGCATGTCCACCCGGTTTCGCCGTGAACCAATTCGATCATCATGTCTGTTTTCATGAAGACGATTCTACCACGACAGAATCAGGAAGAACTATTCGAAGATCGTCCGGACAGGCCGGAAACCGGTGTCGTAACGAATCCCGTATGGGTAGAAACCATATTGCCAGGTTGGGTTTACTATACAGCCCGTCGACATGAACTTCCCCCCTCGCAGATCCTTGTATCTTCCGGTGAGCGGTCCAATGGGATCAGTCATCGATTGATCCGGGTTCTCGTAGTCCAGTGGCTGTCCATCTGCAAAGTAGTCTGTCCATTCGTAGACATTCCCCAACGTGTCATACAAGCCCCACGGATTCGGCAGTTTCTGCGCGACTGGGTGCAGTTCATCGCCGGAATTGAAACAATACCAGGCAATGTCGTTGAGAGACGGCTGCTCGCTGCAATGTCCGATCTGTTCGCCGATCAGATCACCACCGTAGGTACGGGTTTCTGTCACGTTTGCTTTCGCGGCATATTCCCATTCCGCTGTCGTCGGCAGACGATAGCCCGGACAAGCATACCAATCGGCGAATTTATGAATTTCTCCGGAGCACGTGAACACTCGGGATTCATCCCAGCAGCCTTCTTCCTCCCACGGATCATCCGGCCCGCATCCGGTTCCCACTTCATTGCGACATGTACTCAGATCGTAGCAGGTCTCCAGACCTTCCAGCAGAGACAGCTTGTTGCACCAGACGAGTGCTTCATAGAAGTTGATGAAGGTTACCGGCTTGTCCGCACCGACATTTTTTGACGGGTTCGGGAGAACCAGAGCTTCCCATTGCGCCTGTGTAACTTCGGTTGCGGCGATAACAAAGGATCGCGTCAGGGTGACGGGAACCTGCTTTTCATCTCCACCTCTGCAGGGA
>JAKQSI010000013.1 GCA_029570205.1 Candidatus Omnitrophota bacterium | reverse complement strand
CTGCCGCGTTCCAAGGAAAGGCGGGAGCTGACGCTCCCGCACTCCAAGGAAAGGCGGGAGCTGACGCTCCCGCACTCCAAGGAAAGGCGGCAGCTGACGCTGCCGCACTCCAAGGAAAGGCGGCAGCTGACGCTGCCGCACTCCAAGGAAAGGCGGCAGCTGACGCTGCCGCACTCCAAGGAAAGGCGGCAGCTGACGCTCCCGCACTCCAAGGAAAGGCGGCAGCTGACGCTGCCGCACTCCAAGGAAAGGCGGCAGCTGACGCTGCCGCACTCCATGGCGCTTCAGCCCCGAAGGGGCGAAGTGCGATAGCGAAGGGCAACGCCCTGGGAATCAATTCTTAAGGAATTGCCGAGGCTCTCCGAAAGATGTCAATAATAGCGGCGATGATATTCCGAAATGTCGGGGCGCTCAGCCTGCCGACTTCAGCCTGCATCAAAGATCGGTTCGCCGTGAAGAGTTTGCCGGGCCTGACATAGCTCACTCTTTGCAGAGAGCCTGTCTCAAAATCATTGTCGGAAATCCCAATCGCCATCGGATCGGCGTATGAATTGCCCGTAATCTGACAAAGGATCCAATCCTCTCGACCGGCAGAAGCGAGCACCAGGGCCGGACGGAGTTTAGACGCGGAAAGGTCGGAAAAAGGAAATCGGACCAGCACTACCGCGCCTTCTGAAGGTGAGACCATGCTTCCTCCTCTTCCGGGCGGTTCCAATCTTCCGAGAGAACGGCCTCACTCAGAATCGCAGTCTCCGGGATTTCAGCAGATGGTTCATCGAGAATCGTGACAATCGCTCGGCAGGGCGAACTCAAGCGGACGGGTTCCTGAAGACGCACTTCCCCATTCGGATCGACAATGGCTTCGACGGATTTGAGCATCGGACGTTCCTCCTTCCGGTCAACACCATTTTGCCATCCGAACGAGGTTCCGGCAATGGATTGGTCATTGTCGGGTCGGCATGGGAAGGGGAGACAGGGAAATGGCCTGGATTCCGGCTTGCGCCGGAATGACGACATTGAACCGACAACATACCGATACGATCCATCATGCCCCCGAACGTTTTGTACTCGGAACGCAACTCGTCCTTACCCGCTTGTTCAGCCTTTTTCATAGATTTTTCGGTCTCCTTTTTGCGCGGGGCGTGCGCTGATAATCCGAATCGTTTCGCCTTCCTCAGAGTGGGCCACCACCAATAGCCTGCCGCGTTCCAAGGAAAGGCGGGAGCAAGGAAAGGCGGGAGCAAGGAAAGGCGGGAGCTGACGCTGCCGCACTCCAAGGAAAGGCGGGAGCTGACGCTCCCGCACTCCAAGGTACACCAGCGCCTGTCTCGCCCTGGTGAACCTGGACGATTTTCTCGGTCAGGCCGGCACATTCGGTTCCTGACAAATCGCCCTGTTGGAGGCGCGTTTCTATTTCTGCGACAAGTCCTTGTCCTTCTTTGGATTTGTCGACTCCGGTTTGCAGAACGGCCTCCGCTTCTACACTAATTTCTCACAGGAGGTTGTTTCAGGGAATGTTGGGACAGAGGGTCCCTTTACCTAAGCTCCCTTCCCTTCACATACAGCCCTCCGCCGGGGCGCATACGGTTCACATTGCAGCGCGCACAGATGTCGATGACATGGTATTTGCCGGTCTGGTGCAGATTTCGAATCCGCTCAATTTGCGGACTATGCCAGATTTCCTCAATGGTCTTGTCTTTCACATTCCCCAGTTTGATCGCGCCTTCGTAATCCCCGCAACAGAGATGCACGGAACCATCCCACCAGATAAACAGCCGCTGCCAAAGCTGCGAGCAGGCGAAAAAGGTATCTTCCTGTTCGGAAGATGTGCGATCCACCTTGTCAAGACCAAGCGGGTTCTGGTAATCCACAGTCGAAACCAGGTCAACTTTGTCTTTCCAGAACGCCACGAAGTTTTCATAGTCGTCGACATTGTTTTTCATTTTGACCATGGAAACCCGTGTCACCGGAAACATTTTGCCCATCTCGTTGCGGATTTTCTGGAACCGAAGGATATTGCCGACTACCTGGTCATAGTCGGCCCCTGCGCGAAGTTCCTCATAGAGTTTTTTATCGTGCGCATCAAATGAAAAGATGATCTTGTCCAGCCCGGCCTCGATCAGCTGTCGTGATTTTTGTTCGGTCAGCATGGTGGCGTTGGTGTTGAACATCACATCCAGGATTCCCTTTTCCCTGGCGTACCGGACCATCTCGACGCATTTCGGGTGCAGCAGCGGCTCGCCGAGGTAATTGTATTTGACCGAGCAGAGGCCCTTCTCTGCGCCCTCGTCGATGACCTTCCGGAACAGATCGAAGGAGATATGGCCGAACGGTCCCAGGGTTCCGCTTTGCAGGGCCTGTGTGCGTGGGCAGTGGGGGCAGCGCAAGTTGCAGACCCGTGTTGTTTCAATATCCAGGTGAATCGGGAATCGTTCCACGACGAAATTTTTCGGGTTTTCGGCCCATTTACGCCGATATTCCCAGTAGGTGTCCGAATAGGCTTTCTCCCAGGGATACATGCCGCCATCCGCCGGACGCAGCTCGTGATAAGATGGATTGATTTTTACATCGGGTTTCTTGTCGGCGACTGTGCGCATGGAATCGTTCCCTGTAATTGGTCTGTCGTTTAGCATTCTTATTTTCGACCTTCGGAGCGTGAATCTTAATCTGTCCGGTCAGGCGACCGTGACCGTGCGGCCAGCGCTGCGTTTTTTTATTCTCCCTGGAAAGAAGATCTCCGAAGTGAGACTATGTCAAGTTTGAAAATACGACGTTTGGGAGGAGAACGCAATCCATGAAGGTTCTCATTACCGGTTCGAGCGGCATGATCGGGACCAACCTGGCGCTTTGTTTAATACAGGATGGTCATACTGTGCTGGGAGTGGACTATCGGAACAACCCCTGGACCGATTGTATACCTTTCCGAACCATTGATTTACGAAAAGACTGCATCGGCCGATTGGTCGAGCTGATCAAGGGATTTGAGATCGACATTGTGGTCCACCTGGCGGCGCACGCGAAAGTGTATGAGCTGGTGGTGGAACCGTCTCGTGCGCTTGAAAATGTGGTGATTACGTTCAAAGTGGTTGAAAGCGCCCGTCTCGCCGGAGTTCCCATCATTTTCGGCAGTTCCCGTGAGGTGTACGGAGATATCCATCGCCATGTGACCAACGAGGGATGCGCGGATTTTGTGGTTGCGGAAAGCCCGTATTCCGCCAGCAAGATTTCCGGCGAGGCGTTTATTTATTCATTCGCCCAGTGCTACGGTCTGCCGTATATTGTGTTCCGCTTCAGCAATGTGTACGGGCGATACGACAATGACCTTGAACGGATGGAGCGTGTCACGCCGCTGTTTATCCGCAAAATTGCCCAGGGCGAGCCGATTGTTATTTTCGGCAAGGAAAAAGTCCTGGATTTCACCTATATTGACGACTGTATTCAAGGGATTTATTCGGGTATTCGGAAGCTGACTTCCGGCCGGGTCAAGAATCAGACGATCAATCTTGCCTACGGCGAGGGGAACAGCCTGGACCAGTTGGTGACATTTATCGCGGAAGCCCTGGGAGTGGAGGCTCAGGTGTCGTATCGGGCAAGCCAGCCGGGAGAGGTCACGCGGTATGTGGCGGATGTGACCAAGGCCCGTGAATTGCTGGGCTATCACCCTCGGACTCCCCTGTCGGAAGGGATCAGAAAGGCGGTTCAATGGCAGAAGGAAGCAGGATATCTCGATAGTTGACTTTCGATTTCTGTCGTCTTTCTTCTCCCTCTCCCGCCGGGGAGAGGGTTGGGGTGAGGGAGACGAAAGTAAGGCCCACCTGTGAGCAATGGTGATGAGAGAGGTCCGACAATGAGCGGTAATCGCAGTACGGTGGGGATTCCCTCGGTGGATCGCGCGGTGGCGGAGCTGTGCAAGCTGCCCGGAATCGGTCCACGGATGGCGCAGCGGCTGGTTTATCATATATTGCGTCGCGACCGGTCTGAAATCGAGAACCTCTCCCGTGCGCTTCAGGACCTTCACGCCAAAATCAGACGCTGTTCCATCTGTGGCTATTTCTCCGAAACCGACCCATGCCATATCTGCTCCTCCGACAGTCGGGATCATTGTGTGATCTGTGTGGTAGAACAACCGCAGGATGTTTTCGCGATTGAGCGAACCAATGATTTCCATGGAGTATATCACATTCTCGGTGGCGCGCTTTCGCCGATTGACGGGATCGGGCCGGAGGAAATCCGCATCCGAAGCCTGTTGGAACGGCTGCGTGGAGATATCCGCGAGGTGATTCTCGCAACAAATCCTACATTGGAGGGAGATGCGACAGCGCTTTATTTGCAGAACCTGATTCGTCCTATCGGGGTACGTGTGTCGCGAATTGCCCGTGGTTTGCCCACCGGCGGCGATTTGGAATTTGCGGATGAAACCACGCTGGCCGCCGCGCTCTCTCTGCGGACGGAAATGTGATTGGAATTCCCCTTTCCGGAAGGCAATAGAGCGTAATGAGAAGCATTTCTCATTACGGTTTCCAGTTTGTCAATTGTCCGGTCGTGTGTGTCTGAAGCCAGTGACGTAAATCGTCCGCACACCGAACGCCATCCTCCAATACCGCCCGATAGAGATCAATTGACAAACAAGCCAAGGTGTTGTCGTTTGCCCGGGATTCTTTCAATTCGAGAATAGCCTTTCGCGTCTCGTTCGTGAGCGCCTTTTTCATCGGCTCCACAAAATGTTCGCTGCGTGGAAGAGGATAGTCTTCGGGCGCAGACCACATATCGACTTTCCAATCCCGATTTTCCTCATCCCGATACCGAATTTGCCAGTACAAGGCCTGGTCGGGAGTTTTCAGTCCATTCAGGAATTGCGCGTGGGTCACATGGCTGTTTTGCGCGCATTCACGCAGAACTTGAAAACCGTGATCGATCTGAAGGTCCGGACAATAAATCTCCATGTCGATATCGAAGTCGACGATCAAATCGTATGCCAACGCCCCCACGATGACCGGGCGTCCAAAACGCCCCCAGCGTTCGACCAGTTGCAGATCCGCCAGAATTCCTTCAGCGGCTTTTCGTCTTTCTGCTGCCCGCAAAAAAACACTCATCATCATTCAACCTCCAAAGAAATCTTATTCATAACCGTTATTTCGAGTATGACTCCGGCGGGGCTGGTGATTGGGTGAAAAGGCGGTCCCAGATTGGAAGACGCCGGCAAGATGCCGGCGCCACCCGAATCTCCCGCAACAGGGGTGGCATTGGCTTCCAGCCTGCGATTTACGGAACCTCAAAAATCAGGCCGTGGCAACAGTCCCGCTTTCTGCAGCGTCGGCTCAGCCAGTTCCTCACGTTCCAATGTAATCAGGTGGACTCCCCGGACACCCTCGATTTTGCGGCACTGCTGAATCAACTCTGCTGCAATGGCGATTCCTTCTTCCTCGGAGCGTTTCTGTTCTTTGGCCCGTTCCATTCGCTGCATGATCTCCTCCGGGATGCTGATTCCGGGTACGCGCGTCTTCATGAATGTCAGTGCGCCCACGGTTCTGGCGAGGACAATGCCGCCCAAAATGGCGACTTTCTCATGCAACCCTTTGTTTCGCACCTCCGCCATAAACTCCCGAAACCGTTCGATATCGAAAACACACTGAGTCTGTATAAAATCCGCTCCTGCCGCGATTTTCTTTGCGAGGCGCATGATCCGAAACTCCTGCGGGTCCGAGAACGGATTCTCCGCCGCTCCGATGAAAAAACGCACCGGCTGAATGGGCTGTTTCGGGCTGTTGCGCAATTCTTCCCCGGAATCCAGCACACCCGGATTTGCCATGCGTTTCACCATTTGCAGGACGTGCATGGGATCCACATCCGAAACCTGGCGAGCCGTTCGATGCAGACCGAGCGTGATATGGTCCCCCGAAACCACAAAGGCGTTCTTGATCCCCAGGGCCGATGCGCCGATCAGGTCTGCTTGAATTGCCAGCCGATTCCTGTCGCGCGTGGTGAATTGCAGCACGGGCTCCCCCCCGCGTTCCAGGATCAACAAAGCCGTTGCCCAGTTACACATGCGGACATTTGCGCCCTGATTGTCCGTTACATTGATCGCTTCCACTCGACCCACCAGGCAATCCGTCTTCCGCCGCACATATTCGGCATCCGCGCATTTCGGCGGGCCGAGCTCCGAGGTCACAACAAATTGGCCGGAACGAATTGCCCTCTCCAGGCGACTCGGTTTATACTCGGACATCTTTGATATTTCGTCCATAATTCGTTCCTGCTCCATTGGAAGGTATCGTGAATACAGTCAACGCCAAGGGAGGTACTATTGAAGATTGGAATCGGAAGAGCAAGAGTCCCGGTGTCCGGTGATTGAACGGACCTTTTCCACGAAATGACTGCGCTCAAATGGTTTTTCAATGAACGCGATTTTTCGGTTGACCATTTTGCTCGGATCGAACGGCATTTTGATATACGCGGTGGTGAGCAGAATCGGGGTATTTGCGGCATGGGGGGAGTTGTTAAGACGTTCCAGCACTTCGGTTCCGTCTATATCGGGCAGACGAAAGTCCAGGACAATCAGATCGAAATCCTCCTCATCCGCCCGGGAACAACCTTCAACCCCGTCCCAGGCTTTTTGAATTTGAAATCCCTCCATTTCGAGGATTTTCTCGATCAGTCGAGAAATCAGGGGGTCATCTTCAATCACGAGGGCTTTCGGCTGTTTGGTCATCGAACGCTACCGGATAATTCCAGACGACCGGGAGCGGATTCCCAGGGTGGCGGGAATCCGAGTTTCTTTCCTTGCCACGTGTTTCTTTGCTCCAGGGTGTTCTCAATCGCCCTGACTGTCTCGGTTCGATTCAGGCACCATTCCGGGGCAATCAGGACCTCTCTGGGCGCATCCGCGGAAAGACGTTGCAGAGCCACGTCCGCCGGAACATACTCCAGAAAATCGGCCACCCGCTCCGCATATTCTTCACGGGTGAGTACAGAGACCTCACCGCGCCGGTACTGATCTGCCAGCGCCGTATCTCTCATCACGTGCATCAGATGGATCTTCAGGCTTTGATAGGGAAACTTTGCGATCCGCTGGGCTGTCTCGATCATATCCGCCCGTGATTCCCCCGGCAGTCCCAGAATGACATGAATGCAGATGAGGATCGGGCGCGGAACGGTTTGCTCGATAATCTGCACGAAGTTCTCATAAGTATCGCAACGATTCACACGCACCAGGGTTCGGTTGTGTACGGTCTGAAGCCCGTATTCGATCCAGACATCCCATTGTTGCGCATATCCCTCCAACAGGTCCAACACGGCCGGAGACACACAGTCCGGGCGTGTTCCGACCGAGAGCGCGACCACTTCCGGGAACGACAACGCCTCATCATAGCGGCTCCGAAGTACCTCGATGGGCGCGTAGGTATTGGAATAGGGTTGAAAATAGGCGATAAAGCGTTGTGCCTTGTAGCGATTGCGTATAAACTCCATGCCCTCCTGTATCTGCTCCCGCACGCTTCGCGCGCCGCGTCGCGTGTTGTAACTGAATCCCTCGTTATTGCAGAAGGTACAGCCGCCCACGGCCCTGGTTCCATCGCGATTCGGACAGGTAAATCCGGCATCCACACAAACTTTATGCACACGGCAACCGTATCGTTCCCGAATCCAATCGCCGAACGTCCGGTATCGCTTGTGCATCAGTTTTTCATTCCTTCGTTGGAATATCGGTGATAAGACAGATAGCCGAAACGGGTTTTTTCGGTGACGAATGAGTACGATTTCTGAAAAACCGGATGATTTGCCAACTCCATCTGGGCCGGATAGGTCAGAACATCCTCGAGCGGAACCTCCGTGTACCGCGTTCGGATCCGTTGGAAAAGCAACATGGGCGCGATTTGGATTCGTTGCGGTCTCCGCCGCAGCACATAATCCGCGTCGCCCTTCTCATGCCCGGCGACTCCGCCCCCGATCGGCACATCTCTCTGAGAAATATGGTGGTCATTGATACCCAGGATGTCAATGGTCGGGAGCGATGAGATGTATGGGAGCGCCCCGGCGGTGACCACCGCAATCACTGTGTCCGGCTCGACTTCCTCCCGCCAAATCTCTCCGATCCGCCCCCAGCCCTCTGCCCAACCGATCTGGGAACGATGGAAATATCCTCCATCCTGGTACTCGAATCCCCAGCCTGCGTTCAATACTCCACACAGCGCGGCGAATACAACCGACACGGTTGCAGGAAGACCTTTCCAAACCGGTTGCGCGACGACTTTCTGCACGAGGGATACCTGCTTGCAAGCGTTTTGAAGACCCATCGCAGCCAGAATCGAAAGGATCGGAACCACCGGCACACAGAACCGGCCCAGAGTGTAATGATCGCCGCCCGAAAGAGCTACAATTATCAGGTAGAACAGCGAGAAACCAAGCAGTCTGATAAATGCCCGATCCCGCCATGCCCCGAGGAAACACCCCAGCGGAATCAACAACCAGAACGGGTGCGCCACACAACCATCCAGAACATACCGCCCCCCCCGCCACCAAAGCGCCGGCCCAGCGAATCCATGCTTCGCATAAAACGAATTCGGAAGCCACAAGCCATACGTCCATCGCCGCCATAATAAGCAGGAGCCGAAAACCGCGATGAATATGCCGACAAAAACGATCGCAGAGGCGACGCATGTGTCGTCCCCAGCGCCTGGGCCGTGTCCATTGATTTCCGGCTTTCGGCGGAATGACGGGATGTTTTCCGCCTTTGCCTTCAGGAGAGGGTCGGGGTGAGAAAATGTGAGGGTGGCGCCGGCATCTTGCCGGTGGCCATCCATGCCCGCAGGGGCGACGCATGCGTCGCCCCTACGGGCTAATATATACACGAACATGGCTGCTCCCTCCGGTCGTGTCAATGCCGCGGCTGAAACCAGCAAGGCCAGGCAGAGTTCTCTCCGTATTCCCCCGCCCTTGCGCATCCAAATTGTGAACACTGTCGTGAACAACAGTGTCAGCAGTGGAGTCTCCAAACCGGATAAGGACCAGGCCCATACTCCCGGATCGCTCAGCACAAGCGCCACCGCAAAAAGCGCGACAGCCCACGATCTTGTGATACAAAACGCCAGGGAGAACGCCACGGGGATGACAAGCCCCAGGCACACCCGTCCCATCTGCTCCGCCATTTGCGGTGGTTCGATTCCCTGTTGTGCCCCTGCGAACAGAAAGACTGTCCAGAGAAAATTGGTGTATCCCTCAACCCGCTCGCCCGAATTGAAAAACGGCCCGATACCCTCCGCCCAGTTTCGGGCATACCGCATACTGATGTAAGCATCATCTACCAGTCCGAATCCGAGATGTGCGCCGATGGGGAAAGAGGCAACAATGACGATCGACGCTGCCGATAGAATCAGAAGCGGATTCCGGCAGCCCTTCCAGGCAGATATTTTCCGACAGAAATACATTGGACTAAGGAATGCTGAATTTCCCCAGGCGTTCGAACGCGCGGATCATCGCCTGCGTTCCGAGCTTCCCTCCGCCTTCCGCCTCCACGGCGGTGAATAATTGCTGCGCCAGAGCCGTGCCGGGCAAGGGAAGGGAAACGGATCGGGCCGCCTCCATTACCAGACGCAAATCTTTCTGGATCAGCTGCACCATGAACCCGGGTTGCAGATCGCCCTGTGCGATTTTCGGCCCCAGGTTGGCTAATGCCCAGGACCCGCCGGCGCCTTTGGTGACTACATCCAGCATGGTCCGGACATCCAGCCCCGCCTGTTTTGCCAGAGAGATACATTCGCAGGTGGCCAGCATGTTTACCGCGCACAGGATCTGGTTGCATAGTTTAGTCATCTGTCCCATGCCGGACTCGCCACACCAGGTAATGGCACTTCCCATCGCCTGGAAATACGGAAGGCAGGCTTCAAAGACGGCTTTGTCTCCCCCAACCATAATGGACAGCGTTCCTTTCTGCGCCCCGATATCTCCCCCGCTCACCGGCGCATCCAGGAACGCCACTCGCTTTGCTGCCAGAATCTTTGCGATTTCACGAGTCTCCCTGGGAGAGATGGTACTGTTGTCGATCACGATCTGCCCTTCCCGGCAGCCCTCCACGACACCGTCTTTGCCGAAAAGAACCGCACGCACATCGGGGGTATCGGTGACATTGGTAAAAATAACATCTACCTGTTCGGCTAATTCCCTCGGGGAGGAACACACCGAGGCCCCCTGTGCCGCAAGGTCTTTTGTTTTTTCCGGTGTTCGATTGTATACGGATAGCGAAAATCCGGCTTTCAGAAGATTACGGGCCATGGGTTTTCCCATGATTCCCATACCGATATATCCCAGTCGCTTGCTCATCAGTTGTTCCCATCGTGATGTTCGGATTCTTCCGGATACAGCGATACGTTTGTGGCGGCCCCGGCTTTCTCTACCGAGGGAACCGTTTTCACCGCAAATCGCACCGGCGCATTTTCTTTGAGTGTCTCCCAGTCCGCTTCCTCGCAAAGCGTGGAGGCGTGGAAAAAGTAATCGTTTCCGTCATCGGCGGAGATGAACCCATATCCTTTATCTCGTTTAATAGTTTTGATGACTCCTTTTCGCAGTTCCATTGCGGGCATATCCTGTACCGTCGGTACGGGATCGAGCGAGAGGGCCGATTCCTTTTGCCTGCCGATCCCGCAGGCCATACCGTCATGTTGCGCCTGGTATAGTTTTCGACATTCCTCGCAATAGAATCGCTGGCCTTTTCGGGGACGAAAAGTAGTCAATACTTTTCGGTTGCCTGTGTGATACGGGGATTCGCACTCCAGCCATTGGTTTTCGTAACGCAATTCCAGGCGATCCAGCAGATCATCCAGCCAGATCATATCCAGGTCTCTCAGGCGGTCCTTATTTTCCTGGTCTACATATTCCCCGGAGCAACAGCCGCGTATGCTCGCGATGGCGACTCGTTTTCCCAGGCGGCGGATGGCCTGGAGCACCGGAATGAAATCCCGGTCTCCCACCACGGCAATCGCAAAATCATAAGCATAGGGCATCGCGGCATAAAACAGCGCTGTTGTCGCGAGGGCGATATCGACACATTTTTCTTTCGGCTCAAATCGGTCTTTCGGGTCACGGTCGTCCGGTCGTAGACGTTTTCCGTAGTAGTTGACTGTAAATACCTCCACATCATAGTGGAACTCCTCTTTCAGCATCCGGTAGAAGTCCCGGCGACGGCGCACCGGGTCCTCATCGCGAGGATCATAATTATCGGCGATGCTGCCGAACAAATACGTCCGAACCAGGTCCGGTTCCGAGGTGCGCATCTGTTCGGCTACCGAATCCGCCAGGGTTTTCGGGAGAAGACCGTAGTCGATATGAAAGTCGGGATCTCCTCTCAGTTGCGCCAGCTTCGGCATGTTTGCGTAGAGCCAGGTTCCGTCAATGAATACCATAATCTTCAGCATGATGATTTCCTCTATTGATCCGAATATAATCCGCAGCGATTTTCCGGTATCCCGTCACTCAAAAGTTCCCACAGAATACCTCCTCTACAGGTCCATTCATCCACAGGCTGGAAGCCTGCGCCACCCCTCCCGGCAGAGCCTGTTTTGCTTTCCTCCAGTCCGGGAAAACGACATCTTGTTCCTCTTGCTCCGGGAGAGGGTGGGGAGTGAGGGGCATTCCGGGTGGCGCCGGCATCTTGCCGGTGATTCAAATAATGCAACTGTAGAAAACCCTCCCCACTCGCTTGACATTATCCAACAATTCCTCAGAGTTACCAATCCCGACAACGATGGAGGCCACCGACGGGGAAAGGAAACCGGTACGCAGCGCCGAGTCCATTTTATCCGAACAAAGACCGCATCCGGTGTGTTTTGCATACGGAACAGCCTTTGCCCCTCCGAATACTTTTATCCCGATGATTCCCACACCCGCTCGCTCAGCGGCGGGAAGAAAGCGCACTTGAAACTCCGGGTCGTTCACGGGAACCATCACAGCATCCATGGAATCGGTTTCCAGAATATCGAACAGCACATCCGAGCAATGATGTGCCGTAAATCCGATCGCGCGCGTTACACCATTCTTTTTCGCTGCAAGCAACGCCTCCAGCGCTCCGCCCGGTCCCAGCGTTCTTTCCGGGTCCATCATCCCGGCGCTGTGGATGTACAGCAGGTCCACATACTCCGTGCCAAGCAGTCGCAGGCTTTCCTCCAGCTGCAAGCGGGCGGTTGTCCCGTCGCTTGTGTGGACCTTGGTTGCGATGATTGCCTCGCAGCGACGGTGTTTCACCACCTGACCAATATCTTTTTGCGCATGGCCGTAGGCGTATGCGGTATCGAGAAAAGTCGCACCCAGGTCCAGCGCCCTTTGGATGATTCGTTGGGATTCCACAGGTGAAATGTGATAGCCCAGGGATGCGGTTCCAATCCCGAACACCGGCACAGACATCCCGGTCTTCCCCAACAGGCGCGATGGGATCGGCGCTGTGTCTCCCCATGTCGGCAAAGACAATCCCCCGAAAGCGACCGAGCCACCGAAAGCCGTCGCGCCTTTCAGAAAGGTCCGCCGTGTGTGCGCACCGTCGAACATGGCCGATCTCCTCCCGGATTCTGGTTTCTTACGATCATGGCTCTGCCGGGCTGGAAGGTCAATGATTGTCACGATTGCGGATTGTGGATTGCGCCGGAAAAACTCCCTGCCTGTTTACGGGGAGGGTTGGGGTGAGGGGGCTGTTGTCTGAACCCTGATTCATTTGATTCAGGGATTGCCCTGATTCTTCATCATGGTCGTCCGGTAATCCCGCGAATCATGGCTCAGACTTTTTCTGCTGCGAACTCGGACCTTCGCTGAAAAGGACCGCCAACCGTCATTCCGGACAAGGCCGACGGGCGGCCGCGATCCGGAATCCAGAGGGTATCTTTCAAACCGGCTCAATGTCAGGCAGGAGAACCACTTCTATGCCACCCGCCATTCCCAGCCGCGAATCGTTTGTCAAGAGAATGGTGCGTCCGGCCGTCTGCGCCGTGGCGAGATGAATCGCGTCTGCCAATGTGAGCGTGCTTTCGGCTCGAATTCGGGCAGCGGAGATCAGGATGGAGCGAGTGATCGGGTGCAGTTCAATCTGTGAATTTGACTCCAGCAATGCACGACATTGTGTCTGTTGATCCGAATTTCCATCGCGGAACGGCTTCACCAGGATTTCTGCCAGGGTCAATTCGCTGGTGACTGCCCGGTATTCCTCCCGATCAATCAACCCAAAAACGGTATCGAGTTGGGGTCGCAACGGTTGATAACCAATCAGGTGGTAAATGAAGACATTGGTGTCCAGATAGACACGCCGGCCCTTCAGTCGTTCCGGGGATACCATGGTCGTTCCCATTCCTCGCGCAGTTCGCGAATGAACCCATCCGCCTCAGTCGCCGAGGCGAACAGGCCTTTGCAGGCTCCGAAGAAATCCGTCAGGCGGGGTACAGAGGATACAGCATCTCGGATCGGCGTGTCGCTTTCGAGCATGACGATCACCTCAGCCAACGCGCCTTCCGGCAGCTGGGGGCGGCGAATTTCAATCACACCGCCGGGCTGGATTCGGACTGTCTCTTTGATCGCCTGAATCATGACTGACTCCTTCCGGGATTCCCAGGAAATGGCAAGGCTTGTTCTTCTTCGGATAGCATAAGCCTGTCCCCAAAAACTGCCTAGTGCTTTGACGGTGCGAAGTCTGAATCCCGATTCGCCCGATTAAAGGACTGCCTTGATTCTTCATCATGTTCATCCTGGAATCCCACGAATCAGGGTTCAGACTTCTTGCTGGATTCCGGCTTTCGCCGGAATGACGGGGAAAGGAGTCGCGCAGGGTACAGCCGTCATTCCGGACAAGGGCGCCCCGTGGGGGTGAGCCGCTGTAGTTCGGTCCATCCTGCAAACCGGGGGATTGCTAAAAGAATAAACGCCCCTTACGGGCCGTCGGTCCCAGGGTAACAACCGCTGGGAGGGGTATACACAATGAAAGGATATCGAAATAATGCCGAATGTTAATAATTCTGTGAGCGCAATGCCTCATGATCGTTCAGATCCTCATCCCCCAACCCGATCGCGTACGCCCATCGAATACCGTTCCTGTACACTCTGTTTTCATAAGGTCACCTGGTCGGCATACAATAAGTTTTTATCACCACGCTATTTATGCCATAAAAGGTGGCTTTAAAAATGGCTCCCGTGAGAAATCCGGGCCAGGCAGCCTCCTTTCCGGCTGCTATTCTATGCCAATCTGTTACCCATGTGATCGGTTCATACGCTTGTATTCCCCCTGATTTTCGGGGGGAAGCATAAGGCTGTACATGGGTGTCCCGGAGACAATTCCTCCCCCGAAGATCGGGGGAGGTTGAGGTGGGGGTTGAGAAGTCCGGCACATTCAATCCCCTCCGTAACACTCCCGATTTTCGTGGAAACAGTCCATGCGCTGACTTGCGGGGTTCGGCAGGTGTGTTTCTTTGAAGGGAAGCATCCTTATGCCATACTGTTCTGAGGAATTGGAATTTCAGAGGTGAAAGGGAGTTGGTGACAGCAGGCAATTGTGGATAATTCTGAAACATCTCCCATGATGCAGCAGTACCTGGAGATGAAGGAGCAGTGTGGGGATGCGATCCTGCTGTTCCGGTGCGGGGATTTTTATGAGACATTCATGGAGGATGCGCAGATCGCGTCCGAGGTCCTGGGGATTACCCTCACAAAGAAATATGTGGGCGGGAGCAAGACGGTCCCGCTTGCCGGGGTTCCGTATCATGCCGTCCAGGGATATATTTACCGGCTGACCCGCGCGGGGTATCGGGTTGCGATCTGTGAGCAGACCGAACGTCCGGGCAAAGGCCAGAAGGTGTTCGAGCGGGAGCTGGTCAGGACGGTTACCCCTGGAACCATCGTCGATGGGGATGTGATCGACGGGAAGGAGAACAATTTCCTGGCGGCACTCTATGATGGGGGACTGTACGGCTGGGGATTGGCGTATGTTGACATCACGACCGGGGAATTCCGCGCGACTTGGGAAAGCGGTCAGGATGCCTGGAGCGCCATTTTGGGTGAATTAACCAAGGTTTCCCCCAGCGAACTGCTGGTAGATGAGATTTCCTACCAGGATGAGACATTCCGCAAGCAAATTGCCGCCGAGACTTCGGCGTTCCTTACCCACATTCCCGCCTCTTCTTTCGATGCGGAGGTTTTGCAGGATCGAAAGATCGACCTGGACTATTCCAGGCTCAAATTTCCCCCGGCCCCGTCGGATCGAACGCTATTTCTGGCCCCAGCGGGGGCACTGGTGAATTACCTGTTCTCTACCCAGCGGGAGGCAATCGAGTACCTCTCCCGCCTGGAGGCCTATCGCCGTCAGGCATTTATGATGATCGACCGGAACACGGAGCGCAACCTGGACCTGCTGACCAGCGTATCGGGACGCCGCTGGTCCCTGCTCGGACTGTTGGACCATACGGTTACTCCGATGGGTGGCCGGGAACTGCGGAGCTGGATTCTCCGCCCGTTACTGATTCCGGAGGCGATTGAGGACCGTCAGAACCTGATTGAGAAACTGGCGGCGTGTCCCTCTCTGCGGGAAGAGATGCGCAAACGGTTAAGGCAGGTACACGATATTCCGCGCCTCCTGGGCCGCGCGACATTCGGCAACGCGAACGCGCGGGACCTGGTTGCTCTGCGCGGCTCCCTGGATGAAATCCCGAAGCTGGAAATGCTGCTGCGGGAGGGGAACTTGCAGCCCGTTGCTTCTGCCGCGCTGATCGCAGGCCAGGATGTCCCCGAATCACCGGCTCCGAATGCGCCGGATGAGTCCGTATGTCTACTGGACGATGTGCGGGAACTGCGGGAACTTCTTCACGCGGCGTTAGTCGATGATCCGCCCCTGAGCGTTCGCGAGGGGGGGATGATCCGAGACGGCTACCATGAAGAAGTCGATCCACTTCGCGAGATCCAGAAGAGCGGGCGGGGAACCATCGCCGCACTACAGGAACAGGAACGGAACCGGACGGGGATACCGTCTCTTAAAGTCTCCTACAATAAAGTCTTCGGCTACTATATCGAAGTCACGAAGACTCATCTGGATAAAATACCCGATGATTTCATCCGTAAGCAGACACTGACGAATGCCGAGCGGTTCATTACTCCCGCTCTCAAGGAATATGAGGCGAGAGTACTGAACGCAGAGGACCGCCTGCGGGAATTGGAGTACGACCTGCTGAAACAACTGCTCCAAGTAGTGGCCGGATATGGGGAACGACTACAGCGAACCGCGCAACGTTTAGCACGTCTGGATGCGCTTGCTGCGCTGGCCGAGGCCGCCTCCCGGAATTCCTATGTGCGGCCGGTAGTCGATACCGGCGATGAAATGGTGATCCGCGAAGGCCGTCACCCGGTCTTGGAGCAGTCGCCTGCGGTAGACCTGTTTGTTCCGAACGACACGGATATCAACAATACTTCCCAGCAGATTCTTGTGATTACCGGACCGAACATGGCCGGGAAGTCGACCTATATCCGCCAGGTGGCGTTGATTGTCGTCATGGCGCAGATGGGATCGTTTGTCCCGGCGAAAGAAGCGCGTCTGGGAGTGATCGACCGGCTGTTCTCCCGTGTGGGTGCATCGGATGACCTGGCGCGGGGGCGATCGACTTTTATGGTGGAAATGAGCGAATCGGCGCTGATTCTGAAAGAGGCTACCCCGCGGAGTTTAGTGATTCTCGATGAGATCGGGCGCGGAACCAGCACGTTTGACGGTGTCAGCCTGGCCTGGGCCATTGTCGAATATCTCCATGGGATTCGTCAACGAGGGGTTAAGACATTATTTGCCACTCATTACCATGAACTGGCCGAACTGGAAAAACATCTCGAGCGCGTGGTGAATTACCATGTGAGGGTGAGTGAAAACGAGGGAAAGATTACTTTTCTATACCGCATCGAACGGGGATTCAGCGATCATTCCTATGGAATCCATGTCGCCGAGCTGGCGGGGATTCCGGGCAGGGTTACGAAACGGGCCAGGCAAGTGCTGCGGGAGTTGGAGTCCGGCGGTTACCTGCGGGACCAGTCGTCGGCGGTTCCTCAGATGCAGCTCTCTCTATTTTCGCTGATAGAGGAACCTTTACGCGCCAGGTTAGCGGCCCTGGACCCGAACGAGATTACACCGAATGAGGCGCTTGAGATATTGACGGAGCTGGTGGAAGAGGCGAGGCAATAAGGGTGCGTGAATTGCTCGCGTGGAAAATACCGGTGGCTGTCTGTACATTCCCTCTTCCGGAGGGAGAGGGGGGCTGCGCCGGTGACTTGTAACGTGTAGGGGCGACGCATGCGTCGCCCCTACACGTTACAGGACCCCATGATGGTCCCCGTCATTCCGGCGAAAGCCGGAATCCAGGCGATTTGTCGAAAATCCACAGCTAGGCGGCGCTACCCCTTCACCACCAGATTCACCAGGCGTCCGGGGACGACAATTTCCTTCACAATCTGTTTTCCCTCCAGGCGGGATGCGGCGGCCTCTTTTGCCAGGGCGAGCAATGCCTCTTGGGAAATATCCGGCGATACGTACAAGCGTTCCCGGATTTTTCCGTTGATCTGCACGGGGATCTCGATGGTATCCGTTGCGCAGAGAGCCTCATCATACGTCGGCCAGGATGCATAAGCCAGTGATTGTGTATGGCCCAGGCGTTCCCATAGTTCCTCTGCACTATGCGGGGCAAACGGCGAGAGGACCAATACAAATCGTTCCGCCTGGGAGCGGGTGAGCGCGTCGGCGTTCTTGGTCGCTTCATTGACAAAGGTCATCAACTGGGCGATAGCCGTGTTGAAAGCCAGCGATTCGATATCCAGCGTTACCTTTTTAATGGTCTGGCGCAGAATCCTTTCTATCGCCATGTCCGGCGCGCGGTTTTCATCGAGAGACGGGCGAACGAGGCAGTCACCCTCATCCTTTTCGTCGCCGACTACCAGACGCCAGGAGCGCTGCAGGAACCGGTTTACTCCGACAATCGCGCGGGTGTCCCAGATTTTACCGGCATCCAGCGGCCCCATGTACATTTCATAGAGGCGCATGGAGTCCGCGCCCCATTCGGCGATGACCTCTTCGGGATTGACTACATTCCCCAATGACTTGGACATCTTTGCGTTAATTACTTGAAGAATCTCGCCGGTCCTGGGATGGGTCGGTTTGTCGTCTACCCAGACCACATCCGCCGTGGGAACCGTGATGCCCGTCGAGGTGCGGTAAGCGGGGGCGGTAATCATGCCCTGGTTGAATAATTTCATAAACGGTTCCGGGGTGGAGACCGCGCCGATATCGTAGAGGACACTATGCCAGAATCGGGAATAGAGCAGGTGGAGAACGGCGTGTTCGGCGCCGCCGATATAGAGATCGACCGGCATCCAGTATTTTTCCTTTGCCGGATCGACGAAACGCCGGTTGTTCTTCGGATCAATAAATCGCAGGTAATACCAGCATGATCCTGCCCACTGGGGCATGACATTGGTTTCGCGCATTCCGGTGCGGCCGGTGTTGGGGTCGGTTACGCGGCACCAGGATTCGGCCTTGGATAGAGGCGGTTTCATCTCACCGGTGGGACTGAAATCCTCTATCTCCGGCAGGGTGAGAGGGAGGTCGTTTTCATCCAGAGGCTCGACAGTTCCGTCATCCCAGCAGATAATCGGAAACGGCTCGCCCCAGTACCGCTGGCGGGAAAAGAGCCAATCCCGCAATTTGTACCGAATAGCCTTTTCGCCTTTCCCCTGTTCCTCCAACCATCGAGTAATTGTTTCTTTCGCTTGCGCAGTGGGTTGGTTATTAAAAATCGGAGAGTTTATCGCGATTCCGTCGCCGGTAAAACAACGAACGATGTTACCGTCCCTCTCTACTTCCCGGACCAGGCCGATTCTCCGGCGCTCCGCTTCGCTGTCGGGGATAAACGGCGGACGGACAACCTCTACGATGGGGAGATTGAACCGGATGGCGAAATCGAAGTCGCGTTCATCGTGAGCGGGGACGGCCATAATCGCGCCGGTCCCGTAAGACAGGAGTACATAATCGGCAATCCAGATGGGGATTTTCTGATCGTTCACGGGGTTGATTGCATAGCCGCCGGTGAACACGCCGGTTTTTTCTTTGGTCAGGGCGGTTCGGTCCAGTTCGCTTTTTCGGGCGGCGGTTTCCCTGTAAGCACGGACCTCTGCCAGGTGTTCCGGTGTGGAGACCGCTTCCACCAGTGGGTGTTCCGGGGCGAGGACCATGTACGTTGCACCGAACAGGGTATCGGGACGGGTCGTGTAAATGAGAATCTTCTGTCCGGCTTGTGGACCGCCGGCTACCACAAAATCCACGTCGGCTCCTTCGGAACGCCCGATCCAATCTCGCTGCATTTTTTTGATCGATTCCGGCCAATCGACCCGGTCCAGTCCCTGGAGGAGGCGTTCGGCATACGCAGTGATCCGCAGCATCCACTGGCGCAGGGGTTTGCGGACGCATGGGAATCCGCCGACCTCAGAGCGCCCTTCGCTGTCTACCTCCTCATTGGCGAGCACGGTGCCGAGCTGTTGACACCACCAGACCGGGGATTCGGCCTGATACGCGAGTCCTTTCTTGAACAGTTGAAGGAAAATCCACTGTGTCCAGCGATAATAATCGGGGTCACTGGTTGCCAGCTCACGGTCCCAATCGTAGGAAAATCCGAGCGAACGGATCTGAGTCCGGAAAGTGTTGATGTTTCTCTGCGTGGTAATGGCGGGATGGGTTCCGGTTTTAACGGCATGTTGTTCCGCCGGAAGGCCGAACGAATCCCAACCCATCGGGTGAAGGACATTGAATCCTCGCATCCGCTTATATCGTGCGACAATATCCGTTGCGGTATATCCTTCGGGATGGCCCACATGCAGGCCCGCTCCGCTCGGATAGGGAAACATGTCCAGGACATAGTATTTCGGTCGGGAGGCATCAAAGCCTTCCTCACCGGGGCTGAAGGTCTTGAACGTCTTATTTTCCAGCCAATATCGTTGCCACTTGGCTTCGATAGCGGCAAAATCGTAAGGGGATCTCGGCATGATTATCCTTAGGATCAATACAAGAATAGCGGAAAAAGTTTATTGTATTTACTAAGATGTCCATAGAGAAGAGAGCAGGCTGCTCTCGCAGAAATGACGCTCCTTTCCGGTTCGGTTGCCAATCGGTCTCGGGTGCGCCATGATGGAATGAGAGGTTTCTGTGGATTTCCAGCAGGAGGAACAGAAGATGTACCGTTTTGTTTTCCGGCGAATTGCGGCTCTCGTAACCCTGTCTTTTGTATTGTCGATGAACGTCTTCGGCGATACCGAATGGATCACGGGAGATGCCGAGATGATCTACGATCTCGTCGATCGGTTCGGCAACGGCAAAGCGGAGAATGCGCTGCAGGCAAGCGCGTCTCAGGGGGAAACCTCCGGTAAAGTGACCGCGCCGGGGATTTTCCTGCATCCGCTGCCGGATGGGGAAGCGGTCTGGCGAATTTCTCTTGCTCTTCCGAAACTTCAGCCGACAGAAAGGCTGATTCTGGTGAGTGATCTCGGATTGCGGGATGGAATCCCGTGGGGGGACCCCTCCCAACCGCCCTTCAATGGGGTGGATTTTCAAATCCGCATTGGCGGCAGAACCTTTCTGGCCAGGACGGTTGAAAGTCCGGGATGGAAACCGGTTTCATGCGACCTGAGCATATTCCACGGACAAACGGTTGATATCTCCCTCGTGACCTCTGCGCGGGGGAATGCGAATTACGACTGGGCGGTTTTCGGCGATCCCGAAATCCTTCGTTTGACCTTCCGGGGAAGCCCCTCGGAGGCAGAGCGCCCGGCGAACGGGCTTCGGTTCCGAAATGGGAACGAAATGGCCCTTGTCGTGGTGGCGAATGTGGTCGAGCCGGACGGGATCTCCACGTTACGGCTCTCGAAAGACGGGATTACTTTGGAGCCGGGCGGATCGGCGGAAAGGGCTGAAAAAGGCTGGATTGTCCGCCGGGTTACTACACCGTCCGGGTCCGAGTCGGTAGATGTGGTCACACTGGCAGGGCCATTGACGCAATGTGAGGTTTATCAATACATTCCCTCGCTGACGATTGAGGAATTCGCTCCGGTCAATGCGATTCCCTTTTTCGGACAGAACATTTTTGCTTTACGCATCACGAACAGAGGGCGCGGGTACTACACTGCGGATGGCGAACCGCTGGAGTTTCGTGTCTCCGAGCTAATGGACAGTTCCGGCAGCTTCAAGGACAAGTATGTGGCGGAAGGCCCGCCGAATCTGGCTCCGGGGGAAAGCGTGGTTCTTCGGCGGGGGCCGTTCGAGATTCATGATGATATAAAGGTTCCAAAGGTGAAAGTGAGTTTGCCGAAACAGGGAGTGAGTCAAGTATTCGGCTTGGTTGCACCGACATTCCACCATCCTCCTCAAGCGGCGGCGGCTGTTCTGAACTGCGGAGATTACCGCATCTCGTTCCCCAGGTGTGACCACCTGCATGTCGGTGCGGTGATTGAATACCGCGGTGAGGCGAGTGGGGAATACGAACAGATCGGGACGATTTACCCATTGACCAGCGCCATCTGCAAAAGGGGGGACGGTTTGGACCATTGGCCGCTGATTCGAGACTCGATCGAGTGGGGCGGGGAACGGGAGATACATATTTCTGAAGATCATGCGCCGATGAAACAGTCGGTTTCTTTTCTGATCGATAAGGAAAAGTCGGCGCTTCGTTTCACCTCTTATTTGGAGATCTCCGAGGGGACGCGGGAAGTGGTTCATTTTGCCGGGCCACGAGTGGCGTTCGGAGACCGTAGTTTCGGGGCAAAGCATGGTTTTGCGCTGTTCCCCGGGCTGGAATACCTCCGCCCGGAGGATGAGTCCTCCAGCACATTGGATGCGGCGAATCCCATTGCGCAACGGACGCGACCGGATCCCATGAAAATCACCATTCCGCTTATGGCAGTGGAATATGAGAACAACCTGGCCGCGATGTTTTGGGATCCGCATCAAAAATGGCAACGGGGCAGGGAACTGCCCGGCGCGGAGTTTAGTGTGCCTCCAAAAAACGGCATGACGGAATACTCTTCGATGGGCCTGTATGTCCCGCCACCCCCGGAATGGCGCGCTGAAAGCGGCGAACTGGCTTCCACTCCGATTGAGTTGACTCCCGATAATCCGATTGTCCTCCAAGGGGTGATCTCCCTGGAACGCCGGGATCGGTCACGTAGCGGGAACGCGGCCGCATCTTCCCAGGAAGGGGAATTCATTTTTGCTTCACTAAAAAAATACATTCGGCTTTTCGGTTTGGCGGAACCGATGGTGGAACCGAGGAGCTGGGAGGAAGAAAAGGCTCTATCCCGCGAGGCGTGGCTGAACACGATCTGGGTTCCTGAAGCGCACGGTTGGCGTCATTGTGTCGGGCAGAACTGGTCGCCTGCTCCTGCGCCGGGTATGGCGACCCTGTTGCTCTTCGACCGCTTTGATACGCGGAATCCGGAGATTCGTCAAACCATTCAACAGCGCATTGATGAAGCGGTCAAATCGGCCCTGGATCAGTATGGTCCCGGGTTTTTCTCTACGGCAACGAATTGTCATATTATGCAAGGGGAGTTTCCGTTTTACGTCGGGTACCTTCGTCCCTCGCTGGAGGAATGGCTGAAACGGGCCGAGGACTTGATTCAAAGCCGGCGCGAGGATGGTTCGTGGGCATGGGAACCAAAGCGGGATGCCGCTCATCAGAGTTTGGGAACTCCCGGTCAGACCACAAACGGGATATGCGCCGGGTCGGCGTATTTCCTTCTGAAACTGGGCCGGATTCTGGGGGATGAGGTGTTGATTCAAGCGGGGCTGAAAGGCCTGGATGCGGTTGAGCGAGACCCTGTGCCGCGTGGCGCTCAGGGTTGGGAGTGCCCACTTCACGCGCCGGATATTCTGGCGTCGGCTTACGCGGTCCGCGCGAATGTGGAGGCATTCCAGGCGACAGGTGATGATATCTTCCTGAGCCGGGCGCGGTATTGGGCCTGGAGCGGGCTGCCGTTCATTTACCTGTGGAATATCGACTCGATTCCCTCCATGCGTTACAACACCATTCCCATTTTCGGCGCAACATTTTATACGCATAGCTGGTTTGGGCGGCCCGTGGTCTGGTGTGGCCTGGTGTACGCATATTCGTTGCAGGAATTGGCCCGGTTCGACCAGTCTTTCAACTGGGAAACCATCGCCAGGGGAATCACGGTCAGCAGTGAATGGCAGCAGTACGAAATGAGCCATCCCAGCAAGGGTTGCTACCCGGACAGCTTTGATCTCCGGCTGAACCGGCGCAATCCACCCGATATCAATCCGGAAGATATCATGGTCAATGCGCTTACCCTGCGGGGCCTGGACCCTGCCGTCAAAACGATCCGAGTGGGCGAAGGCAGCGACAAGCTGACGATTTCATCCGGGGCGAACGTTCAAGCGGTTCCCGGTGCGCAATCTCTGACGCTGCGGCTTTCGTTCTTCAAAGGCGAATCCGTGTACACGTTGATCTCGCCGGTTGCCTCTGTGTCCGGTGTTCAGGTTGGCGGGAATGGATTGCCGATCTCCGACAATCTTGAAGGGATTCAGCAGGGATATCAGCTCGTGCCGGAACGCAAATGGCTGATTGTTAAAACAAAGTTCGAGGAACCGGAGATTGAACTCGGCATAGGCCGTTAGTGTTGTGTAACCGGATTGTTTTTACAGAGCGTCACGTCATCACGAGGAGCCGCCCGGAGTCTGCGAAGGGCGGCGTTGCGCGTGCGAACGGCGAGATTGCCACGCTTCGCTCGCAATGACGATATTGTCAAGAGTATTCATTTACACAACACCAGGCAAAGGCGGCAGCTGACGCTGCCGCACTCCAAGGAGCATTTCGGTTACAGACCACCTTGAATGTGCTATGATTCGCGCACATCTTAACATCGAAAGGAAACTGTCCATTGAAACCACATAAGATCCTCACAGGATTGACTCTTCTCGCCGCGTGGATTCTGGTTGCGATTCCGGTTCAGGCCGAGTATGAGGTTCAGTTTGAGAAGGATGTGATGATTCCCATGCGGGATGGGGTGAAACTCGCCGCAAACATATTCCGTCCGAAAGCGGACGGCAAATTCCCCGTTCTTCTGGCGCGCTCTCCTTATGGTAAAGGCGACGAAAAGCAGGGCGACGGGTTGCGCTATGTACCGAAGGGGTATGTCGTGATTATCCAAGACTGTCGGGGCAAGGGCCGCTCCGAAGGCGAGTGGGAACCGTTCAAGTATGATCGGGACGATGGGCACGATACGTACAAATGGATTGTGGAGCAGCCATGGTCGAACGGTGAAATCGGAACCTTCAGCGGGTCATACCTGGGATTCACGCAATGGATTTCCGCTCCCGGTTCAGAGTGTGTGAAAGCGATGTTCCCCGTGGTTCCGTTGATCGACCCATACGTCGATGCCTGTTATGACGGCGGCGCGTTCAATCTGTCTCTGGCGTTTGGCTGGGGCGCGGCAGTCTCCGCTAAGAAAGATGAAAAACTCCCTCAGATCGATTGGGCGGAGGCGTACCGGGTTCTGCCGCTTTTTACCTGGGATGAAAAGGTCACCGGGCGGAAAGTCCAGTATCTTCGCGATTGGGTTACCCACACCTATTATGACGACTATTGGGTGGAACGCAGCGCCAGGGACCACCTGGCGGATATCACGGCCCCGATGCTGAATATCGCGGGGTGGTATGACATTTTCTCCCGAAACGACCTCGAGAATGTCAACAGGGTTCGCAATTCCGCGAAATCCGAAGCAGCGCGGAAACAAGCCCGTATCCTCGTAGGACCCTGGACACATGGAATCAGCAAGGACGGCAAGGTGGGGCAGATGGATTTCGGAAAGCAATCCGTTATCGACCTGGGAGACCTTCAGGAGAAATGGTTTGAGCATTGGCTGAAAGGCAAAGATACCAGCGTGGAGAATCTTGCGCCGTTTCGGATTTTTGTCATGGGACGTAACGAATGGCGGGATGAACAGGAATGGCCGCTTGCACGAGCGCAGTATATTCCGTATTACTTCCACAGTAACGGTTCGGCGAACACGCTGAAAGGCGATGGTGTCTTGAGTACAAAGCCGCTCGGCGCCGAACCGGCGGATGAGTATGTTTACCATCCGGATGATCCGGTTCCGACACTGGGAGGAAACAACCTGTCCAGCCCGGCCGGTCCCACCGACCAGCGCAAGGTCGAAGAGCGAGCGGATGTCCTGGTTTACACCAGCGCGGAACTGAAAGAAGAACTCGAAGTCACCGGGCCGATCAAAGTAGTTTTGTATGCCTCCAGCAGCGCAAAGGACACCGACTGGACCGCGAAACTGGTTGATGTGCATCCCAATGGGAAGGCGATCAATCTTTGCGATGGGATCATCCGCGCGCGGTGCCGCGAATCGGTAGAGAATCCTACACTGATCGAGCCGGGGAAAATCTACCAATATGAAATAGATGTCTGGGTCACCAGTAATGTTTTTCTAGCGGGACACAAGGTTCGAGTAGAGATTTCCAGCAGTAATTTCCCACGCTACGACCGTAACCCGAACACCGGGCATCCTTTCGCGCAGGAAGTCGATTTACGCAAAGCCGACCAAATGATCTATCACGACAGGGACCACCCGTCGCACATCTTGCTGCCGGTGATCCCGAAAGGGTGAAGTCTAAACTGTAATTGGATTGTCTGAACCATGATTCGCGTGATTATGGGATTGCCTTGATGATTCGTTTTTCTTCATCATGCTCATCCTGGAGTCCTGCGAATCATGGTTCAGATAGTGTCCCTGGATTCCGGCCTTCGCCGGAATGACGGGTGAGGCACTGTCTCCGTTTACGGGGAGGGTTGGGGGGGGGGGGGGGGGACACTCCTGCATCGTCGGGGCAAAAAAAGTTTCGAAACCTTCTTGACAGTTTCCCTGGGCTGAGATACACTATTGGCATAGTGGGATTTTTTCTTTATCCTGGTGTATGAAAGGAGAAAAAAGGGTATGAAAAACGGGAGCAGAGGGTTGCCGGACACGAATTAACATTCCCCCCTGCAACAAGGCAACACAAAAGCAGCGTAAGAGCACGTAGGGTGTGGCTCGAGCCTTTCTGCGGGCTAGCCCACCAATGGCTACCGCATGGAACCGGTGGGCTACCGCTTCGCGGTTGAACCATCCCCTACGGTGTAACCGGAATGCGTCATTGAAACATGGCGACGATACAGGTTTGTCCGGAGGTCGAAGATGATGAAACATGTATCTCTATTCATTACCCTGATTGTTCTATTCCCCTGTTCCATAGTTGTCGCGCAAACGGATGCCGAACGAGTACAGGCGTTTATCCTGGAGAGCAAACGTCTGCCCGTCGCGGAACGGATTCAACGCGCAAGCGAGACAATGCAAGTCTCGGAAGATCAGGTAGTTGTCGGCGAAGCGGCTCGCGACCTGGCACGCTTCTCCAAGACACCCGAACGGGCTCAGGCCGCGCTTGCCGAGATCGACGCGCTGATCCAAAGGAGTCCGTCCGGTTCGTACACCTTCCGGTGGGGCAATCTCGCCAAGGCGCGTGTGTTGGCGCGCATGGACCGAAAAGATGAAGCCCTGGCGATTTTCAAAACGGCCATCACCGAATGCTGGGACAAAAATGTCTACCGTGAGTTCTTTGAGACGTGCGGAGAGACCGGGCAGTTCGCGCTGATGGCGGTTGAGGAATACAACCGTCAGGCAGGCGATGAATACAGCGATGAGGTCCGCGAGTTTCACGGCCTGGGCGATGACCTGATTGATGTGCTGTGCCATTTGCGTTCCATGCGCGCAGACCGGCCGGATTCCCTCGCGGTGCAGGAGATTCTGCCCCAACTCAAGGAATCCAATCGCCGTCCGCTCGCAGGACGGATTGCGAAGGCGTTATGCCTCTCGGCGGATGATCGGTACGACGAAGCGCTGACCGAGCTGGATCAGATCCAGGCCGTTCTGTCGTCTGAGGACGCGCCTGTCTCAGATCGAGACGAAAGCAAGGACCTGCCCCTGTATCGAACCGCCGTTCTGCTGTTCCAGGGGCAGGATTATGAGGCAGCGCGGGATGCGTTTCGGGAGTATATGGCGCGGAACGCCGATGATCCCGAACATCTCCTATTCCGTTCACGCAACTTGGCTTACGGGATGGACGAGACTCCCAATGAAATAAGAACAATCGCGGAGTTCACGCAAGTACTTGTAAACAGCGACCTGATGGCGACCAAAGAGGCGCGGGCAAAACTCCCCCAGAATCTCGCCGCAAGCATTCTCGAAAAGCACCGGGAAAGCCTGGCATGGCGGCTCGAGCCGGAGGAATCCTGCCGTATCGCGATGCTGATCATGGACGAATACTACCCGCAGACCCTGTCCGGGGCGAACGCAGCCATGAATTTCGCCGCATATATTGCACTCGACAAAGGGGATATCGACGGTGGAAAGCGGCTGTTGAATCACATCCTGGAGAACGCGCCGTATGACGGGGTTGTGCCGCATGTCAAGCGGGTGCTGGCGCAGATCGCGCTCCGGGAGAAGAATCCCGACCAGGCGATGGAGTTGACGAACGAGACGCTGGAGCGGGTGGGACCGCTGCCGGAAGGCGGCCCGCTGAAACGCTGCCTGGAGAATGCGCTGAAAACCAAGGCAGCCGCAACATCACTCAAGAACCCTGAAGGCGCCAAATAGAAGGGAGGCATTTCCGATGATTCAGAACCACGTATCTCAAAGTCGATTCAACCGTTGTCCGTTGCTCTCGCGGCAACTGATCGTTATTTTGGTTGTGGCATTCTGCACGCTCACGCAGTTTTCGGTGTCGGTCTACGCGACGGGTCAGAACCCGGCGTCGCTCGTGCGGGCGATTTGGCTCAAGGAAGGTGGGGATTATTATTTCAAGACGGAAGAGGAGCAGGAGCCATATACGATATACAAGGCCTACACAGGGGGGACATACACGATACGATTCGATCTTGTTCTGAGAGAGTGGATGGAATCGTATTGGACCTCATGGGACTGGCTGCCACATGGATACTGTGGCTGTGACTTGCGCGAGCCTGCGGGAACCTGGTCATCGACCGGGGGATGCACCAAGGTCGGAGGGGAAGGGCTATGGGCGGATTATGAATTTGAAGATCCGGGCCATTACACGGTCACCGGCCATCACCGTGGCTATGACTGTTCAGGTAATGACATCACCGGAGGCGACGTGACGGTGCATATCTATGTTATTAAAGTCGAATTCAGTGAAAGCTCGGCCAATTCGGGATTCGATGCGACAGTAGATCCTCATTGGCTGGTTGTTCCGGAGACCGGGTGCAATACGTGCAACGTAACAGTGACACCCTCTGATGCTGCTTCATTGATATATTTGACTTTCGATGTCGCCGGTAAAGCCAGCGTTGACCCGTCACAACTGGATACGTCACCGAAGCAAATTACCCTATTTGGAATCGCAAAGGGGCACACAACAATCGAGGCTAGATTGGGAAGTACATCGGGGGACGTGTACGCCGACCTCGAAATATGCGTACTGGTAAGAAAATCGTATCAGTTCGACTCGCATTTCATGTACGACTCGGCTACCCCTTCTCCTCATCATACAGAAAAGACGGCAAGCTCCTTGACCTCATTTCTTGCGACTCTGAATTCGCCAACCTGGGGCATACAAGCCAACTTGGTGTTTACGGACACGGTTCATAAAGCCACGGACACGATCCAGGCTGATTTGGGAAGTTATGTGGAGTGCGGCGGCGGTAACGAATGGCCATCTGTGGTTGCCTTTCGAAATGGGGATGCACCCGATGTTTATTTTGTATGGGATATGAAGGGATGGGACAATGAGGAAGATGAATACAAGAACGTCGATGGTGCGCATTACGCGGGTGATATACTTGTTGCTGACGATTGCGGCTCGTATTGCCTTGCACATGAATTTGGACACTACTTTGGTGTTCCCGGTGACTATGACGATCCGGAAAGGAGCAACGAACTGATGTATTACATGAACAGTGGAGGGTATAAGATCCTGCATTCGCAGGTTCACTATGCAAATCCTTAACGGTGACGGGTCTCTTACGAACATTTTCAGGAGGAACATTGGATCATGAACAACATAAAAACGACAGGAATGTGGCTGGCATTGACCTTCTCTGCGACTGTCTGGTCGTATGGATCTGGTTCGGTAAGTGTTGACAACTATATCCAGGAAAATATGGAGCGCATCACGGCGGGCAACAGATCTCTGGTCGGTCTGTCCCCTTCTGACCTGGATGATGAAGAGACACTTCGGGCATTGCTTGGGTACGCCAATAACGAGAATCCTGAGATCAGAACGTTAGTGCTTTCTGCGGTCCAGGGAAGGAGCGAGAAAGCGGTTATTTCGGTCGCAATTCAAGGATTGAAAGATAAGGACGCCGTTGTCAGGCAGTACGCGATGAGGGTGTTATCGGAATGTTCGGTTGATGCGTTACAGAAAAGCGACCCAGATGTTACCGTAAGGGCACTTGAGGAGCACGCATTGGAATGGGACGTACTGAGCCACAGCGCTGTTCTGTTGCTAGGTCGCTTGGGATTTGAATCCTCCAAAACGAGCCTCCGGACACTCCTGGAACAGGCCGCTGAACTGCAAACGCGAATGGGTCTAGGGAAGGCGGTTATCCCGGAATTGGATACGGAGATCCGAGAATCGCTTTGGAGGCGAGAAGGGGTGTGGAACTATCGTATGGACCTTGTTCCCGCGATGAAAGATGCATGTCTGAAGGCTCTTTTCAGGATGAATGATGAAGAAGCAAGTGGAATAGTCCTTGGGGCCTTGGAGGGGGACGATGCATTGAGCACGACATTTGCCGTAGAGGCAGTCATATATGCATCAAGAAAGGACCTTCTCAGGAACTTGTTGGTTTTGGTAAAGAACGACGGAGAAGTGAAACTCGAGAAGTATGCCTGGCATCTGGGCGCTGCAAGTCCACAATACCGCAGGATGTGTGATATAGCGATCGATGCTGTGGTAGATCTATCGGACCGTCCATTTTCGTTTCGTGCTGCTCCTCCGAAACCTTTCAGATATAGCGACGAACAGATCCAAGAGGTAAGGAGGTATCTCGAATCCCTGTAGAGGGGATTTACGTCCGTATGATTGGTCTGTCGGTTTACTGCTGTCTTGAAAGTCCTGAATTTGCGCACGGTAATACCGGGGGAGACCAGAGGGGCGCGATAGAAGTGTCCGGCGTTTCAAACCCCCTCTGTGTTTCCCCCTTCGACAGGCTCAGCTGCCTTTGTAGATCTTGATGACGGAGCTCAGGAAGTCGCGGCAGACACTTTGCGGGCTGCATGTCGGACTCTTCTTTGCCGAAAAGGAGACCTTGAAATGAACACACACAAACGAAGCGCTTTCTCTCTTGTGGCGAGTGCCGTGGCTGTCACGGTCTTTTTCGGGCTTCACGGGTCAACCGCTGCAACCCTTGAGGTTCCAGCCGACGTTGTGTTGCTGGACGTACAGAAACTCAAAGGCATACCGATCTTTGAGAGCAAATCAGCGTATTTTTCCTGGCCCGCGCAAAACGTGATCACGGATAGGGCACATCCCACGAGCGCAAAGGAGATCCAGGATTATCCGGAAGCTAAAAAGGCATATCCTCGATGGGGAACAACAACAAAAGTGAATGCAATTGATGCGAGATATATGGCCGCGAACTGGATCAAGACTGTCCTGAGGCAGGAATATCTGCCTGATGACCTTGTAACGGGGATCATTCTCCTCGACGGCGCCGATAGCGAGTCCGATACGGCGTGCATTCGATACAGCACGGATAGGGGATATGATATCCAGATTATCCAGACCAATGGAGAAATATGTGTGTTATTTGCACGAAGCGGTTCGCCGAAGGGCGAGCTGATCCCTGCTGAAGACATGAGCGCAGACATGGCCCGGTCCACCGTTGCGGACACAATTCGAATACTCTTTAACAAGTCCGAAGCGATATTGCTCGTGCGTTCGCTCGCCAAAGTCCAGGATCAGAACGGGACTTACTATCTTCACCCGGACCTGAGAATCCTGGATCAATCCCAGTCGGAGGCTTCAAACCAGTGGTGGGGGCATATCTCATGGTGGACGGATGGAGTCGGAATTGCCTTCTACATACCAAAGTACTACGGTGGCAAGATGATCCCGATCGGTCTACCGTTGGACTGGTTTTGACATGTGAAGGCGTGAGAGACCGGCACCGCTGGTTGTATTTATCTCAACCTGTGGCGCGACCTGCGACGTTTACGGCAATACCGGGGGAGACCAGAGGGGCGCGATAGAAGTGTCCGGCAATTTCAGCCCCCTCTGTGTTTCCCCCTTCGACAGATTCAGGGCGATAGCCAATCTTTCGGGGACCGTCGGGGGCAAGATGCCCCCGCTCCCCTGGTGTCTCCCCTGTTCGATAGTCTGTGTGCAATGTGTGCGGTCGTTCCTGATTTCCGCGCGATGGAAACCGTCTACCCGCAGTTGAAAGATCCCGAAAGCCGTCCGCTGGCGATGCCGTTCGGCGAAGCCGTGTGCCTTGCGGCGGATGACCGATACCCCCAAAGCATTGGCGGCGCTGGATACCATCGAGGCAGCAAGCCCCTCCGGCAAGTGCAAAGGCCCTCTTGAACGATCTTTTCCGCCTCTTCCCGGTTCCAGACAATCGCCCCGGCCAGACGGAACAATGCCGTCACGTTCTCGTCATACAGACGGGCATACGCCTCGGTATTTCCCTTGTTCGGATCGTCGTACAAGTCCATCAAAACCGTTCTCGCTACTCACTCAGATAGGACGCACAATCCCCGGAAATGTAAACGGAGCGGATTGAATTTTGTTTCTGAACAGCCGGGCTGCCTTTGATCGACGTGGCATCTATTGTTAAATCGCAGCATTATGCACGAATTTTCGATTGCCCAGGAGTTTGCAGGCGCAATTGCACAGGAGGGCCGAAAGGCCGGGGCCAAACGGATTCTCCGCCTGGAGATTCACGTGGGCCGATACCGCGCCATTGTGCCTGAAACGCTCGCCGAATGCCTGAAATGGATTCTGGCCGATACCGTTGCGGAAGGCGCGGAGATTGAAATTGTGGAAATTCCTGTCCGGGCGCGCTGCCCGCAATGTGATGAAATCCGCGAGATGGAAGACCTCTATCTTGTCTGCAGCGAGTGTGGCAGCCTGTGCCCCGAAGTTCTGTCCGGCAAGGAATTGCTGTTGTATTCCATGGAGATTGAAGACTGATGGCTGAAGTGAAACTTCTCGAACGAGTTCTGAAAGCGAATGAAGTCTGGGCGGAAGAAATCCGCGGAATGTTTCGGGAGCGGCGCATTTTCTGTGCGAATCTGATCGGGTCGCCGGGGTCCGGCAAGACAACCTTGTTGGAAAAGAGCATTCCCTTTCTGGGAGATCCGTCGGGCCTGGCTGTGATCGAGGGAGACCTCGCTACCTCACGCGATGCGGACCGAATCGGGCGGTGCGGGGTAGACAGTGTTCAGATTGCTACCGGAACCGGCTGTCATATTGACGCCCATCATGTCAGGCAGGCGGTGGACCGTATCGGGTTGATCAATCGACGGATGATTTTTATTGAAAACGTCGGTAATCTCGTGTGTCCGGCGCAGTTCGATATCGGGGAACACGCCAAGGTCGCTGTGCTGAGCGTGCCGGAAGGCGACGAGAAACCGCTGAAATACCCGCCGTTGTTTCAGGCATGTGCGCTTGTAGTGTTAACCAAGACGGACCTGATCCCGTATACGGACTTCAACCGTGACGAGTTCACGAAGAATGTCCGCCTGGTGAATCCGAACCTGCCTGTGATGGAGGTCTGCTGCAAGACAGGCGAGGGGATCGACCGCTGGGTGGAGTGGCTTCAAGCGCAATACCGGGCCGCATTTCCCTGAACGGCTGCTTGAAGAATATCACGGCCTTCTGCTACTTGCCCCCGATTCGTACCTTGCCTGCAAGAGCGGCATCCCCGGACAAGATCTGTGTCTTCCCACTCTCAATGGAAATCTCTAACAATTCCACCGGCGTGTCCAGGTTAATCTCAATGTTGCCTAGACGTAGAGAGTTGGCGTTAAACAATGCGAGATAATTGATTTGGTTGTCCTTGCCCGACACAAAGCAGGCATCGCCCGACAACTCCAGCTTCAAATCGGGTTGTACAACCGTCTCATCCCCGGTACGGTCGGCGAACACAAATACCTGCTGCCGCCCGTCCGTCGTATCCAGAAGGAGAGCGCCGCTCATTTCATCCAGAAGCGGCCCACCCGAATTTGCTAACGGTAGACGTTTTACCTGTTTGACATTCGGTGTCTGTTCGTAAGCATCCATAACGCTCACAAAGCACGATGCGAGCGGCGCCGTTCCGGTTTTTCGGCGAACCGTCAGGCGAGAGACCCACTGCTGCCCGCCGCCGAAGTTCTCTCCCACATCTACAAAACACTCGGAAAGCGACACCTCGGCATGACCGGTGAGATCCGTGTATCGAAAATGTATGTTTTTGTCGTTTGGCAGATCGTTGTAAAAATCTCGTATCGCCCAATCCACGGCCCAGGGGGACTCGGGTGCGGGATCGGTCTGGGTATTTCGCATGAATGTGTCATGGCCGAAGTCCTCACCGGGTTTCAGATTCAGGCCCTCAGGCTGCGGTGTTCCGAAGAACGGGGTAAGGAACTTGGCGTGGTCCGTACCGCCGACGACACGGAACACATCGAGTAGATACGATTCTGCTTCGGACAGGTCCACCATGACCAGGGTTCGCTCATACCGATCCCCGGCGATCATCTCCGGACACGATGCCCTTACTAAGTGGATTCTCTTACCGCTCCCCCAGAGTGTAGTCGTTCCGTTACGCCACTCTTGATTTTTGCAGTCTACTACAACGGTATTATGAGCCGCTGTCATTGTGTACCAGACCGCTTCCGGGTAATCCCATCCGCCGTAGCCGACGGGTGGATAGCCGAAGTCGGGGAGGAGGTCCAGCCCCTTGGCAATGTAGCCGATGTTCATGCCGTCACGATGGCCATGGCCTCCGGTCGCATCATAATCCATCCAGGCGGCCCGCCGGTTTGGGCCTTTACCTGCTCTGAGAATAGCCACATGCCATCCCTGTTTGTTGACATCGCCCAGCCTGATCTCCGAGCCGAACGTATCGATTGCTTCCTGTACCTGCTTTTGAAACGGTTCGGGATCATCTGAGCAGAGGTCATGTGGGAGGCCGTCAACCTTCCGGTCGTTGGCGATATATAGCGCCTGGACAAACGCGGGATCATCTGTGAGTTTGTAAAGCCGCCAGAGGAATGGGTACATGGAGGGTTCCGGCCCGGCGGCGGGACGAGCGAAAGATACGCCGCAATAATTTATTACTTTCCGGCCGAAGGCGCAGCAATCGCCGATTGCGGGGTAGTATTGTTCCATGCACCATGTGTCGATATGGAAGCGAAAGGTGTCATACAGCACAGGGTGTTTCTTGTAGACATCTTCGAGCAGGTTGCCGCCCAGGCGATCAAATCGGGCGATCATGTCCGCCAGAGCGCGCGGCGCGATGGTTCCATAGCCGGTCAATCCTTTCTCACCGGTGACACCGTCCACTTTCGTGGATGTGTCGATAATCTGCGAGATCAGGTCCAGCACCTCCGTGCGATTCGACGGCCAACCGATTACGGCTTTCAAGGTTAGAACAGCTAAGGGGGTTCGCGGGTAGTTCGATTGAATTTTGTACTCGTTCTGAATGGTCTCGCGGAAAATCCGGTGTTCGATGTTGTCCTGGATCTTTTCAAAGGAGTCTTTGTTATTCGGGAATGCGCATTCTGCGGCTTTGCGGGAAAGGAACGCAACGAGATCGGAATCGCCGGGTAGCGCGTCAAAAATCCTGTCGTAGGCCTGTGCCAGTTCACGGACCTCTTCGCAGGCGTCATGCCACATCGACACATACCCGTTGGAGCCGAGTTTCCGTTCATAGCAGACCGCCTGTTCCTTAAAATCGAAGGATGGGTAAACATCCGCCACACGGTCTAACAGGATGGCGGCTTTGTGCGCATAGATGGGGTCCTGGGTGACGAAATAGGCTTCGCTCAGATTGACAATCCCGTCAACGACTAATCTTTTCCACTGGCCATAGATCAGGTAAGCAGCGATAAAACGCCATCTCTTGCCGTTGTCTATATAACCGTTTCCGTCATCTACTCCGAAGAGGTGAAGGGGATCGGCCGGGTCGGGATGATCCGCATTGAACAGAAGCGAACGATCCGCCATACCGGGGTCGAAAACGCCGAGTCCGAGCGGATGAATGCCGGAACGGTAATAGGCCGCGAAATCGTTGGTCGGGAACAGCGCATTACAGTGAGGGCATTGGACCTTGAACGGATGCACCCAGGGGTCCATTTTCCAGGAATACATTTTCACATCCTTGTTGCATTGGGGGCAGAAGCCGTCGGACCAGACCATCCAGGATCGGTGGAGAGTTGAACCGAACATCATATTCCACAGATTCTCATCGGATGCATCTTTCCATTTCTCGGCCTTGTTGACGATGGATTCCCGGATATCTTTCGCCCATTGGTATTTCTGAATGTTGGCAAGCGCATTATCGGAGAGAGTGCGCGGGTAGAGAACACTTGCCGTTTTCCGGCCGTATTCCGTAGCGGTTTCAGCAGCGGGTACGGTGAGAATCGGCGCAACGGCGAGGAGGAACGCAAAAACTGTTCTCATAGAGGGGCGGTTTCCTTTCAACGAATGATTCATGTAGCGTGGAAAGTCCTATTATGAATCTCAGGGTAGCGGTTCGACGGGAGGAAACCGCTACCCTGTGTCGGCTGATGAATCTCAGCAATACTCCTGAGTCTCCGGGTTATAGAACACGGTTTTACCGTTCCGGTATGAGAGATTGCAAAGATGCGCGGCGCAGATCACTTTGTGGCCTACTTCCACCGGCGAATTGGGTTCCTTGCGGGTTCTCATGCAATCGAGCCAATTACGCACATGCGCAGGTCCCTCGTATTGTCCCTGCCATTCCTCGACAGGTTGTTTTGACTCATCAATATCGGGGGTTTCCTTGTTGTCGACTCGCAGGTAGACTCGGTGATGTCCGTTGACTACAAGGACTCCTTCGGAACCGTAAAAAGTTCCGCCGACATCGTCATGGCCGTTAACAAACTGGACATCGAAGTTCGCCAGGAACGTTCCATAGTCAAGAACATTGTTTACCACATCGGGAGTCTGCCAGAAATCGAAGTAGTAATTTCCTCCGTTCGAGGCCGCGCTTTTGGGTCCTTCGGCATCCATCAACCATTGGACAATATCGATCATGTGCGCGCCGATATCCGTAGTCAGGCCGCCGGCGAAGTCCCAGAACCAACGCCAGGCAAGGAATCGTTTGACATCGAACGGCTGCTTCGGCGCTTTGCCGCAGAATCGTGTCCAGTCGACCTCGCCGTGAAATTCCTCATTGAGGAACGGGTCGCCCCGGGACCAGTCCCGCGTGTCGAATACGCGCACCCAGGCCACCTTGCCGATTTTGCCGGATCGAATGAGATCCCGTGCGCGAAGCCAGTGGTCCCCGCTGCGGCGGTGATTGCCGACCTGGACAATCCGGTCGGTTTTGCGGACCTCCTTGACCATATTCTTGCCTTCCTCAATGGTTTTTGAAAACGGCTTTTCGCAGTAGGCATCTTTGCCCGCTTTGACCGAATCGATCAGGGTATCGTGATGCCAGTGGTCGGGGACGGCGATGTATACGCCGTCGATATCTTCCCGGGCGAGAAGGTCCTGATAATCCAGGTAGGGGTCCGGGTCGCCGCCGCCCAGTTCTTTTGCTTTTGCCTTGGCGGCATTTCGCCGGACATCCCAGACATCGCACACGGCGGCGATCTGCGCGCCCGCCGCGATGCACTCCCTCATGCCCCATTGACCGCGCCCGCCGGTCCCGATAATCCCGATTCGGATGGTGTCATTGGCCCCGAGTACTCGTGAGGAGGCCGGTTTTGCAATCATCCCGGCCAATGCGGCGACAGTTGCGGTTTTGGCCGTTTGGTTCATAAAATCTCGACGATTCATCTCGGTTCGATCCATCGCTTGGTCACTCCTTTGATTGTACGTTTTGGGGATACTTTCACAGATTTTTTCAGATGCGGCTAGTGTTCAAGGTCCTTCCCAGAGAACACTGAGAGAATATGGAATGCCACTCACGGATCTGGTATGCTCCTTCGATCCTATTCGGAGCGATCTTGCGACTCCGCCAGTTTGAGAATCAACCGGCAGACAGGAGAAGATGCAAGACGGTTCGACGGGCAGTTCTCCATTGTCGCGGATTTTTGGCCCGCGCCATGGGCACAGCCGGATTCGCACCGGCCGGTACATTCATTTCCTCCACGGAGGCATCGGGACCCATGTTGACAATCGAAGAACCTTTTCATGGAGCCGTGTTGAATCATCGGCACGGCGAGGACACGCAGGGTGGCCTGCGGATTCAGGTGGTCGGGAATGCGCCGTTACGCGATACCGTGACGGTCAACGGAGTTCCGGCACGCAGGGAGGGGAATCGATTCCTTGTGTATAGCGTCCTGCGGGAACGAGAAACGGATATCGTCGCTGTCTCCCAGGGAAGCCTGGGCCGGCAGGAACATCGAATCAGGGTTGTCTGGGATCGGTTCTCCAAGCCGCGCTATCGGTTCTCCATCGACGACAACAGTTTCTTCCTTCGGGATGTCGCCCAGAAACAATATGCTTCTCTTTTCGACTGTTTCTATCTGAACATTCTCCGGGGACTGCACAAGCGATATGGCGCGCGCTTTGTATTGAATATCTATTACACGACAGGAGACGGATTCGATCTGCTCCAATTCCCGGATCGCTACAAAGGTGAATGGAAAGACAATGCCGATTGGCTCCGTCTGGCTTTTCATGCCTATGCGAACGATCCCGACCGTCCGTACCAGTACGCATCCGAAAAACAACTGATCGGCGATCTGGATCAAGTCAGCGAGCAGATTATTCGATTTGCAGGAGAGCAGACTCTTTCGCCGCCGACAGTGATTCATTGGGGAATGATTCCGCCGCCGCTGTTTAAACCGCTGTATGAGCGGGGTGTGCGTGTGCTGAGCGGCTATTTTGTTCCGAACGACAGAGGCTGGGATGTCAATTACTGCCTGGATGATGTGCGCTCGGAGTATCTTTCCCGGCACGATGCGTTAATGGATTTCGACAGTGGAATTGTGTTCTCACGAGTAGACGTTGTTTGTAACAATGTGCCGATTGAGCAAATTGTTTCCACACTGGAACCGCTCAGCCAGGATCCGAATACCGCGGAGATTATGGACCTGTTCACGCATGAGCAGTATTTCTGGCCTTTCTACGTAAGCTACATACCGGACCACGCCCAGCGTCTGGATGCGGCCATCCGTTTTGTGACAGAACACGGCTATCGGCCGGTCTTTTACCATGAGGGCTTTCTGGGCGGACCGGTTTAATACAGGACAGGAGATGACGTGATGAACGAGGAAAACGGTTTTCGGATGAATCGGCGCGATTTTCTTTATGGGACGGCCTGCGCGGCGGCAATGAGTGTGATGTCTCCCGCCGGTGTTCGGAGTGAACAAGTCGGCCGCCCCAATATCCTCTGGCTCACCACGGAGGATATGAGTCCCGATCTCGGATGCTACGGGGATACGTGGGCGATCACTCCGAATATCGACCGGCTTGCATTACAGGGGGTTCGGTACAGCAATGCTTTTTCCGTTGCCGGGGTTTGTGCGCCGAGTCGCTCCGCATTGATTACCGGCATGTATCCGTGTTCGATTGGAACCCATCCTATGCGTTGCCAGGGTGTGCCTCCTTCCTATGTGAAATGTTTCCCGGAATACTTGCGCGCGGCGGGGTATTACTGCACGAATAATTTCAAGACCGACTACAATTTCGATTCGCCGATCACGGCGTGGGATGAATGCAGCCGAGTATCCCACTGGCGCAATCGACCGGCGAACACGCCGTTCTTTGCCGTGTTTAATCAGACGGTTACTCATGAGAGCGAGATTCGCGCCGCTCCGGAAGATTTTGCAAAGAATATCGCGGCTCTCAAACCGGAAGAGCGACACAATCCCGACGACGCCAGGGTTCCCCCCTATTATCCCGACACGCCGATTACTCGAAATGACTGGGCACGGTATTACGACCTGGTTACGGCGATGGATTACAAGATTGGCGACCTTTTGAAGCAATTGGAAGAGGATGGGCTTGCAGAGAATACGGTTGTGTTCTTTTTCAGCGATCACGGTCGTGGATTACCTCGGGCGAAACGCTGGCTTTATGATTCGGGCCTTCATGTACCGTTCATTATCCGCTGGCCGGGTGTGATCGAGCCGGGAACCACATCCGACCGCCTGGTCAGTTTTGTAGATTTTGCGCCTACGGTTCTTTCAATAGCCGGTATTCCCGTTCCGAAGACCCTGCAGGGGCAGGCCTTTCTCGGCGAACAGGACACGCCTCCACGCAAGTACATCTATGGCGCACGGGACCGCATGGATGAAACGTACGATATCATTCGCGCCGTCCGCGACAAACAGTACAAGTACATCCGCAATTTCCAGCCGGGAAAACCGTATGCGCAGTACATTCATTATATGGAGGAGATGCCGACGATGCAGGAAATGCGTCTGCTGAATAAAACCGGCGAACTGAAGGGACCGCAAAAACTGTTTTTCCTCCCCGAAAAGCCGAAAGAGGAATTGTACGATATCACGCAGGACCCGCATGAGATCAACAACCTCGCGGCTCGGCGTGAATGCCGTCCCGTATTGAAGAGGATGCGGAAGGCGCTGAAGAAATGGATGGACGGGATCGACGATCTCGCATTCGTCCCGGAGGATGAATTGAATGAGCGTGTCCGACCCGGCGGCGTGTGGTCCGTAACCGAATCGCCGAGAATTGTTCCGGCGGGAGGCACATTTGAAAAGCCGGTGTTAGTTGAAATCAGCTGCCCCACAGAAGGTTCCTCCATCGCTTATACAACGGACACCGGCGAGAAACCCCATTGGCTACTTTACTCGCAGCCGTTCCGCCTGGAGAACAGCGTGCATCTCCGAGCCGTGGCGTGCCGGTTGGGGTATAAGGACAGCGAAATTGTAGAGGCGGACTTTAAGGTCGGGGGGAAGTAGACAGATCGGCCTGGATTCCGGCTTTCGCCGGAATGACGATAGAGTGTTTCGTGGGTGATGACTTTTGTCGGAGGGATGGCTGTAGAGGTAATTCACGAATTGCCCGCATGGGAATTGCCGCTACACCGGTAGAGCCTTTTCTTTCTCCCTCTGTTTCCGGGAAAGGGTTGGGGTGAGGGTCCCTTGCGGGTGGCACCGGCATCTTGCCGGTGGGATGAGTCAGCGTCTCGCAATCTCCTCCAACCTCCCCATTGCCTTCTCGATGAGCTCCCGCGCTTGTTCTTCGCACTTCCGTAAATGTTCCTCCGAGCCGAATTCTCCGGCTGCGGTGAGTCTTTCGCGATATCCCGGCAACGCTTTCTCGACTGCATGAAGCCAATCGCGGAAGAATTCGACGTTCTCCTGATGAATTTCCTGTGGTCGGTCGGCTACCGTAATCCAGATCGGGCTGGTCATGGCGAATTGGGTATTGGATAGGGTGTTGCACAATTCATCGGATGGAGGTCCCCACACACGCGCGTAAATCCAGCCGCTTTCTTTAATAGATAATGTGTGGTTCAGCCCGATTTCTATCTCCTGGGGGCTATCACGGTGAAAAACGACATTGCCGTTATTCACAATCTCCAGTTTTTCAAGGCCCCACCAGGAATGGGCGGTGACTTGCACGGCAACCTTTCCAGGGGAGTCGAGGCGGATCTCGTCCCCCGGGATCCGGCTGTTTACTTTCAGATCCAGTAACGGGCCGTTTGTAGCGAAGGTGTGTCCATCGCGACAGGCTTGGGCGATAGAATCGAAATCATTTTTCTCTGCATGGACATACGTTCGGAATCCGCCGGGAGTAATTATGCCCTGATCGACGTAGCAATCGGAAGAGCCTCCTACACCGAATCGAAATCCGAGATTCCAGAGGCGCTCCAGGGTCCGCATCTTGTATGGCAAGTCGTAAACCCCTTCACTCGAGAGCATGTCTACCAATGTCTGTTGTCCCAATAATAAATCAATCGGCAATTCCCGCGCAATGAGGCCGATTCTGTGATCGGCCAGTTGCCGGGCTGTGTTCTCATCGGTCATGTCGCCGAACGGGTGGGTGTATATCAGGAATCCTCCGTATTTCTCTACCTCCTCTCGGAAGGTACAGTTTGCGGGCCAGAGCGCGAGGGGCGCCGGAAGATCAGGGATATGTTTTACGTTAATATAATTCACATGTCCCCAGAAATCCGTTGTAATCTCATGCGCAACTTCGCAAATCAGATCGTCATAGACATAGTCGGGATTGTTCTCCACATACTGTTTTACCCATGCCATTTCGGCTTGAAGTGAAATGTAGTCAAGCCCTTCTGCCTGCGCAATATGACACACATCCGGGATGGTCATCAGCGGATAACGAGTGTTACCGTGAAAGAACAAATGCAGGTGATGATCTCCGGCTTGCCATTGCCCATGCCAACGCCGATTCCCAGGCTCCACTTCAGTGAAGGCAAGAGTCGCATCCGCTGTTTCACCGGCGGCAATGGGGATTTCCTGGTCTACCGGTTTGCATAAGAATCCGCGAACGGCGCGGATTCGGTGCAAACCGGCGGGCAATTCCACCGTGATCGGCGCTCGCTCACGTCCGATGAAGCCGTTGATCTCGGAGAATTGATATGTGTCGAGCTTGAGGTTTGGGGAACTTGGAATGAGGATTCGCGCCGGGATCTCCTCTCCGGTTCGTCCGTCAACCGTGTAAACACGCAGAACGCCGTTCTTTGGGTCAGTCGGGAGATACTTCTGAGGCGGTTCGAAAGCAATATCATCAATCAGGTATTCCCCCGGATGGCCCTCGCCCGTTCCATACCAGAACCGGGCGAGTTCGGACGCGGCGCCCTCCGGCGTTCCCACAGGCGGCCAGGAAGAACGAAACAAGATTTGCACTGAATTCGTCTCTTTGGGAGTGGTGAATCGAAAGCCGTCACAGGACCAGCCATCGGTTCGCAGAAGGTGGATTTCCTTTGAGACATCGGAAATGACCGCGCCGTCGGCGTTGAAAAAGGTGAGAACGCAAGCACATAACTTGAGGGAGAAGGCCCAATGTCGTTCGCCAGACGCCTGAATGCGAAATCGCAGGCGGGCATCCATGTCCGCCGGGACTGGAATCTTCTCGGAAGCCCATTCCACGTTATGGCCGCGAGAGGTAATGCGAATGGCATGGGAGGCTGTATTGGTTGCGAAAGCGATCAGGGCGGCGGGGTCTTCCCCATCGGTTGTGCAGGTCCATCCCTTCAGCCGACCGTCCGGCAAGACCTGCTCGAAATTTCCGTTGATGCGGATAGCGGTCGGATCGGAGGTCGCGATTTGAACCAGACAAATCAGGATTCCCGCCACAAGTGCGGAATAAATCTTTCCGGTTTTCTGTGTCCTATTGGAATGCCACATTGCCGATCCTCCTTAAGCCAGGATTATGTCTGGTGTCGTGTAACCGAGTTGCCTTTACAGCGTGTTACGTCATCGCGAGGAGCCGCCCGGAGTCTGCGAAGGGCGGCGACGTGGCGATCTCAGGGTTGCTCGTTCGAACGGCGAGACTGCCACGCTTCGCTCCTAAGAAACAACCACAGGCTGGAAGCCTGTGCCACCCGATTAACGGGGATTTACCGGGTGGCACCGGCATCTTGCCGGTGGCCCCAGTTTCAGCCCGTTTCTTGACCCAATCACCGGTCCCGCCGGAGCGAGGCTCCAAATGACGATACTGTCAAGACTATTCATTTACACAACACCAGCCCCCGGTTCTTATTGCTCCTGTGTGGACCGGTAATACTGCATCAGGATTTGTGCCACTTCCGGGCGGGAGAACTCCGGCGGTGGAGCCTCGCCCCGGGAGAGCATCTCGCGGACCTTTGTGCCGGAAAGCAAAATAAAGTCTTCTTTGGTGTGATCCGGCACATCGCGCATCATCACCACACGCCCCAGTTTCCTGGACCAGGCCGTGTGGTCGGCCTCGAAAATGTTGATCTGTAGCGCTCCCGGCGGGACCTCCTCCCGGAAAATCGCCTGGGCGTCAAACGGGCCGTAGTAATCACCCACCCCGGCATGATCGCGACCCACGATCAGGTGAGTGCAGCCCGCGTTCTGACGGAAAACAGCATGAAGCACGGCCTCACGCGGCCCGGCATAGAGCATGTCGAATCCATAACCGGTTACCAGAACTGTATTCGGCGGGAAATACAGTTCTACCATTTTACGAATGCAGGCATCCCGGACATCCGCCGGAATGTCGCCTTTTTTCAGTCTGCCGAGAAGCATGTGAATCAGAATGCCGTCCGCGTTTACGGCTTTGTGAGCCATGCGGCACAATTCCTCGTGCGCCAGGTGCATAGGATTCCGGGTCTGGAACGCGACGACTTTTTCCCAGCCGAGCTTCTTCATTTCTTCGCGGATTTGACAGGCGGTCCGGAACGTCTCCGGAAATTCCTTCCCAAAATAGGAGAAATTGAGAACTTGAATGGGGCCGGAGATAACAACGTTTCCGACGGAATTGAATGCGGCAACTCCCGGATGGTTTGGATCGGTTGTCCGAAAGATTTTTTCGGTCATCCACTTCATGTCATCATTGGTGAATTCTTCAATCGTTTCCACGGTCTGGATGGCGAGGACCGGATTTCCATCCACATTCGGGTCTCGCAGGGCGATCCGCTTTGCGCCTTTGATCCCATCGGCGTTATTTACCACGTTCACAATCGGGACCGGCCAGAACAGGCCATCGGTGGTGCGCATGTTTTCCGCGACACGGAGGCTGTCTGCGCGGTTCATATAGCCCTTGAGCGGATTGAAATACCCGCTCCCCAGCATGACCGCATTGGCCGCGGCAGCCGAGGAAACAACAAGGGACGGCAGCGATTCGGCCTCCTTCAGTAATTCATTTCGCTGATTTTCGTTTTGAACATACAACGGATTCAACGTATCCGTTCCATGGGGTTTGATCATTACACCTGTCTCACTTTCATGGCAATTATTTCCGGGAATGCAGGTTACGACGCGGGGTGCAAATTTTCCAGTATTCACGCCAACCGTCGGGCAGGGACGCCTGGCCTACTGGTGGGACAGGCCAGTGGGACAGGCCTCTGTGCCGTTCGATGGGCGAGATTTCTTAGAAGGCCGGGAATTACTTTTTCGGCAGCGATGTTCCGGCGATCTTCGTGTAGAACGGGAATTCGGCCTTTCTCGCGAACGATTCCGAGGCACAGCCGATACAGGGCGATCCGGCCTTGATACAGGTATTGGTGCGGGAGTTCCAGTATCGTAATGTGCAATCCGCACGCGTGTTCGGGCCGAGACAACCCAGTTTGAACAGGCACCCATCCTGTGAAAAAGTCCCGGCAAATTTTTCCCGTTCGTAGTCGGTGAAACGGGGGCATTGTTCATGGACAATCTTGCTGAAGAACACCTTCGGACGTCCGAGATCGTCCAGCTCGGGACCACCGAATTTCAAGACGTGCGCCAGTGTGCCGACGAACCAATCGGGATGACAAGGGCATCCGGGGAGAACAATCGTCGGAACAGTAATCCCTTCATTTTTCAAAAATGCGGGAACACTGGTCGCACCCGTGGGGTTGTTGTCGGCGGCAGGGATTCCTCCGAACGCCGCGCATGAACCGATGGCGATTACCATCTGCGCTTTTCGAGCGGCACGAGAAACCAGCGCCGAAACCGGTTCATGGCGCATCAGGCAGGCCTCGGGCATCCCGGCGGGGATGGCTCCCTCGACCACCAGAAAAAATCCGCCTCGTTGCATAGTTTCCTGGACTATTTTCATCGCCGTATCGCCGGTCGCAGTGGAAAGGGTCGAATGGAAGATCAGAGAGATGAACTTTGTGAGAATCTCGCCGGGGCCGGGATCCTCCGAGTTGAGAAACGACAGGGAACAGCCGGAACAGCTCAGCCCCTGCAGCCACAGGACGGGCGGATTGCCGGCGGCGAGCTGTCCCAGGGCTTCGGCCATTCGGGGAACCGCACCAGCCCCAAGGCCCATCATGGCGCACAGTTTCGTGCTGATACTCAAAAATTCGCGTCGGCTGAGTTTCGACATCACACGTTTCTCCATGGTTAGTGAACGGCGCAGGCCAGGCACGGATCGAAAGAGCGTACCACTCGTGTGGCTTCAATCGGGTTGTTCTCATCCTGAATGGGGGTCCCGATAAGGGCTTGCTCCATAGGACCGGGAACGCCCCGGTCATCCCTTGGAGAGCAGTTCCAGGTGGTGGGCACGACACATTGATACCGAGCGATCTTGCGGTTCTCGACGGTAATCCAGTGACCCAGTGCGCCCCGTGGCGCTTCTGTCAATCCATAACCGCTTGTCGATTCGGGAATCTCAAAATCCTGGAAAGTCGGTTGGTCCGGCACAAGTTCCTCCACCCATTGCGCACATTGGTCGGCAACGATCTTGCATTCAATCGCTCGCGCGGCATGACGACCCATGGTGGATAACAGTGCATCCGGCCCTTGCCCCAACCGACTCAACAGACGGTCGATTTCTTCCTTGACTTGCGGTGGATCGCCTTGCCGGCAGGCCACAAGCATCCTGGCAAGCGGTCCGACTTCCATGGGAATCCCCTCATACCGTGGAGCCTTAACCCAGGAATAGGCCCCGCTTTTCCCTGGAGCAGGAACCGTCTCCCCATCGGAGGGAGACAGGCCCGATGGGGAAGAAAACAGCGAATACAGCACATCTTCCGCAATTTTCGTGTGATCGAACGACCGGAGATACGTGTTTGTAAGAACACCGGATGGGAAAAACGTGGACTGAGAACCGTCGGAATTCGCGAAAACTCCAAAAACCAGAAAATTGCCACAGCCTTTACCGATCTGGAAGTACTCCGGGAAAGCGGAAGCCACCGCAATAACATCCGGCAGGTAGCATTTATTGATAAATGTTTGCAGTTTTCTCAATTTCGACTGGTATTCAATAATCTGCCGCGTTGTCACCCGCTCCGTGACTCCGCCCGGAACCAGGGTGGGAACATGGGGGATTTTCCCCCCGAAGATCGCGGCCATTTGATGAGCCAGAGCGCGCATCTCCAGGGCCTGAAGGTAATTCTTTACCGCCAGGATATTCGCCTGGGGATCTTCCAGGTATCGCCCCGCATATCGCGGGAGAAACGGCGCGGCCGGATAAACCATATTCGTGGAGGTCTGCGACTGCACCCAGGCTTTCATGTCGCACAGCAACGGATCGCTCCCCTGGTATTGAGTGATCGCCTCCATATCCACAAAATCGAACGCCGAAAGCTGGTAGAAATGAATGATATGAGATTGAATATAGTTGGCCCCCAGAATCAGGTTTCGAGCCAACCGACCATTTTTCGGGACAGTCACACCATAAGCCATATCTTGGGCCAGAACGGATGCCGTTCCATGCGAGACGGGGCAGACTCCGCAGATTCTTTGTGTGATCTGTTGGGCGTCCAGCGGGTCGCGTCCGCGCAGAATTATCTCGAATCCGCGAAACATCTCCCCGGCGCTGTACGCATCCGTTACGCGGTTCGCATCAACCTCCAGACGAATAGACAGATGGCCCTCAATCCTCGTGATGGGATCGATCATCACTTTTTTCGCCATAATGTTTTGATCCTCGGCACGATAAAAATGCACCGAATTCCGCATGGGACCGGATACGCTGGTCAAGACAACTCAAAGTAAGGAAGAGAACCGGGTCTGTCAAGTCGGAATCTGGAGGTGACAGATTCACTGTACAAACGCCTTCACATAATCCCTGTGCGGCGATACCCACACAGGTCTACAGGCTTTGTCGAGAACGCGCCCTTGAGGGTTGGAGATGGATCAGTTATGTTTCCTTCAAAATTGTCCGGTACGACAGGAGAGTGTTCATGGCGTTGCTGGATGCTTATCTGCCGGTTCTGATTCTTGCCGTGATTGCGGCGCTTTTCGCCGTGGGGACCATCGCGCTTTCTTTTCTTTTTGGAATCCGAAAACCCTCCGAAACGAAACAGGAGCCTTATGAGTGCGGAATGCCTCCGGTCGGGGATGCGCATGAGAGATTCCCGGTTAAGTTTTTTCTGGTTGCCATGATTTTTGTCATATTCGATATTGAGATTATTTTTCTGTATCCCTGGGCCGTGATCTTTCGCGATTTGGGACTGTTCGGCCTGGTGTCCATGGGATTGTTTCTGGCCATCCTGGTTTTGGGATTGGCCTATGACTGGAGAACGGGGATTCTGGATTGGGGACCGGAGGTAAGGGAACGCCGGCCGTTGGTTCGCAAGGAGGATTCCTGATGGGCCTGGAGCATGAAATCGCCCGGGCGCTGGGCGAAAACGTTTTGCTGACCACGATGGAAACTGCCATTAACTGGGCACGTAAGAACTCTTTGTGGCCGTTGACGCTTGGATTGTCCTGTTGCGCCATTGAGATGATGGCCACGGGGGCCTCACGGTACGATATGGCGCGTATGGGCGCCGAGGTGTTTCGGCCCTCTCCCCGCCAGGCAGACCTGATGATCGTGGCAGGCACAATGACAAAAAAAATGGCCCCGGTTGTTCGCAAGTTGTACGACCAGATGTCCGAACCGAAGTGGGTGATTGCCATGGGGTCCTGCACCTGTTCCGGCGGTATGTTCAACGTGTACAGTGTGGTCCAGGGGATTGATGAGGTCCTTCCGGTAGATGTGTATATTCCCGGATGTCCACCGCGTCCGGAGGCGCTGCTCTATGGAATTGTCCAACTCCAGAAAAAAATCGAGAAGCTGAAATTGAATCCGTCGGGCAACCGGCCTGAGACGGAAGTCACTTAGGTCTGCTCATGCCGAGAAAAGCCATCCACCCCGCTGTAAGAGATCGGATTGTCCAACTCCTGGAAACGAATTTCCCCGGCGCCTTGCAGAAATGGTACGAAGCACACGGAGAGTTGACCCTGGTCGTCGATCCGGTGCGGATTCGATCCCTGTGTGTTTTTCTGCGCGATCATCCCGATTTGCGGTTTGATTTTCTCAGCGACCTGACCGCGGTCGATCTCCTCGGACAGGAACCCCGCTTTGTTATGGTGTACAACCTGTTTTCAACCACTCGGCGCCATCGGGTCCGTTTGCGGGCCGCCGCCCTGGGTGATCCGCCTTCCATCGATACGGTCTGCGATATCTGGCTTTCCGCCAATTGGGATGAACGGGAATGCTGGGACCTGTTGGGTGTGGTGTTCCGAAATCATCCGGATTTGCGCCGGATTATGCTGCACCAGGACTGGGTGGGACATCCGCTGCGAAAAGATTACAAGACCGCAGAGGAGGAATGCTACGACTACCTGGGCAAACGCCTGGCCGACGAGTGAGTTCTGACCATGCCTTACCGTCTTGATTTTCAGGCTGACTCCAGCATTACCAAGGCCCTCAAAGAGAGTCCTGAAGGCCATGAAAGAATGGCGCTGAACATGGGGCCGCAGCACCCCAGCACGCATGGCGTGCTTCGTCTTGTACTCCAATTGGATGGGGAGACCGTGGTTCGATGTGTTCCCGATGTCGGTTATCTGCATCGCGGGATGGAAAAGCTGGCGGAAGAAAAAGGGTACCACCGCTTTATTCCGTACACCGATCGGCTGGATTACCTCTCGCCGATGAGCAACAACACGGCTTACTGTCTCGCGGTGGAGAAACTGCTGGATGTGGAGTGTACCCCGCGCGCGCAATACCTGCGCGTGATTCTTTGCGAACTGGCCCGGATCTCTTCCCATCTTCTCTGGCTGGGCACCGCCGCGCTCGACATTGGAGCGGTCACCGTGTTCCTCTATACGTTCCGGGAACGTGAAAAAATATACGATATCTTTGAGGAGGTTTGCGGCGCACGGTTTACCGTGTCCTATATGCGCATCGGAGGGATGTCGGTCGATGTGCCGGAACATTTTGTTCCGATGGTTACTCATTTCATCGATGAGTTCGGAAGACGGGTGGATGAATACGAAACTCTCTTAACCAATAATCCCATCTGGCGAAAGCGGACCGAAGGTGTGGGAGTTATCCCCCCGGAGCGCGCCATCAGTTACGGAGTCTCCGGTCCCAGCCTGCGCGGCAGCAATGTGGACCTGGACCTTCGGCGGGATGATCCATATCTCGTTTACGACCGGGTTGAATTTGATGTCCCCGTCGGGAAACACGGCGATGTGTTTGACCGGTACGCGGTGCGCATTGAGGAAATGCGGCAGTCGCGACGGATCATTCGGCAATGCCTGCGGGACTTGCCGGGAGGACCGGTCAAAATCGACAACCACAAGGTCATTCTTCCTGCCAGAGAAAAGATCAAAACTTCCATGGAGGCATTGATTCATCACTTCCTGCTCATTTCGGAGGGAATCAAAGTCCCGGAAGGCGAGGTGTATTCGGCGATTGAAGCGCCGAAAGGCGAACTGGGATTCTATGTGGTCGCAGACGGGACGGGCCATCCGGTTCGGATGCGGATTCGTTCCCCGTCTTTTGCCAATGTCTCCGCGTTGCCTGAAATGTGCCGGGGCGCGATGATCGCCGATGTGGTGGCGATCATCGGAAGTATCGACCTGGTTCTGGGCGACTGCGACCGATAGGGATCAGGAGTGGGCGCAGTGTCGGCATGATCGCCCTGTAAACGGGGGGAGGATAGGCTGTTCTCTCTCCCTCCAGGAGAGAGTTGGAGTGAGGGAATCCGAATTCTCTTCCGAGAGGTGAAACATGAACAGACGATGGTTCTACATGGCTCTCCTGATCCTCCTGATTGTTGCTCCGTCCGAGGCGTACCGAGACCGTGGCAGCTGGAAGAAAAGCCTGCACGAAAAGGCGCTCTGTTTCGAGAAGCAGACCAAAGAACGTCACAACATCCTTGGTTCCTACCCATCCTGCGTGCCGCTGGTTCCTCCCAGGCACTATGCCGGCTCACAGGAAGGAGCCTGGAAACAGCTGGTCGAAACGGGCGAACTTCCGCCGGGCTGGATTGTGGATCATGGGACCACAGGAGTATCCAATATCGCCCACACCAGCTCCTGGACCGGCTGCTACCTGACAGCCGAAGCGTTTCGGGTGGCGTTCTTGCGTGACAGGTATGGAGTGGACAGGCCGGAATATCAGGAAGCCTACGCGAGAGCCAATGAGGTGATTTCCGCGTTCCGGGTTCTTACTCTGGTCAGCGGCCGACCGGGATTCCTGGCGCGTGGAATCGCGCTGGGACATGGGATTTCTTATGAGGAACGGGCCGGTGTCGGGACGCGGGACCTCTGGGCACAGGGAGCCGGTGAGTATTCGTACCTTCGGTATCGCGGCGGACCGAGCCACCACAATTACGATCATGTGTTTCGCGGGCTTGGCATGTACTATTTCGTCGCTGCCGACGATCGCCAAAAAGAAGCCATTCGGGAGATTGTTGCGGATATGTCCGACTGGGCGCACCTCGAGAACAACATGGTTGTCATGCACGCGGACGGGAAACATGAAAGCACGGTCCTGATCGGCGGCTGGCGGGCATTCGAGGGAACCGACCGGCCCTCCGGCAGCTCTCTCATGGCAACAACCGGCTTGAAAATCGCCGCCGAAATCACCGGAAACGAGAAAGTGGAACGGCTGTACGAAAAATGGACCGACGCCCTGGGATACCGTAACCCCGAAATGACCGCGAAGAGCATTATGGGAAAAGCACGGGATAACTATGACGATACGGACCATCTGCTCGGCGACCTGTATTTGCTCAATCTCATTGAAAAAGACCCCGAATTGCTGTCGTTCTATCGAAAATGCGTCAAGGATTCCTGGGAGGTCCACAAGGAGGACAAGTATTCCTGGTTTAACTTTGTCTATTGGGCCGTATTGGGTGAGGAATACGGGGACCCGGAAGGATCGCTCTGGAATCTTCAGAGCCACCCGACCTGCCGGATTTTCCAGCCGCAGATGAACAGCATCCGTAAGGACCTGGAATTGCACCCGGATGGGCGCAGTCTGCCTCCATTGCCGGTTTATGAACGACCGTCCGATAACGAATATGAATGGAAAATCAGTCCCTATGAGCTGGATGGCTGGCTGAGCCGAATTGTTTCCGTGTTGGAGGTGTCGCCCCACGATCCGTATGTGCAATTTGCCGCAGACACATCCGGTTATTCCTACTGGAGCAACACGAACGGGGAGATCTGGCACGCAATGGGGGGATTGCCGCTTGTTCGCAAATTCCTGTTTTCCACAGACTATCCCTGGATTGCCTTTGCTGCCACCAGTGGAGGAATCTATCGAACAACCGACCAGGGGCGCGGCTGGGGTCAGGTTTTCCCGGAAGCGGTGGAGAGCATCGAGTTCGATCCTGACAATTCGTACGTGCTTTATGCTGTGGGACCGAACGGTGTGTTCAAGAGCTCCGAGGCACGGGAGAGGGATCTCGGCACAGCCTGGCGTTCTATCAGCGGGTACACACCATGCGAGTCGCAACGGGCCTTTGCCGTGGATCCGCGCGGTGAACATGCACGGCTTTATCTCCTGACTCGCGACGGTTTGTATGTGAAAACGGAAGGGGATACGGAATGGACAGCCCCCGCTCGAATGTTCCGTACAAGGGATTTTTCCAGCGTGGAACCGTTGGTTGGTTCGCCCTTGTGGATTCGAGTGGATGACTGCAAAAAAGACCGCCTGTTTCGTGCGGTCCAGGTTTCCGAATCAGAAGAGGGTCCATCCGGCCCGATTCTGGAAGTGAGCGACAATGGTGGGAAAACGTGGTCTCCGATCCTGCGGAAACTGAAGCCCGCCCTGGATTGGGTGATCTGGACAGAAGACTCCGTCGAAATACCGATGCCGGAATTGATGGCCATGATGGCGGAGTTCCGCAAGTTCCCGATTCGGGATGTGCGAGTGGATCGACACGATCCGAAAACGTGGTACGGTCTGATGGATGACGGGATTGCCGTTACTCACGATGACGGCGAAACCTGGACCAAAGGCGCGGAGGGACTGGATATCCCGCGAGTCGGCGCCTTATGGACACCGCGCCACTCCAGCGATGTGTATGTCGGCACACCCGCCGGGATGTATGTCAGCCATGACCGGAGCGCAACCTGGGAGGACACATCGCTGATCCTTCAGGGAGACGGCGCAATCCGCTCGGAAATCGGTGGGATCGGTTACCTGACCGCTTACTGGATGGGGCGATACCATGGGTTCATCACCGATGAGCAGGCAACGGCACAATGGTGGTTGACTGCTGAGAAAGGCCACCCGGGGGTTGACACGAAACCCGACTGAAATCCTGCAATCCTGAGCTCAACCCCCCTTGTATTCCCCCCGAGCTTCGAGGGGAAGCAAAACCTGTCCCCCGAAGATCGGGGGAGGTAAGGTGGGGGTTGACAGGTCAGGCAGCCTCAGCCCCTCTGCGTTTCCCCCGGACTCAGCGGGAGAAAGTTTTTGTGCTTTCGCCGGGATCATTCCAGCTGAAAATCCAGCTCCAGTTTTTCGTTCGCGGCAATCATCTCGTCCCAAGTTACCACCCGGTTCTGGTAAGAGGCGGTGCGTCCGAGAATAGATGTCAGTGTGCTGTTGGCAGCATCTTCCGCGTGGTTCATATATTTGCCCGAACCAATGGCCCGGATGAAATCCTTGCAGTTGTTGTTGACGCCGATATCCCAGGTATTGTCGTGCTCGGTGCCTTCCCAGTCGTTTTTGCCGATCTCCCCCACGATTGAGACCGGGCCGGTTCCCCACGAATCCGAGCAGTAATGCGCATGAAGAACGCCCAGCGATCCGAATACCCTTCCTCCCAGATTGTTGTACCGATTTACAAACCGGGAGCAATTCAAGTCGATCACCGGGCCGTTCCCGTACCAATAGGTTACGGTGAAATGATCCCAATTGTTGCCGTTGTTCAGACGGACTTTCAACCCGCCGGTTCCATAGGCTTTTGTGGGATGCGTTCCAATAATCCAGTCCATGATATCCATGGCATGGACCGCCTGATCGACAATATCATCCCCGGAAAGAACTCGGTCCGTCGGATAGCACCGGAGACGGTATTCGGATTCCGTCAATCCTCCCCGGTCCGGTTTTCCTGCGGCCGGGAAATGGTTAAATGCCTCGCCGGAGACCATCTCGCCGATAGCCCCTCCACGAACACGTTGCACGGCCTCGACGAAGAACGGGCTGTTGCGGGATTGAAAATCGACAAGAAATGCCGTCTTTCCCTCGGCTTTCTTGCCGCTCTCTTTGATACTCGTACAGCCGGGAACATCGACCGCAACCGGCTTTGCCAGCCAGAGGTGCTTTCCGGCCTCGACCGCGGCGGCCGCCTGTTCCGGGTGAAAATAGGGAGGCGTCGTAATGACAACCGCGTCGATGTCCGAATTCAACACCTGACGGTAGCTGTGCAGGCCACGAAAGACTTTCGGATGATCGTCGGGAAACCTTTCCTGAAAGAAATCCATTCGATCCTGGAAATAATCGCAAATCGAAATCAATTGAACATTATCCGGGGTGTTCTGTCGAAATTTCTTCCACACAAAAACTCCCCGGCCTCCCGTGCCGATGATCCCGAAGGTGATTCTTGAATTGGCCGAACTGCCGAATACTGTTTTCGGCTTTGCCAACACCAGACCTGCCATTCCTGCCGACACCGTGGCAAGAAAGGATCTCCGATGGCTTTGCGTTGCGACTGTTGTGTCCATCTGCCTATCCTCCCGATCTCTTATGATGATTTTTATGTTGATCTCCGCCTCGCTCTCATCTTGTATAGGCCGGAGACACAGGTGACAGAGTTTTCATCGTGACGAAAGGGAACTCTGTTTGCTTTCGTTGTTCCCTGTTCACAGAAACAAATCCAGTCAGACCGGGTTATTCCCTGCCTTTGACCCCGACGAAATGCTGGGTCCTGTCGCGGAACAGGATGTTGAACGTTGTCAATGAGCCGTATATGCCGGTGATATACTGCTGCAAATTGACTTTGTCGGCATCATCCAGCTTCGGGTGCTGATTGATCTTCTGCTCCAGGACCCGCAATCGGTCACGAACCATAACGATCTTGTGAAAAAACACCTCGATGGGAACTTCCCTGGCCTGGAGAGACTTGTCCCGTGGCTGCAAAATCAATGTCCCACCGATCCAGCGGTCACCGAGAGGATAGTATCCCAAATCCAGTTCTTCTTGAATCACTTCCCGAAGAGCGTCCTTGATTTCTTCCACATCCATCTGTAGTACCCTCATTCTCTGTTGGAAAACTTAATGATGTTGCTGCTGAGAAACCAGCGTATCTATTCTAGCGCAGCGCGGCCGACAGTCAGGGGATCGGTCATAAGTTCTCCTGGGAGAGATCGAGCCTATCGACAGGCACAGAGGCCTGTCCTACCAGTAGGCCAGGCGTCTCTGCCTGGCAGCTACCGAATGCTCATCGACAGGCACAGAGGCCTGTCCCACCGTTTATCTTCTTTCGACAGGCACAGAGGCCTGTCCTACCGTTTATCTTCTTTCGACAGGCACAGAGGCCTGTCCCACCGTTTATCTTCTTTCGACAGGCACAGAGGCCTGTCCT
>JAKQSI010000120.1 GCA_029570205.1 Candidatus Omnitrophota bacterium | reverse complement strand
TCCCATTTTCCCCAGTCTCCCCATTTTCCCATGACTCCTCCTAATCTGCGGAACTGACTTCCGCGGAGCAAGGTTCAGACTTATGCAACAGGAACACACATATCCTTGGTTCTTCTCGCGGACTGCTTCAGCTCCGGAGCGAACCGATTGATCATCTCGACAACGATTGTCGCCTGGGCTGCCATTCTCTTGCCTTCGGAAGCGCCGGTCATTTCGCCGTGTCCGCCGATGACGGAGTTGCCGGTCTTGCAGTGCAGAGGAGCGGCCACGCGAACGATCTCGGGAGCTTCATACACACGGATGAATCCGCCGGATCCGGGAGGATTGTCGGTGTGGATGTCCAGCGGCGTGTCGCCGATGGCCTGACGGATAGCGGCATGCATCGGGATCTGCAAATCGCGGATCGGGTTGATGCTGTCCGCGCCGAGGTCCTTCAGGAGCTTCATGGATGCCGGGTTGCAATGGCCCAGATGAGCGGAACACTTGAAGACGATGTCCTTCGGAAGGTCGCCGTTCTTGCGCATTTCGTTGGCAACCCACAGCATGCCTTCGTCATAGATCAGGAACCCGCGGCAGCCGAGTTCATATCCGCGCTTGATGTCTTCGATCGCGCGAATGAGCTGTTCCTGGCCACGGAGACGATAGCTGACTCTTACGCCCTGGGGAGAAAGAACCGTTGCGCCCGTGTCATACGTTGCACGAGGACCGGTGGAGAGCAGCAGTTCGCAGCCGTACTGATTGCAGAGCTTGCAGTATTCCTTGATCTCTGCCGCTGTGTGACGGAACATGCCGAAGGTTTCCGTGATCCGGTTGATGGTGACGCCGGTCTTGTCCGCAGTGTCCAGAAGAGCGGCAACCGTTTCAGAAGAATTAACGGTCGGGCACTCAATACGGAATGCGGCGCCATCAGGGAATCTCTTTGTTGAAGTGGGCAGATCGAAGGCATCGCCCTCCGGAAGCCCAAGCTTTTTCATAGCCTTACGAGTTGCATCGAAAATCATGACTAGAATCTCCTTAGTAATTTACTGATATTAGCTGCAATGAGACGGCAACGGCGGACAATAACACCAGACGATCCTGAGAGGCTCGTCCCCTATGTTCTCTACCCTATGCTTTTTCCCGAGCGGCGAATAAAACGCGGTTTCTGGCCCGATTTCCCAGGAACCTTCCCCGTCAATAACAATCCGAGCCTTGCCACTGATCAAGAACAGAACTTCTTCGGATGTATCGTGGACATGATCCGGAATCTGACTTCCCACTTCCGTGATGTTCATACCCATCGACACATTCTTGACTCCCCCGAATTTGGGAGCCAAAAGGAGCTTGGATGTTCTGGGCGGAGTCCGAAACTCGCCTTCCACATCCTTTGCCGCAACAAATGGCACTTTACTCATACTCAATCCTCCAGTCCGTTCCATTATGCGAAATCGCGTTCCAATATAAACTTTATTCCGCTCCATGTCAATCATTTTCGCATAATGGAACAAAAATTCAGAAAGCCTTATCGGCGACCAATTTGACAAGGCTTAGAAATAGAATTATTCTGCTCTATGGAACATGCTTTCGTAATATGGAACGAAGCGCTATAATAAAAAATTAGAAAATGGGAGGAAAGGGAAAATGTTCACCGTGCCGTATGGCAAACAGTCCATTCAGTTTTCCTTGCCCTCCACGATGCGGGTTACTCAGGCTATTTCAAAAGCGGTCCCGCCAATCGAAGAAGTATCCGATGCTGTTGCGAAAGCCCTCGCCTGTCCTGTCGGATCGCGGACGCTGCGCGAAATCGTTCAACCCGGCAACCGCGTCTGCGTTGTTTTTACAGACATTACGCGCTCGTGTCCGGACCGGATCCTCATCCCACCGATTTTAAAAGAGCTGGAAGCGGGCGGCGTTCGCGACAACGACATTACCCTGCTTTGCGGCATAGGGATGCACCGCCCATCCACCACAGAAGAGAAGGTGGCAAAGCTCGGCGCAGATATCGTGAACCGATATCGCGTGATTGACAATGAGCCGCAGAATCCGGCCGCGCTAATAGATCTCGGCAAGACTGCCGGCGGTGTTCCCGTATCCGTGCACCATTCTGTAATGGAATCCGATGTTGTTATTGCTACCGGAATCGTCGAACCGCACCAGTATGCAGGCTATTCGGGAGGGCGAAAAACTCTGGCCGTGGGCGCTGCAGGGGAAGAGCTGATTGCCTACACTCATGGCCCGGCGTTTGTCGACCATCCGGGCACACGCCTGGGTCAGATCGAAGGAAATCCTTTTCATGAAGCGGTCACGGAGGCGGCGCGACGCGCGGGGCTTCGATTTATTATTAATGTTGTGCTGGACGATAATAAGCGCCTCCTGCGGGTAACCGCCGGCGATCCGGAGTTGGCATTCCGGGATCTGGTCGCTTTCGCCCGTTCCGTCTATGAAGTGCCGATACCGCAACAATACGACATTGCAATTGGAGGCGTGGGATTTCCAAAGGACTGCAACCTGTACCAGGCAAGCCGCGCTCCATCCTACCTGTTCTTTGCTCCAACCTGTGTCCTTCGCCCGGGCGGATGCTTCATCATCCCTGCCCGCTGTGAAGAAGGGGCCGGCAGCGGTGTCGGAGAACAGCGGTTCCTGTCGGCAATGCGGGATGCGCCGGACATCGCATTCATTCTGGATGACGCGCGGCGCAACGGATACCCCCCGGGACAGCAGAGAGCGTTTGTGATGGCGAAGGTCCTG
>JAKQSI010000117.1 GCA_029570205.1 Candidatus Omnitrophota bacterium | reverse complement strand
GACCACCTCTGCGAGCGCCGGATTCCCGACACGATCGCCGAGGCCGTTTACACAGGTATCGACGGTCTCCGCCCCCGCTTCCAGGGCTGCGAGCGAATTTGCCAAACCGAGGCCATAGTCGTTATGGGTATGGACGCCAATGGGTTTCTTCACGACACCCTTCACCTTCCGCACGAGGCGGTGCATGGCAACCGGGCTTGCCACTCCCACCGTATCCAGCACATAGACTTCGTCGGCCCCCGCATCGACCGTCCGGGCATAAATCTTTTTTAGGAACCTCCAGTTCGAACGGGTCGCATCCGTCGGGCTGAAAATGACCGTTTCCGCCCCTCTTTTTTTTGCGTACTCAACCGCCCCAACGGATGTCGCCAGTGCCTCCTCTTCACTGACATTCATAATTTTCAGCAGGTAAGGCGAGGTTCGATAAGCGATATTTAGGCAATGAAATCCGCATTCGATTGCCACATCGATTTGCTTCTTCCAGTCAGCGGAGAAGCCTATGATCAGCACTTCCGCCTTCGCTCTCCTCATCCGCGCGATAAGGGATCTGATTTCCTCCTGGCTGGAATTGCCGATCGCGATCTGAATCCGGTCGACACCCGCTTCGTCAAGCACGGCTGCAATTCGTTCCTTGTCATGCAGAGAAAAAGCAACGTCGGACGTCTGCTCTCCTTCCCGCAAGGTGCAATCGTTGATGCGTATTGACCGGCCGCGTAGAGCATTCTGCCGCGAGATGCAGATCCCGGTACCGTAAGCCCCCATCTTTCTTTCCTCCATCATCTGCTGCATACCTTTTCAGACCGGACTTGATGTTCCGCGCATATATGGACCGCGTTGCGGTAGGAAATTTTGGCCACCTGTCTCATCACAGGGATCCGCCGATCCTGGCAACGCCAGGATTACAGCTGGACCGGGAAAAGCGATGATCTATACTGAACGCAACCATCGAGGCATCGCGTATGCACGAGAGAAAATCACGCGGCTTGTAGCAATCCCCCACCAGCACATAGTCCACATGCGCGTCTTTCAACAGCGCAAGTGTGTCATGATTGGGGTTTGACCCGGTTGCAATGATGAGACAGTCGCCGATATCGACCTGTTTGTCTCCAGCGTCGGTCCTGATATTGAGCACTTCTCCTTCCGCCTTGAGCACCTCAGTCTTGGTCCACAGTCTCGCCCTTTTCTCCGTCAGCCGATCGAGAAGTTCCATACGGTTGTTGCGAGGCATACCCGGCGCCATTTGCGGCAGCGGCTCAATGACAGTGACTGCGCAATCATGAGCTGCGAGCAGATCCGCCACCTCAAGGCCAACCATACCCCCTCCGGCAACTGTCACCCGGGATCCATTCTTGATTTCACCGGCATTGCGTAAATAATCCCATGCATGAAAAACTCCGATCCTCCCGGAGATTTGTGAGACATCGAATGGAGCCGGTTTGGGCGTCGCCCCCGTCGCAACGATCACAAAATCAGGATGGAATGAAGCAATAGATTCCGCTGTCGCAACAAAACCGGTCCGTACCGGAACCTTGA
>JAKQSI010000106.1 GCA_029570205.1 Candidatus Omnitrophota bacterium | reverse complement strand
GCGCCCGGCAATTTCCGGCCCTGCTGGTTTCATGCCCGCGATTACGGCCTCCTGGCCGCCAATCCCTTCGGCCGCAACGCCTTCACGCGGCTGGAAAAGAGCCGGGTAACCGTTGCGCCGGGAACGGAGTTCCAACTGGCTTTCGGGGTATTGATCCATGATACCATACCGATGGACCGCGCCTCTCTCGATGCGGCTTATCAGGAGTTTTTGCGGTTGATCAAGAATTGACATGAATAGGTGCTTGATTACTGACTCGATTTAGGAGGGGCCGGGGAGTTTTTCTAACGCAGCCGAAACTCGTAAAATGGACCAGGTGAATCGATGGTGAGGAGAGTCTATATGGCACTCTTTCCACGCTTCCCTCACTCCAATCTTCTTCCGGAGGGAGAGAGAATTCATGGCTTGGGTCATTACCGTCCTCTGTCAGTGTTCGAAGAAATGATGAGAAAATCAAAAATAGCCATTACAAAATAGCCATTACATTGTTCCGAAAGGAGACCCCCATGCGTTCCAATCTCCTAGCGTTTATTTTCATCATCGTATGGATGAATCCCTTCGCGGCCTTCGCACAGCCGGCGCCCCTCACCACCTTTCCGGCGGTGGAAGACCTGCCCATCCGTCCCGAACTGCCCGATCCCTTCACGATGTTTGACGGCACACCCGTGAAGACGCCGGAACAATGGTTCCGATACCGCCGGCCCGAACTCAAGCAATTGTTTCAGTATTACATGTACGGCTTCATGCCCGCGCCTCCGGGAATCCAGGCCACCGTGACCAAGACGGATCCCACGGTATTCGAGGGCAAGGCGACACTGAAGGAAGTCGAGATCCGCATCAACGGCTTGCCGGAGAACGCCCCGCGCATTCATCTCGCTCTTTTTGTTCCAAACCACAAAACCGGTCCGTTCCCTGTGTTTCTCGGCCTGAACAAATGCGGCAATCACACGGTGGTAAACCACACGGGAGTCACGATTTATCCAGAGACCTGGACTCATTCCGGTTGCCCGAAAACCGATGATTCGCGCGGTTCCGAGACCGATTTCTGGTGCGTGGAGAATTCCATCAACCGGGGATACGCCTTCGCCACGTTTCATGAAAGCGACATTGATCCCGACCAGCCCGATTTCACCGACGGCATCCATCCGTTCTATCCTGATTTGCCTGGTCCACCCGAAACCCGGTGGGGAACCATTGCCGCATGGGCTTGGGGTTTGCAGCGCGGTGTGGATTATCTCTGCCAGGATCCGGACATAGACAACACCCGTGTCTGCCTGATCGGCCATTCGCGCCGGGGCAAGACCGCCCTGTTGGCCGCCGCCTTTGATGAACGCGTGGCCCTTGTCGATCCTCACCAATCCGGCACCGGCGGCTGCGCCCTCAGCCGTAATAACGATCAGGAGACTGTCAAGCGGATCAATGATGTGTTTCCGCATTGGTTCAACGATATGTTCACCCGGTTTAACGACAACGAGGCCAAACTGCCCATCGATCAACACCTGCTGATGGCTCTGGTTTCTCCCCGCGCGCTGATTGACACCGCCGGCCTGCAAGACAAGTGGGCTAACTACGACAGCGCCCTGCGCGCCCTGAACGAAGCGGATAAGGTGTATAAATTCCTGGGAGCGGAGGGCATGAAGGGAGACGGTGTCATCGAAGAGGACGAAGCCATTCAACCCGATACCGTGGGCGATCTGCTGCAGTACCGCCGCGACACCGAGCACACACTGAATCTTGGCTATTGGAACCAGATCCTCAATTTCGCCGATGTCTATTTCG
>JAKQSI010000085.1 GCA_029570205.1 Candidatus Omnitrophota bacterium | reverse complement strand
GTAACAATTATGCCTCGAGGCGCAGAGGTCGATCCCGAGGTAAACTGCAGAAAGCAGGCTTCTTCGGGCAGAGCCGAGAACGTGCACGCTTCCGGGTCCGCGGCCATCTGCTGCAGATCCCGAATGTCCAGGAGCCTTTTCAGTGTCGGAACCTGCTCCAGCACCGGCTGGAAAACAGGCATCAGTTCCCGCGTTGTCAACAGCGTCCGCGCTCCCGAAACGCGCAGAATTCCAGCTGCCCTGTCCAGGTAATTGTCGATCCGGCCGAGGGCCAGCGGGGGATACATCGGCACGGGCAGAATGCCCGCGCTGATTGCGCCCAGAAAGGAGAGAACAAAATCCTGAGGCGCATTCAGAACAAGAGCGATCCGGTCTCCTTTTTCGAGGCCCAGTTTGCGGAGCCGCGATCCGATTCGTTTTGATTCGCTGGAAATCTCGGCGAACGACCATTCCGACGGCGTAAGGTCATTATCAAGGAATGTGAAGCCCTTTGCTGTCGCCTGCGCCGCCGCATTCCTCGCCGTAATTAGCGTTTCTCCCATATCCCCCGCATCCCATCGAAGCGCATCACTTCATCCTGCCTCTGCAAACAAACCGCTCTATCGTACGCAGGGAGCCCGACGAAGTCCAATGCTCTCCGGTCTGAACCTTATGCCGGCCGTGCCGGCGCCTGCCTGGATTCCACCTCGAACATAGCCTTTTTCAATTAGACATTCAATGAGTTTCAGCGCCAGTCGTCAATGCGTGTACTCCCTCCTGTCAGGACCATGTTCCGGCTCATCATGAAATCCGTCACAAACCAGGTCGTCTGGCCTCCGCCTCCGGTGACAACTATGTTTACGGAGGATTCCTGGAAGGGTTTTACCTTTTGATTGGAAGGGTATTGAGTTTTTTCAACATTTTCGGAAAACCATTTACTCAACTGGTCTTTGGACTCAAACCCGTAAGAGTCCTTCAGGAGTTTGGCAACGGTCGGATCCATGATTACCGTGGCCGATCCCATTGTGAGAGCTTTCATGTACTCGCCCATCCATACATGCACAGGGTATTCTCTCTTGGCTTCCGTTACGCTGGAAATATAAGACCATCCGGTTGCGACGGTAAGCACGCTGTCACCGGGCTTGAATCCCATCTGCACATGAAAGGGCTTCCATCCTGCGGGCATTGCCTCCTCGTTTTCAGCGATGCAGACGTTGTTGTACTGCAGCGTGCTTCCAAGGGTGCTCCACGTAGTTTGTTTGCTGTGCAGACCGCCGATGGTTTTCGACATGAGGGTGTAGGCGCGGCCGATGGTCGAATTCGCTTCATTATGCGGTCCCATGACGTTGTGACCGTAATTCATCCCTATTTCATCGCGGATGGGGCCGTTGACCAGGATCATGTTGGCCATGGAGGATGTCGAGTTACCAAAGGGTATATGGTTGGCCAGGGCGAGGATCACGGGTAGATATTCGCGTTTGGCTCCTGCCATTACAGCGCAGATCGCTACTCTTTCCACGGTCACTTCCCGCCGGCCACCCGGCCAATCCAATACCTTGATGATTTCGTCAGGCTTATGAGACGTGCCTTTCAGCATGTCGGCCACACGTTCTTCGGTCGGAAGGATAATCGGAAGATAATCTGTGTAATCCCGGTCTTTAAAGAGGCGCTGCAGGTTCTCTTCGGTGTCCGGGCCGAGAAAGCGGGATTCCCCCGGATCGGGATCAGGCGCTGGTCCCTTATATTTCTCACTGTCGGTCAGCGGCTGCGTCAGCGCGTCGATGAACGCCTGCATCATGGGCTTTCCGCTTACGACGTCTTTGCTTTCAAAAACATACCTGTGGTGTACGGCCTGAGGCTGCCCTGCTACCGGGAAAGGAAAGGATATGTATCGAATGGGAGATCCGTTGGTGTACAGGAAATCGTGGCCATGGGCGTATTTAATGATATTGGATGCGGCGCTCCCGACGGCGGGAACCTTGTATTGCTGTTCCAGTTGCTTGCAGTTTCGGCT
>JAKQSI010000028.1 GCA_029570205.1 Candidatus Omnitrophota bacterium | reverse complement strand
GCGCACCACCCGCATCCGAAGGTCCTCTTGACTCTCTTGACTCAGCGAACGTGCATCCGATTTTGTCATAATTACACATTCTACCCGAATCCATTCGTTAGTCAAGCCACATGCCTACTATATATGGTTTGGATTAGTAAGTCGGAAAGGAGAAAACTCCGGATGAAAAAGCAAACGATATGGGTCGCATTGCTTGTGAGAGGATTATCCGCCCGAATCCACAGCCGTGACGGATTGGTCCGTGTATTGACGGATCGGTGGCTGAAGTCTCAATAAGGGATAAGTCAAACGCGGCGCTGGACATCGTTCAGCGCCGCGTCTCTATTTCTCTTCCTGAAAAGAATGGCTTATCCCCAAAAATACGGCTATTCGAATAGGAACGCACGGCCTTGCTGAAGATCATTAACCAGATTCAGGAAATGTCCGTGCAGCTCAGAACTCGTGGCGCCACTCTGATATACCTCTCCCGTAGTTGCATCTAGGTATATTTTCGGAAGAGATCGGTAGACCGATATCCATTCAGGATCTCCATACCCGAAGACAATCACAAAAGCATTCCGTGGTTGTGGATACATTGCGTCATTAACAAGCTTATTCGTTACCCAAACTACTTTCAGACAGGATCTCTGGGTGGTTTTCAACCTGTCAAACATTTGCTGATCTTCCGGTTTCGGATTCTCCGGCAATTTCTGTTTGAAATAGTCAATCGCTATTGCCCCTGCTTCTTCCTCTCCGATCACCCATGCATTGTCTGGATCTTCCATTCGAGGCAACGTATGAACCCCTCTTACCATGCTTCCGTTTATTACCTCCAGTTTGACCTCTCCATATTGAGCAAACGGAATGTTCTCTTTGCCGACGGCATTCCACAGCACAATCTGCGAATAACACTCCACGGAGCCGGTTGCAGACAACCGCGTCGCCTCACAGATCAGCGACAAAGCCGCTCGTGGCACATCGTGCAGGAACTCCTTCACCCGTTCCCATTTGGGCATGAGTTCGTCGTCGGATAGCCTGTCAGGATCATCGGCCCATGTATTCTTGAATTTCAGGTCATCCTCCCATTCCAGAACGTTGGGAATGTCGAGATCATTGCGATAGATTCCATACACCTGAAGAGAGGGCAGCATAAAAAGGATAGAGACCTTTTCTTCACTGGCGGATGCAATTTCCGCCCTACCCTTTGACAGATCGTCTGTGCTTCCGTGAAGTTGATAGGTAATCTTTACATCACGATGCCCGATCATTTTCTCCGTCAGATAAAATAGCCGACTTTCAAACTCGGCCTTATCGCTCTCGGATATGCTTTCCCAGATCTCAGCAGAGCGTGTCGCTCCCCGCACGCGATCATCGGCGGGAGGGGGGAACGGCTTCAGTCCGACAGGCAACTCCATCTGCAAAGGTCTCTCATCCGCAAACGATGATGTGGAAGCCGGAAGAAATACGAGAATAACAGCACCTACTTTCACTATGTTCCGAATAATCACGGGAGACACCTCCTGACGGCGAATCCACCCTGGATTGTTGGCATGGCAGTATTCTCTTTTTGATGGCCACTTTGAAATATATCTCGATCTCAAACGACACATCAAGCAGGATTATAGGTTTCCGGCTTCATCGCTGCGCCATAAAGACACCCTTCCCTATCCTGTCACCTTGACTCTTTGTCTACCGTTATTGAACATGGAGCACATCGCCCGAAAGCTGGGTATCGACATACCGGAGTAATCGCCATGAAAGTCTACACGTACTCGGAAGCACGACAGCGTCTCGCCAGACTGCTTGACACGGCCCGGAAAGAGGAAGTCTTGATCAGGAGACGTGGCGAAGAAACATTCTCGATCACTTACAAGACTGTGCCCAAATCCCCGTTCGATGTCCCCGGAATCGCAACCAAAGCCACAACCGCCGACATCCTGGAGGCCATCCGGGAATCCAGGTCTGGGGAAGGCAAACCAAGCGAGCCATCCATTCGGTGATTGGCGACACGGCTTATTAAGTCCGCAGCAGAGAGTCCGCGTAAGCCTCTGTTCACCCCGCACCCGCCTTGACAGGTCCGCCCCAGGGTCGTGATACTGATGTTTTGGGTTTTTGGAAAAGGACGGAACGTTTCATGTCTCTGCATAGAAGTCCAATCCCGGTTTGCACACCGGATGCGCCACGCCCTGACCCGTTTGGTCGGTTCGGACCGTTCGGGGGCAAATATGCTCCCGAAACTCTCATGCCTGCCCTGGAGGAGTTGGAAAAGGCTCTGAAAGAGGCGAAAGCCGATCCCGCGTTTCAGCAGGAGCTGGATGGGTATCTCAAGGATTATGTAGGCCGTCCGACCCCCCTCTATTTCGCGGAACGGCTGACAAAACGATGCGGCGGAGCGCAGATCTTCCTGAAGCGGGAAGATCTCGCCCACACCGGCGCGCATAAGATCAACAACACAATGGGGCAGATTCTGCTTGCCCGGCGCATGAACAAGCCAAGGATCATCGCCGAAACCGGCGCCGGCCAACATGGAGTCGCCACCGCCACCGCCGCCGCCCTCTTCGGCCTGGAATGCCATGTCTATATGGGCGAAGAAGACATGGAGCGTCAGCACCTGAACGTAGTCCGGATGCGTCTTCTGGGCACAGAGGTCATCCCGGTAGCCTCCGGGTCCGGAACCCTCAAGGATGCCATGAACGAGGCGATTCGGGACTGGGTGACCAATGTGCGAACCACCCACTATGTGATTGGTTCCACCGCCGGTCCGCACCCGTACCCGGTCATGGTTCGAGACTTCCAATCGGTGATCGGGCGCGAGGTCAAAGCGCAAAGCCTGGAGCGATTCGGACAACTGCCGGATGTGCTGATGGCGTGTGTGGGTGGGGGCAGCAACGCGCTGGGATTGTTTCACCCCTTCTACGAGGATCGTTCGGTCCGCTTCATCGGCGTGGAGGCTGCCGGCGAGGGAATTGAAACCGGCAAGCACGCTGCACCGCTGGCTGCCGGTCAGCCGGGTGTTCTCCATGGGGCTTACCAATACCTCTTGCAGGATGAACACGGGCAAATCCTCATTGCGCATTCTGTTTCGGCGGGTTTGGATTACCCCGGGGTCGGACCGGAACATTGTTTCTATAAGGATTCCGGCCGGGCGGAGTATGTGAATATCACCGATCAAGAAGCGTTGGACGCTTTCAAGGTTCTGGCGGAGACCGAGGGCATTCTTCCCGCTTTGGAATCGGCTCATGCCGTTGCGTATGTTCTGAAATTCGCTCCGACTCAGCCCCCGGAGAAACGGATTGTTGTCAATCTTTCCGGGAGAGGGGATAAGGATGTGGAGACCGCCGCGCGGTTCCTCGGAGGTGTGAAATGACCGAAGAAACAGGCCGGCGCGGAGTGGAGGCTATTGCGGTAAGTTTCGAGGCCCGCAGAAAATCCGGCGGTAAGGTATTGATTCCCTACCTGATGATCGGCGATCCCGATTTCGATACCAGCATGGATTTGGTGCGAACCGTGGCTGCAGAAGGAGTTGATCTGGTCGAACTGGGAGTGCCGTTTTCGGATCCACTGGCCGATGGTCCCGTGATTCAGCGGGCCGGACAGAGAGCGCTGGCTGCCGGAACCACACTGCCAAAAATCTTGCAGGGCGCAAAGGCTTTGCGAGCCGAGGGCATCGCAACTCCCTTCATTCTTATGACTTACTATAACCCATTGCTGCGATATGGGATTGATCGTCTGGGCCGGGATTTGGCGGGCGCGGGAATTGATGGGCTGATTGTGGTGGATTTACCGCCGGAAGAATCCGAAGAGTTCGACGGCAATCTGGCCGAGCATGGCCTTGCGTTGGTTTACCTGGTTGCGCCGACAACCACCGACAGTCGATTGGAGCTGATCGGACGCTTGGCGCGTGGATTCATCTATTATATTTCACGAACCGGAGTCACCGGCGAGCGGAAAGATATTGCCTCCGACCTGGCTGCAAACCTGGAGCGAATCCGGCAGCGGACACGGTTGCCCATTGTGGTCGGTTTTGGGGTATCGAATGCCGAACAGGCACGGTGGGTCTCCGAGCATTCGGATGGGGCCGTGATCGGCAGCGCCATTGTTCGAATCATCGAGGCCGGCCCCAGGGGTGAAATTCAAAAAAACGTGCTACAATACCTTTGTCCTATCTTGACCTGTCTCCATACAACGGCTTGAGAGAACCGTGGAGAATGTTCTGGGTTGTGGAATTCTGCATGAATCGGTCGGCAGGCCGATTGTGCTGGAGGCAAAGCAACGATGGCATGGTTTCGCAAGAAAAACCTCACTGCGCTCACTCCCTCATCCAAGAAAAAAGAGATGCCCGCCGGGATTTGGACCCGGTGTGAGCAATGCGAGCGGTATATCACCAATGTGGAACTGCTTCGGCATCTGAAAATCTGCCCTCATTGCGGTCATTATCACTTGATGTCCGCCCGGGAGCGTCTGGATATCACCGTGGACCCCGGTAGCTTTGAGGAGCAAGATTCGCATCTGGAAAGTCTGGATCCTCTCCAGTTCGATGGGTATCCCGAGAAGATTCGAAAGGCCCAGGAGCGGACCCAGTTACGGGAGGCCGCAATATGGGGAACCGCCACTTTGAACGAACATCCGATTGTATTTGCGGCGATTGACTTCCGGTTCCTCGGCGGCAGCATGGGATCGGTGGTCGGCGAAAAGATCACGCGCGCGATGGAAAGCGCACTGGAGATGAGAAGGCCGGTTGTGATTGCATCTGCCGGAGGTGGGGGCGCTCGGATGCACGAGGGGATGCTCTCCCTGATGCAGATGGCAAAAACCAGCGCGGCGGTGGCCCGTCTGAGGCGCGCGGCTGTTCCGTTCATTTCGATCATTACGCACCCGACCATGGGCGGAGTCGCCGCCAGCTATGCGGCCCTGGGCGATGTGATTATTGCGGAACCGGGCGCTCTGATCGGATTCGCCGGGCCCCGAGTCATCGAACAAACCATCGGGCAGAGTCTACCGAGCGGGTTCCAGCGTGCCGAATTTCTCCTGGCACACGGGATGATTGATATCGTAGCCCCCAGGTCCGAGATCAAGCCCCTTGTCGGAAAACTGCTGAAGCATCTCACAGCGGGAGTGTTTTTTCAGCGGGAAAGTCTCTCCTCTATCCGTGCCGGTGAACTTGTGGCCACTTGACAACCGCATCGACCGCCCATCATGCTAGCGTTGTGTAACTGAATAAGCTTTGCAATGATTCTTGCTCAGCATGTTGCCCGCCACAGGCTGGAAGCCTGTGTCACCCTTTTACCATGCATCTTTCCGGGTGGCGCCGGCGTCTTGTCGGTGGTTTTCCATGATTGCAATAAGTAAAGGTAATTCAGTTACAGGACACCGGCATTTTCAAGATCCGTTAAGGAAAACAGGTTCAGCTTTGCCAGGAGGTCGTTCCAACAGGATGGCAAGAGTCGTCTATAATAACGTCACGAAACTCTTTCCGGGCGATGTGGTGGCTGTGAAAGATTTCAGTCTGGAAGTGGAAGACAAGGAGTTTGTTGTTCTGGTGGGGCCATCGGGGTGTGGAAAGTCGACTTCTCTGCGAATGGTGGCCGGTCTGGAGGAGGTAACCTCCGGAGAAATCTATATCGGGGATCGGCTGGTCAACGATGTGCCCCCAAAAGACCGCGATATTGCGATGGTGTTTCAGAATTACGCTTTATATCCGCACATGACCGTGTATAAGAATATGGCGTTCGGACTGAAATTACGGAAATACCCCAAGGATGAGATCGAACGCCGTGTGCGAGAAGCCGCCGAGATTCTCGGGATCACGGAGTTGATGAACCGGAAACCGAAGGCGCTGTCCGGAGGGCAACGTCAGCGGGTCGCCGTGGGGCGAGCCATCGTGCGGAAACCTAAAGTGTTTCTGTTTGATGAGCCGCTGTCGAACCTGGACGCCAAATTGCGCGTTCAGATGCGCGCCGAAATCAGCAAGCTGCATAACCGACTTCAAGCCACCATGATTTATGTGACCCACGATCAGATGGAGGCCATGACCATGGGCGACCGAATCGTGGTAATGAAAGACGGGGAAATCCAGCAGGTCGCCACACCCCTCGAGCTGTACGATCACCCAAAGAATCGGTTTGTGGCCGGTTTTATCGGGACTCCGCCCATGAATTTCATCGAAGGCAAGATTGAAAGAGCCAACGGGCGATTCTATTTCAATGAAGGCACGTTCAGGATTGCGCTGGCCGAACACATGAGTCCTGTCCTGGCCGGCAAAAATGGCGCACCGATTACATTCGGAATCCGCCCCGAAGACATCAAAGACCTTGAGGAAGTCCCCAATCCCAATCCGGAGCACTGTGTAACCTCCCGCGTGGAGGTTGTCGAACCTGTGGGAGCAGAATCCTTCTGGTACCTCACAACGGGGCTTTGCTCGTATATCGCAAAGGTCGGGGCACATTTGAGGGCGGAGGTGAATGCGGACAGGCGGGTTGTGTTCTTTGTCGAGAACGCTCATCTGTTCGATCCGACCACCCAGGAGGCTCTCATTTAGATGGCAGTATCCGAATGGAGGCAAAGGGCATTTCATCACTCCTTTTCGGCCCCCGTTTCCGATTGGGTTTGCAGGCAGCCTGCCCTTTTAATAGGGCCAATTTCCATTTAACCTGAACAATTCCGTTTCCGCTCGAGTGGATCGAAGCGCCGGAATCCATTTCTGAAGGAGTTTCTATCGATGAGTGAAGTTCCTGCCGAAAGAAAACGCAATGTTGTTATTGTCGGACATCATGGGGCGGGTAAAACGTCCCTGGTTGAGGCATTTCTATATAATGTGGGGGTAATTGAACGTCGCGGTCTCGTGGAGGAAGGCAATACATTCGCCGATTTCCTGGACGAAGAGCGGGAAAAACGCATCACCCTGATGTCCAAAATCATTCAGTGTACATACAAGGGAACCGACTTCACATTCATCGACACGCCGGGATATTCGGATTTTATCGGAGATATTCTGGGTGCGATCCGGGTCGCGGATGGGGCCTTGCTTGTAGTCAATGCAGAGAGCGGGGTGGAGGTGGAAACAGAGAAGATTTGGGGATATCTCGAAAAATACAGGGTTCCTCGCGTGGTGGTAATCAACCGGATGGATAAAGAGCGGGCGGACTATGCGGCCGCGTTGGATTCCCTGGAAAAAGAGCTGGGCGCCAAACTGGTCCCGATCCGGTTCCCAGTGGCCGAACAGGCCGAATTCAAGTCTGTTGTGGATGTGCTGTCGGGGAAAGTGCAGTACTTCAATGCAAAGGGAGCGGTGGAGCGCGAGGAGAATCTTCCCGAAGATTTGAAGGATCAGTACGAGGAATATCATGAGAGACTGATGGATGCCGCGGTCGAGACGGACGAGGCATTGATGGAACGCTACCTTGAAGGGGAGGCCATTCCAAAAGAAGATATCTGGAACGGCCTGCAAACTGCCGCCATGTCCGGCGGAGCGATTCCGGTTTTCTGTACAGCGGCAACCAGCAGCATCGGGATTGCCTGTCTTCTGGAAGGACTGACTAACTTTCTGCCGAGTCCTCTCCGAAGAGGTGAAATTACCCTTGTCAAAGGCGACCAGACCAAGCCCCTGCACATTTCCGCGGAGGGGCCGGGAATCGGACTGGTTTTCCGCAGCCTGATTGATCCATTCGTGGGCAAGATGTGTTTTCTCAAGGTATTCAGCGGCACACTTTCCTCGGATACGGAACTGTATGACCTCAGCAAAGAAGGAAAGCATGAGCGAATCTCCCATCTGCTCAACGTGAACGGAAAGAATCACAACAATATCGCCCATGCCCGGGTCGGAGACATTGTGGCTCTTACCAAAGTGGACATTTTCGAAACCGGCGACACCGTATCGAGCGAGCCGGGCGAGTGGTTGATTCCGCCGACAGAATACCCGCCTCGCAGTTTCCATCTCGCTGTCAAAGGTCATTCCAAAGTAGAAGAGGACAAAATTGCCGCGACTATCCCGAAAGTAATCGCAGGTGATCCCACACTCGCCTTCGAACGCAACCACGAGACACGTGAGAGCATCCTTTCCGGGATGGGGGATATTCAACTCAACCTGGTTGCCCAGCGGGTCCGAAAGATCGCCAACTTGGAGGTTCTTCTCAAGGAGCCGAAAGTGGCCTATCGCGAGACCATTACGGTCCAGGGGGAAGGTTCGTACCGCCATAAAAAACAGAGCGGTGGGCGTGGCCAATTCGGAGAGGTACACATACGGCTTACCCCCCTGGAACGTGGCAAGCAATTCGAATTCCAGGACAGTATTTTCGGCGGCGCGATTCCCGGGAAGTTCATCCCTTCGGTCGAAAAAGGAATCCGGGAAGCCATGGAAAGGGGTGTTGTGGCCGGGTTCCCGTTTGTGGACGTTCATGTGGAATTGTTTGACGGCAAGTATCATGATGTGGATTCATCGGACATGGCGTTTAAGATCGCCGGGTCGATGGCCTTTCAACAGGTGGCTCGCGAAAAATGCAAACCGGTATTGTTGGAACCGATCATGAATGTGACGGTTTTTGTTCCTGAAACCATGATGGGAGACGTAATGGGGGATTTGAACGGGCGGCGGGGTCGTGTTATGGGCATGGAAAGTGCGCATGGGAAACAGACAATTCGTGCCCAAGTTCCCCTGGCGGAGATGTACAGCTATCCTATTGACCTGCGTTCAATCACCCGTGGACGTGGAACTTACATTATGGAATTCTCACATTATGAGCAGGTTCCGGCTGAATTGGCGGAGAAGATCATCGCTCAGGCTGAGAAAGCCAGGGAACAGGTGGAGAGTTGATTCGCAGTTTTTTCCCCGAGTTACAGCAGAATGATCGCGCGATCAATCGGTTCAATCCATTCTGTGAAGGATTTTTTTGCGTTTTCCCGCTTCATATCAGAAGTGAGATATGTTAGATTGAGTATGTTTCAGGGCCGGAGTGTGTTCCTGAGACGGTCAAATCCATCAGAATCTTTGGGTATTTGGGCATGGTAAGATCATGAGAACAGTTCCGCACACTTTTCAACCGATCCGCAGGTTAAATTTGTGGGGTCGGCTTGTGATGAAGTTCGCCGGGAGATCAGTGGTATCCAAGCACAATCGTCGTTCCAGAATGTTTTACAATATCATCAGCCGGTTTTATGACTGGATTTATCTCGTCCAGGTGTTTGGGTATGTGCAGTCGGCTCATCAATTGGTCGATGCAGTGGTGGAGGAGGATGATTCGGTTTTGGATTTGGGGTGTGGAACGGGGCTGGTGGCCCATATTGCCGCACAACGTGCGGCGCACGTGGTGGGAATCGACCACTCCATCGGGATGTTACATCGCGCACAGCGGAAAGGTCGCCATCTGGACAATGTGTGCTATGTATTAGGAGACTGTCGAGCCATGCCGTTCAGGGAGGAATTCGATGTGATTCTGAGCAGTTTTATGCTGGTGATTCTCAAGGAGGCAGAACGTCGGGCGGTTCTTCGGGATGCTTTCCGTCTTTTGCGTCCGGGTGGGAGACTCGGCCTGCTGGGTTCGCAGGACCGGATGTCGCAGGAATGGTACACCGTGTCCGCCTGGGAAGATCTGCTGAGCGAGGCGGGTTTTGAGAATGTTCAGGTGCAGGACCTCAATCAGATCTTCCGGATTGTCGTGGCCCACCGACCGATCGAATCTTCGAACGGAAGTCGGTAACGACCATCTGGCATTTTCATTTCGTTTATGTCACAATAGGCTAACCCACTGAACTGCGGGATGGAAAAGGACGTCTGATTCCGCGTACTTACCGGATATTGACTCGGCCCGGCTGGGGCTTCTTCTGCGGGTTTTTCGGTGACTCAGAATGTCGGCAATATCGGTTTGGCGTTGCCGGAATGTGTCTGGAATCGTTCGCAGAAGTGGCGAATCGAGGCAGAGCCTCGAAATGTGATGTGCGGCGCTCCGGTGCGACCGGGCATCCCTGGGTCTGAGCACGATGATGAATGTCGTGAAATGCCGATCAAGATTTTGTCCGAGAAATGCGCGGAGTGTTTTGCTGTGTCTGTGCATCTGGGCAGGACTGATGGGGTCCTGTGCGCACCAGTCGGACCGGGGCTATGTGGGATATCCACCTGTGTTGGAGGGGGTTACGCATATTGTGGCGGAAGGGGAGACTCTGGTGGGAATCGCACGTGCCTATGGAATCACGCCTCAACGAATTCAGCGGATCAACCGCATTCATGACCCCAATCATTTGGAAGTGGGACAGCGCCTGCATATTCCGGGCGCTACGGAACCTAAATCGGCTGTGGCTGTGAAAGCGGCGGCCCCCGAGGAAAAAGGGGTTTACCATGAGGTTAAAGCGGGAGAAACTCTGAAACGGATCTCGGACGCCTATGGTGTCGAACGAACGCTGATCGAACGATACAACAACATCCATGATCCCCGCACATTGCAGATCGGACAGAAACTGTTCATCCCCGGCGCGGATGAAGTCAAAGAGGTCCAGATGTCGGTTGCGGAAAAGGTGTATCACAAGACACCGGAGGGTTCCCGCGAAGAACGGATCGCTTTGGCGAAACGGATTGAGAAACTTGTGGATGAGCATCGTGTGGAGAAAGGAGAGCCGCCTCTTTCCACCCCAACCCCGACACCCACTCCGGAACCGGGCGTTCCAACTCCGACTCCCACTCCGGAACCGACCGCAGTCCCCGCTCCCCAGGATGTTCAGCCGCCGGCCCAGGTAAAGAAAGTCGATACATTGATATTCTCCTGGCCTCTGACAGGGAATTTTGCCGTGGCAAAACAATTTGGCGCGGAGAACGGATTGATGGGAAACGGCATGATCCTGACTGCCCCCCCCGGATCTCCGGTGCTGGCCGCGGCAGATGGGGAAGTGCAGATGGTCGGCGGGGTCAGTGACGACTTCGGGAATACTCTGGGAAACTATGTCATTCTGTATCACGGCAAACAAAAAGGAAAAGGATTGCGCACCATTTATGCCCATCTCAGCGAAGTGGTGGTGAAGGCGGGGGACAAAGTGAGCCGGGGGCAGATGATCGCGCGGGTCGGTCGAACCGGAAGGGTCCCGAAAGACATTCAAACCGATCATCTCCATTTCGAGGTCCGCGAGGCGACCAATCCGATTAACCCAATGAAGTTGCTGCCGGAGCTGAAGTGAGGGGGGGAGAGACCGGTTCGGGTATGCTCTGCGCAAGGAAGGATTACAATAAACCAGGCAATTCGGCCCGGTGATGACAAGGGTGGAAATATCCATGCCGATAACAAGAATCAAACTGGAATAGTTCACCACGTTCGATAAACTGGATCTCACTCTTTCACCCGGGGTCAATGTTTTTGTTGGAGCCAACGGCACGGGCAAAACCCACATAATGAAAGTTGTCTACTCCGCCTGTGACATCACGAAAACAAAACTCAACTTCGCAGAAAAACTGGTTAACGTATTCTTGCCGTCCAACCATGCGCTTGGCCGCCTGGTCAAGCGAAAGAAAACCAGTTCGTCTTGTGCTATTGAAGTATCCCGGGGATCCGTCCGAATACGGGCTTCCTTCTCAAACCATTCGACCAAGACGGGCTCGGCCTCCATTACCGGCATAAACGAGTGGCAGGCCCGGCCCATTGAAAGCGTATATATCCCTGTAAAAGAAATGCTTGCCAATTCTCCCGGATTCCGTTCATTATACGCCGGTCGAGAAATCCATTTTGAGGAAATCTATCGCGACATTTTGGACCGTGCCCATCGGCCTGCCCCGCGAGGCCCCACCGACAAGAACCGAAAAACTCTATTGACCATTCTGCAGAAAGCCATGGATGGGAAAATCACAACAAAGGAGGAGGAATTTTTTCTACAAAGCGAGCAGGGAAACCTTGAATTCTCTCTATTGGCCGAAGGAATGCGCAAATTGGGATTGCTATGGCTCTTGATTCAAAATGGAACTCTCCTGGAGGGTTCCATACTCTTTTGGGATGAGCCGGAAACCAACCTCAATCCCAAATTATATGGAGTGATTACGGAGATCCTGTTGGAACTTCAACGACACGGTGTCCAAATCTTTCTAGCGACACATGACTACGTGATCCTCAAGGAACTCGATCTGCGGATGAAAGAGAAGGATAATGTGCTGTTTCATGCTCTCTATCATGACACGGAGATCACTCAGATTCGTTGCCATACCTCCGACCGATACCTCGGCATTCATCCAAATGCCGTCGCGGAGGCATTCGCCGATCTATACGACCGCGAAGTGGGGCGAAGTCTGGGGAGACTACTGAAATGACTGCGATCACAGAAGGAAATCTTCGGATATCCGTTCCGTCCGATGTAACTGCAAGGAAATTTGATATCGGCGACACCCACGGTCTTACACATTGCATGAAAGCGGTGGATCTTATTCTGGAATTCAAGGATCACTTTCTGTTCATCGAGATCAAAGATCCGGAACATCCGCAAGCCAATGCAATGGATCGTGACACTTTTATCAAGAAATTTCAGACCGGCAAAATCGACGAAGACCTGAAGTACAAATATCGAGACTCCTTCCTGTATGAATGGGCATGCGGGAAAATAGAGAAACCTATCTATTATTATGTGCTGATAGCCATTGACGGCCTGACGGAAGCCGATCTTCAGGCAAAAGCGGACGATCTCAAACGTAAGGTGCCTCAATGCGGCCCATCAAGCGGGATATGGAAACACTGGATTGTTGAGGATGTAATGGTGTTCAATCTCTCAACGTGGAACAAACATCTGAAAGACTTTCCCATACGACGATCTATCCCATGAAGACAGGAATGGCCGCCGTCGGAAAATCTCCACTGCATCATTCGCGAATAATAATCAGTTGAACATCGTTCCCCAAGTAATTTCGGAAGTCCATAATCCGCTCTTTTCCCTGCTGTGCACACAACGATTCTGTCACCACAATTGCCCCGATACCGAGTGTCTCATTATCCCGTGCAAAAGTCTCCGCTGCTCCGTGGATGGATGCCTCAGACCAGGCTCCCTCCTCCGTGACCATTTGGTTCAGGAGGAGAAGAGACGGAAATCGGTCCAGGAACGTCTTGCGGTAATTCTGCATTCGAGAGATTTCCCCGATGACTAACGGTAACCTGTGTCGGGTTTGACGGGCCAAGTGCATCCCGACAACGGAACTGGCGCCAAACGGTAGTTCCAGCACCGCGCCGCGCGCCTCCCGGATGGCCTGAATGGGGGCATCATCGGCTACTTGAGTCTTCCCGGAATAGACGGTCGCAGAGGCAAACGGCGGTAGAGCCTGCTCGAACCAGAATGCAAATCCTACCAACAGAAAAACGATTGCCTGGAGAACAGGGAAAGAGACATGCGGATGTTCCTCTCCAAGTTTGTCGACTAACCACCGCACACCCAGAACAGCCAATGGGGCAAGACAAATCGTTGCCGGGTACAGAAACCGTGTGTACACTTTCATTTGGCTCAATCCGGCGATCAACAGACAGATGTATGCGGGAAGAGGAACAGGAAAGACTTTCATGTCCACCTTCAACACCGGTCCCAGGGCGAGGGCCGCATAGGCTAATGCAATCCACAAGAGAAAGGCCTGTTTTTCATGCTCTTGAATTCTGCGAACGATCTCAATCGCCGCCAGAATCAAAAAGACAATTCCCGGATGAACGCGAAACTCCGGCAACATCCAGAGGGGATTCAACCAGACAGGACGGACCAGGGAATCAAGCGGCAAGGACCAGAAAACTTTGATTCCAAGCGGTATGTCATCCGGCTTCGCCGAGGGACCGGGTAGAGGAATGCCGAGATATCCCGCCACAACCATCAAGGTCAGGGCAAATGGAATCAGGGCTACTCCAATTTCTCGTAAGGATTGCCGCTTGCACACAATCTCCAACAATCGGGCCACGCCGTAGAGACCGACCACCACTCCGTAATACCAGCAGGAGAATGTCGTCAGAATCCAGATCACGCCACACACCAGCGCCATGCGCAGATCGTGTTTATCTTTCGATCGGTCAAATGCCCAAAAGGCCCATGGTATCCCGGCAGTTGAGAACACGTTGAGGTGATCCAGGTGCGCAAAGCGATAGGCACAACAGACCATGAAAAATCCCGCAAGCCATTGCTCCCAGGGACGGTCGAGCCATCGCCGCGACCAGACCATTCCTCCCAGGCCGGTCAGGATACTCCAGAGAAAAAATGCGGCGCCATACGCGGTCTCCGGACCGAAAAGGAGAGTCACCGGCGCCAGAAGCAGCCCATTTGACGGAGAAAGAGAGTGGTGCAGAAGCGAACAGCCATCCGGATGAAACAGAAGTGGCGTCCATCGGGGATCTTGCAGGTGGGTCACACAGTGCGCTACCCACCACAGGTTCCAGACATTCGCCCCCCGGTCGCCTTGATACGGAAAAGCCAGGCACGCAGGATTCAAAATGGCGGGCCAAGTGACAATTGCCACAAGGATCAGGTATAATGCGGCAAATCCGAGCAGGTTTTTACGCAAGGTTTTTTTGGGTATTATCGGGACAATATTGACTAAGTCTCTCATACGATCCGCCGACGTCAACGTGCCTTCCACCTCGAATGTTCATGTTCATCACTCATCGCCGAAAGACTCGGTAGCGATTTTCCTGTGTGTGTTCGCATTTTACCTGATAACGCTGCATCCTGCGCTTCCCTGGGGCGATGCCCCGGAATTGATCACGGCTTGTGCCACCCTGGGAGTCCCGCACCCCCCCGGATATCCGCTGTATGTCGTCCTGGGAAAACTCCTGTCCATTGTGCCTTTTGGAACCGTCATGATGCGGATACACATCCTGTCGGCCCTGTGTGCATCGTGCGCGCTGGTTTTCCTGTATCGAGCGGCTGAGACACTTGCAATGAATCACGGACCCATGGAACTCATATCCCGAATCTCCTGCGTTCTCTGGCTGGGAACTGCGCCGGTTTTCTGGGGTATCGCCCGCTCGGCGGAAGTGTATGCCCTGCTGGCGCTGTTCCTCTCGGTTGCGCTGTATCTCAGCCTTTGTGCAAAACAGCCGGGAAAAGATTTCTCCGGTTTTGCCTGGCTTCTGGCGGGAGTCTCGCTGGTTCATCACTATATCGTTCTGCCGGTTCTTGTCTGGATGCTGTGGCAAGTGCGTAAGCGGTTTTTCCTGCTCATCATACTGCCGCTTCTGCTCCTTTTGATTCCAATGATCCGGTCCCGCGCGGGTGTGGAGTTGGACTGGTATCATCCCGCGTCGTTCCAGGGATGGATGGCTTTACTAACCGGCGGGGAGTTTGTTGGGAATCTTTCGCGGGGGTTGTTCCGGTTCCTGAACTCGCCACTCCAGGCATTTTTCCTGGACTTGTGTGCCCTGTTTTGGCCTTGGGGGATATTCCTGCCTCTGCTCTTTGTTGGAGTGTGGCGGCTGTATCGACGAGAAAAGCGATGCACAGTGATCTATCTTTCAATTCTCTGCATTTACGCGGCTTTTTTTCTGTTCTACCTGGTGGGGGATCGAGATGTTTTTGTGTTGCCTTTTCTTCTGGTCTCCGCTCCGCTTGTTTGTCTGGGTCTGGAATGGTGTATTGGGAAGCTGCATTTAATGGAACGTGGGGTGATCTTGCTGTGCCTCCTGTTGCTGTTGCTTCCTGTTGTACGTGCCTACTGGAGGGTCGCCCTCGTTCGAGATGACACAGAGGCTTTTCGGTATAGCGAGGATGTTCTGCGGATTCTTCCGCCAAATGCTTTGCTCCTTGTCGGTCTGTACGAACCATCCCAGGACAACGAGATTTTCCCTCTGATTTATCAGCAGACTGTGGAACATCGCAGGCCGGATGTAGATCCTATCGGAAACGGTTTCCTGGCGTTGCCGTGGTATCGAGAGAAACTGGCAGGGAAGGGGATCGGTATCCGGCTCAAGCCGCTTCCCCTGGGCAAGTATCGAACACCGACGGAATGGTATGAGGATGTCTGGTCTGGGATTATCCTGACATCGAAGGACAAACGTCCGATCTGCTCGACCATCCCTCCCGCTTACGTGGCCCAGTGGCGTGGGGTAAGCCTCTGGAAAGATTGCGGCGCACAATTGCTGTTGGAGCAGCGGTCATTTACCGATTCATACTACGGAGAATACTTGCCGTGGGGAACCGTGTTTCTGCTTCACCCGGATATGACTCCCAATAAGTCGAATTCCATCAAAGAAAGTATCGGGAATGGATAAGAACGGGCAGGATGGATTTTCCTGGAGACTTGTTCGCGGTCTGGCAATTCTGACTGCGGTAGTTGTGCCGTTGTTTATCTCCCCGATTTCCTATGATTCGTACCTCCTTCCGAAACGAGTCTTGTTCCAGGTATTAACCCTGGCAATTACGGCTGTGTGGATTGCCGGGTCGAGACGGATTTTTACTCCGGTGCGAGACCCTCTGTGGTGGCCGATTGGTCTGTTCCTGGGCTGGTCTGCGATTACAATCCTGACAGGATTTCATTCGTTTCGACAGGTGCGGGATTTCGCCGGGCCGATTACGGCGGTTCTGTTCTGGGCGATTTGTCGGCAATTGTGGACTCAACGCGAGAACCGGTCTGCTCTGATCGAGTGGCTTCATTTTCCCGTTTTGATAATAGCCGTATATGCGGTACTTCAGGATTACGGGGTGGATTTCATTCAAACAACCGGCGGTGTGAACGACTGGCGCGCGCGGATTGTCTCGACGATGGGCAATCCAAACTTTGTTGCGGGTTACCTCGTGATCCTGTTTCCCGCTCTGATCGCGCATGGATGCGCTCGCGGTGTGTCGCGATGGTGGTTTAGCTTGGTTACGGTTCCTGTTGTGGGATTGTGCGTTGCCGTGTTTGTGACGACTTTTTGTGTGGGAGCGGCTTTGGCACTGGCGCTGGCGAGTTCGTTCGCGCTGTTCTTCCGCACCATTCGTCACGGATTGAGGGAGCTGCTCGGAGCACGGCTGTGGATTCTCCTTTTTCTGGCGGCGGGGATCACGACATTTTATTGCACGGATAATCCATATAACGGTCGGGAAGGAAGCGTTCTGGATCAGGCGAAAGCCTCACCGCAGTGGCGGACCGGATTTGCGGCACGTCGATTCAATTGGCGCACCACGCGGTTGATGATTAACGAGCATCCGTTTCTGGGAATCGGTTTCGGCAATTTCCAGGCGTATTCCATGGCCTACCAGGGTAAGAATTATGAATTACAGGGACGGGCACATCCCAGCCCCTATGTCAAACTGGTGGATCAACCCCATCATCAGCTGTTGGAAACGTGCGCGGAAAGCGGGATTCCGGGCGTTTTTCTGTTGCTGTGGCTGCTGGTTTCGGTAATCAAGAGGTCATTACAAACCCTCCGTCGGGCGGACGGGGAAAGTCGCGTGCTCCTGACGGCGGTATTCCTGGGATTCATGATGGCTGTTTTCCATGCCTTGGCCAGTTTTCCGTTTCATTTGCCGGCAAGCACAGTGGCGGTGTTGATCTGGTTGTCTATCTTGCTTCCTGGAACTCCCTCACCCCAACCCTCTCCCGGGGGGAGAGGGAGTCTCCCGGAAGGGAGAGGGGGACCGTCAGAAGCGAGAGGGAAACGTTCTTTCCATCCGGCTTATGGGGTGTGCCTTTGCCTGGTTTTGATGATTCCATTGGTTCTTCCGTTTTTGTCGAATGTTTATCTTCGGCGGGGGTTTGAAGCGCGTCAGCGGGGGGTAATCGAGCTGGACAAGTTTCAGTGGGCAGTGGTTCTCGATCCCCTGGAGCCGATGAACTACATGTATCTCGGCGAGGCTTATTACGAGGCGGGTCTTTTGAAAGAGGCGGCCAATGCTTATCTGGATGCTTTGCGGCTTCAAGATGATTTTTCGTCCCACCTGGCCTTGCGGGACATCTGTGCGCGATTGGGCGCGGTGGAAGCCATGATCGAGCAGCAACGGCAAATTCTCCGGTTGAACCCCGGCTATATCCCCTATTGGGAAGAACTGGAAGAGATGTGCAAGAAACACGGTATGGAGGAGGAAGCGGCGAAGGCCCGGCGAAGGATTGAAGCATTAAAGCAATTGGGATAGGGTTTGGGGAATACTGTCTGTCAGGAACCGGTGTTATTGCAAGAATGTCTCACCCCAAATCCTTGCCCAGACGGGATCCCCCGCACCGTATCCCGTGAACTAAGCGGACAATTTGGTTGGGCAGGGAATTCCTTTGCAATTGAAGACGCTCCCCAGTACCCCATGCGTTCTTCCTCGGCATTTATGCGACGCGCCGTCGGTATTGCTTCATGGTTATCGAACAAGGCCCAGATAAATCCGATCTCATCGGTCAGGAACCGTGCAGAAAAAATAACGCTGCCTTCTTGTTTGCCCGTTACTATCAGGATAATCGGTAATTCTTCTTTTGATCCCGGCCCTCCCTTCATCGGCTCAAATCCGATAGCGATAATTGGTTTTTCAATGTCCGCGACCCTGTGATCGACCGGGTCCGCAGAGTAAAGCGCGAGGCCCGCATCGAGCGGGTTCTCATCGGTAGCCAAGGAGAGCCATTCATGCGTATTGCCGTTGTCGGGACAGGGTATGTCGGTCTGGTAACCGGCACATGCCTGGCGGAATCGGGAAACGATGTCTTCTGCGTCGATGTCGATGAGAAGAAAATTGCCGAACTTCAGCGAGGCGTAATTCCCATCTATGAACCGGGTCTGGAAGAATTAGTGAAACGGAACCAAACCGAGGAGCGATTGGTTTTCACCACCGACCTGGCACAGGCCGTTCAGGAATCGCTTCTACTTTTCATTGCGGTCGGCACCCCACCGGATGCACAGGGCAAGGCGGATCTTTTCGCCGTCTTTCAAGTGGCACATCAGTTCGGACAATTGATGAATCAATTCAAGATTGTGGTGATCAAATCGACGGTTCCCGTCGGCGCATACGCTCAGGTTGCCCGAATCATCCGGGAGGAATTGGATCGGAGGAAGGCAACGTATGAATTTGACGTGGTCTCCAATCCCGAATTCCTAAAGGAGGGCACGGCGATCGAAGACTGCATGAAACCGGACCGGGTGGTGATCGGGGCGGACAATGTCCGGACGGTAGAAATCATGAAAGAACTATACAGTCCCTTCGTGCGCACCGGCAAACCTATTCTGGTCATGGACAACGCATCCGCTGAAATGACCAAATATGCCGCCAATTGTTTTCTTGCCACCAAAATCTCGTTTATCAACGAAATTGCCAATCTCTGTGAACGGGTGGGAGCCGATGTCGATCAGGTGCGCCTGGGAATCGGTTCCGATTCGCGCATCGGCTATTCGTTCCTGTTTCCGGGAGTGGGATATGGGGGCAGTTGTTTCCCCAAGGATATCCTGGCCTTGATCCAGACCGGTGAGGAATTGCAGTTCCGATTGAGAATCCTGCCGGCGGTCGACCAGGTCAATCAGCAACAGAAAAAAGTGCTTGGCAAAAAAGTACTCGATCATTTCAAGGGGAATCTGCAAGGAAAGACCGTCGCCGTTTGGGGACTGGCGTTTAAACCGCATACCGACGATATGCGCGAAGCGCCTTGTATCCCCCTGATTGAGTTCCTGCTTGAGCATCAGGCCCGGATCATCGCTTACGACCCGGTTGCCATTCCTCAGGCACACCGCGTTTTCGGCGACCGGATCGACTACGCAACCAAGAATTATGAATGCCTGCAAGACGCGGATGCCTTGGTAGTTGTGACTGAATGGGAGGAATTTCGCCGCCCCAATTGGGAGATGATCAAATCTCGAATGCGGTCTCGGGTGGTTTTTGATGGAAGAAATATCTATGACCCGGCAAAGTTGCGGTCTCTGGGTTTCATATATTACGGAATTGGAAGGAATATGGTTGACGGGTTTGCATAGGATTATTGATGAGAAGACACTCCGGAATCCGCTTCGCCGGTAAGGGCATCGATACATACGCGTTATGGGAAACGGTTTGAGCCGCAACGCCACATAAGGATCTTACAGAATGTTCTGTGCAGGAAAGTTGGCATAATCGCAAGAAATGATGATCCCCATGGCTTAATTGTGTTTGAGCGAGTCCGACCCAATCCACAAAATCATCTCACTGCCGGACTATTGACCTTGGAAGCTCACACCCCCAGAATATTTGCCGCAACCCACGGTGTCATGTATGTCCCAATGTCAGAGCGGAAAGGGAGAGGCGGGGCATGGGATCTCCATCTGTGTCCGGCGATGCAACAGGTGAAGATGTTCTATATGAATGTCCTGATTGAAGAAAAACAATAGAGGTGGGCGATATCCCTTGCCCGGCAGGTATAATGGACGGTTTTCGTGTAACGTTCCCCAGCGATCCGACCATGTGGTCACATGTCCGTCTCATGCTGCGCGCCGTCCTGGAGTTGCACTTAATTCCGGGACGGGAGTGCAATTTGCTGACACTGGGCGTTGATGAAGCATTTACCAATATCATGCGTCATGCCTACGAAGGCAGAAAAGATGGACCGGTGGAACTGAATGTCACTTGTCGGGACAAGCAGCTGTCTATCACCCTTCGGGATTACGGCAAAAAGGTTCCTCTTGAGCAAATCAAGTCGCGTGACTTGAACGATATCAGACCGGGTGGATTGGGCGTGCATATTATCCGATCGGTATTCGATGAGATTCGATACGATACCTCACCGCCGGAAGGCACGATCCTTTACCTGAGAAAAGACCTGACGAAGAGCATTATGGAAAAACAGGCACTGTCGGGCGGCAAGGAAAGGAAACAGAGCGAATGATAGACAAGAGAACGTATCGACGGCATCCGGGAATCCTTCGAGCGGCCAGTGCGGTCGCAATTATTGTGGATATCCAGGAGCGTTTGATTCCGGTGATTCAGGAGTCGGAACGGGTGATCGGTCAGACGCTTGGTCTGCTCAACGGATGCTCGGTCTTGAAAATGCCGGTCATTGCCACAGAGCAATATCCCAAGGGACTCGGGCCACTGGTTCCCGAAATCCGAGAGCGAATTCCCTCCGATCTGATCTTTTCAAAGACCACATTCAGCTGTTGCGGCTCTGCGGAAGTTATGCACTTCCTGTCAGAGCGTGCCTGCCGACAGGTGATTCTGGCCGGGATCGAGGCCCATGTGTGCGTGTTGCAGACGGCGCTGGATTTGGTGGGGCACGGATACCAGGTTCATGTGCCGTTTGAGGCAACCTCTTCGCGCTGCGCCAAATGCCAGGATATCGCCCTGGAACGGATGCGTCAGGCGGGCGTGACCATCACCAGCGTGGAATCCGCGCTGCTGGAAATGCTGGAGGATGCCGCAAAACCGGAGTTCAAAGAGATATTGAAAATTATTAAGTAACTCCCAAAACGCGATATCCGATGTCGTGACGATAGTACGCTTTATCAAACGAGATTTGCGATGTTCCCTGATTCGCTCGTTTGGCCGCTTCACGAAAGTCTCTCCCGACCCCGGTCACCCCAAGCACTCGGCCTCCGGCAGTCACCAAGCGCCCATCTTTCATGGCGGTCCCCGCGTGGAAAACAACGATTCCCTCACCCAAATCATTTTCAAGCCCCTCAATGGATTTCCCCGTCTCGTAAGATTCCGGGTATCCGCCGGATGCCATTACCACACAAAGCGCAGTGCCATTCGCATTTACGATACGGTCGGGACCGAGATTCCCTTCGGCAGACTGTTTCAGTAACGGAAGGAGGTCCTCCTCCACAACCGGAAGCGCCGCCTGGGTCTCCGGATCGCCGAACCGGCAGTTGAACTCGATCACATAAGGGTCTCCGTTCACGATCATCAAACCGGCGTACAGGGTTCCGCGATACGGACATCCCTCCAGTTTCATAGCCCGGATAGTGGGACGCAAAATGGTCTTGACGATGCGGTTCAGGAGGCTGTCATCCACCAGTGGAACGGGGCTGTATGCGCCCATGCCCCCCGTATTGAGTCCGGTGTCGCCCTCCCCGATCGGCTTGTGATCCTGTGAGGGCGGGAGGACAACCAGATGCTCTCCGTCTGTCAGGGCCAGAATGGAGGTCTCCGGGCCGCGAAGACGTTCCTCGATCACCACGCGATCCCCGGCAGAACCGAACACACGGTCTACCATCACCCGTCGAACGGCTTCCAGCGCTTCATCCCGACCTTTGGTGACAATCGCCCCTTTCCCCGCCGCCAGGCCATCCGCTTTCACAACAACCTGTTTGCCCTCGGATGTAAATTGACGGATTGCCTCCTCCGCTTGACTCACCGTATCGCAGACCACAAACTCGGCTGTCGGGATTCCGTGGCGATCCATCAACTCTTTGGCAAATACCTTGCTGCTTTCGATTCGCGCAGCCTTCCGATCTGGACCGAAAACCGGCACGCCGCGCTCATGAAGACAATCCGCAATCCCTTCGGCCAGCGGAATTTCAGGACCGACCACAACCAGGTCTATTTCATTCTCTTTAGCCCAGTCTGCAATATCGGACACGGAGCCTGCCCCGGCAGCGATTAACTCCGCATGATTCCCGATACCCGGATTACCGGGCGTGCAAAACAGTTTTGTAAGGTGAGGAGACTGAGCGAGTTTCCACGCCAACGCATGTTCCCTTCCTCCGCTGCCGACGATCAGTACTCTCATGTTGATGACCTCCAAGTCAAAGTTGAGTTAAACCTGCGGAGATAGAAGATAGAAGCTCGCCACAATGCCGGTCTTTGCATCCGCATCATCCGTATGTTCCTGCAACCAAAGCGTCCAACTTGACATCGCTCCCAACGGATCGCCTTTCAGCCATTGGGTGAGCGCACGGTCTTTTCTGACCGGCGCCGTATAGGAATCGGGAAGACCGGCAAGCAACCGATCCGCCTCCTCATATTTTCTTTTCAGAAGAAAGGTTGCGGTTATTGCGCGCAGGTGGCTGTGCATCACAGGGCTGTAATCGGTTCCCTGGAAGAGTTGAATGGCGGTCTCGACAGCCTGTTGCGGATCGCCGTTTTGAATCCACACATCAAACAAGCGTGGCATGAGCTGGAATTCATTCGGTTGCACTCGCAAATGTTCCTTCAACACGCGCAAAACCGCATCGAATCGCTTGTACTGCAAGAAGAACAGGGCCAGGGAGTATCGTCTTTCCCAGTTCTGACTGTCCAGCGCGGAACACATCGTCAGGTAGAAATCCGCGTCCGTGGGACGATTCTGTATCCATGCGATTTGTCCCCGTTCGGACAGCAGCGCCAGGAATTCGGCCTGGTGTTCCTTGAACTGAGCATAGTTGGTGAAAAACAAATCAATGGTTTTCTGTTTGTCCCCATGGTCATAATACAGCTTGCCCAAATTGGCGATCTCCGGAAAATTGAGCGGATAGTTCCGCAATCCCTGTTCATGATTTTTTACGGCAATCTGGTAGTACTGCTCATCCCCCGTCTCTTTCCAGAGAACGGTGGCGCACCGAGCCAACATGTGGAAAGACCCATGCCAGGTGTAAACCTTCAGGGATTGCTCGATGGCTTTCATGGCTTCCTGATACGCATCGGTCTTTTTTTCGATTCGGTATTTCAGATCGGCGATTCGAAAACAGAGAGCGGCGTATTGATAGGAGATTTGGGGGAAATTCGGATCAAGTTCGAGGCTCTTTTCCAGCGCCAACTTCGCTTCCTGAAGGGCCGACAAAGCGTAATCGTACTTTCCCTGGCGTTCGTAATCGCTTGCCCAGTTTTCCCACACAACGGCGCCGGCTTTGTATCCCCATCCCAGATCGCTGGTCTGCCCCTTCGGAAGTTTCACACACATTTGACTGCTGAGGGTATCCGCCGTAACGAATTTCCCGACGGGTCGTGTGGCAAACAGGAGGAAGAAAACTGCGCCCAGGGCGGTGATCCAGCGCGCATTGGGACCGGAGAATCGGAGGAGGCGGTCGGGATAAACGCCCTCACCCCGGCCCTCTCCGGGAGGGAGAGGGGATCTTGCTGTGGACATAACGCATGTAGGGGCGACGCATGCGTCGCCCCTGCATACGTCGATCTCACCCGAGTCACCTCTGCCCCCTCGGCTGACAATAAACAGCGCCCAGGCAGCCAGAAACGGGCAGGAGGCGGCGGCCTCGTGGAACGGGAAAAATACCAGGGCGTGCGCCATGGTTGCGGTCATCGCGGCAAAGCCAAGGGTTGCAAACTGGGAACGTGGCTCTTTTGAGATGAATCGCCAAACCTCTCGAAAATAGCAGATCAACAGCCAGATCAACAGCAGCACACCCGGAATGCCGAGTTCGGCGGCGAGTTGCAGATAGTCTGAGTGAGCGCGCAAAGTGTACTGGCCCACTCCAGGCAGCCCCAGGTTTGTATCGGGATACTTTGCGAACCAATCGCCCTGAGCAAACGAATACATGAACGACCAGGCAGCGAATCCTACCCCCGAAAAAGGATTCTCCGCGAACATTTTCAACGACATGGTCCACGTGCGAGGGTAGGTCCCTGCATAAGCGAATTTCAAATCATAGATCCGATCCATAAAACTGGGCGTATCGGGATTGAGAGCAACCAGATTGTACGCGACGACGCCAACGATACCGAGTACGAGACAAACCAGCACAGGCAAAAGCGCTTTTCGCGCGGTCTGTGGAGCGATCTTTGGAACTCGAAATCCGAAAACGCCCAGGAACAGGGCCGCCATGGCGAAGGGAAACGAAATCCACGCGCCCCGAGTGCCGGAAAGCAGGAATAAATAGAGATTCACCGCAAGAATGATATAAAGGATCATGCTCCATGATCGGTCACGAAACCGCATCGCCAGCCCGATCCCGTATATGCTGCCGACGAGAAGATACGCCGCCACGGGATTGTTGTGTCCCAGAAACGAACCGAGCCGTTGGCGGTGATAATCGCCGGGAGTGAGCGGGTACGGGTAATAGCCGAACGATTCCAGCAATGCTGCTCCCCCAATCGCACAGGCCGTCAGGAAGATCCCCCAAACCAGGAGCAGGCGACGTCTTCGAGATTCCAGCAAATCGACCCAGACCGGCAGGGCCATCAGAACCTGCGCCACGAGCATGAATTTCCGTGTCGACAAGGGAGTGGGAGAAGTCAGCGTCCGAAAGGCCGACCAGAGAATGAGCCATATCAGCGGAACATAACATGCGGTAAACCGGATTCGAAACTCTCCTCGAATTGCCAGAGCCGCGAACCACAATCCCACTGCCGTAGCCGCACAGAATTGGGCGATCAGTTCTTTGTGAATCTGCGGATTGGAGAACTTGCCGGTGAAATATATCGCAGTCGCCATTATTTGGGTCAGAAGAACCCAGAAGGCCATTTCCAGTAAAATATCTTCCAGTTTGGATAATGTGGATTTGTTTTGCCTTTTTCCCAACGTTACACCTGATTTCGCTAATTCGCGCGCCCTTATTATCACGACCGCTCGGCGATCTGCAACCGGTCATAAATCTTCCTGGCTTCTTTCTCTTTCTTCGGTGACCGGGACATGTCTTCCGCCGCGTTCAGAAGCGCATCCGTCGCGGCGGCTTTCTCGGATGAATCGTCTTTCTCCCAGACCTTCCACAGCGCGGAGACGCTCTTTCCATCCGCTATTCTGCCAAGCGCGGAAATTGCGGCAAGTCGTACCTCCCGATTCTCATCCTGGAGAGCTTTCAGAACAGGCGATCTGCCCGCCGCGTCTCCCCGTTCCCCAAGCGCATTGATTAGAGCCACTTTCCAGTTCGGATCTTCCGTGCCTTTCAAGGCTTTCACCAGCGAGGCGGTCGCCTTACGGGATGGAATCATAACCAGCGTGCATCGCGCCGTCTCCCGATGTATCTTGTCATTGAGTACTTCCGCCAAAATCGGGACCGAGCGTTCCGTCCCAATCCGCGCGAGGAGCCGCAATGCAAACTCTTTGGTTTGGCGGGGATACGTGGATTGAATCACGCTTAACAGGGCGGATTCGGCCTGAACACGCTGAGGCTCCGCGCCCGGGCTGCCCGCATTATGGACAATTCGCTCCGCCGTGTTCCTGGCCCACAGGTTGAGCGTTTTCTGTTCGGGATCCATCGCCTGGAACAGCCGCTCCAGGACCTCCGGTCCCTGTTCGACAAGCGCCTGATACGCCGCCCGGCGCGAGGATTCATCCGACGAACCAAGCGGCTCAATCAGGGATTCCACATCCACACCCCGGGACGGAAGCGCGAAAAACGAGAGAATTAGAAAAACCGATATGGCTGCATGTCTTTTCATTGCTTTGTCCTCTCCATCCGTCATCCGGCTCTATAAGCGCCAGGGCGGGCGATAGGGTCTGAATAGATATCGGTTCGCTTCGTCGTCTCCGACAAACTCCTCCTTGACCGGGTCCCATTGCAGTTTGCGGCCCAGTCTCATGCAGAGATTGGCCAAATGGCAAACCGTAATAGAACGGTGGCCGATTTCCTCGTGGCAGACCGGCCGTTTGCGGGTTCGGATACATTGGAGCCAATTTTGATGATGAGCGGGGCTGGCCCAGACTCGCCAGTCCTGTTGTTTAGTGGGGTCCATGGTGATCTGCTCGTTGTCGATCTCGACCGTCTCGCGGAGCAAATCGGCCGGTTCGGCCTCGATCCCGCCGCGCCAGACATGCACCCAGCCGGCCGAGCCGATGAACCGAACCCCGTGTTCGGGATGTTTCGTTACGATTTTCGCGCCGTTTGCGTAAGTCAGTGTAACATTGAAGGTGTCAAATGTTTCGGCGATACCATCCGCCGGTAGGACTCCGATTCCCTCGGCATAGATGGGGCCGGTGTCATCTGTTCCAAGGCCCCATTGTGCGGTGTCGGCATGGTGCGCTCCCCAGTCGGTCAGCGCTCCGCCGGAGTAATCCCAGAACGAGCGGAATCCCCCCGGATGACGTGCCTGGTTGAACGGCGCCCAGGGGGCCGGTCCCAGCCAGAGGTCCCAGTCGAGACCCGGCGGGGGATCCGTGTCGGGAACCCAGCCGGTACTGCCGCCGGTGGGCAAATGGAGCTCCGCCGTGTGAACTTTGCCGAGTTTGCCTTGCCGAGCCAATCCGCAGGCGAACCGAAACTCCCGGCTGGAGCGTTGCTGCGTGCCGGTCTGAAACACACGCCCATAGCGCTGCACCACGCGGATCAAGGCTTTGCCTTCATTGATCGTGTGAGTCAGCGGTTTTTCACTGTAGACATCTTTACCCGCTTTGCAGGCCGCGATACTGATGGGGATATGCCAGTGATCCGGGGTCCCGATGAGAATGGCGTCAATACCCGGTTGCTCCAGAAGATCACGGAAATCGTTGCAGGAAAAACAATCGGCGTTCCTGTAAGCGTCATCGACCCGTGCCTTGCCCTCATCGCGACGAGCCTGATCCACATCGCAGACCGCGTGAATATGCGCGCCGGGATTCCGCAGCAACACCCGAAGGTGTTGCGTTCCCATGCCGCCGACTCCGACAATCCCGATGCCGATCTTGTCGTTCGGCGAAATACCTCGCGCCCAGGCAGAACTTCCTGTGATGCAGATTCCCAGTCCGGCGCTCCGAAACGCCTGCTTCATAAACCAGCGTCGTGTGATCCGCACACTCATCGGAATTCCTCCCATCCGTTGCGATGATTCGATACCGCTGTATTCTTACACTTTTGAGGGGAAAGATGTACAGAAATCATACCCCCTGCTCATGCTCGAAACACAAATAGGTGTGACATGTATTGTCATTCCGAGCGTGACTGTGGCGGGGCCGGTGATTGACTTGAATTGCTCCCGGTTTGTAAATCGGTACAACAATCTGGGGGAAGGGTATTCGGATCGCTGGGCGTTTTTCATGCGCATTATTGTTCGGATTCATGGGGAACCGGCCAGGTCGCCATCGTGGGGGAACTCGGCAAGAACGACTGGGAAGGCGCCGAGCGGGACAACACCTGGGATATCGGTGTCAACAATAACTGCAAGGATTTCATCCGGGCCATTCGTTCCGGCAAGTATATGAACCACGCGGAAGACGGGGCCAACAGCACATTGACATCAATTCTCGGACGTACCGCCTCCTACCAGAACCGCGTCGTAACCTGGGATGAGATGCTCGCGGCGAATGAGAAATTGGAACTGGATTTTCAGCTGGGATGATCCTGGAGAAAGCACAGAAACCTTCTCTCCCAAAATCCGGAGGAAACACAGAGGGGTTGAAAATGCCGCACATTTTGGGCTCGACCCCTCCGGTCTCCCCCGTTCTTTGAGTGCGCAATAGCTATGGCCCGGCAGCATCGCTGTCAAACACTTTAGTGGCAATCGACACCCCCCCGTCATTCCGGCGCAAGCCGGAATCCAGGATTCGAGGCCAATGGCTCATTCCTTGGATTCCGCAGGCTTCTTGAGTTGCGGCACAAGCCAGAAATCCTTGTTCTTTTCCCACCACGCAAGATAGAAATCCTTCTTGGACATCTCTTCCCCTTCCAATTTCTCGAATGCTTCCTTCGGTTTGTTGTCGGTCCAGTAGTCAATGGCAGGCATCAACTGCTCGTTTCCTTCCTTAAGGTGTTCCATGGCGTATGGCAAGGCCAGCACACTCACCCCAACAAGTGTCTTGAATCTCGTATCTTTCTCTTTGCCTTGTGGAGTTTTCGTCCACTGTTCATAGTATGCGGCGAATTCCTCCTTGATGTTCGCCCTACCATTCCGCCACCATCTAATGATAGCTGCATCGTATCCTCCCGGTTGCCACATCTCCGTGTTTGTGAATTGCTTCTTGCTGATCCTTTTGAATGCAAAATCGATCAGGTTTTTTCCACTCTCGATGTCCTGGACAATATATTCCAAAGCCGGCACGCCCAACGCAACGATTTCATCAAACGGCTTGTTATTCACATAACTGTCACCCCTTGAATCAGTCGGATTATCTATGTTTCGAGGATCACTTATAAACGCATCCCAGCGAGCAACTGTCTCCTTGTATTCCTTCGCGACATCTTGGATCTTCAATTCCTCCCTTTCGGTGGAATACGAAATGCGAGATGCGAAACAGCACGTGATAAGAAACGCGAAATAGAAAGCCCTGTTAATTATCCGGAACTTCATCATTCTTTCTCCTGTTCATCAGTTTGAATGTATCGTATTTAGTCCCCAAGTCGAAAATATAGCACACGATTTCCGTTCAGAACTGCGCCATAGGAATGACAACTGTTGTCGAGGTCGGTCATTCTCGTGACAATTCGCTCTTGTGCGCCCATCTTCGACTCGACCCAGATGTAGCTGTCCGGTTGGTGTGAGCTGCGCGTTGCTGCGTGCGTCACCTCATCATCCTGAATTCCAGGATTACCGCCAGGTCTCGCCCAAAACACTATATCCCAATCTTCGTCACTGCCGACCTCTGCATAACCGTGATCTGCCATGTAATATTCGACATCGGCCACTGTGCCTGAGCCACCAAATTCATAAGGGAAGAACCACCGATTAAGTCCAAGTGCCCAACCAAAGCAATTATAGTCGCCCGGTTGTTGAAATGGGGTTGCATCTCCGGTCTTGTAGGTACGGCTATTGTCAGAATTCGGATAATAGTAACCATAGGGATTCGGCGAAGGGGCTTTCATGAAAGCCTCAAATCGTGCTTGTGAGAGTAGTGGCCCCGGCGTCGGTGTCTGCTGACCCGCCGCCTATACCGACACAACGAATCTTCGTGATGAATCGTCACTGTTGTTGCCTCCAAGAAACAGGAAAAGCAGTATGGATGCCACAATCCCCACATAGAATATCATCACCGCCAACATGTTG
>JAKQSI010000021.1 GCA_029570205.1 Candidatus Omnitrophota bacterium | reverse complement strand
CCTCTTCACTCCACTTCAGGACTCCCCCATCGCATTCCTCCGACCTTTCTTTTCGTCTTCTTATCATCTTCATCTTTAACCTCCGTTTCTACACTAATTTCTCACAGGAGGTTGTCTCAGGGAATGTTGGCATAGAGGGCCCTTTTCCTTTCTCGGCCTCACGCAAAATCCCGATAAGCTGTTCCTCGCTGAATCGACTTCTCTTCATTCTTGACTTCCTGCTTCTCAGGAGATCCTGACATTTTCACTGGTCCAGTTTTCGGGGAGCAGGTCCATTCCTTCTCGCCCATTCGTTCTCCTGCCACCCCTTTTTCTCTCCCTTTTCTCTCTTTGCTTCCTTCGTTTTCATAATCTTCAATTCTTAATTTCTCCCAAAAGTTTATCTTGTATTGCAAGCCCTTGTATTACAAGTATCCTCTATTTGGACCCATCCCTCATTTTATTTCTTCAATTTATCTTCTATCATTAGTTATATCAATCACTTATTCCACCTGAACCCTCTTGTTTTGCCCATTGCAAGCCACTTTTCCTCAACGTCTTTCGCGCCCATAAACGATGCGCAGAAAGCGCGCACACAGTTCATCTCATCTCGCTCATACGATTTCTTGCCTTCCATTCCTATCTTCTTCATATTCAATGGATTATATTTTATCGCCTATCCCTTTTGTCATTTCTGTCAATGCAGTCATGCCCACATCCGCCTTCCTCTTGTGCGTTCGCGCGCCTGCTTCCTTTCCCCTTTTGTTTCTTCCGTTTCTTCCGTTTTTCTGGTCTCTCTCCTCTCTCCACCTGCCGCTGTCCATCCTCGTTTATTCCGTCCATCCGAACTCCTTTTTTTCTTCAATTCCTTAGTTTGTAGTTGTTATTGCTTAATTCCACTTACGCTTTCTACTTTCACACTATTTCTCGGAAAATAACCTCCAAATCCTCAAAATATCAGATCAGATCCCTTGGCCGGGATGACAGGTATGCAGTTGTCATGATACGCCCCAATTCTGCCCCTTCGATCCATGCAACACATCGGTTCCAACACAAGCCCGTAACCCAAGCCCACGAAAAACATTTATCGTGTCTCGGACCTTTCGAAACCTGTACAGATACTATCATAAGCTATATCAAGATGTTATGGATTTATCATATTGTCCGTATATTATATTATTATCTCATTATTTCTCCCCGAACTGCCTTACGCGAACATCCGGACACCGAATTGTTATGCCCACATCTCAGTACCGACCAGGTTATCCTGGCTTAGCCAAAAGACGACCTGAAAACCCGCCTTTTCCGTCTCTTCTGTCATGGGAATTCCTCCCAGGATCAACCCTCCGTAAGTTAAATTTCAACTTTTCGACTTATGATCTCCGCGCTGACACTTATTCTAAGCCCTTCGCAACGGCTCATCTCGAAGACGGATTACCTTGGAAACGGACTCTCGATCACAAACGTCACCGGCCCGTCATTCCTTAAATCCACCTGCATAATCGCCCCAAACCGCCCGCATTCCGTCCTCAGCCCACGCTCCCGAAATCTCTGGATCGCCTGCTCGTAGAATGCCTCCGCAGCAACGGGATCCGCAGCCTGGTCGAATCCGGGACGCCGTCCCTTACGGCAATCTGCACACAACGTAAACTGTGAAATCACAAGAACTTGCCCCGAAATATCCGATAGGGAACGGTTCATCTTTCCGTTCTCGTCCCGAAACATTCTCAACTCGGAAATCTTATCCACCAGCCAGAACAAATCCCGCTCCGTGTCGCTTTTCTGCACACCCAAAAATACCAACACACCGGCCCCGATCACCCCAACAACCTCACCACCAACGCTCACACTTGCTTGAGTAACTCTCTGAATAACGGCACGCATATTAAAATCCTCACTGTATCCTGAATTACCTTTACTTATATCACTTCAATTTAGATGATATCAAGGGCTGGAATCGTCAGAATCCATAAACGTGAAAAGAATAGTATACATAATACATCTTATGCGACTACATAAAACAACAAGACCCTACCTAAACAACCCTGGATTTAAATGTTTTTAAGTCGCTTCCTCTCTGTCCCAGGCAAGTTTAGCGATAGTCTTGTGGAGATTTGTTACAATTTCTGCGATAATTCGATTTGTTATTGCGTGAGAGGACTGTTGCTTCGGCTTTGGGAAACAGCGAGGCGGATGAGTCGCGCAAAGGTTACTGTGGGATCGAAAATTCTCGTGGCGGAAGAAATTACTCTTCTGGAGAAGGACCCTGTCCCGTTAGAATACAACGACCGGACTGTCACGGTTCCCATGAAAGCATCGCAAGTCAAGACCATTCGGATTTCGTATTAGGGTTTCATTGATTTCGGGAAAACTCTTATGCCGTCGCAAAGAAGTGGAAAGCAGGAGATCAAGGAGCTGCACGTATGTCTGGTTGAAGGGACCCAGATACCCTTCTTTGCATCCATGGTGTCACTGGATGGTCTCATGGCAGATCTGCGTTCCTCAACCAAGGTAGAAAAGGGCGCGACCATACACATCGCTCCGGTTCCAGAACACTGGAAGGGTGGGAAATTCACCGCCGAACAAGTTATGAACAGTCCCCAAATGAAATCCGGCCAGGTCAGCCGGTGCGGTCGCGGCAGTTTTACCCTCCGTCTGTTGACCGAGGAAGCTCAACATGTGCGGAAACAAATCCGCAATGGCAGCGTGGGTTTGGACGATCTCCTCGTCAAAATAATAGAAGCGGGGGTTGTCACCACCCTGGAGGTATCCGGCGGATTGAGCATCTCCAGCGTAACGAAAATCCAGGCGGCGCTCTGTAAACTGGGACCCTCGCAACGATTGGCCTTGCTGGATGTGACCGATATGACTGCCACGTCTGATGCCGCTGTGAAATTCCTGGATCGATGTATTCGGGAGTTCGAAGAAAAAGGAAAACATGCCTGTTTCCTGATCCGACCGAATTCACGCATTGTAGAAATACTGGCGAGCGGCGAGGAAGAAACCATGATAGAGATTCACACCGACCGTGAAATGGCCGTGATGTCTCTCATCAAGAAAACTCTCGTATCTTGATCGCAACCGGAATTGAGAAAACAACATGAACCATCGGGCGTTTCTCTCAGTTGTCTTTGCGCTGACCCTGTCAATTCATGGAACATCCTCGCAAGCCGCCACAGTCGTGGCTTGGCGTTTCGAGCATGATGATCTTTCCTATCTTCAGAAAGTTGTCGATATCGCTCATCAAAACGGGGTCAATCAGATACAGCTGTCCGGTGAGATTGTGAACTCGGTCAGCGCGGTCGTCCATGATCCTGAAAGAGCGCGCCGAATCCGGCAGGTGACGCTCTCCGCTCAACAAAAAGAAATGGCCGTTTATCTGTCTATTCAGGAGTTCCAAGATATCTCCAATGGACAGAAGATCTCATTGGACGATCCCGGATTCTGGGGCAAAGTTCACGAGCGTTACAAGGCATTGCACGACGTCCTGCCGGAAGTCGATGGCCTGGTTCTTTCCGTGGATAGTGCGGAACTCTCCATTTTCGATACCGCTCGCATTCAATCCACAATGAGCGGGGCGGCGCGACTGAGCAAGCTGATCACGGAACTCGATACGGTTTGCCGCGAACTGGATTGGGATATGTGGGTGCAATTTCCTGAAGTCCCTCCGACAGAGGTGGATGAGATCATCCAGGCTATCTCAGGTGCGAGCAAAAGTGTTGGTGTGATTATCCCTGCCCTGCCTTATCGGTCCCATCCTGATGCGCCTGACCATCCAATCATCGGGAGATTTGCAGACCGACGTCAATTAGTGGAAATGGACTTGGGGAACACCCATTACGGGAGATGTCTGATCCCCTATTGCTGCCCTGAAAGAGTCAGCAGGGAAATCTCCTATGCTTTGAGCAAAGGCGCGGCGGGTGCAGTCGCGCGGGTGGATTGCGGACATGAGCATTGTGTGGGTACACCGAATGAAGTCAATCTGTTCACGTTTTGTAGGTTGCTTGCAGATCCGAGTACCACGATTGATCGAATATGGACCGACTATCTTCAAATGACGTTCGGCGAGAAAGAACACAAGAATCTTCGTTTCTGCCTCGAATCAACCGGTGAAATCATCGAGAAGACTTTTTTGACTCAGAGGCTGCCCTTTCTCAACAATGAGAGTCGGATTCCCGATTTGAAGGCTGCGTCCAAAGACCTCGAAAGCGGCGCTCTTTCAGCGTGGATTCCGAATTTGAAGAAGAATGAGGTTTTGCTCAAGACCATTACCCCAAGTGTGGCGCAATCGATGGTTGTAGAAAAAGACGAAGCGGTTGCGAAATGCCTGGAGGCACACGCTGCCCTGGAGCGCGCGCGAGCCTCCGCTCAGATCCCGGTCTATATCGGATTGTCGGCACAATTGGAGATGTTGGAGGATGCCGCACGTTTGTGGCGCGATCTCACCGATGCCTATTGCGCTTATCAGCTCTGGAAACAGGACTCCTCAGAAAACCGTCGCGCAAGGCTGGCGCTTTCGCATCAGCAACTTTCCAGTTGGCTGCGGTATTTAAGGTCGGCCTATGGAGAAGAGCATCCCATTTTCGATGCGGATCGCCTTGACAATTTTCTCCAACAGATCGCTCCTCCCCGACCGGAGCCGAATCCTCCTGTGAATCCTGGTCCAGGAGGGCAGCCATCAAGCTCACCACCTCGATAACAAGAATGCCCGACGGTGAGATTGATTCTTTGGCTTGTTTCTTCCACGGTCAATCCCCCCTTTTTTTAATTCTTAATTCTTTATCCCCCATCAACTTCATCATCCGCCAACCTGCCTTGCACTTGGCTTTCAAGTCTCCCCAGCCCCGAATTCGCAATATCTCCCGGATCAGATATCTGGGTGACAAATAGAAGGCCAACATGGCCCGTTTTTGCGCCGCAACCAAGTCTGACGCCGAAAGATCCGGATACGAGACTACCGCCGAACCTTCCTCCTCATAGTCCTCCCAACGGTTACTGATCAGCCAACCGTTCGTCTTGGCCTGCTCATAAAACTCTGTTCCTGGAAATGGTGTGGCGATATGAAAATTCGAATAGTCTGCTCGGAGTATCCTGGCGAATTGGATGGTCTCTCGAATGGTATCTTTCGTTTCACCCGGCAGTCCCAGGATGAAATAAGCAAATGTGACAATCCCCGCCTTTCGGGCCATCCTGACCCCTTCCCTGCACTGCTCCAGCGTCAGGTGTTTCTTCATGGAGTCCAGGATTTCCTGGCTACCAGACTCAATTCCAAAAGAGATTAGGCGACATCCGGCCTGTTTCATCAGTCCCAGGAGTTCCGGATTGACTTGGTCGGCTCGGGCATTTGCGATCCAGTGGATATCGGCCTCAGCGGAGATCATCTCCCGAAACAAGTCCATCGACCATTCCCTATTGGTGAGAAGGCTGTCTGTCATAAAAGCAACATCGCGAATCCCAAACCGGTTTTGAATTTCGAGCAGCTCGCGGACAACTCGCCTGGGGGAACGGACCCGGACTTTCTTTCCCCAGACATCGCCTGCCCGACAGAACGTGCATGGATAGGGACATCCACGACAGGGAATAACCGTTGTAAACGGGCGTCCTTCGGTGAACGCCATGCTGTACCGATGAAACGGCAAAAGATCCCGCGCGGGATCGGGAAGGTCATCGAGAGATTCCACAAACAGTCGTCCCTGATTGCGGATAACCTTCCCCCCTTGCCGGCGGGCCAGTCCGCTCACACGCTCCAGCGCATCGGGCCATCGCATCAGCATTTCCGCCAACACAGGTTCCGCCTCGCCCAGGATGCCGAAATCGGCCTGTGATTCCAAAAGTGAATCATTAGGAAGCGCGGTTACATGTGTTCCGACCAAGGCGATTTGTGCCTCAGGCAAAATTTTCCGTATGGCTTGGGCGTAGGCGGCATCGTTTGTGAATGTTGGCGTTGTAACGAGAATAACGATGAGATTTGGAGCGAAACGTGATGCCTGCGCAAGTGATTCCTCCCATCGCCAGCCGAGTGCCATCGCGTCGAACAACTCTACGGCACAACCCTGCTCACGTGCCACAGCCGCCAGGTACGCCAGGCCGGTCTGGGGCCAAAGCTCACCCCCAATGCTTCTCCGCCCACAACGACCAATCTCTTTCATATAAATCGTCCCGTTCCGCATGGGCGGATTGATGAACAGGCAGCGCGGTCTGGAATTCATAGTTCCTGTCATTGCACAAGAAGGCAAGAATAATTCTGCATCTATGGTAACATAAAAGCTTTATATGATCCGAAGGATCTTACTGTTTTGAATCCTCCCTAAAGGAATTCCGGATGTACACCATATTCTCGATTCGCAAAACATTGCTTGGATTGTTGGCAAACACCTGCAATTCACCGACCGGTGAAGAATTTACCATAGAAGCGTTTCCCCCTTTTGCACTTCCGAGAGAGAGTGCCCGTGGAGACCTTTCCTCGAATGCGGCCATGATGACAGCGAAACGCCTCCGCCGCCCCCCGAAAGAAGTTGCCCAGATTTTCCGTGATGCTTTGGAAACCTCGGAACTGGTCGATCATGTAGAGATCGCAGGTCCCGGATTCCTCAACATTTTTCTGTCCGATCTCGTGTTGAAAAAGATTCTGGAGGAGATTCTGACCGAACTGGGGGGATATGGGCGTTCTACTGTTCATTCCGGCAAGAGAGCGCTGGTGGAGTTTGTGAGCGCCAATCCTACCGGCCCCTTACACGTGGGACACATTCGCGGCGCGGTTGTAGGAGACACCGTAGCGGAACTCATGGCGGCTGTCGGCTATGAAGTGCAGCGGGAATATTATTACAACGATGCCGGGGCGCAGATGAGAAACTTGGGTCTCTCGGTCCAGGCACGCTATCGCGAGCTATACGGCCTGCCTTTCACGTTCCCTGAAGATGGTTACAAGGGGACGTACATTGTTGAGATCGCCGAAGAGATTCGCCGGGAACATGGAGACAGTCGTTTGGAGGAGGGATGGGAGTGGTTTACGGAATATGCCGCCGAGAGACTGATGAAACGGATCTCCGAGGATTTGGCCGCGTTGCGGATTTCCTTTGACAGTTTTGTCAGCGAGAAAAGCCTTTATGACAGCGGAGAGGTAAAATCAACCCTGTTGGATCTGGCAGCGAAACATGCTACTTATGAAAAAGATAACGCCGTTTGGCTTAGAAGCACTCTCAAGGGTGACGATAAAGACCGTGTGTTGGTCAAAAGTGATGGCGAACCGACTTATGTCACGCCGGATATCGCCTATCATCGATTCAAACTTCGGCGCGGATTCGACCGGCTGGTCAATGTGATGGGTCACGATCATCACAGCCAAGCAGAGCGAGTAAAATATGCCCTTGAATTGCTTGGACTTGAAACCTCCAGCCTGCACTACCTCTTAACCCAGATGGTAAGCCTGAAGGCCGGTGATCGACTGATGAAGTTCTCCAAACGGGAGGGCGAACTGATCACCATGCGCGAGATGATCGAGGATGTCTCGGCGGATGTCACACGGTATTTCTTCATTCAGCGCAGTTACACCGCACAGATGACATTTGACTGGGAACTGGCGAAAAGCCGATCGATGGACAATCCCGTTTATTACCTGCAATACGTCCATGCGCGCGCATGCAGCATTGCTGCGAAAGCAGTGGAAAAGGGTATCTCGGCGGAGATCGGAGAGGATCTGGATTGGTCGATCCTGGCATTCCCAAGGGAGCGGGAATTACTCATCAAGCTGGCACACTATCCCGCCGTTATCCTGGATGCTGCGGACCGCCTGGAGCCGCATTTGCTGACCAATTACCTGGAGGACTTGGCAAAGACATTTCACGCTTACTACCAGGCCCAGCGAGTTCTCAACGAGAGCGATCCGCGGGGTTCTAAACCCCGATTTTTGCTGGTCCGGGCCGTGCGCCAAGTGATGGAGAATGCGCTGGGCATTCTGAAAGTCACCGCACCGGAAAAAATGTGAATGACCTCAAGACAGACTTACCGATGAACTCAGAATCAACCGCTTTGACGATCACCATCCTTGGCAGTGGAACCTCCAGCGGTATTCCGGTGATTGCGTGCGACTGCAAGGTCTGCCGCTCGAGCAATCCGCGAAATAGAAGGCTGCGATCCTCAGCGCTGGTGGATGTGCGGGGTGTCAAGATTCTGATCGACACGGGACCGGATCTGCGGCAGCAATGCCTGGAAAATGATATCCGCAGGATCGACGCCGTGCTGTATACGCACGAACATGCGGATCATATTTTCGGTTGCGACGATCTGAGGATTTTTAATTTTATCCAGGAACAGGAGATTCCGGCTTTCGGACATGCCCGGACTATTGGACATCTCAAAAAGGTCTATTCCTATTTCACAAACCCTTTTCAGAACGGCGGAGGGGTTCCGAAAGTGGCTTTCCACGAAGTCAGTGAGGCGTTTGATTTCCAAGGGATTCCGATCGAGCCGATTCCGGTCCGGCACGGCAAACTGGAGATATTCGGCTATCGAATCGGCTCGTTTGCATATATCAACGATTGCAGCGCAATCCCGGATCGCAGTTTGGAGCGGCTGAAGGGTCTGAAAGCGCTGATTCTGGACGCGCTCCGGTATAGTCCTCACCCCACCCATTTCAACTTGGATGAAGCCGTGCAGGTTGCGCAACAGCTGGGTGCAGAAAGGACCTTCTTTACGCACATTACTCATGATGTTGATCATAGCGAGGCAAATGGAAAACTACCGAACGGGATGGAATTGGCGTTCGACGGGCTTGAAATTGCAATCGATTTCTCGAGCTACCCTTGAGCGCGTTATGTGTCCATCCTAAGATAAGAATCGAATTATTTTCTGGAGTATATCGAAATGGCAAAGAAGTGTTTTTTCACCGGATTGGCCCCCATGACAGGGAACAATGTCAGTCATGCTCACAATAAAACCAAGCGTCGCTTTAAGCCGAACCTCCAGCGGAAAAAGGTCAAGATCAACGGCAAAGTGAAGCGGGTGTGGGTATCGACTCGTTTCCTGCGCACTATGAACAAGAAAGAGGGAAAAGGAATTACCTTCTGATTGTTGCCGAGAAATGATCGAATCGAGAATCGGCGGGATGGCAAATCCTGCCGGTTTTTCTTTTAATCTCCTGCCGGTTCTCGTAGAATGGACAGGGACAGCCCTCAGTGAGAGGCTGCCAATGGATTGGAGCAGAGAGGTATGGATACGGAAATACTCATGAAAGAACTTGCACAGCGGGTGAAGACAGCCTCGCGCGTGATGGGTTCCCTTTCGACAGCGACGAAAAACGCCTGGTTGATGCAGTCCGCCGAACGGATCGAGAGAATGAAAACGGAGATTCAAAAGGCGAATGAGGGGGATCTTGAAGGGGGCAAGGCAAGGGGATTGTCCAGTGCCATGCTGGACCGTCTTGCGCTGACGGATAAGCGAATCAGGGAAATAACTTTGGCCTTGCGTGAAATCGCTGCCCTTCCCGACCCGGTAGGAGAGATTTCCGGAGTGGTCCCCCGTCCGAGCGGGATCTTCGTGGGCAAGATGCGCGTGCCGATCGGGGTGATTGGAGTGATTTACGAGTCGCGACCGAATGTGACGGTGGACGCGGCGGCCCTGTGTCTCAAGGCGGGCAATGCCGTTGTGCTACGGGGCGGTTCGGAAGCCTTTCACAGCAACCGCGCCCTGGCGGAAACGCTTCGAGCAGCCTGCGCCGGTACGGAGGTTCCGCCGGATGCAATCGGATTTGTGAATACAACGGATAGGAAGGCCGTTCGCCTGCTGCTTACGATGGATGACTGCATCGACATGGTTGTTCCGCGCGGGGGAAAGCCGCTGGTCAAGCTGGTTTCCGAAACGGCGAGAATGCCGGTCTTGAAGCATTATGACGGCAACTGCCATGTCTATGTGGATGAGGACGCCGATCTCGATAAGGCCCTGCGAATCTGTATGAATGCAAAGGTCCAGCGCCCTGGAGTTTGCAACGCCGCAGAGACCTTTCTGATCCATGAATCTGTAGCGGAATCGTTTCTCCCTCGCTTGGGAAAAGCCCTGATCGAAAAGGGCGTGGAAATTCGCGGATGCCCCAAAACATGCCGATTGATCCCAGAGGCGAAACCGGCCACGGATCAGGATTGGGACGAGGAATACCTGGATCTGATCATCGCCATTCGGGTTGTGCCCAGTTTCGAGGAGGCCATGGATCACATCGCCCGGCATTCCTCAAGCCACACGGAGGCGATTGTGACCGAGAACCACACCCGTGCCATGCGATTCCTGCGTGAGGTTGACTCCTCCAGTGTCATGGTGAACGCGTCCACTCGTTTCTCGGATGGGGGAGAGTACGGGCTTGGCGCGGAAATCGGCATTTCCACTAACAAACTTCACGCACGCGGGCCGGTCGGCCTGGAAGGTTTGACCACGCAGAAGTTCATCGTGTTCGGCGACGGACAAGTTCGGGAATAATTTAGGTCAGTTTCTATTGACATAGATTGTTATTTTCCGAACGAATGTGAGGAATCTCTGCGAAAGTATTCCACAGACAGGAAATCAGGATTACCATGGTTGAGAAAGACCGGGTCGGGGTATTCGGGGGAACGTTCAATCCCATCCATATTGCGCATTTAGCTCTGGCACAGGCCGCATTGGAGACATTGGATTTGAAAGAGGTGATTTTTGTACCTGCGGGGGAACCACCTCATAAGCGATCTCAAGCAGACTTGGCCCATGCGGAACACCGTTATCGGATGGTTCAACTGGCAGTCACTGATAATCCAGGATTTACGGTTTCTCGCTTTGAAATTGACTTTAAAGGCCCCTGCTATACGATCCAGACCTTGGAAGCACTCGAACGGGACCTTGGACCAGACACGGAATTGGTTCTCCTGGTTGGGGGAGACTGGGCAGGCCAGATCCGGAATTGGTTCCATGGTGAGAAAATCCTCAGTCGATATTCCGTAGCCTCAGCAGGACGGGGAAACGGAAATTCCCAACCCGATTCACCCGCCATTATCGACATGCCCATGATGGACATCTCCTCGTCAATGATTCGTGAGTACATTCGCACCGGGAGAAGTGTCCGATACCTGGTTCCTCAGTCGGTCTTCGAATACATCCACGCTCATGGCCTCTATGGAGCCGCTCAGCAGACACTATCCTGAACGGGCAAACCAGCCTGCAATTAAACAGGTTATTCAAATACATGTAAGCATTTTCATTGCCTGCGAACCGATTAATCTTTGGGAGAGATGGCATGAAGGTCATTCGGGGGGCTTGGAACAGTTGCGGTGAGTCCGACGAATAAGCCCGTCAATGAATTTCGGCTGATGCCAGTGGGTTGGGAGCCGTCCACCGTTGCGCTGAATCATCCAATCGCTCAGGCGTATCATTAGGCGAAGATAGGATGCGCGATGAGTATCACCGGGAAGAACCCTCAATAAGGCCCTGGAAAGATAAAACAACGCAGGATAACTGGTGAACAGATGGGCGCAATGGCCGATCAGTTCAATCAGTTCTTTGCGTTCGAGACGCATGGATGGGGCGAGGCCATCCTGGAACTCTCGTGGAATTTCCCGCATATCGCCCGTGAATCCGTATTCTTTCGCCATCTCTCCCAACTTCGTACCCGGAAAGGGAGCAAAGAATGAATAGATTGCAATGTGGCATCGGCACTGAATGTTCAACTCGATTGTGGAGAGTACGCTTTCGACAGTCTCCCCCGGAACACCAATCATATTCTGGCCCACAACCCGGATTTTGCGAGAGTTGAAAAGATCGCAGGCGTGTCTGTACTGCTCGGAGGTGACATTCTTAGCGAGGATATTCCGCCGGATGTTGTCATCCCCGTTTTCGATCCCCGTGGCGACTCGAATGCATCCGGCCTCCGCGAGAAGGTCAACGAGTTCCTCATCGGTTAAATCCGCTCGGACATTGCAGATAAACGGAAGGCCGATTTCCCGGGCATATTTCGGGCAGAACTCCTGGAGCCAATTGCGGTTCAAGATAAATGTATCATCCTGAAAAGCCACATAAACCACGCCATACTGCTCTTTCAGCCATCGAATTTCCTCAAGGACATTCTCCACACTGCGCCTGCGAACCCATTTCCCCTGCTGCAAGTTCCGTGAAACATGGTTGAAGCAATACGAACAGTCAAACGGGCATCCACGACCGGTGATGACAAAGGCGGTCTGCCCGTGGAATGTCCCCATGCCGTCCACGACCTCCCGGTCGGGAAACGGGAGATTGTCCATCTGTTCCGGCGTGAGAAACGGGCGAATGGGATTCTTGCGGATTCCTTCGGGTGTGCGTACGTACAGGCTGGGAACATCTGAAATGTCCTCACGTTTCTGCAGACGGTCGCACAATTCAAGCACTGCGTATTCCCCTTCTCCGATGCAGATAGCATCAATACAAGGGTCCTCGTCAATCATCCGAGGAAAAAAAGACGGATGAGGACCGCCGAACAGAGAAAGCAGTCCGGGGATGGCATCCCGCAAAACGCGGTTAATTTCCTGGTATCGTGCAGCGGAGCTGCTGGAGGTTGAACAGGCCACAATATCGGGAGATATTGTGCGAACAGCCTGAATGGGATCGGGAACCGCGTCCACATTGAGCGCAGAAACCTTGTGGCCGTGCTTTTTAAGCAAAGCAGCGATATAGCAGACCCCCAACGGCTGATGTTGGAGCAGAATATGATCCAGGAGAAAGCAGATGTGCATGTTGCGCGTTCCGGATTCTGTGATTTTGTGAGGAGAATGATAGCAGACTCAGTATAACCTGATTGGATACCCCCGCAAGGGAGTGATTTCGAATGGTTGATTGTTTTTATCTCTTTATTTTTCCGATACTTGCCTTTGGTTTTCTGGCGATTGGGGATCGCTTTGTTCGTCGGTTATGTATGGTCGAGGCGGGCGAAAAGCTGGCCGTATCTCTTGCCGCCGGGATGGCGCTGATCGCGCTTTCATTAGCCCTATTCGGGACATTTCATGTTCTGAACTGCGCATGTGCGTGGCTGCTACTTGCGGTTCTGCTCGTGGACGGGACACTATGGATTCGGCGAAATGTCCTGGATATCGCCGGCATGGTCCGGTCAGTTTGGGCAGCTTGGAATTGGCAGAGTCGCCTGGGGATTTGTGTCGTGATGGGGGTCTGCGCAGTCAATGCCTGGTTCTGTTTCTCGCCGGAGATTCGCCACGATCCATACGATTATCACCTGACCGTTGCGAATTTGTACGGAGTTTCCGGAGGGATTGTGGAGATTCCGTGGCATGTGTTCACTTACATGCCGAAGTACGGCGAGATGCTGTATGCGTTTGTGCTGCTGCTTGGTCCCGACATTCTGGGCAAGTTGATTCACTGGTTGGCGGGTGTCGGGATTCTGGCGTTGATTTACGTTTTGGCGCGGAGAATCGGGAGCCATGGCATGGCCGTTTTATCCGTTTTCCTGGCCGCGTTGATCCCGCTTTTTTCATTCATCATGACAACATGCTATGTGGACCTGTTTGTCGGCCTGTGGGCAATGGCGGCGATTCTATGCCTGGTCCATGACCATGGGAAATCATTTCTTATGGGTGGATTTTTTCTGGGGATGGCGCTGGGAACGAAATACGTTGCATGGGGTGTCATTGTTCCGCCGATTATATTTGCCTGTTGGGTGTGTTGGGTCAGGGAACATGGTCTGTGCAAGGCTCTGGAGCGGACAGCGGTCCTGTGTGTGAGGGCATTGCTGATTGCATCTCCGTGGCTTGTCTACAACCTCTACTGGACGGGCAATCCGATCTATCCGATGCTGCCGGGCGTGTTTGGCCGTCATATTCCCCCCTGTCTCGAAGCGGAGGCGTTTTTCCGGTCGCACTGCCCACCTGACGAGGCATTGACTCTATCCGGGTTTGGGACCTACCTGGGAATGAGGCTGTCGAAACTGGCAGGAGACGGGATTGTTGTATTCTTCACCGGATTGGGCGTTTCCCTATTTGCTCTTTTCAGAAAGGGCGATTCTCTTCCCCGATTCCTGGGGATCACGACGTTTCTGTCCTGCGTGGTTTTTCTGACTGCGACAGACAACCACGACGGTCGATTTGTGTTTCCAACACTGGCGCTGTGCGCGGTTTTGACAGCATGGGGATGGTTCACCTTGTTGAAAGCATTGTCCGACGAAAAACATCGCAGGTTGCTGACCATAGGAGGATATCTGCTCGCAGGTGTTCTGTCGCTGTTCTGGACTTTCCACCGTGTCAACCAAGTTGAAGTGTTCGACCAGCAGATTATTCCACATCTCAGCAGAACGGCACGGGAACAATTTCTTCGCGAACGGTTTCCGGGATTCGATCTGGTCATTTGGGGGAATGACAACTTGTCGGAGAATGCGCTGGTCCTCGGACTGGGGTATCCATTGAGGCGCTGTTATATTTCCAAGAACAAGTATGGGTATATTCCCTGGCTGGAAGAAGAAACCGGGCTGGACGATGCGGAACATCTTGCCGAGGTGTTGCGTAAAGCGGGTGTTACGCACATCGCAACGCCATGGCCGAAACTTCGGAAGGATGTGGATTTCTCGATTCTGTTGCCATCCCATTTGACCGAGGTCAGACGGGCAGGAGACCGGATTCTGTACCGGCTTTCGTCGCTTGGGTGAATGAACCACCGATTACACGGAGGGGACGCGGATTACACGGAAAGATGAGGCAAGCAGTCGGAGGGATTGGTGTTTTTTGTTCGGCCTGTGGGGGCTGGTTCTGTCCTACGCTGTTGCTTGGGAATAGTGGTCGCACGAGACATTTGGCGAGAGGCACACAAGAGCGCTGTAACTGAATTACCTTTTTACCTATTGCAAGCCCGGAAGAATCAGCGGCAAGATGCTGGCGCCACCCCACCCGGATAAGGGGTGGTGGGGAATATGATGCGCAAGAGTCATTGCATAACTGATTCGTGGATCGTTGCCAAACTGATTCAAGAGTCATTGTAAAACCGATTCAGTTACACAACACTAAGTCGAACTTTTGTTCTGCAAGTCCACAGGCTCAGGAGAGCATTCGGTACGAAGGAGACAGGTTTCTATGGAAGGATTCCCAGGCGGCCGGGTACATCGCCTCGCGGTCCGCATTTTTCGATCTGTTTCCGAGTGGTTGATTGCCCATAACCTGGCAACAGAACGTCTTCGATGGCAGGTCCGAAGATTTGAGCAACGTGGATTCGGGGAGATCAACCTGTCTCAGATCAATTATCCCTCTGCCATGATTGGGGTGAATGTATTTATGATGCTGGTGGCGCTGGTTTTCAGTGTCTCGCGCCCGGACGGCCCCGGAAGATTGGGCGGCGCAAGTGGTATGGATCTCTATCGGTTCGGCGCGGCGTTTACGCCATCGATCCTTGCGGGGCAGTTTTGGCGGCTGATGACCGCGATATTCCTGCACGGGGATTTGATGCACCTGCTGTTCAATTGTGTGGCAATCTATGTTATTGCACCGAGAATTGAGGCGGTGTACGGCCGCCAACGGTTTCTCGCGTTGTATCTTTTGACCGGGTTTGGGGGCAATGCAACGTCCGTATTTCTTCATGCGTTCTACGGAAAACCGATTTTGCTGGTGGGCGCATCCGGTTCCATCTTCGGCTTGCTGGGTGCGGGAGCGATCTACGGGCTTCGGATGGGCGGACCACGCGGGCAGGAGATTTTCAAGTTCATGATGACCTGGATAGTGATCGGGGTGCTGTATTCGTTCATGGTACGGGGAGACAATCTGGCCCATGCAGGCGGGGCAATCAGTGGGGGATTGTTTGCCCAATTTGTACGTCCCCATTCCGAGAGAGTGTACAACAGCCGCTTCTGGCAGCGGGTGGAATGGGTGTGCCTGGGGCTGATGGCGGTTTGTTTTGCCCTGATGGTGTACCATCTTTTTGCGGATCAGCTGTAGAGAGTGGCGTTGAGGGGAACCGAAATGTTTATTTTTCCCCGGGATATGGCTCAAAGATATGGACTCGGACGGTTTGAGCGACCCGATGGCGGCCATCGGTCACGATGAACTGCGCATAGCCATTTTTTCCGCTCTCCACAGGAGCATCAAAGTCTACAACCTGATCGGGATGGATCGTTATTTTCGGGCAATTTCCCCAGGACCTGACAGACCAGTGCAAGCGATGCCCTGGCGTGTCCGGGTCTACGACATATCTATCCAAATCGAAAGCGTTCGGCAGGGATTCGCCTTTCAGGAGTCGCAAATCCGGGATCTTGGCGACGACAGGAGGACATGTATCGGGAGACGGTGTTCGGTTCAGAAACACCCTGACTTCATCCGACTTTCGACTCAAGACCGCGAGATCCGGACGCTTGTCATGGTCCAGGTCCAGGACATCCAACGCTGCGGGATCGGGGACCTCTGCGACAGTTTCCGGCGGAAGAAGCCCCGTCCACGGATCCTGCCTCAGAACAAAGATTTCATCGTGACCATTCGCCCCAATTCCAATGGCGGTCACAACAAGGTCCTCGATTCCATCGCCATCCATGTCACCGACCCCGATCTGCCTTGGAAGCGCAGGAATGGTCGCCTGTTCCATCCGCTGGAAAGAACCATCCCCGGAACCGTGGAAGATTTGCGCATAGCCGAAGAAATTGACAGCGGCAATGTCGGCATACGGATCGCCATCCGTATCCCCAATAACAAAGTCGGTGACATGAGCGCCCGGTCCGAGAGCGGAAGTGGGATCGACGCGGCTTTTTTCCAGAAAGCCTGATTCTCCGAGAGAGTAAATCCGAATCTCAGCAGGGACTCCGTAACTCACAAGGATTTCATCGCCGGGCCGGGAATCGCAATTTGCAACGGTCATACATACGGGACGAAACGGCAAGTCGAAATCAATCCATCGCGGCGAATCCCCAAGAACATCCAGGACGGCGGTGATAACCCAGGGGACTTGGCTTGCCACGATCAGGTCCGGTTTACCATCCGGCTCAAGATCGCCGCTGAGAACCCATGTGGGGAACTCAATGGGTATCCGGCGATCCTGCATGACCCACCCCTGTGATTCATCATAGTGAGACAGGAAAACCCAATCCGCATTTGCATCGGCCAAGGCGACCCAATCCGAGGCAAGAAAAACGACATCGGCATATTCTCCCGGCTGCACAGGGGAAGGAATCTCCTGAAACGACCCATCTCCTTTTCCGAGATAAGAGGCCGCGCCGAGATTTCTTTGCGAGACAACAACCAAAGCCGGTTCCTGTGCAAATGACAGTGTTCCGAATGCCATGGCGCTGGAAGCCGGAAGTGCGGGGATGGATGGTCCCGGCACGAATTGGAGGGGAATCCGAGTCGGTGTATGCGATGCTGTCACGGTTGGTGTGGACAGTGTGGACGGAGTTGGAGCGAGAGTGGGTGTCAGTGTACGGGTTGGAGTGAAAGTGCAAGTCGGAGTGAGGGTGGGAGTTGGAGTGGAATTAAAGGAAGGTATCGGGCTAGGGATTGGAGTGGCGGTTGAGGTATGAGAAGGAGTAAAACTGGGAGTGGGGGTAACGGTTGGTGTACAGGTTGGGGTGAAAGTGCAAGTTGGCGTGAGGGTGGGAGTTGGAGTGGAAGTAAAGGAAGGTGTCGGGCTGGGGATTGGAGTGGGGGTTAAGGTGTGAGTGGCGCTCGGAGTCGGCGTCATTGTGGTTGTATATGTTGGAGTACAAGTGGAGGTCGGAGTTTGAGCTGGGGTGAATGATGGTGTGGAGTTTGGAGAAGGGGTTACGGTCGGGCTGTGCGACGGTGTGGAAGTGAGAGTTGGGGTCGAGGTTGAAGTGGGTATCGGAGTTGGAGAGTCAGTCGAGGTTGGGGTAAATGAAAGCGTTGGGGTGGGAGTTTGCGTTTGCGTTGGGGTAAAAGTTTCCGTCTGGGTTGGGGTCGCGGTGGCGGTTGGAGTCGAAGTTCGAGAGGGTGTATGACCACCCCATGTTGCGGTAGGAGTCCAGGAAGGGATTGGGGAAGGAGTTATGATAGGAGGACTTGGAGTCGCTGTCGGCGTGGGTGATGGGTCTCCTGCGCACAGGTTCCGCGCCGACGAAGGAATCCAGAGAACACTCAAGCCGATGATGAAAAGGGAGTTGAGGAGGAGTTCAACCCTCGATGATTTTGAGAAAACCGGGATAGCCCGCGATGTCACCTTCAGGATCTCCCCTGTCAAGTGGTCGCAAGAATTATCTTGATTCCAATGCCTGTGTCAACCGACGGTGGTGGGAAACAGGAGAGAAGCGGGATAAAGGCCTATCGCGCGACCATGTCCAGGCATTCTCCGGTCGGCGCAAGCAGTTGGATTTGCAGACTCATGCGAGCCAGTGCATGGGTCGAGCAGCTCAGGCACGGATCGAAGCTGCGAATGACGGCCTCGATGCGGTTCAAGATGCCTTCGGAGATTCTGTCACCTTTCACGTATTCTTTGGCGACCTGCAGGATGCCCCGATTCATGGCCAGATTATTGTGGCCGGTGGCGACGATCAGGTTTGCCCAGACCATCAGGCCGTTTTTGTCGATCCGGTAGTGATGAATGAGCGTGCCGCGTGGCGCTTCGATGGCCCCGACACCCTCCAGATTGTTCGGCTGAGCCCTGGCACAGACACGATCATCGAGAATATCGGGGTCGTGAAGAATCTCCTCGATTCGTTCTACTGCATACAGTGATTCAACAAGCCGCGCATAATGATAGTGGAACGAGCTGAGCAAAGGCCCCTGGTTCGGTTGGGGCAATTCTTTCCAAGCTTCATCGGCACGAGGTGTTCCGCAGCGGTCAACCGCATTCAAGCGGGCCAGCGAACCTACACGATAGATTCCATCGGGATATCCCATGGGCTTATAGCAGGGCGATTTCAAATAGGAATCCGGCTCCACCCATTCCTCGATATAATCCGCATATTGAGCCGGGTCCGCTTGATCGAGAAGGCGATTGCCCTCGGAATCGATTACCCGCATTCGGCCATCGTAATGATCCAGGTGGCCATCGCCGGCCACGAGAGCCAGAAACAGAGTCGGGAAATTGGCGAATGTGCGGATTTCCTCCGTGTATTGGTTCAAAACGGAACGGAACCACTCGATGGTTTCCTGAATAATGGAAAGGGCTTCCGGGATCAGAACCAGAAGGGCTTCTCGATCCTCAGACGCGAGCGGGCCGGCAACGCCGCCCGGAATAACCCAAGGTGAATGGATCCGTTTCGCGCCGAGAGTCTCAATCATTTGCTGACCGATCTGGCGCAAGCGGATTCCGTTTCGTGCCAGACTGGGATGAGATCGAATCACGCCGAACACATTGCGTTCAGCCGGATCGGACTCCATTCCCAGGAGGAGGTCTGGGGAGGAGAGATGGAAAAAGCTCAGGGCATGGGATTGGAGTAGCTGGGCCAGGTTGAGGATTTTCCGGAGGTTCTGTGCGGTCCTGGGGACTTGAACGGCCAGAAGAGCATCACAGGCTTTGGCGGATGCCAGGCTATGACTGACCGGACAGATGCCGCAAATACGAGCGGTCAGAGAAGGCATTTCGGAAAAAGGGCGTCCCTCACAGAACTTCTCAAATCCACGAAATTGGGTGACGTGAAGCCGGGCATCCCGGACCTCGCCGGAATCATCGAGGTACAAAGTGACTTTGCCGTGTCCCTCGACGCGGGTTATGGGATCAATGACAATCTGCCTGGTCATGGTTTATTCCTATCATCCGAAACGGGTATGGATGTTCTGGGGAAGATGCCCCTCCAGGATGGCTTTGAGAACCGCGTAAATCAGGTCGGCCCTCGGAGGACATCCCGGAACATGCAGATCGACGGGAACGACCTCGTGAAGCGGTCGGCACCGCTGAAGCAACACGGGGAGGCCTCGCTGCGGCAACCCGTTGCGGGTTCCAGCATTTTCAGCATAGGCGCGCTGAAGAACAGCGTTCACCGGGTACGAGTTGCGCATACCGGAGATGTTGCCGGTTACAGCACAATCCCCCAACGCGACCAGAACCTTCGAGCGTTCTCGAATGAGGTGAATTCTATGCAGGTCTTCGTCGCTTGCGATTGCCCCCTCTACCAATGTCAGGTCCACCGAATCCGGGAACTCCTTCCGGTCTACAAGGGGGCTATAAAGAACCTCAATCCGGTTGGCGAATTCAATGATTCGTTCATCCACATCCAGGAGAGACATGTGACAGCCGGAGCATCCATCGAGCCAAACGGTGGCCAGTCTTATTTTTCTCATCGGTTCAGACTCCGCATGGACATCAGGTAGGGCAGAAACTCATTGCGTTTTTTCATCTGACCTACTGCTTTTCCTTTTTCGAACAGGGCGCCGGTGGGGCAAACCTGAACACATTTGCCGCAACCGGTACAGGTTTGGGATTCCCCCCACAATCCATCGAGATCGGCCAGGACGAGTGAATGAACACCCCGCCCGATGATCTCCAGCGTATGCGCACCTTCCACCTCCTTGCAGACACGTACGCAGCGGGTGCAAAGGACACAGCGGTTGTGGTCGATGGCGTATTTCTCGTGAGAGGCATCTACCTTCAGGGCCGGGAAGCGATAGGGATACCGGACATAGTTCATTCCGAGGTTTTCGGCGATGGCTTGCAGCTCACAGTGGCCATTGGAGACACAGACCGAACAGGTGTGGTTCCGCTCCGAGAACAGGAGCTGAAGAATTACCATTCGGCATTTCTGTATGCCTTCCGAATCGGTAATCACATCCAGCCCCTCATGCACGTAGGTTGTACAGGAAGGAACCAGGCGAGACACGCCTTTGACTTCTACCAGACAGAGGCGGCAGGCGCCGACCGGGGACAGTCCCTTCAAATGGCACAGCGCCGGAATATAGATATCGGACCTCCGTGCCACATCGAGGACTGTTTCCCCTTCCTGGGCCGGGATATCCCGGCCATTGATTCTGATTGTGAACTCTTTGCTCATGTTGTTGTCCAATTTTTTTGTCTGGGGGTCACAGGCTGGAAGCCTGTGGCCGCCCATAGTGTGGCACCCACCTTTTGTTCCATCTATTTCTCCGATTGTCAGGATGCCTCCTTGATATCGCATCGCAGACAGCGAATGGATTCTTTATGTGCCTGTTCATCCATCAATCCCAGAGAAACCTCGTTGAAGTTGGCCTGCCGTTCTGAAACCGGAATGATCCGAACACTGTTCCGTTCGCCTCCCTGCGGCTCAAGTGGGACATCGTTATGGATGGGATAAGAGGGCCAGAGTTGTTTGAATCGCTTCTGTCCTGTAAGCCGTTCATCAATGAAGGCGGCGGCTCTTTTGCCGGTTGCCATGGCCTCTGCGACATTGGAGGCTCCGGTAACGGCATCTCCGCCGGCAAATACGTTTTGTACGCTTGTTTCGAAACTGAACGGATTGACAATGACAGTCCCCCCCTCGGAGATTTCGATCTTGGATTCTCGAATGAACTGGGAATCCACCCGCTCGCCGACGGCCAGAATGACCGTATCGCAGGGGATAGTGAACGACTCACCGGTTGGGACCTGCTTGCGTCGTCCGGACGGTTCGTATCCTTCAATACGGGTTTTAATCAGTTCAATGCCCTTCACTTTACCGGGAGCGCCTTCGATGATGCTTTTGGGTACGGCAAGAAAGACAAACTTGACCCCCTCGGCCCTGGCCTCTTCAACCTCTTCGCGGATCGCAGGCATATCCGCTTCCTCACGCCGATAGACTACGGTGACATCGGAGCCTCTGCGGATGGATGTGCGAGCCGCGTCAATGGCCACGTTCCCGCCGCCGATCACCACGACATTTTTTCCGAGATCGAACTTCCTTTCAGTGGAGACATCTTCCAAGCAGGTGAGACCGTGGACGACACCCTCCAGATGCTCGCCGGGCAGACCGGTTGTTATGCCGATCCAGGTACCGATTGAGAGAAAGGTTATGTTGTATTCCTGGTCGAGTTCAAGCAGTTTTTTATCTGAGCCGATCCGTGTATTGAAAACGAAACGGACACCCAGGTTCCGGATGAATTCGATTTCACGGTCCACAACGGAATTGGGAAGACGATATTCGGGTAGCGCGTATTTCAACATTCCCCCTGCTTCGGGGAAGGCCTCGTAGATTGTCACATCATGTCCGAGAAGGCAGAGATAATAGGCAACGGTCAGTCCGGCGGGTCCGGCGCCCACCACGGCAATCGATTTCCCTGTGGGAGGGAACTTTCGCGCCTGGAGCGTGTCGAACACAATTTTCCGGATCCCGTCGCGGAACATCAGGTCAGCCAGAAAGCGGTGGACCTCCCGAATCGAGACCGAGCTGTCGATGTCTTTGCGCCTGCACCGAATTTCACAGGGGTGTTCACAGACTCGACCGGTAGAAGCAGGCAGGGGATTGTCAAGTTGGATGAGCTCGCAGGCCTCCTGCAGGCGGTTTTCCTTGAACAGTTGAAGGAATATCGGAATGTTCATGTGGAGCGGACAGCTGTTTTCACAAGGAGAAAGAAACAGATGCTCACAGATTCCGGCCCGGCATCGGCCCTGCAAGATGTGTTCCTCGTATTCCAGACGGAAATGCCTTAAGGTGGTCAGAACCGGATTCGGACCGGTTTGTCCGAGACCGCAAAGAGCCGTATCACGAATTACGCGGCCAAGATTGTTGAGTTCTTCGAGATCGTTGGGGCCGGCTTTGCCTTCGGTGACATCGGTCAGGATGCGCAAAGCATGGTCCAGCCCCACGCGACAGGGAATACACTTGCCGCAGGATTCGGAATGAGTGAATTCCAGGAAGTACCGCGCGACATCGACCATGCAGTTATCATCGTCCAGCACGACCATCCCGCCGGAACCCATGATGGAGCGAAGAGACGCGAGGGATTCATAGTCTACCGGGGTATTGAAGAGTTCGGCGGGGATACATCCGCCGGAAGGTCCGCCGGTCTGGACGCCTTTCACCTTGCGCCTGGTGCCGGTTCCCTCGCCGATTGAGTAGACAATGGTGTGAAGAGGCGATCCCAGGGGAAGTTCAACCAGGCCGGTGTTTTTGATTTTGCCGACGAGAGAAAATACTTTCGTGCCGGGGCTGGTCGCATTGCCCGTTTGAGCGAACCACCAGGCGCCTTTGGCAATGATGATAGGGATGTTGAACCAGGTTTCGACATTGTTGATGTTGGTCGGGTAGCCCCAAAGACCTTTATCCGCGGGGAATGGGGGGCGGGGTCGCGGTCTTCCGGCATTTCCCTCAATGGAGGCCATCAGGGCGGTTTCTTCGCCACAGACGAAAGCCCCAGCGCCTTCCACCACGTGTACCTCGAAGGAGAGGGGGGTTCCCATGATCCCCTCGCCGAGAAGACCATGGTTGCGTGCCTGGGCGATGGCACGTTTCAGCCGTTCCACGGCGAGCGGATATTCCGCCCGCATGTAGATTACCCCCTCGGTTGCGCCGGTCGCATACGCGCCGATAATCATCCCCTCCAGTAACATGTGGGGGTCGCCCTCGATTTCATTGCGATTCATGTACGCGCCCGGATCCCCCTCATCGGCGTTGCAGACCAGGTATTTTCGGTCACCTTTTGCGCGTTTCAGGAGTTCCCATTTGATCCCTGTGGGATACCCGGCTCCGCCTCGTCCCCGGAGCTTCGATTTTTTAATTTCATCCAGGACCTGATCCGGGGACATTTCATAGAGGGCTTTATAGAGCGCCTGGTATCCGCCGATTCCGATGTATTCGTCAATTTCCTCGGGATTGGTCAGTCCACAATTTCGAAGAACGATTTTTTTCTGATATCGGTAGAATGGGATCTCGTCCCATGTGGGAACCTCAGGGATTCCATGACCGTAGGTAACGCGTTCGGTGAGGTGATTCCACTCCTCAATTTTGCAAAGGATTTTGTTGACCGGCGGTTTTCTCTCTGCGACCAGGTCAACAATGCCTTTGATGTCATCGGGGGTGACTCGGTGAAGAATCAGCAGGGGATAGCCCTGGACGAATACATTGACCAGAGGTTCCTCTGCGCAGAATCCGAAGCAGCCCACCTTTGTGAGATAGGCATCAACCCCCTGGTTGTGCAGTTCGTGATAGAAGAGGTCGTAAACCTCCTGTGCGCCGTTGCCGATACCGCAGGTGCCCATCCCCACAGCAATGCGGGGTTTTCCGGGCAGGAGTTTGCTCATACCCGCTTCCTGAACAACGTGGAGCATATTGAGATCATTGATTCGCATATCGCTCATGACGGTTCCTCAGATTTGTCCATTCTTGTGGCGCTCCTGCCGGTTTTATCGGAACCGGCATTCAGATAAACAGCGGGACCGGCTCCACCGGCTCACGATCCAATTTTTCGATAATTTCCCGGATTTTCCGGCAAGTCATATAACCGTAGATGCGTTCATCGACGGAAACGACGGGGGCCAGTGCGCACTGGCCGAAACAGGCCACTGTTCTGACGGTGAATCGGTTGTCCGGGGTGGTGAGACACAATTTATCTGCGTAGCCGGAATTGGTTTCCTGGAGTTGGAGCATGTTCTTCACGAAATCGAGTATTTTCTTTGATCCCCTGGCATGACAGGCAGTTCCCCGGCAGATTGTGATGCTGTGGTCACCTTGGGGAGTCAGATTAAAAAAAGAGTAAAAGGTTACGACATTGTATATCTGAGACCGGGACACTCCGATTTCCTTGCCGATGTATTCCAGAGTCTCCTTTGTCAGATACTTGCGCGGATGGTGATCCTGTGCGCTTTCCAGAATGGCCAGGAGCGCTCCGGGTTTGTGGCGATATTGCGTAATGAGGTTATCAAGAAAAGCGTGATCCACTTTGGGATCCATTGCGGGTTCGGGCATCACAAAACTCCCTGTCTACTGCGGTGGACTGGAAAAGACGCAGATTTCTGTTCTTGTTGGGATTGGAGTTGAAATCGATGGTCTTGACCGAAACAGAGTATTTTTGAATACATTTTATTAGATTACACAATAATCAATCCGATCCGCTGCCAAGGGTGTTCGATCTTCGTTTCCGTGGCGTGATCGACCAGAGGGAGTATATCCGCCAAAGCCCTGCTATTGAGAATCCGGTAAGTTGCATCCCAAACGTCTTTCATCTTCCTTTTTTGTTGAGCAGAAATCCCAACTTTCTCAATTTGAGAAGAATTAACTCAAGGAAGTTGTCAGGGATTTTCTCCCTTTCTGCCGGTTTCGAGATCAAAAAAGACTCTGATCATGGTTTTTTGTGAAAGCCGGAAGGGTGCGGGGGGCATACTCCGCGTTTTTTGAGAGCATCGCTATATCAGTTACTCCATAGGGTTGCAGGGTATTCTACGAACCTTGAGCAGGCTGTCAACGGAGCGGGAGGAAATCGTGGTTGATATTCTTTTCTCCATATTTTGTGTCCCAACACTTGCATAATCTACATCATATTGTACCCTTGTCACGGAAACCGGTCCAGGTATGTCAGTTTATCCGTATAGAGAGATGGGTTCTTGTCAATGATCGCTGATGACCGTTACAAGAAATGGCGGCTTTTCGTTGAACTCAAAGTCATCTGTGACTATCATTATCTATGGTGACTTTGCGGTCACACATGACTTAATGGTCCGAAAGAGAGACTAAGGGAAAATGGCAGAGAATGGATCACTGGGCCGTGCAACGCGACGTGCCCTTCAGACCCGTCAGCGCCTGAAAGAGGCCTCGCTTGCTCTGTTCATTGAGTCTGGAATTGAAAACACCGCCATTGAAGAGATCACAGAGCGTGCCGATGTCGGCAAGGGAACTTTTTATCGACATTTCACGAATAAGGAAGCGCTTGCCACGGCGCTCGCGGAGGACGCCGTGGGCCATTTGTTGGAGCGGATCTCGGAGGCAGAGAGGGAATGTCGGAGTTTGGATGAAGCGGTGGAGGGTCTGATCCAGGCGCATTCGAAATTCTTCCAGGAACATCCGAACGAGTTTTTGCTGCTGTTTCAAAGGCGAGTTTTTCCCCAAGTACAGCAGGATACGCCACAAGAGTTCGAAGCGCCGTATTTAAATTATCTGGAGGGAATCCGTCGTGAGGTAGAGCGATTTATTGCGAGGCCGGTGGCGCCCCTTCGGATCCGCCGACTTGCGTGTGCGATTGCGGGATTTGTGTCGGGACTGTTTTCGTTTGCAGTGGACGGGATTGCGGCGGAGGAGACGGAGAAGAGTCGGGAATCGCTTCGTCGCGCATTTGTGGCGACCTCATCGGCGTTTCTCCTGGAGGGTGAAATAGAAGAGATATTGAATCTTAATGGAGATTGATAGTTTTTCGTTGTATTGAGATGAGACGAGATCTCCGAAGTGAAATGGAATCGATCCGGTCGGGTCTGAAGTGCTCGACGGTTGAGGCCGTGTTTGCGACCATTCACATGGTACTTACGCAGGGCATCTTTCTGACCAACTATGTTCTCGACCAGGGTGCGCCGAATTTTCTATGTTGTGTGGTTGAATCCCTTCCGTTTTTGACGCAGTTTGCGTATTTCCTGTCGCCGATTCTGGTCCGTCGCCTTCAGGCGCGGAAACCGGTGGCGGCGATGTTTTCCGTTTTGCACCGGATTTCCTGGGTGGCCCTGATCGGTCTCCTGTACGTTGACTGGTCCCCTGCTGTACGACAAGCCCTGATGGTGTTCGTGTTGTTCGGCGCGAATATATGCGCGGTTATTGCCGCGAATGCCTGGTTTTCCTGGATGACGGACCTGGTGCCGACTACAATCCGAGGCTCTTACTATGGTTTACGAAACACGTACCTGGGACTGACTTCGCTGATCGCGTTGTTTATCGGGTCCCAGTTTTTGTCACAGTTTCGTTCGCATGGGATGGGCCGGTTGGGATACACGATCTGTTTTGGTGTGGCGATTGCGTCGGCGGCATTTTCGGCCTGGATGCTGCTTCGTCAATACGAGCCGAAGATGATGCCTTTGCCTCGAATTTCCGCGCGGCAGTTGATAGCGCCGTTAAGGACAAAACCTGCGTTACGGAAGTTCATACAATTTTATTCGTTCTGGCAGTATTCCCTGGGAGTGGCATCGGCGTTATTCGGGGTCCACATGGTGCGTGTGTTGCACATGTCGCCGGCGGGGATGGGATACCAGGCGCTATTGTCCAGCATGACGGCGCTGGCGGCAAGTCGTTTGTGGGGACGGGCGCTGGACCAGGTTGGAGACAGGGCGGTACTGATTGCCAGCGGGATGCTGGTGGCGTTGCATGTGTGGGTGTGGGTTCCCAGTCATCCTGGATTCGTATGGCCGGTGTGGGTGGCATCGGTGCTGGGCGGGATCGGCTGGGCGGGGTTCAATATGGCCGTATTCAGCTGGCCTCAGCGTTTGTGTGGACAAAGCGAACGTCAATATGCCTACGGGTTGCTGGGATTTTTCTCCGGGCCGTCTTTTGTGCTCGGCTCGATGACCGGAGGTTTAATCACAACCTTCCTGCCTCAGGTACTTTTCGAGATCGGAACATTTCAGTTTCTGCATTACCATTTGACCTTTGTGCTTTCTTCGCTGGGACGATTGGCGGCAATCATCCTGGTGGCGCATTGGTCATTGACCTTTGACCGGAGTACACGTTCAATTGCGGAGTGCATACGGGACACGGCAAGGGCGATTGCGGACGAACTCCCGTGGGAAGCGCCACGGGAATGGTTGGGGCGATGGGGCCGGATACTTGGGATTTCACAGCTGCTTGGAGCGGAGACAGTCGGGAGGAACACAGACCAAAGAAACCGACCGGAACAGGAATATCCGCAGGCACAAAAAATGAGTCGATTTCCAGGGCGGCGCAGGTGGGTCGGCAGAAGCGTGTTTTTTCGGCCCGACCGACAAACGGAATTAGAGAGCGATAATGAAAAAGAGCGGCCTGCCTTTCGGCAGCAAATTGCTTCTTGATGATTTATACATCGGTTGAGAGCAACCTGCGGCGCGAACAGGCGCGCGAGGGCACAGACCAGGAGGTGAGGTCAAATTCGGAGAGGTCCTTACAACAACGACAATTCGAAGAAGCCCGACAGGAGATCGTCAAGATCGTTCTGTGGCTGGAGGAGGCCGGTGGGAGATCAAACCTTCGGCACGGAATCGGGTCTATCGGCAACAAGCCGGGAGTTTTCTTAATATTTTTGCCGAAAGAGGCGACAAATCGATCCTAATGGGAAAGGAACAACCCACAGATGCAGAATACAGGCAATTCCCTCGCTGAATCAGCTCTTCGCAAGAGAGGTGGTAATGGGAACGGCAACGGCAACGGTTCTTCAAAATGCCTGGGGTCCGTTGCGAATATGGAGGAGTATGTCCAACCTGACTGGTGGCGGCGCATTTTTAATTCATTGTATATTAAGACCGATGCGGACCTGGTGGATGACAGCCAGATCACCAGCACCGAGATCGGATTCTTCACGGGCATTCTGGACTTGTCACCGGAGGACAGGGTTCTGGATCTCTGCTGTGGACAGGGTCGGCATTCGCTGGAGATGGCCCGGCGGGGATTCATCAATGTGGAGGGGTTGGACCGCTCGCACTATTTGATCCGGAAGGCGCGTCAGGACGCGAGAAAGATCGGTCTGACAACCCGGTTCCGAGAGGGCGATGCACGCAAGCTACCGTATCCATCGGATACTTTCGACGTCGTGATGATCCTGGGGAACAGCTTCGGTTTTTTCGAGACCGTGCAGGAAGACCTGAAGGTGCTGAGCGAAGTGTTTCGCGTGTTGAAACCCTGGGGACGTGTTCTGATGGATGTAGCCGACGGCGAGTATCTCAAGGCGAACTTTGATCCGCGATCCTGGGAATGGATCGACAAGGATCTTTTTGTTTGTCGGGAGCGTTCGCTGTCGCTCGATGGGCAGCGGATTATCTCGCGAGAGGTGGTCACTCATATCAAAAAAGGTGTGATTGCGGATCATTTTTACGCGGAGCGACTTTATACACCGGGGTCTCTGGAAGAGTTGCTGAAAACCGTGGGATTCACGGATTTCGCGTTGCATGGGTCTTATTCGCCGGACTCACGGCGGAACCAGGATCTCGGGATGATGAAACGGCGAATCATTCTGACCGCTGTTGTCAAGAAAGAGTGGACTCCCAAGAAGCGGTCGAAAAAGGCGATTCGGAATGTGGCCGTGGTTACGGGGGATCCCCGCAAGATCGACATCCTCAAGCCGCAGAATGTTTTTGATGATGACGACTTTTATACACTCGACCAAATGAAGGGCGCGCTGCGTGAATTGAGCGATTATCGGTTCTACTACCTGGACAACCACGACACGCTTTTAAACGAGTTGAGGAACCTGAAAGGGAAGGCTGATTTTGTCGTGAATTTGTGCGATGAGGGCTTTTGCAATAATGCACGGTATGAGCTCCATGTGCCTGCGCTGCTTGAAGTTCTTGGTATTCCGTATTCAGGCGCCGGGCCTCAATGCCTGGGGATCTGCTATGACAAGTCGTTGACACGCGGATTGGCGAAAGAGATGGATATCCCCGTTCCGGAAGCCTGGCTGGTAAAGCCGGAGGATACCAGTTCGGAGATTGCGTTCGGGTTTCCTGCGATTGTGAAACCCAACTTTGGGGATTCCAGCTTCGGGATTACCCAGAAGAGTATCGCGAACAACGCGGAAGACTTGGTGAATGCCATTACGGACATCCGGGAGAAATTCGGTTACGACAAGCCTGTTCTCGTTGAGGAATTCCTGACCGGCAAAGACCTGAGTGTCGGGATCATCGGGAATCCGCCGGACTCTTACATGGTGCTGCCGATTATTGAAGAGGATTATTCGGCGTTGCCTCCGAATCTTCCGAAGATCTGCGGATATGAGGCGAAGTGGGACCCGAGTTCACCGTATGCACGGCTTCAGTCTATCCCGGCGAATCTTCCGGAAGAGACGGAGAAGTTCCTGATTGCGGCCTCATTGCGTCTGTTTGAGCGACTGGAATGTCGAGATTATGCGCGGTTGGATTGGCGTTTGAACGCGGAAGGGATTCCGAAGTTGCTGGAGGTGAACCCGAACCCGGGATGGTGCTGGGACGGGCATCTTGTGAAAATGGCGAAGCTGATCGGGATGTCCTATAAAGAGACATTGGGAGCGATTTTGCATGCAGCGGAACAGCGGCTTGGTTTGCAGCCATTATGAGAATGAGCAGGATGTTGGGGCGGGTCTCCATGATCCGCCCCTTCGGATCCGGCCTGCCTATAATTTTCCGACCTTACAGGACAACGACTGATGGCGCTGCACATCGGAATCGATGGGTCGTGTTTGACCGCAAAACGGGCGGGAATCGGGTTCTATCTCTCCCGCCTGTTGAAGGCCTTGGATTCGCTCCCCGGCGACGAACGGTACACAGTTTATTCAAACAAAATCCTACCTGACTTGGGGCTGTCTGGTCGATTCTCTTCGGATGTGATCCCCATTCCCAGTACCACATTGTGGGCACAAACTTTATTACGACTGCAATTGCACAACCGGCCGGTCGATTTGTTTCACACGGCATCCATCGGGATGCCACTATGGTACAGGGGAAAGGGAATCATTACGGTACACGATCTGGCATTCGCGCATTTCCCGGAACACAAGGATTGGGCAACCAGGTTACTGTGGAATTATACCGTTCCCAGACTGATTCGCCAATCGACGCATGTCCTTGCAAATTCAGAGTTTACAAAGGCTGATATCATACGGACTCTAGGTATTGAGCCATTGAAAATTACTGCCACGCTGTTGGCTGCGGATCCCGCATTTGTGCCCATTGAAGTTCCGGACGAGATTCGCTGGTTTCGCAAGCAAAACAACCTGGAGCGGGATTACATCCTTTGTGTGGGCACACTGGAACCACGAAAGAATATCCCGTTCCTTCTGAGGGCATACGCTAATTGTGCGCGAAAGGGACACATTGATGGGGACCTCGTGCTTATCGGCAAGAAAGGATGGCTGTATGAGAGTATTTTCGCGACGGAAAGGGAGTTGGGATTGGGAGACCGCATTCGGTTTATCGGCTACGTGGAGAGCAATGAGGAACTGCGTCGATATTATTGCGGGAGTCGGTTCTTTGTGTTTCCTTCCCTGTTCGAGGGATTCGGATTTCCGCCGCTGGAAGCGATGAGTTGTGGGACAGCAGTGATTTGTTCGGATCGCGGGTCTTTGCCGGAAGTGGTTGGGGATGGAGGATTGCTGCTGGACCCGTGCGATTCATCCGCATGGGAGAATCGAATGGCGGAGTGGTGGAAACGGGGGGATTTGCCTGAGTGGCGAGAGAAAGCGTTGGCCCGGGCGGGGCAGTTTTCCTGGAAAAGAACTGCGGAGCAGACGTTGGAGGTGTATAGGGGAATTGGGGGGAAATAAGAACCAACAAATAAGACGTATAGGACCGATACAACCTATGAAGGGACATATCCGGTCCGATGTGGAAAGCGCCGGAGCATTGCTGCCCCGGCGCTTTCTATGGTAACCCTAGCCTCAAGCCTGGTGCGGAAACAGGAAAGAGAGGTCGATGTCCGCTTAGCGGGCACCGGCTTCTCTTTCACAGTGAGCATGAGGCCAGTTCGCGTAACTTATGGAAAGTGAACAGATCAGGCAATTGCCACCGCCTTGTCTGCACATTGTGAAACAAAGCGAATCTCATGGAGAGTTTCATCAAAGCAAGATGGACAGTAGGTATGAGTAACCATTTCTGTCGGCAGGGTACGCGAAATTGGCTTGAGCCACTTGTTGCCACTTTTCACCTTGTGGCATTTGCAGCATTGGATCGTCATCATTTAACCTCCCTCGTATATCGAGCGAAATGAAATCAGTTACAAATCAGGTATCGTCAGAAAAGCGACAGAGCTGAAGAGAAATGAACGGAGATAGCCCGTTTTCGCTGGGAGGATAATATGAAAATCTCCACATCCCGCGATTATCAAGGAATATCATGCGATAATATAGTTTTGTGATTATTTATGAATTGAGTATTCGAAAATGAATCGAGGACATGATTAAAGATGAGTCGTTCTACACCCAAACAGGGAGACCCTACACACCCATATCGAACCCACACATGCGGAGAGCTTCGGCTGAAGAATGAGAATCAGAATGTAACGCTTTCGGGTTGGGTTCACAGGAAACGGGATCACGGACAGTTGATTTTCATTGATTTGCGGGATCATTTTGGGATCACCCAGATCGTGTTTCATTTTGACCGGAACCGGGAGAATTTCCATATTGCGCAAGAGGTTCGTGTGGAGAGTGTCCTTACCGTAAAGGGCATGGTAATGCGTCGAAGCGATGAAACAGTCAATCCCGCGCTGCCGACGGGGGACGTGGAGGTCTGGGTGGATCTTGTGCAGGTGGAATCTGCTGCCCAGCAGGTTCCCTTCTCCATTGCCGATGAAGAGAAAACCAATGAGGAACTGCGTTTGATCTGGCGATTCCTGGACCTTCGGCGAGAGCGTCTGCACCGGAACATCGTATACCGGGACAAGGTAATCCGGTATATCCGGGACTACATGCACCGTCGGGGATTCCTGGAAATCCAGACCCCGATTCTGGCGAACAGTTCCCCGGAGGGCGCAAGGGATTTTCTGGTACCGAGCCGGCTGAATCCGGGGAAGTTCTATGCGCTTCCGCAAGCGCCCCAGCAGTTCAAACAATTGTTGATGGTGTCCGGTTTTGACCGATATTTTCAAATTGCTCCGTGTTTTCGGGATGAGGATGCCCGCGCGGATCGGTCACCGGGTGAGTTCTATCAATTGGATTTGGAGATGTCGTTCTGCACACAGGAGGATGTTTTTGATGTAGTGGAGGGACTTTTTACGGAGATGACACCGGCGATTTCCGAGAAGAATATCCAGGAGAGTCCGTTCCCCCGATTCACCTATCGCGAGGTGATGGATCGGTACGGATCGGATAAGCCGGATATTCGGTTTGATCTGGAAATCCGGGATGTATCGGACATTTTTCGGGAATGCCAATTGAATATTTTTGCGAAGACGGTGAAGAGCGGGGGCGCGATCAAGGCGATCCGGTTGCCCGGGGGAGTTAAGGAAAGTCGATCCTGGTATGACGGCATGGAGGATTTTGCGCGAAGCAAAGGGGTGAAAGGACTTGCGTATCTGCTGTTTCGAGGGGATCGCATCGACGGTCCGATTGCCAAGTTCCTCTCCGAGAAAGAACGAGAGGGACTGATCGAGCGATTGGGCGTGAAGACAGGTGACTCGGTTTTTTTCAGCGCGGGGAAATGGTCGGAGACGTGCGCCCTGATGGGCGATGTTCGCCTGCGACTCGCGCGACATCTCGAATTGCTGAAGGGGAAAGAGAACACGCTGGCCTTCTGCTGGATTGTCGACTTTCCGATGTTCGAGTACAACGAAGAAGAGAAAAAGATCGATTTTTCGCACAATCCTTTCTCGATGCCGCAGGGAGGATTGGAAGAGTTGGAAACGCAAGATCCGCTGGACATCGTGGCCTTTCAGTATGATATTGTCTGCAATGGGATTGAGCTTTCCTCCGGTGCGATCCGAAACCATCGCCCGGATATTATGTACAAGGCGTTTTCGATGGCCGGGTACAGCAAGGAGGAAGTGGACGCGAAGTTCGGGCACATGATCCGCGCCTTTTCATACGGAGCGCCGCCTCACGGCGGGATTGCGCCTGGGGTGGACCGGATTGTGATGATTTACGCCGATGAAAACAACCTGCGGGAAATTACCGCGTTCCCGAAGAATCAGCGCGCCCAGGATCTTTGTTCCGGGGCGCCCAGTACGGTCAGCCAACGACAGCTGGATGAGCTTTATATTCAGTTGAATTTGCCGAAGGAAGGATGATGAAAGGCTGGTATAATCCTCACCCCGCCGCCCCCTCTCCAAGTGTGGAGAGAGGGAGATTGAGACCCGGAATGGCCTGGTTGTGTGGTCTTTTCATGGGCATGGTAATGGTTACGGCTGTAAGATTGACGGTTGGGGCGGAGCCGGCGGTGGGGATTTTGACGGGGAGTTTTCCTGAGACACCCTCTAAAGGTGAGCCATTCGATTTGTCGCCTTTCCTGAAGGACCAGGGAATCCAGTCCGTAATGGTGGATGGATTTCAAATCCAGGACTCTAAGAGTTTTACTCCGGCCCGTTTCGATATTCTTATTTTGCCGAACGGTTCGTTTTTTCCCCTGGCTGCAAGACAGTCGTTTCTGAACTACTTGAAGTCAGGCGGATGTTTTATCAGTTTGGGCGGGTATGCGTTCGATCATTTGTGTGTGCGAGAGGGAGACAAGTGGGTCGAGAAGAAAGAGATTCTGCCGGAGGAGCGACTTTCGGGTCGATATGGGACGCCCGGAGACACGATGGCGTTGCGCCCCGACCAGATCCCGATTTTCGATCCGACTTACCTGTTTCAACGAGTCCGGCGTATTGTGACACGACGGGATCAATATCAGTTGGAGCGGAAAATCGACCTGGAAACCGGCCTGGAAGGCTTTGCTGCCACAGCCATGACCGGCAGCAACAATCCGGTTTTTCCGGTGAACTACGCTCGGTGGATTTCGCTGTTGGATGCACAGGACCGCTATGGGCGGTCGCGGGGAAGCGCGCTGGCGGTAATGTTTCATCATGAAGGGCCGTTTAAAGGCTCGGCCTGGGCCTTTTCGGGGATCACAAATCAGGATTATTTCACTCAAAAAGACAGTCCGCTGCGGGATGTGCTGATCGATACGATTCAGATACTCCGACGGCGGGTATTTCTAGTACACACCGCGTGCAATCCGGTGTATTGCGCCACAGGAACCACGACCGCAGTGCATGTTACCGCCGCGAATTTCGGTTCGGAGCCGTTTACAGGCCAACTGTATCTGATGCTGTCGAGGCGGAGAGTCGACAATAAGGAGATTACACTGGCCCCCGGTGGTGTGCAGGGATTTACATGGGACGCGGTCAACTCCAACCGTCTGGCTCAGACCGGCGGCGTGTTCCATGTGGATCTGGTACAGAATGAGAAGGTGATTGATTCCATTTATGGCGGTGTGGTTGTGGCTCCAAGGGATGAGAGTCCCACGGCATCCGTTGTGGATTTCCGCGCGAATCGCTTTGTATTGGAAGGGCGACCGTATTTCCTGTTTGGGACCAATCATACCGGAGAGGTCTGGTTCTCACCGCTGGACAACCCGGCGGTGTGGAGGCATGACCTGCGATGGATGCGAGACCATGGATTAAGAGTTTTGCGTGTGCTGCATTTTTCCCCTTTCGCAGCGAGGGGATACGAAGGAGTGAGGCAGCATAGTTCCCTGGATTTGAAGGTTCCACCGCCGGCGCGTCTGGTAGATGAAACGGATGCGCTTGTACATGCCTGCCAGAGCGAAGGCGTGGTGTTGTTTCTGTCTCTTCACGACTGGCTGGAGGAGGAACTGGCGGACGAAGAATTGAAAGCGCAGAGGGAATGGAATCGATTCTGGGCGAGCCGCTACGCGAAAGAACCGGGAATCATTTTCGATATTCAGAATGAACCGAATATCGGCCTCCCCCAGACACCCGAAATGCAGGTTCTCTGGAATGAATATCTGCGTAAGACTTACGGCACAGACGAAGCATTGAAAGCAGCATGGAAAGAATCCCCGCCGGAAGCCTCCCTGGGCGCAGTTCCCTTGAACGACACGCCCGATTCCTGGAGCAATGTGCGTCGTTTGGATGTAAACCTGTTCCGCACGGAGATCCTGAACCGGTGGATTGCGGAAAATGCAGCCGGTATCAAGGAAGGCAACCCAAAGGCATTGGCCACGGTGGGGTTTCTGCCGGACTATCAGAGCGCGGAGAAACTTCTTTCGCTGGAACACCAGGATTTTGCGAATATGCACTATTACGGCCCGGTGGACGGTTTTCCGGCATCCCTGAAGTTGTCCGACCGGCGATTCGAGGGAAAGTCTTTCACGCTGGGAGAATTCGGCGCTCAGGAGGCGCATGATGCCCGTGTGAAAGGCCAGGAAGGATTATTCGTCGAGCCATCGGTGGACCGATATATCACGGTGGCGCACGAGGCATTAGGGATGGGGGCCGGGTTCATACTGAATTGGTGCCTGAAGGACATGCCCGACTGCGAATTTCAGTGGGGATTGACCTATCGCCAGGACGGCGTAGATAAGGATTGGGCGAAGGTGTATCGGAACATGGCTTTGTTCACTTCCTTCTTGAGGCCGTTTGATCGGCAACCGGAAGTGTTTTTGCTGGTCCCCGATTCACACCGGATGGGAGGGCAGTCAAGTCAGGTGACCGATGGCGTGATGAACGCCGCCGAATGGCTTTTTTCGGAACATGTGGATTTTGGAACGATCAATGAATGGGATCTCGCGAAGTTGCCGAAAGAAGCGAAGCTTCTCGTGTGGCCGATTCCCTATTGCCCGCTGGACGAGACATTCGAGAAGGTCTGTCAGTTCATGGAAAAGGGTGGGACTGTCTATTTCTCCGGGGATATTGCCTACGACCGGAATCGGCAGCGGAGCCGCCTGGAACGCTATCAACGATTGGGGCTTGCTCCGCCGCCGGAGCATTTGCCGCTGGACTATCCGGAAAGCGCGGGGACTCCCGCCGGGGTGACGGCATCGGTCGGATCCGGCACGGTTCATTTTGTTCCCTGGCCCGCCGAGATTTATCCGAGTCGACTCCAAGGCCCGTTGCCGTACCGGGCTGCGATATCAGGAGCCTCCATTGAGCGGAATCAGATCACGCCGGATGATCCGCAGGTTCATGCGTTCCGAGCGAAGGACCGACGCGGCGAATCTCATGTATTTTTCCGGATGGTGGATGACAAGACACCTTTGGAGTACACCGCAAACCTGGGAACATCGACTGTGTCCTTTTCGCTGTCGGGGCGGCGAGGCGCGCTGTTCTTCCGGACACCTGCCGGGAAGTGGCTGGTCTATGAAGGCAGCGGGGAGTTGCGGATTGATGGGAAGCGGATTCTGCGATCCGGAGGCGGGATTATGCTTTGTTCCATAGGAATGAAATCGATCTTTGAGACATCAGAATTGGTTGTTTTTCCAGTGGACGAGGGGGATTTGGAGCTGTACGAGCACGGGTTTCAGCAACCTGTGGTTGTGGTCGGCGAATATGAGGACAGGCGCTGGAAAACATGCGAGAAATTCGAACCGGAGCGGACCGAAGGGCGATTAATCATCCCGATTGATGCAGACCGGGCCGGCTGCATTTTGATTCTCAGCGAAAATGGACGGGAAGCGGAAGTTGTGAGGAGACTGACAGCACAGTTGAGGTTGTAATGGGGAAATCGAATAGGCCAAACGGGACGCATGGGACCAATGCGATAATTCCGCCGGAGGTAATACTATTCCGTTGGGGAGGGCGAGGCTCCCTACGGCCTTGACTTAATGACATTGCCACCGGAGGGAGCTGGTACAGGCCATCGGGTGGTGGCATGGTGACATAACAGACAAAGATATTGTGCAGCGATATTTCAGTTGCTGAACATCAGCAACCGCCTTTGTTTTTGAATTTACAGGGGCTAAATTAGTGTAAGGTCATTCTGATCGAAGCGGGAGGAATGGAACCGGATGAGGATTTTAATTGTATCGTCAGAAGTTGCGCCACTGGCCAAGACGGGCGGTCTGGCAGATGTAGCCGGATCTTTGCCCCCGATTCTGGAGCAATTCGGCCATGAAGTAGCGGTATGTATGCCGAAGTATCGTGCGGTTACGGAGGGCGGATTTGTGACGGAACCGGTCGGGCCAATAACAATTCTGATCGGTTCGGAACCGGTTGATGGAGCCGTGGAAAAAACCATCCTGCCCGGCAGCAGAGTGCCGGTATACCTGATTGCGCAGGATGCGTATTTCAATCGAGAAGGGTTGTATGATGTCGAGGGGCGCGGATACCCGGACAATCTTGCCCGCTTTTCATTCTTTTGTCGGGGAGTTCTTCGGTTGCTGGAGAACTCATCCTGGACGCCGGATATTGTTCATTGCAACGATTGGCAGACCGGACTCATCCCGTTGCTCATTAAGACAGAATTCAATCAGCACCCCAAGCTGGCGAATCTGAAAACGCTTTTCACTATTCACAACCTGGCCTATCAGGGTTTGTTTCCCGCGGAGCAAATTGCCATAGCCGGGATCGGCTGGGACCAGTTTCATATCGACGGTGTGGAATTCTGGGGACAGATCAGCCTGTTAAAAGGCGCCCTGGTTCATGCGGACTACCTTTCGACGGTCAGCCAGGCATACAGCGTAGAGATACAAACCGAGGAATTCGGTTGCGGATTGAATGGGATTTTGCGCAAACGCGCCTCGCGTTTGTGCGGAATTGTCAATGGTGTGGATTACAGCAAGTGGAATCCGGAATTGGATACGTTCATCGAACGAAACTACAGCGCTGAAACGGTAAGCCAGGGCAAAGCCGTGAACAAGAAGGAATTGATCCGACAGTTCGGACTGAATCCCGAATGTCTGTCGAAGCCGTTGATCGGCGTAGTCGCAAGATTGGCCTACCAGAAGGGGATCGATCTTCTGGTGGAAGCCTTACCGGACCTGTTAAAGAACGATGTGGCGCTGACGATTCTGGGGACGGGCGAATTCAATCTGGAGGAGGCCCTGAGCCGTCTTGCGCGAGAGAATTCAGGGGTCTGCGGTGTGCGAATCGCCTATGATGAACGGATGGCGCACTTGATCCAGGCGGGCGCAGACATGTTTCTGATGCCCTCGCGGTATGAGCCTTGTGGATTGACCCAATTGTACAGTTTGAAATACGGGACTGTGCCGATTGTGCGAAAGACAGGGGGTCTGGCGGATACCATTCGGGATGCCGATGAGAATCCGGACGGAAACGGATTTGTTTTTGAGGAATCCTCCGTTTCTGCGCTCAGGGATGCGGTCAGCCGGGCGGTTGCCGCATTCCGGACGACTCAGCGATGGAACGAGATTGTCCGGCGGGGGATGGCGCAGGATTTTTCCTGGACTGCCGCAGCACGTGCGTATGAGAAGCTGTATCGCAAGATTTTGAGAGAGGCGGAGATGTGATTTGTCCGGTTTGCTTTTTCCCTCAGCGCCCATCCTGGAGGGAGAGGGAGAAGACCCCTATAACTTGAAAACAAGGCGGAATAAGGTGACGTTGTATGTCGGCAAGCCCACGAATTCTTCTTTGTTTGTTCTGGCATCAGCATCAGCCGCCCTATTACGACCCGGAGGCTGGAGAGCTGGTTCTGCCCTGGGTGCGGCTTCATTGCACCAAGGACTATGTGGATATGGCTATGCTCGGGGGCCGATATCCAAAGGTCCATCAGACAATCAACCTGGTTCCCAGCCTGATCGAGCAGATTCACGGATATGAAGATGGAAGCCTGACTGATACGGCCTGGCGGCTGTCCTGGAAACCCGCCGAGGACCTGACCGACAGTGAGAAACGATATCTCCTGACAAATTTTTTCGATGCCAATGAGCAGTGGATGATTCGTCCCCACCGCCCGTATAAGAATCTGTGGCAGCGACGCAAGAACTCCCTGGAACGGTGCCTGGCGGAATTCACCCCTCAGGAATACCGGGATTTGCAGGTCTGGTTCAACCTGGTTTGGATCGACCCGATTTTCCGGATGCATCCTGAGAGTCCGCTGGGGGTTCTCATCGAGAAAGGAAAGAACTTTACTGAGGAAGAAAAGAAGATTGTGCTGACAGAACATCAGCGCCTGATAGCCGAAGTGGTCCCTGCGCATCGTCGGTTTCAGGAGTCGGGGGTTCTGGAAGTGACGACGACACCATTTTTTCATCCGATCGTGCCGTTGCTGTGTGATTCGAATATTGCGCGATTGAGCCAGCCGGAAGACCGTCTGCCCAGCCCGCCGTTTCGTGCCCCGGAAGACGCGCGGGAACAAGTCGCACGCGCGATGCGTCAATACGGGCAGGAATTCGGACGTCCTCCGCGTGGGATGTGGCCGGCGGAGGGTTCGGTGTCGCAGGAAGCGCTGGGCATTCTGGCAGAGGCGGGCATCGAATGGGCGGCAACGGATGAGGCGATATTGTTTGCTTCAAAATTGAAAGGAGGGAAACGTCCGCAGAACCTTTATCGACCCTATGCTGTAGAGACGCCCTCCGGGACGATTACGCTGATTTTTCGGGATCACAAACTGTCGGACCTGATCGGATTCGAATATTCGCGATTTCCGGCGGAACGCGCGGTGGATGATTTTCTGTTGCGTGTCCATGCCATCGCGGATCAGCAACAAAGCCTCAGCCTGGTTCCGGTGATCCTGGATGGGGAGAACTGCTGGGAATACTATCCTGACGACGGTCTTGCGTTTCTGGATGCGTTGTACTCCCGCCTGACATGCGATCCTGAGGTCCGGTGCTGCACGGTAAGCGAGGCGCTGGAGCTTCTTCCGCCGGAGGATACAATTACGGACTTGTTTCCGGCATCCTGGATCAATCGGAATTTCCGGGTCTGGATCGGTGGGGACGAGGACAATATCGCCTGGGATTGTCTTCGACAGACACGGGAAGCGCTGATACGCGAGCGGGGACGCCTGGATGAGAAACGTCGCGCCGAAGCCTGGGAACACATTTATCGCGCAGAGGCCAGCGATTGGTTCTGGTGGTACGGAGATGACCACCCATGCGTTCACGCGCATATTTTCGACCGGATTTTCCGCAACCGTCTTCAAGCGGTCTACCAGTTATTGGGCCAAGATCCTCCCACTCGCCTGGAGAAACCGATTCGCGTAAAGGGCTTGGTGGCCCCCTCTCTGGGAGGCCGTTTGTTCCGTCGTCCCAATCCCAAAGGAACGAGTTTTTTCGAATGGGCCGGGACGAGCGAATACCTGCCGGGGAGGTCCGGCAGAACCATGCACCGCACCAGTTATGAGATGTCCGAATGTCTTTACGGGGCGACCGAGGACGGCCTCGCCATACGTTTGCGCATCAGTTCCCGCCTGGCTCATGCGTTCGCACTGGGGCGATGTTCCATACGTTTGATTTGCGCCTCGCCGGTGGAATGCGATATCGATCTGACCGAGGATCAATACGGCGTGAAACTGTACCGGATGGACAAGACCCTCCAGATTTTTGTTGATCTGACGAGCATCCTGACCGCGCCGGACCGTGCAGTACGCGCGACGACGCTCGAGTTTGCTCTGGAACTGCTGGAGAACGGGGAGATCATCGAACGCTGCCCGGAGGAAGGATTGCTGTCGATTCCTCTGCCGGGGCCTCACCTGCACCTGCGGCGGTGGTTTGTTTGAGAGATTATGAAGGATGAAATGAAGGGGATGGAAAAAGATGAGGGAGAGGATGGGACGAATGGGACGTACAGGACCCATGTGGATTGCCAGAGGGAAAGGGAGAACTGTGGGTAGTTTCCATCCTGGCGGAGCATACTCCCCGGAGAATTTCTGTTTTGCCTGAAGATGAAACGTCGAACTGTTTATGCCTGTGCAGCCTGCGGAAACACCCAACCGAAGTGGTTCGGTCGGTGCCCGCAGTGTGGCGAATGGAACACGGCGTCGGAAGAGGTTGTAGAAGAACATCCCGGCACTCGCGGGGCGGTTTTGTCGTCACTGGGCGGGATGGGTGTTTCTCCTGTTCCTCTGACGCATATCACCGACAATCAAATCGGCCATCTGTCTACGGGACTGAATGAAGTGGATCGTGCGCTCAGCGGGGGGATTCTGCCCGGAGCGACGCTGCTTTTGGGCGGAGAGCCGGGGATCGGAAAATCCACATTGCTTCTTCAAATGTGCGAGGGAATCGCCCGCAACAGCGGGCATGTGCTTTATGCGACGGGCGAGGAATCACTTTCGCAAATCAAACTTCGCGCGGACCGGATCGGCGCACATTCGGAGAATCTACTGGTAAAAGCGGAGACCCGCGTTGAGGAGATCCTTGCGACAATCCGCGAGGTTCGCCCGTACCTGGCTGTTGTAGATTCGATTCAAACGACCTATTGGAGCGAGTTGAGCGCCGCGCCGGGAAGTGTGGGACAGGTTCGAGACTGCTCTGCATTGCTGATCCGCACGGCAAAAGAGACGGGCATTCCGATTATTCTGGTGGGACAGGTCACCAAAGACGGAAGCATTGCGGGACCGAAGGTGATGGAACACCTGGTGGATGCGGTGCTGTATTTCGAGGGAGACCAGCATTATACCTACCGGATTCTTCGCGTGACCAAAAATCGTTTCGGTTCGACGCATGAGATTGGAGTTTTCGAAATGACCGGCCGGGGGCTTCAGGAGGTCAGTAACGCCTCCATGGCGTTCCTTGGCGAGGGGTTTAATAAACCAGCGGGTTCACTTGTGACTGTGACACTGCAAGGGAATCGTCCTTTGCTGATCGAAGTCCAGGCGTTGGTGACACGGTTTCATGGGTATGGTATTCCAAGACGCACCTGCTCCGGCGCGGATCCCACTCGTTTGGCGATGATTCTGGCTGTGCTTGAAAAGCGTCTGGGAATTCCCTTTGGGACAAAAGATGTTTTTATGAATGTGACTGGGGGTATTCATTTGGATGAACCATCGGCGGATCTTGCAGTGGGCATGGCTATTGTTTCCAGTGATCGAGACCAGGCGTTGCCCGCGCGAACGGTGGTGTTTGGTGAAATGGGGTTGAGCGGGGAGATTCGCGGTGTGAAGGGCGCAGAACAACGGGTCGCGGAGGCCTGTCAGTTGGGATTTATTCACCCGATTGTACCGTCGGCCAATCTGCGGGAAATCCAGTTGGCTCAGATTGCGCAGGCGCAGTGTACGGGGGTAGAATCTGTGACAGAAGCGATCGAGAGGATATTTCACTGGGAGGGTGGTACGGCCTGAATCGGTCAGACGGTTGTTGCGATAATGAAAGACCCATATTTACGCATTCTTCGCGCGACTTTCATTCTGCTGAGCTGTTACTTGACCTATGTCTATCTGCGACAATCTTTTGAGTATTTCCTGCCGGGGGATTATATCCTGATCCTTCCCTTCGCATTCATGTTGCCCATTGTTCTGGTTTATATTGAGAGTCGTATCAAGGTCCTTTTCACTCAGCAGTTGATTATGGGATTGTTTGGGCTGGTGTGCGGCTTGTCCATATCGGCGCTGATTTTGATGCCGTTGTCCGATGTCATTCCGGATGATATCCGCGCGCCGCTGCAAATCGGATTGCACCTTTTAATGGGATATTTCGGAGGGGTAGTGGGTTTGCGTTCGGCCCATCGTCTGGATTTTACCGTATCGAAGTTTGTGACACCGGACGAACGGCGTCTTCTGGGAGCGAAGTTCATCGACACGTCCGTCCTGATCGATGGGCGCATCGCCGACATGGCAAGAACCGGGTTTTTGGAAGGACTGTTTGTGGTTCCGAAGTTCGTCACGGAGGAGCTTCAGGCGTTGTCCGATTCCACCAATCACCAAAAGCGCAGTAAGGGACGACGGGGACTGGAGATTCTGGAGAACCTCCGGAGCAATCCGCATATTGACCTGGAGATCCTCGCGATCGATTCTCCCGGAACAGATACTGTGGACCGTAAGCTGCTGGACTTGGCAAAGCAGCACAACGGTGTGGTATATACCGTAGATTTCAACTTAAGTAAGCTTGCGGAAATTGAGCAAATTAAGGTAGTTAATATCAATCAATTGTCTTTGTCTCTTAAGCGGGCGATTCTTCCGGGAGAACGCTTGGATGTCGCCCTGGTGCGCGAGGGCAAAGAGGAAAACCAGGGGATTGGATATCTTGAGGATGGGACGATGGTCGTTGTAGAGAAAGGTCGGGGATGGATCGGACAGACGATCGAGGTGGAGGTTTCTTCTATTATTCAAACAGCATCCGGCCAGATGGTGTTCGCACGTCCGAGCGCTTTGATCGAATACAAGGCGGTGGAATCGGGCAAGACAGGAGGGGGAAGGCGGCGCGCACACGAGATCGAGGCGCCGTCCCAAGGCTGAACACTACCATTTCCCTGCCCTGCCTGTCAAACTAAAGAGCCAACCGAACGCGAGGCAAATCTGAATCATAAGAGTATCATTCATGCCTGACCCGGAATCCTGCGCGAATACCGGCGACCTGATTGTGGATCAAAATGTCATGGGAGAGGGTGTCCCCCCGGATCCCGTTACCGGAGGCCGGTCGCGTTATTTCCAGAATCCTCCGCTTGTTTCCGTGGTTATCCTGAATTACAACGGGCAGATGTTTATTCGACGATGCCTGGAAACCGTTCTCAAGAGCGATTATCCGAACAAGGAAATTATCCTGGTGGATAACGCATCGAGCGATAATTCGCTGCAACTGGCGCAGCCGTATGCGCAGCAGGTCACCATTATTGGGAACCGGAAGAATTACGGGTTTGCCAAGGGATGCAATATCGGCATCCGACAGAGTCACGGTTCGATTGTGATTCTATTGAACGTGGATACCTGTGTGCGTCCCGGCTGGATTGAAGCGCTGGTTTTTGCGATGTTGACGGATCCGACCGTGGGGGTGGCGGGATCGAAGTTACTTTTCCTGGACGGCAGCACGATCCAGCACGCGGGGGGAGTGATCACACCGAACGCCATGTCGTTCCACATTGGGTATGGGGAACGCGACCTGGCACAATACGATTTGCCGAGAGAGGTGGACTATGTGACGGGAGCCTCTTTGGCGGTGCGACGGGAATTGTTGGATGCAATCGGGCTATTGGATAACGGGTTCAAACTATATTACGACGATTTGGATCTTGCGGTCTCGGCACGAAGGCTGGGATACAAGGTGATGTATATTCCCTGCTCCGTGGTTCTCCATTTTGAGACATTCGGAACCGAAAAGAACTCTCGAAAGTACTACTACAAATACCACCGGGGCCGGATTCGTTTTCTGTTGAAGAATTGCGGAATTCGTTACATTTTGGGGACTTTTCTGAGGGAGGAATGGAATTGGTACGGGATGACGAATTTTCGGGACCAGTTTTTCCCGTTGATCCTGGCCTACCTGGTCAACCTGCCGAAGGCCCCGTATTTCCTGGTACGCGGATTTATTATCAGGCGGTGGACGAAACCGATGGTGTAAGAATCAAACAGTGGGCAGGCTCCACCGCACGTGTCTGTATTCGCGGGGAAAAGGATATAAGCATACAGCGCGTGAAACTCCCAAAGCCTACGCGGAGGCGGGGCGGAAAGCAACCGGACAGACGGATCAATTTCGATCTAACAACATCCCACCAACACTGGAAATGATCCGGTTCACCCCCTTCCGCCGGTCCCTGGTTTTCGCCAAAATCGGGCGATCCATTGAAGGAGTCACGCCTGTGGAAACAACGGTCTTCAGCGAAAACCTGGCAGTCCTCCAGCGACGAAACCCCGTTGCGGCGGAGAGTCTTGCGGCGGTCGCGGCGACAGATTCAACCCCCTCTATATCTCCCCCAGGACTGGGGGAGAGGTTTGCGGAGTTACTCCCAGTTTTGGGGGAGATTGACGTACCTCGTGCTATCCTGCTCGGCATCGGATCCGGAGATGATCTGCCGGGTTGGTGGGAGAAGGCAGAGAGAGGAATTGATCTGCTCCTGATCTTCGAGGAGAACATCCACCATGCGAAGGCGGTCCTGAGCCGTGTCCGATTGATGTCACTTCTCGCAGATCACCGGGTTCATTTTTTCCCCGGTGTTCCGACTGTAGAACTTCGACGTACCCTGTACCCGTTCCGGTATTTCCTGGGTACTGTTAGACCCTGCCTGATCGGTCCGGATGTATCGGAATATCGTTCCGCCCTGGAGGAAGAACTCCTGCTGCTTCGTCAGAATGCGGACTTGGCGATGTACGAGAAAGGCCGCACACTGTTCAATGTTATTCGGAATCTTCCCGCGATCCTGATCGCGACACCTGTGCGCTCCCTCAAGGGACGATGCGCGGGAGAACCGGCTTTTGTTGTCGGCGCGGGACCCTCGCTGGATAAAAACATTGCCTTGCTCAAGCAGGCCCGCGATCTTGGATGGGTGATTGCAGTGGATACCGCGCTGACCCCGCTGCGCAATGCCGGTGTTTCCCCGCAGATGCTGGTCACATTCGATCCGACTGCGCTCAATGAACGGCATTTCCGCGACTGGCCTGACTTGGGCAATACGCTGCTGGCATTCCACCCGGAAGTTCATTCGGAGATTCCACGCCGATACCTGGGAAAAGCGCGTTTGCTTTGTCTGGATGATGGCGAGAATCAACTGTTATGTCATTTGCGCTTGTCGTCCCCCGGCGAGGGACTCCCACGGGCCGCAATGACCGGCCAGTTGGCATTTAACCTGGCCGCGTATCTCGGCTGCGATCCGATTGTCCTGGTCGGGATGGATCTCGCATTCCCGAACGCGGGCGGAAAAACCCACGCTTCTTCTGCCGTCCTGACTCGTGTGGTGCAATCTGCCGATGCAAACAAAGCCACGGTTTCCGCGATTCCCGGTCTGGCTGAGGCTATACAAACCGAATTGGTGGAACTGCCCGGCGTGGATGGCAACCCGGTCTATGCGCCACCTATTTACCTGACCTATCTCAGGTTAATGGAGCAGGAGTTCGAACGATATAATCGAACCATTCTGGATGCCACCGAGGGCGGAACTCTCAAAGCCCACACCCGTCCGGTGTCTCTCACCGAGGCCATACGAATAATCCGGTCCTCACACCGACATTCGCCCACACCTGCCAAGCCACCAATTTCTGTGGATCGCCCGTCTGTCAGCGAACTTGTGCAGAAACTGAACTCTGTCCGCCGGTCTTGGTTGGACTTTAAAATGTGGGCCGATCAAGGACATACCCTGGAGGAATGGCGGGAATATCTTCAGCGGGATTCATTCAGCCGGCTCCGGCCGGCTTATGAGTTTTTCCTGTATGAAATGTACCGCCACACCAATCTGCCCGATCCCGCCGACATCGCGCGCGAGTTCAATCGGACCTGCGACTGTTACAATTTGTTCATTTTGGGAGCTTGCGAGGAACTTTTCCGGCTCTCCAGTATCGGATAATTCAAAAGAATCGGCCCGTATGCGACTCTCTAACCGGAACTTCCGGCGAATTTTTCATAGAATCGGTTATGTGAAGTCGGGATTATGAGCGGGGATGTGTGAAGTACAATGAGACAGTTCCGTTTGGAAATTCAGGAGGTTGTCTAAGGGAATGTCGGCACAGAGGGTCTCGCTGTTTTCACCGCAGCAGGAGTATCCTGCCCTTTCCTACTGTGTTTTTGAACGCGCCCTCGGAGGCGAAGTCTGTCCGTTGCTCTCACCGGGAAGCCACATTCGGCCCATTTTGGGTGCGGTGTTTTCCCTTTATCCTGACTTGTACGGTCCCATCTCTTCAAGAAGCCCCCTGGCCTGATTATTCTCGCGATATCCAAGCGGTCTCCCCCCTCTCCCGAGGGGCTTGTGAGAAATGCGGGATAGATCTTTTTTTCTGAAGAAACGACTTGAAAGAGATGAAGATAACAGGTAAAAGATCACAAGGGGTATCAAAAACTAAACGGACAAAAGGGTCAATTTCCGAGTGGATAGAACAGGGGGCATTGCCGGTTGGGCGCTTTTGCCGTTTATCGGACGTCCGGTGCGCATTGATCGTCGCTTTTACGCCGATGAGGGGCGCTACGGATTCTTTCCGAGAGGTTATAGATAAAAAGGAGATAAACCATGGGAACAATGGACATTTTCTGGCTCTTCTTCATGATCTCGGCCCTGCAGCCGGTGCTGCAACGGCGTTACCTTGATGCGATGCGCACGCACAAGATTGCACAGATTGAAAAGATGCGCGGCTCGCGTGTCATTCTCATGGTGCATCGGCAGGAAACCATGAGTCTGTTGGGATTTCCAGTAATGCGATATATCGACGTGAATGATTCAGAGGAGGTGTTGCGCGCCATTTATATGACCGATGAAGACGTACCGCTGGACATTGTCTTGCAAACGCCGGGCGGCTTGGTACTGGCCGCGCTACAGATCGCCCGCGCAATTCAATCTCGCAAGAGCAAGGTTACAGTGTTTGTTCCGCATTATGCCATGTCGGGCGGTACTTTGATCGCACTGGCTGCGGATGAGATTGTCATGTGTAAACATTCTGTCCTTGGACCGATTGATCCGCAAATAGGGCAATACCCTGCCGCCTCTTTCATCAAAGTAGTTGACCAGAAACCGATCTCCGAGGTTGACGATCAGACCTTGATTCTGGCGGACATTGGGGGCAAGGCCATCCAGCAACTCGAAGCGGAGGCGACCAGCCTGTTGAAGAGGCACATGCGAGAGGATGCCGCGCGGGCGTTGGCAGCCAAGCTTGCCACCGGGACGTGGACACACGATTATCCCATCTCTGCCGAAGAAGCGCGGTTGCTTGGTCTCCCGGTGATTACCGACATGCCGAATGAAGTGCTCCAACTCATGATGCTGTATCCGCAGCCGGTGAGGCAGCAACGGGGCGGCGTGGAGTATTTACCGATTCCGCGTCAGAGCGAGAACCAGAAGCAATGACCAACCAAAGCAGAATTACGTAACCGTCCGGTCAACCCCGCGCTAGTGGGGGGGGTAAGAGTATGCGATTCTGGGGGGATAAATGGGAGTGTGCCGGTAGGCCGGGGAGAGTAGAGGATCTCGGAAGCCGACGGGACGTCAGGAAGAGGACGTCAGGATTGGGCGTGCGCCTGCTTCCAGGCCAAGGGGGGTTAGTTCCTCAATCCGTTTAATCGGGTGGTCGGCGATCCGGTCCAACACATTTCTCAGGTAGCCGAACGTCTACATGCTGCGCCGTTTGCAGGTACGATCAGCGAGTGAATTATCGCCGCGTTCCGGCCACCCCGGTCACTGCCGAGAAAGCCGAGAAACAAGTAGTGTTTCCGGCCCACCGCGATGAGCCGCCGCTCCCGCTCAATCGCTTCCTCTTCTTTTCGGGCATCTCCAACAACCTCCCATACTGGAAGAGTAACGGATCTCCTCTCCCCTTCTGCGATTTCCGTCGGTATAAGTACCGCCGCAACCGCCTCACCTGCTGCCGCAATGTCTCCACATCCCGATTCCTGTCCTGCATGGCATTCAGCAGGCTGGATTAGCCGTGGGAATAGTGGCCGATTACGCCGACGCAGATCGGAGTCCCGATGGATTTCCTTTGCCCGATGTGCCGCATGATCAACGTCGTACTGGGAATCCTTAAATTATCCTTCCAGACTACGAAAATGCTGTGTATTTTCGAATTTGGCGAGATGTTCTTCGATTTGAAACATGCGGAGCCGGTCCAGGATGCTTTCCAGTGAATCATGGATCCTGACACAGTCTCCGCTCATGGTCGTTCACCCCGTCTACGACGAGAACAGGCGATGTCCCGTTTTTAGTTGAAGCCGGGGGTAGCGGCTAGTCATTACGTCAGGCTACCTTCTTTTGAGAGTCTGGCACGAATGAGATCAATCGGACCAACGAGGAGGGATGGGGAGATGAAAGGAGTAAGAGGGATGTGGGGATCGTCAGTGGAATCATACATCAGGGGGAGAAGGCGAAGAATAATGGTATAAATGTCATTTATTCAAACAGGAGGAGCCGGAAAGATGCGTTTTCGAAGAGAGTTGCTGAAAGGCTGTATGACGACACTGATTCTGGCGGCTTTGAGGGACAGACCACAATACGCGAACGAGCTGAGGAAAACAATACTGGAACGAAGCGCGGGGGCATTCGCGATCCCCAGCGGAAGCATTTATCCATGCCTTCATCGTCTGGAAAAGAAGGGGTTGCTGATCTCGCGGGAGGAGGGATTGGTAAGGGTCTATTTGCTGACGAAAAAAGGGGGCCAGGAATTGGAGTACAGTCTGCGCGAATGGCGTCTGTTCAGCCGGGCTATGGATGTTACACTGGGGGGAGAAGGAATTTGAAATGAAGAAAAGTGGGGGGATGGGTCGAATGAGACCAATGGGACCAATGAGGGGAATAGAAGGGATGGGGGGATGGGAGACTGCGGGGGCGGGTGAATCGTTGAAATGTCGGGAAATGATTTGTCGGCGGAGAGCAGTGCAGTCTGTTGACGGCCGGGCTGTCCCTTCCCTACAATAATAGGATTGAAAGGATTGTGAATGAAATGCACAGAGACATTAAGAACATAAAAGATAAAAGGGGCGCACGGGAGAGACGGATTGTTCTCTGCCTGTGGGTCGTGATCCCGATGGTTTTTGGGGGAGGCCTGGTGGGGTGCATACACAACAAACCATCGGTGGGCTTATTTCAAGCCACAGAAGATTCGGTGGATGTGTTTACATGCAAAGGACTGACCGAGGAAGGCCATTGGATCGGTATTACAGACCAGTTCCTTCCGGAAGAGGATCCTTATGTGATTGTCGCGGCACAGCTCAATCCGGAACACCGGAAAAGCCGCGTGACATTCGAGTTGACCTCTCCAGCGGACTACGTGGTGATGAACGAATCGAAGCAGTATCCGGAGAATCTGGACTTGGGCGTGCAGTTCGACATGAATCGTCTTCTGGAACGTGGGGGCGAAGGCAAGTGGACGGCAGCGGTATACGCGGACGGCGAACCGATCGGGAAGGCCGTTTTTACCATTGGGAAAAAGGAGGAAGAGGAGGAGGAAGCGGCCCGCTACGAGGTGATCGGGATGGAGACGGAAGAGACCGAGTCTTCCGCAGAAGCGAAGGTCGAACCGGCAACGAAGACAGTGACTCCAACAGCGGGAGCGACAGTGGAGGACGCAACGAAGGAGATTAAGAATTGAAGAAAGGGACAGGAAATACGGGCGGGCAAAGAGGGACGAGAGAGGAGAGGGGACAGAGAGGAGAGGGGACAGAGAGGAGAGAGGGGCGGAAAAGGATATGAGGGGATTGGCAGGGGAAAGGTTTGGAGTTTGTAGGAACCTTTCAGGAAAGTTATATTTCCGCCGGTTTGTGTGAATTATGGATATCTACCGATCGGCAATTGATTCTGTCGAACAGATCATCGAGGCTCGCAACCGGGTGCAGCTGAGTTGTGAGGAGTTGGGATTCGATGTGACGGAACGCCTTCAGGTGACCACCTCCATGTTCGAGCTGGGGAAGTGGGTACTGGAACAGGGAGGCGGGACATTGGTGGCCTCGTTTCGCACTGAAGGGGATGATCTGCTGATCGAGATGGAAGGGCTGGTTCCCAAGAAGCTGGAAGCGGACAAGATCCGCAGTTTGCTGGACGGGACCGGCCCCGCGACGAGCAGTTTGAAGGGCATCCCCGCTGTGCGCCGCCTGATGGACCGTGTGGATGTGAATGTTCTGGAGTCCGGCGAGACCCGAATTGTTGCCTCCAAGAGCCGAGCGGGGACCTCCAAGAAACTCGCGAAGAACCTGGTGGGATTTCTACAGGAGAAGTTTCGCTCGCTGAGCAAACCCTCGGTGTATGAGGATCTTCGCGCGCAAAACGCGATCATTGCTCAGAGTTTGGCCATGGTGGAAGAGAAAGCGCAGGAGTTGGAACGGAAGAATGCGGAATTGCATGAGGTTCGGCAGGACCTGGAGACTTCCAACCGGGATCTTCACGAGAGGACGGCGGAGTTGCAGGAAGCCTTGCTGAACCTGGGGGACCGCACCGCCGAGTTGACCGCGCAGAACCGTCGTTTCAGCAGTGTGCTGAAGCACATTTCCGAGGGAATCCTGGTGACGGATTCGGTGGGGATGGTGATGGAAGTGAACGATGCATTTTTGAGGATGTTTGGGTTGGATCGGGAATCGACTTTGCGAATGGGGAGTGCGGATCTGTGCCGAGTTCTGGGGCAATACACCTCGCAGGATTCGGCGGCGTGGAAATCGGCCTGGACCAAGTTGTCGCGGGAACCGGATGCGGCCTGGACTGCGGAGCTGACGGTGGGCGACAGGATTGTGACCTGCCGCTCTTTGCCGATTGCGGGGGCGGAGGCGGGGCCTTCGCTGGGGAGAGTGTGGTTTTTTTAATTAAAAATTAAGAATTCAAAATTGAAGAAAAGAATGGACAGAGTGGACGGAAGAGAGAAAAGGATAAAATGGGAGGGATAAGACCAATAAGACAGATGGGACCAATGCGGCAGATGGGAGGGATGGAGTAAGAGGGATCTATTTTATTCTGGGCTGGAGAATTGTTTGGGGTCGAGGTTGAGGTCGGAGAGTTTCAGGTGGAGGTTTTTGCGGTGGATTCGCATGAGGTCGGCGGCCTGGCTGACGTTGCCTTTTGTGCGTCGGAGTATCTGTGAGAAGTAGTACTTGTCGAATTCGTCGATGACCATTTTTTTGGCGTCTTTGTAAACCAGATCCACGAGATCGTGAAAGGGATGAGGGGCGGCAGTTCCCTGGGGCGCTGCGCTGCCGAACGCAATGGCGGGCATGAGGTGGGTGACATTGGTGGTTCCCAGGACGACGGCTCGTTCGACGAGGTTTTCCAGTTCGCGCACATTTCCGGGCCAATGATACCGTGCCAGCAGCGCCATGTCCTCCGGCGCGAATTTGAGCGTGGGGCGGCCGTTGGATTTTTTTGCGAGGAAGTGTTCGACGAGGAGAGGGATATCTTCTTTGCGTTCGCGGAGAGGGGGAATGATGATGGGGACGACATTGAGCCGGTAGTAGAGGTCGGCGCGCATTTCTCCCTTCTCTACTTTTTCTTCCAGATTTGAATTGGTAGCGGCCACGATGCGGACGTCGACGCGCTTGCTTCGATTACCGCCGACCGGCTCGATGACTTTTTCCTGAATGGCGCGGAGGATTTTGCCCTGCATTCTGGGCTGCATGTCGCCGATTTCATCGAGGAAGAGAGTTCCGCCATCCGCCAGTTCGAATTTTCCGACAGAGGTGGAGACTGCGCCGGTGTATGCTCCGCGAACGTGACCGAACAGTTCGTTTTCCAGGAGGTCCGAAGGCAGGGCCATGCAGTTGACGGCGACAAAGGGTTGTTCGCGTCGGGGGCTGTCGCGGTGGATGGCGCGTGCGACGAGTTCCTTGCCGGTTCCGCTTTCGCCACGGATCAGGACGGTGCTGTCCCCCTGGGCGACTCGTGCGATCAGTTCGAACACATGAACCATTTTGGGAGATCGCCCGACCAGTTCTCCATAGCCGGATTTGCCGGAGAGTTGTTCGCGGAGATATCGGTTCTCCAGAGTGATCTGCTGCACCCAAAGGGCTTTTTTGACGGAGAGTTTTAATTCATCGAGATCGCAGGGTTTCAGCAGGTAATCATGAGCGCCCTCTTTGAGGGCCTGGACGGCATTCTCAACCGTTCCGTAGGCGGTGAGAATGATAACCGGAAGATGCAGGCTGGTTGCCCGTGCGCCCTTAAGGACCTCGGTGCCGTCGCCGCCGGGCATGCGCAGGTCGGTTATGACGAGGGACAGAGCGGTGCTTCGGATGATTTCGAGCGCCTGGGCGGCATTTTCGGCCTCCAGGATTTCATGGCCATCCTCGGTGAGGGCAAGGGAGATGACCTTGCGCATTCGTGCTTCATCATCAACGACGAGAATCGTTGCCATAGGAATTCCTTTAAATTAACCGGAGGGAGCCGTTGCAGGCGGAACAAACCGGTGGAGATGCTCGCTCCCTGGTTTCAATTTCCTTTTTACAAATCGGCCGGGGTAGGCCTCCTCCAGCAAGAGGCGGTTAAATCGTGTCATATCTTCGCCTTCGAGGGGTTTGCCGATTTCCTGGAGCACTTTTTTGCTCAGTTTGACGTGGGCAAACCGTTGTTCCGAGTAAAGGTTTTCTTTGAGGATGATCCGGTTGAGTTCATCGATGAGGTTTCGCTGAAGGTCGACAGGCGGGGGGCCGAGTCCCGTATACTCGTCGATGGACTTGACCAGATCCTCCGAGAATAGTGTACGCAAATGAACGGAGAGTTCATCGGAGGCATCGCGAAGGCTCATGGTCAAGGCTTTCGGATCGCGGAGGTCGTGCATACAGAAGAACCAGGAACCGAGTGCGCATTTGGGCGGGATGGGGCGGCCGTCCATGCCCAAGTGGAGATCGACGATATAGTCGCCGACATCGGGGCAGTCGGGTTCTGCGCCGATTTTGATGAAAGCTTTCATGCGATCCAGGCGGAGATTGACATCGAAGACCTGGCAGATCTCGTTGCCGGGTTGTGTGCCGCGTTCTCTGGCGATATCGGACAGTATCCGGTAGATGAGTTCCAAGCGGTTAGTGCATTCGCGCCCGCGAATTTCATAGAGTGCGTTCAGAAAGCTGGGGACGGCGACGAATGCGATCATGCAGAAGGCCACGGCGAGAGTGATGAGTTCGCCATAGGAGAGGCGCATTCCACCCGGAGCAGTATCCTCGTATTCCCTTCCCTGCGGCACAGCGGGTTGAGTCATTTAGACATCTCCTGTCGATCTACGTGAAGACGGCGGAACCGATTCCGTACTCCGTTTCAGTTTAAGCCGGGCGAGATCGCTGAGCAGCGTATCCCCATCCCCGGTCATAATTGTTTTCAGCCATTTCTCTCGTCGGATTTCATCCGAAGCATCGGACGGAAAGTGCGCCGCCAGTTCGAGGCCGAGGCGGTTGCGCAACCAGGCATATCGTCCATCCTGGGAGAGGCCATTCCATTCGGTTACGGCACGATCCAGTTTTCCGGCTTTAAGGTAAGACTGCCCGATTTGATATCGTGCCCACTCGCCGATGTCGTTGCCATTTTCCTCAACGGAGAGGTCTCGAAAGACCGACTCGGCATCCTCCCATCGTCCCTGCCAGACGAGAAAAGCAGCCCGGGAGAGCAATTGGAGTGATCCGAAACTGAGTTGCTGGAAAAACGTGAGATATTGTAGCCCGTCATTCATAAAACGCCAACCGGTGGGATCTGTAACAAGATGTTCAAACAGGGTCCTCGATTTATCGTAGTCTTCCTGCCAGAACAAGGCCCGGGCTTCATAGAAGTCGGCCTCCGGGCGGAGGGGGCCGGTGCGAACGGCATGGAACTCATCAATGGCCTCGGCCAGGGACCCCACTTGGGAGAGGGCGAGTCCTCGCAGGAGCAGGAGGCAGTCGGTATCCAGGTCGGGGTATGTTGCGAGAACGGCCTGGCGGTCCTGGCCGAAAATGGTATACAAGCGCTGGAGAACCTCCATACCCTGGGTCCCGGAGATTTTGACTCGCGCCCACAGATCGAGGATTTCAAGTTTCTTGTATTTTGCGACGGGCGAGTCGGCGGGTTCCACTTTGATTTCGGCCACAATGGGGTCCAGGAGACCGGCGATGCGCCGGCAGGTTTCGACATCCTCCCCTCCGAGGTCGCGGAGAATGCGAGCCATTTCGATTCGGGCGGTGTCCCGGTACAGGCTGTCGGGAGGAACGGACTGGTAAGCATCAAGGGCCAGTTTTGGAAATCCCTTGTATAAAGCCCATTGTGCGAGGTCGACGGTGGCCGCGCCGGATGTGTCGCGGGATGCCCAATCGAGGAGAGTTTTGAGGTCTCCTTCCCGATACAGGATTTCGCGGAGGACCTGATCTTCCCAGGATTCGGTTTGTGGTTGTTTCAATCGATCTTTCAACAGGGAGCGAAGGGCCTTGCTGAGGTCGGGTTGATCGAGCATCGGTTCGATATGTTTTGCAAGGAAGTAATCCTGTGCCCAATTCTGCGCGCGGATGAGACGATACTGTTGGAGAGCGCCCTCACAGGAGCCGTCGGCGATAAGGGCATCCGCATAGGCCAGGGCGGTGACAACGCCGGGGGCCTGGGATGCGCCCTCGCGAAGAAGGTCAAGAGCCTCGGTGGCATGGTGGAGTTGCGCGAGGGACCTGGCGGCCTGCTGGTATGCGGAAGGGTTGTGGTCATTTGCCTCGATATAAAGACGCCAGAGTGGGACAGGGTCCACATCGGCCCGAGTGGTTGCGGCCTCATACCAGCGGATTTCGCGGGATTTTTGCCGACACATTCGGAGCGCAAAATCCAAAGCGGCTGTGGCATCGGCCACGGCGCGCAGGGCCTCATATTCGAGGGGGTTGAATTCGGGCAGGAAGGTTGTAAGAGGAACCGGCAACCGTTCGGCGGCGGAGGCAGGGGAGATGTTGAACTTGGCGGCCAGAGATTCCAGGGTTGATTCCCTGCACCGTCGGATGACCGATAAGGATTGTTCCGGCCTACCCAGGCGCTGATAAGCCGCCGCGAGGAAATGCGCGATGTGGCGATCCTGCACGTGTGTTTCGGCATCTTGAAGGATCGTGTCGAGTTTTCCCGTGGCACGATAGGCGGTCAGGAACTCATCGAGACACTCGACAGCGAGTTTGGCCTGGTTCGGCCAGAAACGGTCGAATATCTCCACGGCTTTGTCATACAGGCCCTTGCCGACATACATTTTCGCCAGCTCCCATTGAAGAGTGGGAGCATCGATTGCGCGGACCCGCTCGGCCAGACGTTCGATGTCATCGGCGGAGGGGCGACCGTAACGATAGTTGCGGATGAGGTAAATCAGGATACCGGCGGCCTGATCCTGCGGCATATTGGTCAGTAAGTCCTGATAGATTTCCGCCGCTCTTCCATTATCGCCGCAGTTTTCGAGGCATTCGGCCCACCGGAGGGCGTATCCGACATAGGGGGAGTCGATGGTAAGAGGAGACGGCCTGGGGATTTCTTCACGGACAATTTTGCCATACAGCTCCGCGGCGGGACCGAACCGGCTGAAGCGTTCCTCTAATAGAGCGGCTTGCAGAAGCGCGTCGCGTTTCCACGGGAACTCGGCCCAGCCGGGGGACTCGCGGAGGCGGGTTAAGGCATAGCGAACGCGGACATTATCATTTATCAGCCGGGCACGCTCTGAAAGTTGCCACAGAAGGGCCGCTTCCTCGTTTGGCGGGAGGTTTTCCTGCAGGCGGGACTCCAGGTTTTGAATCTCCTCCAGGGCGCTTTGATGGACATTTCCGACCTGTGCCAGGACGAGGGGCGCTGCCATGAAGAAAAGTGCGAAAGAGAAACAAACGAAAAGAAGGCGCGAAGGGTTGCCTGAATGCGATCGAATTGTCATAAGGATTCCTGTTGCACCATCCTTCGAAAATACCGCTTGACCAATTCCCGATACCGTGAAGGAACGAACTGCGAGTCGGACTCACTATAGATATCGCGGATTTCCTGTTCGGAACCGGGGATGACCTGGTCGGTTGGATTGGACTCGCCCTCCTGGCCGGTGGGCCGTTCCGCCTTCCGGCGTTTGCCGTAAGTGTCCTGTTCCTGGGAGACCTGGGCCTCCAACATGCGAGTAAGGATATGATCCTGTTTTTCTTTGAGTTCGCGATCCAGTTTGGCTTCCTGGATTTGCCGTTCGACGTCTTCCATCTCCCTGGTCACCGAATCGAGTTTACTTTGTAAGTTATTCATGTGACGATACTTACGCATCAATTCTTGAAGTTCTTTGCGAATACGGGCCTGCTGAGTGGCCATGCGTTGAAGTTGGGAGTAAATATCTTCGCCCCGGGCTTGCTGTTGCTGAAGGCGTCCCGATTCCTGATTGAGTTGCTGCTGCTGCTCGATGAGTTGCTGGAGTTGATCGAAGAAACCTTCCGCCCCCATCTGCTGGGCGGCCTGCTGCATGAGGGTGTTCATGCTTTCGAGCATGGCGCGGACGGCCTCATTGATGTTGGTGAGGGCTGAGTGCGCGGGGCCATGGGGAATCCAGGTTTCATTTTCGGAGATTTGGACGGACTGACGCATCCCTGCCTCGGCGGATTCCATGAGGGGAATGACGGAGACATCCGCGAAGGGATTACCGGCGATGATTTCTTTCCAGACATTGGCGATTCGCGCGGCTTCCTGAGCATAGAGGACTTCCAGTTCAAGGATTTCCGCAGGCGGAGAGAGAGGCGAAGAGGAAGCGACGAGCCTTTCCTGTTGTTCGGAGAGGAAGAGGGTGCGGTCGATGAGGCGTGTAATCCGTTCAAGATCCAGCTGCATACTTAATCCGCCGAGGTTGCCGAATTCCTGCTGAAGTTCGGAGGCCATTTTGTTGAGTTGATCACGTGCGTTTTGCATGGACTGTTGAGCGCCGGAGAGGTCTTTTTGCGCGAGTTTTTCGCCTGCCTGCTGCATGTTTCGGCTTAGTTCATTTCGTCCGGACTCGGCCATTTTCTGCAATTTACCGCTCAATGGCGGGTTTATTTGGGCCATGTTTTCCGCAAGTTTGTCCATGGCATTCAGCATGTTCTGAGCATCCTGGGAGAGGGCATTCTGGCGCTGTTCGAGAGCGGCCTGGTCGCGGGCGATTTGTTCCGGGTCCTTGTCGGGATTCTGCCTGTCCTCGGCAAGTTGTTGGGTATTCCGCTGGAGTCGGTCCTGGCGTTCGGCCATTTCCTCGGCAACACGCCAGAGGCCCTCCAGTTGGCGGACCTGGTAAGCAGCCTGCATTTGGTTGAGCGTTCGATCCAGTTCTTTTTCGAATTGTTCGAAGGAGAACTGCATCTGCTCAACGGCGACCGGTTCGACTTTCTCGGAGAGATCCTGGATAACCTGTTCGACTTTCTGAAGGAGTTCCTTACCCTGCTGATCGAGCATCTGGCTCATCAGTTCGCGGATCCGCTCCATTTTTTCCAATGTTTCAACGGAGAACCCGGCCTTCCGGTCGGATTCGGAGGGATCATTCTGTGTCATCTCGCCGATTTCCTGCTGGAGCTCGTTCATCTGGCTTTGAAGTTCCTCCTGACGTTTTTGGAGGTCCTCCAGTCGCTGCTGTTCGGGGAAAAGGGAGTTTTTACTTCCCTCCTCCGCTTTTTGTTGTTCTGTTTTTTCCTTGATATTTTCCGCGATATCCTGGACTTCCTCGGTGATGGAGTGTTGTTTTTCGACGATATTCTCCATCGTATCTACCTGTTGAGTCTCCATGGAGAACAATTCCTGATAGACATCCGCCAGGCTGGGCGAGCGGAGGATGTGTGTGGGAGATCGCCCGGACTTGGCCTGCGCGAACGGATCGTTATCCCAAGCCTCGATGTAATAGGAAATTTCATCGCCGGGGATCAGTTTGAACGGGCTGAGGTCCCAATTATAGGTGACGACCATTTCCGTCGGGCATTGCACACTATCCTGAGCGGCCCACAGTTCCGTAGTGAACCGCTGTGCCTCCTGGTAGTTGATTTCATAGCAGAGAAGAACGCGCTGGAGTCCGTAATCATCCGTGGCGGATGCGCGAATCTCAGGCTGCTGCGACTGGCTGATATCAGCGGTCTGTGCCGGAGATTGAATGGTGGCCTCGGGAGCGCGGTCGGGCAGGACAGTGATGGATTCCGTGGCGGAATACGCGGTCATTGCGAGATCATTTACGAGTTCGAACACGAAGGGGGAGGGGGAAAACACCTGGACGGACGCGACAGCAACGGTGTCCGTTGCGTTCATGGGGATTCGTGTATCGCCCAGGAGCCAAGTTGCGGCGGTGAGAGGCTGGTCGGCGCGAACGAGAGCCTCGACAGCGCTACCCATGGGGACCACGACCTGCGTAAGGCCACCGGTCCATTTGCGTTCGGGCAGGCATGTGTAAGCAGGAGGGGTGACAGTCCAGGAGATTCCAGCCAGAACAGGGGGATCGACCGGGCGGATGACGAGTCTTTCGGAAGCAAGTTCGCCGGCGGTGACCAGGCAGGCAAACGATTCCTGGACAGCGGGCACAGTATAGCGAGCGGAACCATCGGGGCCGAGTTCCAGCGGGATTCGTTGCCACTGGCCGGATTTTTGGATGTGGAGGATGGGGTGGAAGTCAACCCCCTCTGTGTCTCCCCGAATCTTTGAGGGAAAGAGGTGTGTGTTTATGTGTGTTGAGGCGGATTGTCGGGGCACGCTGATGGTAAGTGTGGCGGGTGAGCCGCGCGGGACTCGTTCGGGACCGGTCAGGAGAATGTTTCCTTCGGTTACCACAACCGGCTCCATCCACCAGGCGTTCATCGAATCCCATAACTCTCGTCCGGCGTTATTCCCTGTCGGCAGAAGAAGCAGCGCGACCATACCGAAGCCGACCAGCCCGGCGATGATTGCAACGGGCGGTTCAACGGGAGGTCGCCGACATTCCTCTTTCAGGAGATTTTCGAGATATTTCTCGGCGAAATTGACAGTGCGGAGAGCTAATTCGCGGGAATATCCCAAACGGTCAATCTCCTGGGGGGATTTCACCAAATCCTGCGCGGTGAGAAGGCGGTCGAATGTTTCCGGGTGTTTCTCCTGGCATCGTTTCAGCAGGTCGCGACTGGAGAGTTTTCCGGAGAAAAGGATTCGTGAGATATCGGCCATGAGCCACAAAGCGCCGGCAATTACCACACAGGCGGCGGTATTCAGACCTGCAAAGGAGAAGCCGGTGAGATACCCGGCAAGAATGAGAAAGGCCAGCGAAAGCAATCCATAGATTGCGAAGATCAGCGACCATCGAAGCAGAACCCTCCGGCGATGTACGGCAGCGAGGGCTGAAACGCGGGCCATAAAGTCTTGCAGGGAAGAACCCATGCGGTTTTCTTCCGGCATCATGCCAAGTCCTTTCAGTGGTTTCCTTGTATTAACGGAGCACCCCCCATGTCGGTCTACAGGCTATCGCCGGGGAAAGCATGATTCAAGATGATTCTCTCAAAGTTGATGGCGTGTTGTCTCCAGGAAAATTGGCGGGCACGGGAAGAAGACTGCGCATTGGGGATTGTGGATTGCGGATTGAAGAAGGAAGAGATGGCGGATGCCCAGGAAACAGGGTCGGCAGGAGGGAGATATTGGATGCAATCCGCGCCTATTTCGCGGTGGGCGCGGATATCGGAGGCAATTACCGGACAACCGGCGGCCATGGCCTCCAGGACAGTCAAGCCGAATCCCTCATACAAAGAGGAGGCGAGGTACAGACTTGCTCCGGCATAGAGAGCGGGGAGATCGGCATCCTCTACGTAATCCAGAAACGGAACATCGCCGCGCTTTATTTCGCTGAAAACAGAATCGTACTTCCAGCCGAGCCGACCGGCGATGACCAAGGGCGGGACATCGGAAATCAAGCGGAATGCGGCCAGGATCGTTTTCAGGTTCTTCCGCGGCTCGACGGTTCCGACGGTAAGACAATAGGACTCCGGCAAAAAGTATTTTGCGCGAACACGGGAGATTTCTTCCGCCGAAACGCTGAAAAACCGTTCATCGACGCCAAGAGGAAGAGAGAAAATCTTTTCGCAGGGAATACCCAAGCAGATCAACTCATTTCGGACGGATTCGCAATCAGTGAGGACGAGATGCGATTTCTCCATGCTTGAGAGGACTGCCCAATGGAAGTAACTCTTTCGACCGAACCGAATGGTCTCTGGAAACTTGAGAAAGGTCAGGTCATGAATGGTGACAACGGAGCGGACCCTGCCCAAGCCATAAACCGGGGCGATGAAAGCGGGGGAATGGAGAACCGGGCATTTTTTATGTCGGACGCAAAGGGGCAGGACGGTTTGCTCCCAGGCGATTCGCGCGATTGTGGAAGAGGGACCGATGGAATGACAGGACAGGTGGGCGGCGGCGGACCAGGTTTGTTTGACGGGGTGACGTTTCGGGAGAAGGATGTCGTATTGGAACCGGGGCGTATCCAGTTGAGACAGGCCATCCAGCAGGCCCTCGACAGCCCGACCGGTTCCGCTTCGGTTGGCAATGGAGAGGGCGTTGAGTGCAATGCGGATGTTAGTCATTGGCGTCAACAATTCGTCTCGTGTTATCCGGCCAACCCCCAATTCAATCAACCCCACCCTGACCCTCCCCAGACTTGGAAAGGGAAGATTTTAAGGCATTATCGAGTACCTGGGCGCAGTGTTCGTGTGTATAGAATTGCAGCACTCGTTCACGTCCGCGTACCGCGTATTCCTGGCGGAGCGGTTCGGAGTTCATCAGGCGATTCAGGCAGGAAACGAGAAGATCCAGGCTGTTTTCAGGGAAGAGGAGACCTGCATCGCCAATTACTTCGGGGATTGCGCCGCAGCTGGAACCGACTACCGGAACACCGCAGGCCATGGCCTCGACAAGAACCCGTCCGAACTGTTCCTGCCAGTTCGGCATGGTGCGGGATGGAAGAACGAAGATATCCATGTCTCGGTAGATATTCGGTAATTGACTTGGGGGAACCAGGTCGATCCATTCGATCCGATCGGCTACGCGAAGTGTATTTGATAATTCCACAAGCGCGCCTCGTTCCGGGCCATCGCCGACCAGGACCAGTTGAGTACTCGAAGGCAGTTTTGCGAAAGCGGAAATGAGCAAATCGATGCCTTTTTCGGGGACAAATCGGCCGACATAGCCGATGCGAATCATGGTAGAGGATTGCTTTTCGACAGGCTGGAATTGAACGGGATCAATCCCGTAGGGATACAGGAGGATCGGACGGGTAAATCCTTTCCGGCGAAGGACCTGTTCGACCGTGCGATTGGCTGCCAGGGCCAAATCCGCGTGTTTCAGCACATAAGATTGAGTCCAGCCGAACGGGGGCGGGTAACGTTTGTAAATATCCTGGTAGGTATGAAAAAGGAATGGGATGTTGTGTTTTCGGCACCAGAACAGCAGGCGTGCGGTAAGCAGGCTGTATGGCTCCTCCATTGCTAGAAGCACGTCGGGCGAAGTCTCGCGGAGAATCCGGTACAAATCGGGATAATAGTGGAGTACGGCGTGGTTGGAGAAGCGGACACGTTCCACACAAGTCCGAAAGGATTCGTTACTGTCCGGGATATATGCCTGCTCGCGAGGAAGGGCCTGTCGCCAGTGTGTCGGGACGAGGAGTGCGACATCGCAGGTGGAGCGGTGCAACAGATCGAACGGTTTCCGATATTCCGGAAAGAGAGCGCCGTGCCAGACAATAAGAAGCCGTGGGCGTGTGTTGTTCATCCGGTAGCCGATGCCGGTCACGTATTCGGCAGGTAATCGTTGTCGGTTCGTTCTTCGATACGGTCGAGTTTATTGTTGCTGTCGACGAACACGATTTTGTGCCGGTATCGGTTTACTTCCTCCTCGGAATAGTCGGCGAAGGAGACGACGAGGATTTCATCGCCGATCTCCATTTTCCGACATGCGGCTCCTTTAATGGAAACGATACCGGAGCCACGTGGAGCCGGGATGGCATACGTTTCGAGCCGTTCGCCGTTGGACATATTGTAGATATGGACGGATTCGCCGGACTTGATATCCGCGGCATCGTAAAGGTCCATATCGACGGCGAGACTTCCGGCATAATACAGTTCTTTATGAGTGACTCGGATTTGCTGTATTTTTGATTTCAACATTCGTCGAAGCATGTGTTCATGATCCTTTTTCGGTCAATCCGGGCAGGTTTTCGCCGCACGCCGCCACAATGGCTTCCGGCAAGGTGAAAGCCCCGCGATACAGCGCCTGTCCGACAATGGCTCCCCAGATTTTTCCATCCAATTCTCGATTGAGCTTTTCCAACGCCCGGATATGATCCAGGGTACCGATTCCGCCGGCGGTAATAAAGGTAAACGGGCACAGAGCCGCCATGGAGCGAACGGCGGGGAGGTTCGGACCTTCCAGTGTGCCGTCTTTGGCGATGTCGGTATATTGCACAGCGGCGAGGGGGAGGTTGCTGACCTGGATGAGAAGGTCCTCGGCGCGGAGGGCAGAATCCTCACGCCACCCGCGTGTGGAAACGAAGCCGTTCCTGGCATCGAGGGCGAGGACGATGCGCCCGGGGAAAGTGCGGCAGATTTGTCGGAAGCGGGGGGGATCGGAGATCGCCATGCTTCCCAGGATGATCCGGTTGACACCATGGTCCAGATACCAGCGGATATGGTCCTCCTCGCGAATGCCTCCGCCGACCTCGCAGGGGCAGGAGGTTTGTCCGGCAATGGTGGCGAGAATGTCTCGATTAGTGGGGGCTCCATCTCTTGCGCCGTCGAGATCGACGAGGTGGAGCAGTTCCGCGCCATCATGTTGCCATTTGAGGGCGACAGAGACGGGGTCCTCGGAATACATTTGTTCGCGGTTATAGTCACCCTGGTACAGGCGTACACAGCGCCCGCCTCGAACGTCGATTGCCGGAATGATTTTCACGATGAATTTCCTTTCGAGAGGGACAATTTGTTTTCCTGCCCGGCCAGGAGACGTCGGATATTCGAGCGGTGTTTGATGACTACCAGGATGGCAGCGAGAACCGAAAAGACAAAGATTTCCGTACTGGGTGACCAGGCGGGGAAGTAGAAATACTCGATCATTTGAACGAGGACGAGAGTCATGGCGGCAAGGAGTGAGCCGAGGGAGACAATGCGGGTGGCGGCGAAAACGATCAGAAACACGGCGACGCAAACAAGGATGGCCTCCCATTTGAGAACCAGAAACACTCCAAGGGACGTGGCGACGATTTTGCCGCCGCGAAATTGAAGAAAGCAGGACCAACTATGTCCGGCCAGGCAGGCCGCTCCGGCAAGGACATAGATCAATTCCTCGCCGGGAAACAGGCGGATTGTCAAATATACGGGGACCGCGCCTTTGAGGATATCCAGGAGAAAAACCGGGATACCGAGTTTCGTGCCGGCGACCCGAAGGACATTGGTAAAACCGATATTCCCGCTGCCATGCTCACGCACATCGATACCCATAAATGTCTTGACAATCCAATAGCCGTTAGGGATGGACCCGACGATATAGCAACCAAGTATCCACAAAGACCTGAGAAACATGAACAACCTTCTCTTAATCGGAGCGTTTACGGGCCCGGAGCAAGAGACGAATGGGAGTCCCGTAGAAAGCGAACCGCTCATACAGGCGATTGACCAGGAATCGTCGGTAAGAGAAGTGTATCAGATCGGGATCATTGACGAATAGGACAATGGTCGGGGGCTGGACGGCGACCTGGGTCCAATAGAAGGCTTTCGATTCCCTTCCCTTCTTAGATGGCGGCGGATGGCGCAAGAGGATTTCCTTCAGGAGATCATTCAGGTCTGAGGTGGACGGGCGCAGCTGATGGCCCTCCAGGACGCGCCGGATTTCGGGGAAGATTCTCTGCACGTGATAGCCGGTTTCCGCCGAAACGAACAGGACGGGAGCATAAGAGAGATACGGCATAACCTCACGCAGTTTCTTGAGAAAGGCATCGCCGGTCACTTTGGTTCGCTCGGCGACGTCCCACTTGTTGACCAAAATAACAGCGGCTTTGCCGGCATCATGGGCATAAGAGAAGACACGAGCATCGGTTTCGGTGAGTCCCTCGGCTCCATCGATCATCAGGAGAGCGACATCGCTTCGTTCGATGGCCTCCTCACCGCGCATGAGGGCATAGCGGTCCAGCCCCTGGTGCATTTTGGCTCGACGTCGGATGCCGGCGGTGTCGATGAGCAAGTACCGCTGCCCCTCGTATTCGACGAGGGTATCGACCGGATCGCGCGTGGTACCGGGGATGGAGGAGACAATGGATCGGTCCCGGCCGACCAGGCGGTTAAGCAGAGTACTTTTGCCGACATTGGGACGCCCCACAATGGAGATGGCAGGGACATCCTCGTAGGCGGGGATTTCGACAGGCGGGGGCAGGTTGGCGACGATTTCATCCAGCAGATCGCCCGTGCCGGTCCCGTGCATGGAGGAGATGGGGAAGAGTGTCTCGCAGCCGAGTTCATAAAACGGGGCAACGAGATCGAGCCGGGATGGATTATCGAGTTTGTTGACGACGACGATTGTTTTCCGGCGACTCTTTCGGAGAAAATCCATGACCTGATGATCCATGGGAGTGGGGCCATCCTGAGCATCCAACATCAGCAGAAGGATATCCGCCTCGGAAATAACCTCCTCGATTTTGGCTTGGATGACAGCCGAGAACGGGTCATCCTCCGGGCCGAACAGGCCGCCGGTATCGACCAGGATGAAGTCGCGGCCATTCCAGGAAGCAGTCCGTTCCTTGGCATCGCGTGTCACACCGGGCTGATCGTCCACAATGGCATCTTGTCGCCCGACGAGACGGTTGAATAAGGTGCTTTTGCCCACATTGGGGCGGCCGATGATGGCCACAGAGGGCATGGCCGCAATGGGAACAGGGATTTTTTTTCTGGTCATGACGACAAGATAAGAAAGGTGGTGAGGAAAAGCAACGGGGGAAGAAGAAAATGGGACGGGTGGGGGCGAATGGTGGGGGGAAGGAAAATTAAAAATTAAAAGAAAAGCAAGGGGGAGGTGGGGAGAGAAGTCGGACGAGGAGGGAAGTCAGGAGAGGGAGGGCGGGGGGAGGAATTGGCGCAGTTTATGGCAAGCCTCGAAGGCGGCGTTGATGAGGGCGGTGTAACGGCGACGGGTTTCCTGGAGTTCGCGCTGGGGATCGGCATCGGCAGGGCCGCGTTTGAGAAACTCGAAGAGAGTGGCGGAGGCGGTTTGTTCAATGAAGTAGTCGCTGACCGGGTCATCGAAGATATAAGCGCGGAGGGGATCAAGTTGTTGCCTGATTGTGTCGACATCCGTCGCGCGTTCGCTCAGTTCCTCCAGGAGATGTTTTCCTCGCTCGGCGTATTCCAGGCAGCGGTCAAGTTGTTTTCGAATATCCCGCCGGGCGGCCTCCAGCGCCTTTGGGGAAGTCGGGCGATTTCGGCCGAGACGATCCCAGAAGGGTTCGAAGTCGAAGGGGTGGCTGCGTATGGACGCAAGGACATCCTCGGCGGTCATGATCTGTGTACCGGCGATCCGCGCGCCGCCCTCGGTGGCATCAATAACGCAAGCCCGGGTCTGGGAGATATCGCGCTCCACCAGGCGGAGATACGCATACAGATTCCGGACTGTGGGTACCTCACCTCCCATTGCACCGGGGACCCAGAACAACTGCTCGCGGCGAAGAACCTCATCATGGTCAACGGCGGGGTAATCGACATGATTCCGGTCGCCCTCAACCCATCGGACAGTGCGGACGAGCGCCGCGCCGGTGTGGTGGGTTGCGCCGGTGTCGGGGTCCAGGGCGAGGTCCTGGCCCAGGAAGACAATCGGATCGCAGCCCCAATAACGGGCCAGATAAAATCCCGCTTGGGAGACCATGCCGCCTTTGATGATCGAACCTTTGGGACCGAGCATCTTGTCCAGCCAGGCGAAGAACTCCGATTTGTCGGTGGTGTAAGTCAGAGTTTCATCGCCGAATCGCTCGGAGACGGGGAAACATTCGGGATCGAAAGCCAGACGCACACCGAAATCGACATAGGACTGTTTTCGGTAATGGCGGAGATTGAGTTCGGACGGATCGACCGTGACCGCCAAGTGCGGTGGGATGCCGACCTCAAGGAGATAATCAAGAATGGTGTCCACGCAGATGACGAGGGCATGTTTGCGGAGTTCACTGAGATGATCTACGTTTTTCTTGAGCGAAGGTCCTCCGGCGACAATGATGGCCGGGACATTGCGCAGGGTGGACCGTCCAGCGCGAATGCCGCGACTTTGAGCGAACGAGGGGAGATTGCCGAGCAGGTTCAGGACATATTGCTGACCATCGCGATGCTTGCTGATCAGGCTGCTTTCGCCGAACCGCCAGACATCACGGATCCGGTTTTCCTGCTCCTGCATCCATTCGGGAAACAGGTGGCGTGTCGGCGGATGTTGGATGACGGTGATCCGATTGGCGAGGATGCGCGGCAGGTTGGCCATGAGGGCCTCATAAGTCAATGCAGACGGTTTTCCCACGAGGAGACAGCAGGACGGCAACTGCAAAATGGGTCTCAGATCGACCTGCCGGCAGGCTGCCCGAAACACGGAAATGGACGGTTCCACAAGGAGCAGGAAATCCGGCGGATGTTTGCGTCCTTCGAGAAGAAGCAGGGGGACATATCCGAGGCCGAGACCCAGAACGGCGAAGTTCCATGCGCCGGGAGCATCCTTAATGGAGGCAATCATTTCGCGGGAGTCGGTGAGAGGCTTCTGTGGATGATGCAGAAGAAATGTCTTGCCGTTCCGCAGAATGCCCACGCTCGGAACATTCTCGGAAGTCGCGCCGAGAACGATGGATTCATCCTCTCTGCCGGAGCGGAGGGCTTGAGCCAGGTCCGGGTCGAGGCGGCTGACGGCGGAGAGGTTATGATCGAAGAGATCTGTCATGTGTCTGCCGTAGAAACTATCGGAGAATAAGACAAGTCATCATATACCGGAGGGATAACTCGTCCAACAGAGGCGGAGTGGGAGAGAAAATCAGGAGTTAAAAAACAAGGAGTTGGGAGACCTACTGTGAGGCAGGGACGCCTGACCTACCGTTCTTCCACCCGGAATGGTTGGTCGAGCGCGTTATTTCTTTTGAAGACATCCGGGCCGTGGTTTTCCAGTAGCGCCTGATATCGGTGCGGTCTGCGGAATGCATTGCCCCAGATGGTTTTCCGGCGGTTTTCGCGAATTTTCTCAAAATCAAACGGCGCGAGATAAATCCCTTCCGCGTCTCCTGCCTCGACAATAAGGTCCCCGCCGGCAGTGAACGCTGCGGAACTGCCGTTGAATTTGGGCGCGGGGTAATTAGTCATCGCAACAGCCAAGGCATTCTCCAGCGCCCGAATCCGAAGTTGATCGACAAAGATGTGGCGGAGAGTACAGGCATTCGGAACCAGGATCAGTTCTGCGCCGTTGAGCATGAGAATGCGCGCGCTTTCGGGTTGTTCGCGGTCATAGCAGATCATCGCGCCTACCCGAATGGAACCATGTGCCGTACCAAGTTCGCACACAGGGAAATCCTCACCGGGCGTACAGACAGCCTCGTTCAATCCGAAGTCACAGGTATGCACTTTTGCATAGGTCAGCGCCATCTTGCCATGCCGGTCGATCAGGGTCATCGTATTTCTGGGGGCTTTCTCCCAGGTTTCCAGGTAAGTCACGGCGATAGCCATATTGAGTTCCCCGGCCAGTTTCAAAAAATGCCCCACAAATTCGCCGTCACGCGGGACCGACCGGGACTGCCATTCCCGAATAGCCTCTTCCGATTTGTCTTCCAGGCCGGAATAACCGTTACTCCACATCTCCGGCATGAGAGCAATATCCGCCCCCATGGCGGCGGCCCGCCTGCAATACTCCTCTCCCTTTACGAGATTCGCCTGCCGGTCATTCTCTTTGGGCAACATCTGAAGCAAAGCTACTGTAATCAAGGTCTTCTCCTTATCTTGCGTTTCTTTTTCGTCCGATGCGCCGTATGTCGGGCATACGCACATCATTGTAACGATACTTAAAGCAAGGATCTGTTGATGAATACTTCCACGACCGAATCGAGTCATTTACTCATTACCTCTTTATGGGATAATGTCAAAAAATCGGTTCTTGAACCGGTACAATTCGAGGGATATCTTCTTTCATTACCTCAAGCAACATGGGGTGGAGCGGAGGCAATTCAAATGAGTTTCCGAACGACTTACCGGATATAAGGTCGGTTATGATCGCTCCCGATTGCAAGGGTAGCCGAATCGTTTGGGGAGACCGCCGCTGATTCACCACATCGACAACATATCGATTTCCATCATCGAGTACCCGCCACAAAACGCCCCAAAGAGGATCCCCGTACGCATCCATCAGAGGAACCGGGGTTCCGCGCCCGATTGTTTTCAATTGCCCGCCGACCAGGTCTCGAATCGCCAATGCAGTTAGCGGCGTATCCAGGCGGACAATTCGCCCCATTTGTTCCGGTTCATTCATCCAGGCCGACAAATCCGGATTTGTGCGTCCGTACTGGTCCCGTGAGAAACATGGTTCGATCACAAATAGAACTCCGCCTTTGGAAACAAAATCGGCAAAATGGGGAGCGGTTTCCGGGTGGATCCAGTCGGTTTTGGCGGCGACCACAATGGCCAAGTCGTTCAACGCGCCCTGCCGGATTGTTTTTTCCGTAACGATTCGAATCGGGACGCCGAGGTTGGCCAATCCCTCATACGCCATGATTGAGGCATCGCGAGTGTCGTTCGTGCGGACATTGCTGTGCCATGCATGAAACAGCCCGATCTGCGGCGGGACATTCGCCAGTGCTGCTACCAACGGAGCCAGGCGCATCAGGTCCAGGCCGGCTCGTCCGGCAGCCTCCACGCAGCCCGGTCGGGTCAGGATATTGTCGAAAAGGGTCTTCCCTTCCTCGCGCTCCCAGACCCAGATTGTTGACGCGCCCATCCCCTGGATCGCCCCCTCCCAGAGAGCTGTGTAAATATGTTCGCCCGGTGTAAAGACCGCATTGTCATCCGGAATCAAATGGTTTTCGGAATTGAAGATGGGCTGTTCAGGCGCGACGCTATGCTGGAAACCATAGTGCATCGCCTGAACGATCCAGTGCTGTGCATAAGGATAATCCTGTTGGCGGGTCGGCTGCACAAAGCAGTCATTTCCGGTAATGCGTCCCAAGCGGGCAAACTCCTCGTGATTCACCCCCAGTTCAAAACTCTCCCATCCTCGCCAGGAATGGGCCATGCTCTTTGCATGAACGGGAATATCGGGGGCGCACTTGTGAATGATGTCTGCCATCCATTTATGCCAGCCCCAGAACCGCTCCTGGTTGAACTCGCACCAGTCCACAAAGGCCGGATTGCAGAACTCGCGGGTTGCCTGCGGGACATCTTCAAACCTTTCGTAATACGTTCCATACAGTGCATTCAATTTCTCAATGCTGCCGTGGCGACCCCGGAGCCACTGATGAAATAGTTTCGCGGAGACCTCGGTTCGACTCACATATTCCGGTTCATTCGACAAACAGAGACTGTGAAGCGAGTTGTAGCGGGCCATTTCCGGCACGACTGCGCGCAGGAACTTCTCGATAATTTCGCGGGCAACCGGATGGTCAATGTCATACTCTATAAAGCCGTGACCGGCCTCTGCCAGTTCGGGATATTTTTTCATTGCCCATTCGGGAAAATAATGCGGCGAAAGCAACACACAGACGGCCACATTATACTGCTCTGCCTGTTCCAGGGGTTTCAGAATGGTCTCCTTCAGTCGATCCAGTTTGAGGGACCCATCCTCCATAACAACGCTGTTCGGGCCGATTTCGGTCTGAATGATATTCATCCCATAGTCCTGGAAAATCGGGATGTCTTTACGCACCTGCCCGAAATGCCCCATCCCGTTGAAATAGACCGGGCGATCCCCCTGCCAAAACGCCCCGTCTCGAATGGTGATCTCACCCGTTCGATATCGCGGCACAGGATGGTCGTTTTCGGGGTGAGCCAGGATATCCCCGACCTCATAAAGCGCCTTCTGTGTTAAACCCTCCAAGCAGGCAACCGTGCGTTCCGCGCGCGCTTTCATCCAGAAACCCTCTTTTGCATAATCCTCTCGCGCATATTCAATAAAACTCCTCAGGACTCGCGCTTTCAGACGAACATAATCCATCGCGAGCCCCTTCGATCTCCCTTCCTCCAACCTGCTTTCCAATTGGTCACGGCCCTTTTCGAGAGAAGAAAGCCGCTCCGGAACGGACTGTGTCACCTGCAACAGAATCCCATCGGCATCATTCAGCATTGCGAGCATCGATTCGAGTCGGGAGTCGGATTTGTCGATCCGATCGACATCTATTGTTTCATATACTTTCTGAATGGCTGTCCGCCATGCCGTGTCCTGTTCAGTCAGGTGGGTTTCAATCAGATCGATGTCGCCCAGGATTTTCTTGAACGCCCTGTAAACCTGAAGGCTTTCGTCGGAGCCGATATAGGCATGGATGAATTTCCCGTATCCCGCACGGTTGATTCCATGCAGAGCGATGGTGATTGTCTCACCGGGATTTCCCTGTTCGGTCAGAACAATGTCCCCATCTCCCCAAATAAACTGCCCTTTCTTCTCTCCGTTGACGTACGCAACCCCTTCATTGTCGATCCCGCAAAGCAGTCGGAGTCGTTTGCCTTTCGTCGGGAATCCCATGATCGTTTCCGGGACCTGGATGCGTGTGCGAAACCAGCATGTGGAATCATGCGGAAACCAGCAATGCCCGATGGACACCTGTTCCCAGGATGAATCGTCAATATCGGGTTGTTCAGCACCATGGAATTCACCGGGATAGAATCGCCATTCTTTGAGAGTGGTGTCCAGAAATGTATCGATTCGTTCCCGTGGCGATGGCTGAGGAACAGCGAGCATTATCGCGGTGAGAAAGAAAGAGAGTGTTTGCATGGCCCATTCCTTACGTGATGAGAGAATGCGGAGGCAAATTGCGAATCGCTGCATATTCGCACAGGAAGGTCTCCATAACAATCATCCCCTCAAAACAAATCCGCCCATCCCTTTTGACAAGAAGATGGGCGGAGTGACTGTTGAAAGGGGTTCATCACACTTGGGGAGACAAGGCGCATTTCACCCCTTTGCACGGATTGCCCTGCTGATCTGTTACACGGAAATAGAAACCCCAGCCATGCTCGGTATTGGAGACTTTGAGCAGAACCGGAGTCCAGCCGGCCTTGATTCGCACCGCGATGATATCGTCATCAAGAACAGCGCCTCGTTCCTGCGGACGATCCAGGACCAGTTGGCCCGCAAGCCAGACCTTGATGCTGTCGTTGCTTCCTACCCGAAGTTGGGCGTCCATATCCTTGTCTGCGTGCAGGTAAGCCAGAGCAAACGCGGTGGTCCATTCGGTTGTCTTGAAGTAAGGAAGCAGATTGACATATCCCCGCCCTTCCGGTGCGGAAATTTGTTTCCATTTCGCGGGGCCATCAACTCCCTGGCAGGTCATGCCGAGATCGATTTCCTGCTCCGGCGGATAAACCGTATTGTGTCCCTTTCGATCGGTATTATCGAACGGACCGATGATATTCCACGAGGTAATCGTATTGAGATTTCCCATCCAACTCGGAGCCTTTTCAGGAGAATTGACAAACCGAATTCCATACATCTGGCAGAAGGCCTCAACATCCCGACGATGGTTGCCATAGAAGATCGCCTGATGAAATCCCATCACATCGCGGGCGTCTTCTATACGGTCCATCTTGATTTCGACGCTGGTGCGACAGCCGCCTGCGGGAGGGGTCTGCACATTCCCGACCACCGTGCCGGTATCCAGAATCAGCTCATTGGGATTCTGGAATCGAACCAGGGTCACCGGCTGTCCCACTTTCCACAGAATCTGTGTCGCTACCCCAATGTTCGATTCGGAATGGGATCGCAAAATATATGGCTCCTGGGGTTGATCGAATCCATTCAAGCGCGTGCCGCATGTACAGTGCGCGCCTATCAGAAGATTCTTGACCGTTTCCGGAACCGGGTCCTGCATGAATCCCGGCTTGTCGAACAGGTAGCTGACCAGCAGCAGCGAGACCGCCGCGAAGACGTCCGCCTCGCAGCCGTAAGTGATTCCGGCATCCTGGAACAGAGTCGCCGCCATGCAGGGAGGGGTTGGGACGACCTTGGTGGTGACCATGCCGAGACAGTCGGTTGTGATGGCGTTGCAGCCCTCATCTTTCAGCAAGCGCTTGGCTGTAATGTACGACCGCGCGGCATTGAGAATATCCTGTTTGGAGGGTTCGACCACTTTTTCCGCACCGCGTCGCATCCTGCGGGCCACATCACGGACCTCGTCCGTCTCCGGCATCTGTTCAAACAACTCGTGAAGAGACCGTCTTGGAATGTATTTCACCGTAATTCCCAGTCGCTCGAGAACCTGCTCGCTGCGGTTCTCTCCCGCAACAACAAGCAGCCGTGTTTCCTCCAGCTGTTTTTTCGCGCGAATCATGCGGAAAGCCTGCTCTACGGCGCCGACTTCCAGAGAGGAAACCACATGCACCTTGGGATGGCGGGAGATTTCCAGGACCTGTCCGGTAAAGGCCGTGCCGATGGGCGCGAAAATAATCGTTGGGAGACCGGCATCCGCGATGGCACCCGCCCAATGCCAATAGCTCAGATGCTGAATATGAACCAATACGGCATCCGGCTTTGCCTGTTTGAGTTGCTCCACACAGGCGGCAACCGCCTGATCGCTCTCTTTCGGTTGATCGTCTTCGGTGTATTCCACGCCGAGCCGTTCGGCTGCTTCTGTGAACGCCTTGCGGTATTCCTTGCGGTGACCCTCCAGGTCATAGGAGGTGCCCGGCCAGCCAAGCCAATAGGGAGGCTTCTGACGGACCACCACGCCCATAATGCGCACTTTTGGCTTCGGTCGAAATTCAGCCAAGTCGATATACGCCCCCAAATCGGAATCCCCGGCCCCGCCCCGCGCGGCGGCGGCGATCATCGGCCCGGCCAGGATCGCTCCGGACGCGGCCAGAAAATTCCGCCGCGAAATCGAGCAAAGGCAGCACCCATCGTGATGTTCATGTTCTACCATTCGTCTGTCCTCCTCCCTTGTTGCCATTTCCTGCGGCTGACACAGGATCGTTGCCAAGGGGTATTCTGAGATAAAGCGAGGTATGATATCACACTCCCTGTCGTGGGCAAATTGTCAGGCGGGGGAATTGTCAGGGAGGGACGCCTGACCTGCCGGCAGGACAGGTCTCTGTGTCTGTTGGCCTTGCTATACCTCGTTCGGAACGATGTATGGCTCCCGATACCCACGATCTCCATCATTGACCAGCCGCTGGGCATCGGTGTCGTTCTTCACAGTTTCGTTCTGGACATCGACTTCAATCGTTCGTCCCACCCGATAGGCGATATTCGCCAAGTGGAACAAGACGCAGGAAAGATGCCCATCTTCGACATCCACATTCTGCTTTATGGGATTTCCACTCAGGACGGCATCGATGAAGTTTTGCCAGTTATTGCCACCGCCACTTCCACTGGGACCCGGCTTGCGTTCCTTGCCCAGGCAGGTTCGATATGAATCGCCCTCAATAACCATATAGCCCTCCGAACCATAAAAGAGATTACCGGTTGTGTTGTCTGGGCCTTTGCCGATTTGGCCCTCATGATTTGTAATCCAATGGCGAACCTCGAACACCAGCATCTTTTCCTCCTCGGGGTATTCCATCGAGGTCAGGAGAACATTCGGCGTTGTCTGGTCATCATCGAACATGAAATGGCGCCCCATTGCCTGAACTTTGCCGGGCAATTTCACTCCGAGTCCCCACCGGGCGACATCCATCTGGTGGATTCCCTGGTTGCCGATATCTCCATTTCCGTAGGGCCACTGCCAGTGCCAGTTGTAATGGAACCGGTTGCGGCTGAAAGGGCGTTCCGGGGCGGGGCCGATCCACTGGTCGTAATGAACTCCGGGCGGAACCGGCTCATCCGGAGTGTGCCCGATCGTATCCCGCCACTTATAGCAAAGGCCTTTCGCCATATAGACATCGCCGATGACTCCCTCCCGGAGAAGGCGAACGGCCTCCCGAACTCCGTCGGAAGATCGAGAGTTTGTCCCGTGCTGAACGATGCGGTTGTATTTGCGCGCGGCTTTCACCAGTTGTCGCCCTTCCCAGATATTGTGCGACAGAGGTTTTTCCACGTACACATGTTTCCCGGCCTGGCAGCCCCAGATTGCCTGAAGCGAATGCCAATGGTTCGGGGTGGCAAAACTGACCGCGTCAATAGAGGGGTCTTCCAGCAGTTCCCGGTAATTCCAGAAGAGCTTCGGCTTCGGAAAACCTTTGCTGACAATCAATTCCTCACAGGCTTTGTCGAGAACACTTTGATCCACATCGCAGAGAGCCACGAGTTCCGCCTCGTTGATTTCCAGGTATTTCCGGATATGGGTCCGCCCCTGACCGTGGACTCCAACGACAGCTACCCGAACTTTTTCATTCGCACCGGCCCAAGCCCCGGTTCCCATCAGTTGTGCGGCGGCGAGAGCGGTCGCGCTTGTTTTCAAAAAATGACGTCGGTCGTTCTTTGGATCGATTTTTTGTATCATTTACGCACTCCTGTGTTTTGAATCTGAGCGGACATTATACCCGGTTGAAGCAACTTGGCGAGATCTTCCATCCCGTCGCGGTTCAGGCCACTGTGGGCGGCGCGGAAATCGAATGCTCCAAAGGCCATAAGGAGAAAAAAGATGACCTGCTTGAACATACCTGCCTTGGCAAGCGCGGGGTTTGGATTAAGATGGGGGAGAAAAGAACTTTGCACTGCTTAAGAAAGGACTCAAGATGGCCCGGAACTCTCTTAATCGCCGCGATTTCCTGGCTTCCGCCTGCGCTGCCACCCTGGCAGGCGTTTGCAGTAAGCATTCCGCTTATGCTGCCGAATCGAAAATGAGGTTCGGCATGGTAACTTACCAATGGGGTAAGGACTGGGATTTGCCGACTTTGCTCGCCAACCTGGAGAAAGCCAAAGTTTTTGGTGTAGAACTGCGCACTACCCACGCACATGGGGTGGAACCCTCTCTCAACGACCAACAGCGTCGCGAGGTCAAAAAACGGTTTGAGGACAGCCCGATCACTCTGGTCGGCATCGGCAGCAATGAGAACTTCGACTCTCCCGATCCGGAGACACTGAAAAAATCCATCGAAGCGTCAAAAGCCTTTGTAATCCTCAGCCGCGATGTCGGCGGCTCCGGTGTCAAGGTCAAACCGAACTCGTTCCATGTCGGGGTCCCACACGAAAAAACCATCGAGCAAATCGGCAAGAGCCTGAATCAGCTGGGGACTTTCGCGCAGGATTACGGACAGCAGATTCGTCTGGAAGTCCACGGCGAATGCGCTGAATTGCCGACGATGAAGGCGATCATGGATGTGGCTGACCACCCCAATGTGCGAATCTGCTGGAACAGTAATCGGCAAGATCTCGAAGGGCAGGGACTCGAATACAATTTCAATCTGGTCAAGGACCTTTTTGGATCAACCGCTCACGTTCGGGAATTGGATACTGCGGACTATCCGTTCCAGAAACTCCTGGACTTATTCAAAGGGATCCAATACAGCGGCTGGATATTGCTGGAGGCCAGCAGCAACACACCGGAAGTCAGGAAAGACCGCGTGCAGGCACTGATCCGACAACGGGAATTATTCGAGAAAATGGCTGCCGGGTGACCGGCAGCCATAAGGAAGATCGAAAACCTGTCCGCCACCAGGCCTGGCTATTTTCCCAGCCTTGTGATGTCTCCATTGCTTTTCAAGCCGTTTGAGGGATCGTATTCAAAATAGATGTCGCAGGGGCAGAACTCAGCCGGTGGCCCGGCATCCCCATTGATATAGCCATTCGGTCCCGCTGAGCCGATCCAATAATCATACCCGTCTATGTTTTTGTATCGTCCGAAGACCTGGTAGAAGAGATCCCGCTTGAATGTCTGCCCGTAGAATGGGTCGAAGGTTTCGTAATAATAAATTGGTTTATCGCCGTCATTTGTCAAACGTCCCTTGGGGAAAAACGGATCGGTAAAGGCTCCACTGGAGATATAAGCAACAGGGGTTGTGAGATATGACCAGCGTCCGGGCCAGGTGATGTTGTTGAAGCGGGGATAGCTTTTGGTGTTCGTATCCATCCGGTAGGAAGTCAGCGCCAAGTCAATGGCATTCATGTCCGCCTGCGCACGGGAAATCTGCGCACGGATTCGGGCGTTCATGAAGTTCGGGACGGCAATTGCCGCCAGAATCCCGATAATGGCCACCACAATCAGGAGTTCGATCAGGGTAAACGCTCGACGCATCGCCGGGTCCTCCGTTTGCGCCACGATTTGTCCCACAAAATCCTTTGACAACAGCGAAACCGCTGCCAGGATTACCACATATAATACAACACCGACCTGCGCCCGTCAAGCCGATATGAGGAGATTTCCTCCGACCTCGGCTTCGGAGAAATGTCTTGACTGCATTGACACCGCCGGGTTTTGACATACACTCCTCCACGGTTGCCAGTTACGAAATCAGGAGATGTACCGACGGTGCCTCAATCCCTTGTTCGTGTCGGATTTGTCGGATGCGGATATCACGCGAGCCTGAACATCCTGCCCAGCCTCCGGTTCGCGCCGATTGAGCTGGTCGCGGTATGCGACCTGAATCGGGGACGGGCCGAGCAGGCTGCCCGCCGGTTTGGGGCAAAAGAAATTGTCCCGACAGCGGATGACCTTGCGGGCCGGAAGGATATCGACGCCGTATTTGTTGTCGGACCGCCTTCGCTTCACACCTCTGTGGCAATTTCTGCCATGCGTGCCGGGAAACACGTATTCATGGAGAAACCTCCTGGAGACAACCTGGTCCAGGCCCGGCAGATTCAAGAAACGGCCCGCGAAACCGGACGGGCCTGCATGATCGGATTTATGAAGCGGTTTGCCGACACCTATTCCCGGGCAAAAACGCTGATGTCGGAAACGGCGTTCGGTTACCCCACACACATTTTTGCACGCTACGGGCACTGGAATATGAATTGTCTGCACGACCACCTTGTCTATATGAGCGTTCATCTCATCGACCTGGTGCGGTTTTTCATGGGGGACTATGTGCGTCTTACGGCAGAGATGAACATTCGGAGCGGGCAATATTCATTTGCCATTTCCGCCCGATTCCATTCCGGTGCGGTCGGCAACCTGGTTTCCACCGCTCAGCAGCCGCGTGTCCAGGAGCGTGTCGAGATTACCGGCGAGAGGCAGCTGATCGTTGTAGACAATCTCGTGAATCTTGAAGTCCACCGTTCATCTTGCAATGGGCTGGATCGAAATATCGAACTGTCCGACATCCAAACTTACCGCCCCGACTTCTCCATCCCCAATCTCAACCAGAACAATCTCTGGTTCCAGGGCTATGCCGGAGAGGTGATTCATTTCGCGGAATCCGTACTGGCCGGTCGATGCCCTGTTCCCAATGCGGATGACGGTGTGGCGGTGATGCGCATTGTGGACTGGTTGGAACATGACCCTACCCATCCCCTCGAATTACCCCAAGTGGAGGAATCCTGATGAAACTTGCATTCTGCTCTGTCTGTCTGCACAAACATCCTTTTGAACAGATGCTGTCCATTGCATCCAAAGCCGGGTACAGGGATCTGGAATTGATCGCAATCCCAACCTGGATTCATGTTGATCTCAACAAAATGTCCCCCAACGCGCTGGAAAAGGCCGTCTCCGCCCACGGGATGAAACTGATCGCCTTATATCCCGGCGGAGTTGATACACAATCCGATGAAACCATCGCGAAAAGCCTGAATTACATCCAACGAGCGATTTCGACAGCCAGCGAGCTCGGGGTCTCCCGCATTGTGTTCACCGGAAGCCGTCGCGAAGAACCGCTGGATGCGGCGATTAAGGCCTATCGAACGCTGGTTCCCTATCTCCAGGCGGCTAATGTAACTCTTTGCCTTGAGAACCACTACAACAATCAGATCGAATTTCCCGAAGACTACGAAGCCATTTTCAAAGCCATCGACTCGCCGAATATCGGAATGACTATCGACACAGGGCATTTCACATCCTCGCAGGTAGATATTCCCGCATTGATCGAGCGATTTGCCGACCGGGTCCGCCACGTGCATCTGAAAGATCATATCGGTACTCAATCCGTAATGATCGGTAAAGGCCGGACCGACAATCCGGGTATTTTAAGGCGCCTTCATCAAAAGGGCTATACCGGATACATTTCGCTGGAATTGGAGGTTGCCGATTACGAAAACAGTGAGGCGTATATCACCGAGGCGAAATCTTTAATTGAAGGATATATAACCAAAGCCGAGGGGTGAACCGGGAGGTAACGATGAAAGTCCTTGTCGTCGGCGGAACAGGCCATGTCGGTTTGCATCTGGTCCCGAAACTTCTCGCCAGGGGAATTCAGGTAACGGTACTCAGTTCCGGACGGACCCGGATGCCGGACGATCCTGTCTGGGAACGCGCACAATATGTCCGACATGATTATTCGTGCGATTCTCTCCCAATGGAAATAAAGGATGTGTTCTTTGACACGGTTATCGACATGCTCGGCAAAGAGCATACCTATAGACTTTTTCATACCCACGCCAAACACATCCTCGTCTGCGGCTCGACGTGGATGTACGGCGAGCCGAAAGTTGTGCCGACTCCGGAACAGGCGCAGACTATCCCCTGCCCGTTTCCCTCTTATGCGCGACGGTTTGACCATATCCGGCGGGATATTCGAAACGCCAAGAGGGAAGGCATTCAATTCACCGCCATCATGCCGCCGAATATTTGCGGTCCCGGCAAGATTCCCCTGGAAGGGATGGGCGGTCGAAGCCTGGCGGTTCATCGCGCTCATGCCGCCGGGGAAACCGTTGTTCTGCCCGAAGGTGCCGAGTCTCTCATCGGACCCTGCGATGCCGATGATATCGCGGAACTCTTCGTGGCCGCCGCCACAAATCCCAAACCCGCCTCAGCGGAGATTGTCAATGTCGGGTCGGCCTACTCGCTTACTGCAACCCAGTTTATCCGCACCATCGCGGAGATCTATAAGGCAGAGATTCCCATCGAATACGTGCCATGGGAAAAGTACACGACCGAGGTCTCTACCGATATCGGCGCGTACTGGCATTTCAAAGCACATACATGCCCCGACATCCGCAAGGCCGCTCGATTACTCGGCTATGAACCGAAATACACCCCCGAGCAATCCCTGGAACGCGCCATCCGATGGATGCAGACATGCGCGATGCTGTAAACCGATCCTGAGCCGCTCCATCGCCCGCAAGATCCGGCACGACAATTTCATGGCGATGGCGGATGAGTATGTGAAAATGCGGATGCAGTCCAAGGACAACATGCGCATTCAACGGCTAGAGGGCCAATCCTGCCTTTACTCCTACTTAAACTGCTCCTTTGCCGCCAGGACATCCTGGAGAATCGGCTCGCCAGGGAGGCCGGCCGCGTTGGCGCGGGCAATGTAGTCGTCGATTACAGGTTTCACCAGTTCGGGGAGTTTTGCCTGGTCCTCTGCGGACAGATCGAATACCTGTACGTTGTGCTGTTGTTTTGCCCACTCCAGGGACTCTTTGGCGTGCGCATCCACATAGTCCGCCGTCCAAATCGCGTGCTCCAGCCGAAGATTGTCTATGATCGGTTTCAGTTCCTCCGGCAGCGAGGTCCATTTCTCCGCATTCATTACCACGGCGAATGCGGTTACCGGCAGGTTGAGCATGGTTACATTCGAGAATTGCTCGGCATATCCCCTGTCTTTCAAGAGGTCCAACGAAGAATGGAGCGCTTTGGCCGCGCCTGTCCCGAAACCGCTACCCGGCGACATGTCAAGCGGGACAGCCCCCAGGCATTTCAAAATATCGTTTCCCGAACCGGAGGTAAAAATTTCCATGCCCTTTAATTCCTCCAGGGATCGAATCGGCGTGGAGCTCATCAGATTGCAGGGAGGGCATGTGAAGACGGTGATAATTTTAACGTTCTCAAACTCCTTCGGGTTGTACTTCATAATAAGATGATAAAATGTCAGCGTTGCCGCTTTCGCGCTGGAAAACCCGACCGGAAGATCAATGACTTCCGAAACCGGAAACCGGTGCCGCGCATCCCAGATTGGGAAATTGCCGATATCCACCTGACCGGCAATGACTGCATTCAGGACATCCGGCTTCCCCGATTGGGTCTCCACTTTCACCTTTCCATTGGTCCAGGTTTCAATTTGCGTTTTCCAGTGCTCCATCTGCACACACGGAAACGTGGAGGGAGGAGCGAAACTGGCGCAGGTCAGGGTCAGAACCGGCTGCTCGGGAACTGCCTTAACTGCAGGCTGTTGCACAGCTGTCGGTTCCTCCGTGGTCGTTTCCGTTCCCGGTTTCGGGCCGCAGCCCACAAGGCCGCCAAGCAGCGCAACGCAAGCAAGCCATGCCACAATGGAACTTCTCTGTGTTTTCATGACGTTTCTCCCTGTCTGTCAAATGTGTTCTGAAATATGCGTTCCGACGGATGACTCGAGGTCTCCAGAGACACTCCGGTCGGTCCTTGTTCCGGATACAACAAATCCATTCTTGAACAACATACAGGATACCCTCCCGACACCGATCCGTCAACCGGGATAATGCGTTCGTGAAGAGAACAGACGGGGCCAGGAATCATCCGATGTCTTGATTCCACGAGAGATACAAACGGTGTCATAGAAGGATGGCAATGGAGAGAGGATTTGGCTAATATGTCGAAGTCCCAGTTACAAATCCAAAGAAAACAGGTTCAAAGATCATGCCACATGTTCTTGCCATTCATGCCCATCCTGACGACATTGAAATCCTCGCCGCCGGCACGGTCGCGCTTTTGATCCGACACGGCTGGACGGCGGAGATCATCACCATGGCTCCCGGCGATTGCGGCACGGCGGATCGCAGCGCGGAGGAAATCTCCGCCATTCGCCGAAAAGAGGCCGCCGATTCGGCGGCGGTGATCGGCGCACGGTATCGCTGCATGGAGGAACGCGATCTGCGGATTTACCACAATGACCGCACACAGGAGAAAGTCACGGAAGCCATTCGAGCCTCGAAACCGGACATCGTGATTACCGGTTCCCCACAGGATTATATGTCCGATCACGAATACACCAGCCTCCTGGTCCGAAATGCCTGTTTCAACGCGCCGATCAAGAATTACGACACCCACGCGGAGAATCACGCGCCGATTTTGCAATCTATCCCGACACTGTATTACACCGACCCGCTTGAGGGTACCAATCTGTTCGGTGAACCGGTCATCCCCCATATCTATGTCGATATCACGGAGACTCTTGAAACCAAGCGCACGATGCTGGCCTGCCACGAAAGCCAACGGAGCTGGCTGCGTGCCCATCACGGGGTGGACGAGTATCTCCTGGCTATGCAACGCATGGCGAAAAAGCGCGGCGAGGAAGTGGGTGTGCCGTTCGCCGAGGGGTTCCGCCAGCATCGCGGCCACGGTTTCCCCAAAAAAGACCTCCTGAAAGAGGTCCTCGGCAACCTGGTCCGCAGCCCCAAGTAAAGATTCTCATCTCGGCCAGCCGGTTGCGATCATGGAGGCGAACACTGTTCGCGATATTGCTTTCCGTTAATCGATGATCTTCGGTAACGGTCATGCTGCGGAATCAGCAAGTCACGACAGTTTCATAGAGAGCCAGAATGTTTTCGGTTGGTGTATTCGGCTGAATGTTATGACACGGGGCCACAATATAGCCGCCGCCAGCGCCGAGAATACGGATGTTTTCCTTTACCTCATTACGAACATCCTCCGGCGTTCCGAAAGGTAACGTTTCCTGATTATCGACGGCGCCGTGGAATACAAAATGATCCCCGAACTCTTTTTTGAGCTTCTCCCGCTCCATGCCGGGACATCGCCACTGGATGGGATTCAGGATGTCGATCCCGATCTCGACCATTCGTGGAAGAACCGGAAAACAGGCTCCATCGTCATGATGGAAGGCTTTGATTCCATACACACGGGCCAAGTCTACCATCGCTTTCATACGCGGGAGCAGAAAACGATCCATCATGTCCAGGCTCATGCGGAGACCGCACTGGCTGCCGAGGTCTTCGGCTACATACGTGTAAAGAATCCCACCATCCTTTCCCGCCGCTTCGAACATCCGGCGATTGTGTTCATAGCAGAACTCAAAAATTTTTTGTAGCGCACGGTCGGCAAATTCGGGATGGAGCGCGAGATCCTCCAGCGCCGACTCGATTCCACGCATGTTTGAGTAGAAATAGAACGCCTCGTAATGCCCGGCCATAACAGGCCATTCGGTCCATTCCGCCAGTTGTTCGGGTATCACAGAGTAGTCAAACCAATTCGGATCCGGCCAGGGATGATCCTCCAACTCGGCGGGATCGCTCATTCCGGCCAGGGGGTAATGGAATACTTCCCGGTAACTCCCCAAACCGTCCGCATAAGATTGAGTTTTGTAGCGGATTCCCCACACATCGCCGTCTTCGGGTATCGGCGGTCCGATGTATTTCGGCTGGACGGCATGAGTTTTGTCGATCTGTAATGTGCGCCACAGATCGTCCTCCGCCGCACATCCAAGCTCCTTCATGAGGTGTTTAATCACTTCCGGTGTTCCCCAGAAATCGCAGGGGATTCGGTCGGGTGTTTGTCGATTCAGTACGGCCAGCCAGCGCTCGCGGGGTGTCATCGGCATGGTGTTGAGGTCCTTTCCGATCAGGATTTCCAGCGTATCCGGAGGATTTCGTACGGCCCGATTTCCGGGACAGTAACCAGGATCGTATTATCGACTACCTCCGACTTCAATTTCATGGGTTCGCTGCGATTCGGTGAACAAAGCGTTACGGTTTGCACGCCGGAGCCTTGTCGGATCGGGAATTGCAGGGTGGTGTCCCGAATCGGCTCAAGGGTCCTGGTTTCCAGAGCTTTTCCATCGGAATCGACCAGCGGGACCTGGTAGTTTACCAGATGCGCGAACATTTCTGATCCATCTTTTTTCATGTAGGTGTTCACTTTAAGCGGTCGGACATTGTCATCGACAAACACGGTCATGGGTCGGCCTTTTCCGGCCTGTTCGACGACGGCATCGAAGCGGCAGCGTCCATCATTTCGGCTCCCATGCATTACTTGATCGACCCGGTACATCAACGCATTTTCGCCAAGGTTCTGTTTTTCCTTGAGCAGATCCGAGGAACGAAAAGCGAGCTGGATCATACTGTCCCGCGAAATACCACGGGGCGGGAATAACGGGTCGGGTGTGGGCACGTGTGTTCCGTGGGGGAGACGGCGGTGCTTCGGTCGCGCCAATTCATCGTGTGTGGCATATTCACCGATAATGATCAGAGATTCCGGCGGAATGTCGGCGATTCGCTGATGCACTTCCTCGCTGATGTATGTCACATTCGGGACAATCACGAGATCGTATTGCGCAAGACGCTCGGAATCTTCCGGGGTAACCAGATCAAACAGGTAACCGCGGTCAGCTAAGAACTGTCCGATGACATACAGATAGTCCAGGTGCGTTCGGTTCTCAAAAAACAATTGCTCATAGTCAAATACGACGGCTATCGGAGTCGTCGAGACCGAACCGTCAAATATGTCCAGATTCTCGCGAACGAATCGCTGATACCTCGCCCGCAGGTCGGGAAATCCGGTTTCCATTTCAATAAAGGCCGCGCCGGCGCCGGCAAAAGCCTCCGCCATGCACATCTCGAAAGTTACGGGATGGAATCGTGTGTAAGGAAGAACGGCTACCGGAGCGCCATAGGCCAGCCCCATTTTGTATTGGAGGTGGTAGTCGAGGGTAAGTCCCGGCGCGATTTGACCGACATCGCTGCCTTCCTCCAGCATAATAACATCCGAGACCTCCGCGTAGCGCTTGAGATCCTTTCCATCCTGACGTCGCCCGTCGATTGCCCCGACTCGTTGGGTGGTTCCGTAATTGGGGACGATTAAGAATTCCCGGCCGCTTTCCTGTTTGCCAGTTTCTTTCAGTTCGCGGAGTTGTCTACATACGCTCCAGACCCAGAAACGTTGAGTCTCCGCCCAGAGCAGGGCCAGTTGCGGGGTCCACTGGGAGCTGCCGATCAAGCCGGATTTTCCATATCCTTCTGTAGATGATCCCGTCTGCGGGTCCACCAGATTCAACTCGGAGAGATCGTCCGTTCCGAAGAGTTCCTTGAGACGGTCGCCATATTGTTCTTTCAGATATGTGTCGAAGTCCTGTTGGCTGTAGACATCGTAGGAGTGAAGAATACAGTTATCGACAAAAACGCCATTGTATCCGCAACGGACAATACTCCGCACCATGAACTTGAGAAACTCGCGCCAGTCCGGACTGTTGGGACATGGCTGATACCGGAATCCGGGTTCGGCCATGGGGAAATGGAATGGGTAGGTCGTATGCAGTTCGCCGTTGCTGCAACGCTGCATCCACTCAATGGGATCGCGTGCCGGTTTTGGAGGCAAGCCGAATTCGGAATACTCGTCCCAGTGGTCGTAGAATTGCCAGAATCCGATACGCTTTTCGGCATCGCCGAAAATGGTCTGGTTGCAGATATACGGAATGATCCAGCGGACACCGGACGAGCGCACATGCTCGGTAAATTGCTGAATACGCCGGATTTTTTCTCGGACTTCTTCAGGGGGGATCAGCCTGTATGTATCGCCTTCCATCGGGCCGACTCGCGCATTGAAGGGGATTTCCCGATTGCCGGTATGGAAAATATCCGGTGGAGCCTCAAGTATCTTCTCGGTATCGTCTTTCGCTTCGTTCAGGTGATTCTTGTATCCGATAGTGTAGGTCATCGGAACGCGCGTGACGTGTGGTTGGCCGGCATACGCCACCAGCGCGGACATCGCCAGAACAAAGCCGAGCATGGTTGTTCTCATGGATAAACCTCCAGGAGCGAGTTTTGTGCCTGAAACCTTGTGCGATGGAAGGGGATTTGTCAATGGGAAAAGGGGGTGAAGATGCGGTGAACCACGAAGAACATGAATTTCGCGAATAATGTTCCAATGCAAGGCGGTATCTGCGTTCCCCCACTCCAAGAGGAAAGCCCGAACAGCGGGGCGAGAAGCGGACATTCGCACAGGCATTTTGTTCTTGGATGCGAATTTTTCTCATCTCCGACCGGATTTGTGAACTCTTTTCTCAATTCCTGCCGATAACCAGCATGTTGGGCTCTATCCAACTAATAGCCGGGGAGATTTCCTGAAGTCCGCCGGGGCCAGACTTTTCCTTGGACATGATCCTCTGCATCGAGCGGATGTCGCTGTCCTCCACCCACACGTCGCAATAAACCGGACGTCCATTTGGATCTTTGACATTAAGGGGAGCCATGGGCTTCCCACCTATGGCGAACAGGGTCATGTCGGAAGGAAAAGCATCACCCAGGATGATGGGAACGGGGACCTTTTCACCTTTCGTGATCCCATCCCCGCCATTGAGCAGATCTGTGTGAAACCGCTCCAACATCTGCGCCGTGTTGAACTCCGAGGATATCTGAAGACAATAAAACACATTATCACGAACAAAATATGCCCCGCCCCAGGACACTAAGCCGGGATCGTTGGGATTCAAAGGGTCGATAGGAACCGAGGCTTGCTGATGAGTGAGACGATGCTCAGCCGCAAGCAGGGCTTGACCGTGAGAGCTGAAGACACCGACATCCAGTCTGATGAATCTCCTGTAATAGGGGTCGTTGCGTTTCGATCCCCAATAGAACTTGGTCTCCGGATCATCCGGGAGCGGTTTGACACGCCACCGCCAGATCATGCCGGAAGGGAAAGGTCCCATTGAGCCTCTCTCGAATCGGTCGTAATCCGCGACATACCGGCTGAACACCTTATCCAGGTCGATCCCTGTCACGAGCGGTCTGCCGGAATCTTGTATGGGTATTGTCACACCACTGATATGAACAGCGTTAGCCGATTCATCGAATCTCCGCACGAAATTCGACTTCCGTTCATAAAGCGCCTCAATATCTTCTGCCGGGGCGCTTTGACAGAGAACGGCCATAGGAACAAGCGTTGTGATTGATATGAGAAGAATGTGAAATGCTATGTTCAATGGCCTCACCTTCTTTGTCTTTTCCTATTCGGGAGGGCGAAGATCCCGCTGAGTCATGGGACCTTCGCTCCTCGCTTGGCGGGCACAATGTCCGCCTGTCGCAAGAAATCCGGCCTGTTATTCCTGAGGCTGGACTTCTTGCGGCGGCGCGATGCGGACTGCCTTCTTGGTCCAATAATCAGATACCACACACAAGTCATTCACCGCCACCGCCTCGAGATCGACTATGGTGGCGCTTCCTGGATCTACAACAACTACATGCCCGGGAGCAACCCATTCCACATTGGCGGGACGGGAGGCATTGCCCGGCTGGCCGATTCTTGAAAAGATATAACCCCTTGGAGTCGCCGATATGCTCGTATAAACCGGGCGTTGATCGGGACTGATCACCCTAAGCTGAGCTGTCGGCTTGCCGTCTATTTTGAGAAGCGTCATATCGTCCGGAAAGTCGTCACCCAGGATTACCGGCGGTTGCACCTCCGGTCCTTTGTAGATCCCATCCGCCCCGTTCCTGAGATCGCGTTGAAACCATTCCGGAATCGACTTGTAGTGATCGGACAGAAGAAGCGAAACAAAGACATTGTCGCATACGAAGGTCTTTTCACCCCATGAAATGAATCCGGGATCATTTGGATTCGGCGGATCGCATCGGAGTACCGCTTGGATGGACAAAAGATAGCGAGAAGCCCCCGAAAGGGCAGCCTCGTGTGAGCGGAATACTCTCACAGTTCGCCGCAGATACTTACTATGATCCTGATCCCGCCTTTCACTCCATCGCCACAGTGTCCCGAGGTCTTGTGGCGATCTTCCATATCTCTCATAGTCGGGAATATACCGGCTGAATACTTTATCCAGGTCGATCCCGGTGACCAATTGTCTGTCGGAATGCCTGACCGGTACAACATCATGACCCACTTTCATAAATCCGGAGTCCTGGATATCTTCAGGCTCCGCACTAGATGCAGGCCAAATAAAGACAGAGACAAACATCGCAGTGCAGATAAGACGCGAGATTCTCATTAGTTTTGTCATGATTGGTCTCCTTTTGTGCCCTTCCTGGTCTTTCGTAAGCATCAGTCCACACCAACATCTATTGCGCCCAAGGTCTTGGCCCTTCATTCAACACACAGGCTGACCACTCGCTGTTCAAATATACCCAATCCAGCGTGGCATCTGTTAGCTTCGGTTCATAGTCTTCCCAATCCATGTTGTATTTGACTTGGATACCTGGGGAGGTCCATCCCGAATCACCTTCATTGCTGTCGAGAAGCAGACTCGCGTCTCCCATGTTCCAAGTACTCGGTTTCTCTGTGTAACTCATTTCGTGATAAACCCACTCCGTTGTCCCGGAGCTGATATTCGCCGCCTTTATGTATTTTGTGACAAAGGTACCACCTTCCTCGTTAGCCATGCCAGCAAAGTGAATCCAATCGATTCCGACCGCCGCATCGAGACAATCTGAAACACAGGAAAAATCCCTGCAATCATTCCTCTCATTAGGCCCTTGGGATCCATTGCATAGTAAAACAAAATCCCGCACATAGAAATCATCGACATAGTCCTCGCCTGTGTAATGCATCGATCCGTTATAGATCATGAAACCGGCGGTTGCCGTGGTGAGTTTCTGAATCGCACTGAACTCGTCCGTGGCTCCCGACATTGCGGAACAGGCGTAATCCATCATCTCGACATACACGGGAATCCCACTATATCCGTCCACTGACCAGGGTTCGGCAGGGTAGTACAGGATCACGTAACATACATTGCTCGTCGTACCGGCATCTTCCCAGGTATCTCCGTAATCGAACGAGTACTTCCAATTGAAGTTCAGAGAGACCGTTCCAATTTTGGAATCGGTCAACTGGTTGGCATGAGCAATTGTCTGGGTCTCAATCGAAAACTCAGTGGCGTACGCGGGAATCGGTGTAGAACTCACCGGGACGGTGATGCCGCTGATGGTATCCGTTGCGCACATACAAGAGCAATCCCCTCAACCGAGCCCCAGGGTTCGCTCAACTCGAACTTCGGACGCACATTGATTGCGCTGGTCATCGGATAAAACACGGGTTCCGATGTGGTGTCCTTCACCCAATGGGGAGCGACAATCACGCGATTGTCCCCGCCCCACTTCATGTTGTAATTGTTCGCGGAATTCAGATTGAGTTTGGTAATTTCCGCCGTGATCTGTCCCGCCACGTTTTCTGCGCACAAAAACAGGCAGATCATTGCCGCAACAACGAACAGATTCGTTTTTCCGCACATCGAACAGGAAATTGCCTGATTTGTTTTCAAGATGGTGTTCTCCCTTGATATACGTTTGTCCGAATAAATGGTCTCGTTTTGACTTTCGCCAATGCGAAATGACTCCGACGTCCGACACAAGAGGAAATATCGTGTTCACTATATTCATCACCTCCATACACACCACTATCTCCGCCATTCTTAATGGCATTCTGAGGCTCTGTTTCCGCCAGGGATATACAATGAGGACAAACCTACCTTACGGGGACACATCCTTAACGCTCTTCTTCAGGTTGTTTTGTCTTGTTTGCTCGCACGGGGGGACCCGGATGCGGACATCTTTCCGCTTCCGGCCCTCCAGGTTCGGGGTAATTTCCTCATGACGTTCCTCCTTTTGCAGGTCCTGTGCGACAGGCGGACCACCACCATCAATAAGTGTATCGACTCATCATTGCGGCGTCAAGTAATTTTTAGTTTTTTTTGCACAAGTATTTCGACATGCTGAAGTGAATTGGCTACCGGCTTCTTTCGCGGAAAGGCCACCGCCAACTGTCTTTCCGGCAGAAGCCGTCAGGCGCAGGGCGGGAGCTGCGCTCCCGCAACTCAGAAAAACGTCCAAACTCCAGGGCGGGAGCTGCGCTCCCGCACTCCAAGGGCACACAGCCGTGCGAACCTGAGTCCGTCATTCCGAAACAAGCTCGAATGCGGATCAACAAGGGGGCATTCATACAGACATTCATTCTATTGGTACGGTTTCTTCTCATTCCCCATGCAGTTTGTGAACTCTTTTCTCAATTCCTGCCGATGTTTGGGAAATAACTTCCTCATTTTTCGGTCGAAAAGGAAAAGTCTGTCCTGAGATTCGGGACAGGAAAATGACTGTGGTGTAACCTATAAGTGTCATGTTATCAACTACTTATGATACCTTTTTCAGAATTGGCATTGCTGTTGCTCAGGGAGGATGACGTCAAGGCGGAAAGAGAAAGCCGAGACGGAGACAGGAAAAGGAGAGTGGGCCGTGAGACTGCTGGAGTTTCTGGAATACTCGGTCAGTCCCTGGATACGGATTCTGACCTGCGGATTGTTGGGCGGCGCATTGATTCTCCTTTATCGATGGGATCCGGAAAGACACAAGGACGAACGAACGGATGATGCTCCATACAGCGGAGTGGAAATTGAACCGCCGCTCAGTCGGCGTTCGGTTGAGACATTTTACGGAACCCAATCGGACCTGACGGAATCGAAAGAAAAAACCCAGGCAACAATTATCGAGTTGCAGCGATACCTGGAGGCGCTTTGTCGGAACCGAAATAAACGTGGTGATCGAGTCTAAGCAGGCTCCCCCCATGGGGGCTTGACAAAATAGAAAAACTCCTCCCTCATAGCCCTCAACCCTGGGGGCCTGGTGCCCCGTTTGCGTCAGGCAGTCGTCTGGCGCACTTTTTTTTCGAAGATGTCCACAGGCTGGAAGGCTGTGGCACCCGGGATCTTCCCTATTCATCCTCTCTGCCGTCATAGCATCGGATTCATTGAACGGATACGGCAGGGATTGTATCCTTGGCGCAAGCGAAACGGCTTGCGAATCTTCAATTCCAACGACGCTGAATGCGAACAGAGGGTGGACAGTGCCGGCGAATTTGACCCCGGAATACATGGCAGCAGAAAAGGAATACAAGGCGGCAAAAACGCCGGAAGAGAAACTGCTGTGCCTTCAACGTATGTTGTCGGTTATTCCCAAACACAAGGGAACCGACCACCTTCAGGGCGATCTCAAACGGAAAATCGCCCAACTCAAGGAACGTCTCGAACAGCGCACTAAGAAGAAAGGCCCATCCTATCGGGTAAAACCCGAAGGGGCAGGCCAGATTATGCTGATCGGTCCACCGAACAGCGGTAAATCCTCTCTGCTCGCCGCAGTGACCAACGCGGAACCGGAAATCGCCGAATATGCGTTTACCACACGGGAGCCGATTCCCGGCATGGTTCCGTTTAAGGACATTCAGATCCAGCTGGTGGATCTTCCGCCGGTTTGCCCGGAATACTGCGAGAGTTTTGTGTTCGACAATATCAAGGCAAGCGACGGCGCTCTGCTGATAATCGACCTCGTATCGGGAGACCCGGTACATGATTTGAATCAAACTCTGGAATTACTGAAGGAAAAGAAGATTTATCTTGTTCCGCCACAGGGTAAACCCGAAAATCCTGAGCTGGGTATTGCCTATATCCAAGCCTTGCTATTGCTCAACAAATGCGACCAGGACCCCGATGGAGAGCTGCTGGAGCTGGTGCGCGAGATAATCGAGACGGACCTGCCGATCCGCGTGATCTCTGCGCAAAAGCGAATCGGTATGGAGACGCTGGCGCAGGATATGTTTGATCTCCTTCGGGTGATTCGGGTGTATTCCAAGCAGCCGGGTAAAGCGCCGGACCTGGATGCGCCGTTCACGACCGCCATCGGCACGACGGTGATCGATTTTGCTGGAATGGTGCACAAGGATTTTGCGGATCAACTTAAGGAAGCGCGGGTATGGGGAAGCGCCCGGTTCGACGGGCAGGTCGTTCAGCGGGACTACGTTCTTCAGGATGGGGATATTGTGGAGCTGTCGATTTGACGTCATTTCAAAGTCTGCCCGACCGTGTAAGAGACGCGGAATCCGGTTGAGTCGAAGAATATCCGTCGCACAAAAGGATAAGTTCCCGCGCGTCGAGACGGGAGAAGATTTTCGGGACGGGCAGTGATCCAGCTGCCACCCCGAAAGACCTTGTAGAGATCATGCGGGTCCTCGATAATCCGTCGCGCGAGCTCGATTTCCGACAGGCCGTGACGGTCATACCAATCCAAACACCATTCCTCAGCGTTCCCCACCATGTCATAGCACCCGAACCGGCTCTTGCCGTTCTCAAATGATCCCACGGGAGCGAGCGGTTTGAATCCGTCAATCTCACCGCTGGGATACCAGGAGTTGTTCAGTCGGTCACAGAAATTGCACCGTTTCGGATGCCAATCATCGCCCCACGGCCACGCGGTGAAGTCCGGCCCTGTTGCGGCATAGAGCCATTCGAGTTCGGTCGGCAGACGGTAGACATGACCGGGATCTTTGTAAGTCAACCAACAGCAATAGGCCTGCGCCTCGTACCAGCTGATACCGGCCACGGGCATTTTTTCCTGCTGTTGCCGGTAAATCTTTTTGAACGGCCAGTTGATCGGAGCGGTCCAATTGTTTTTTTGCCGGTAATACCACCCTTCGGGTGACCAGAACTCCTCGACCTGGTAGCCTCCTGATTGCACAAAATCGAGGTATTCCTCATTGGTGACCTCGTATTTCCCGATGGCATAAGTCGGCAGTGGGACCATGGGGGGACATTCCGGCAAACCCTGCCGCACCCGCTCCGGTATGATACAGTCCGTTCCGGGGACGATCACGACAGCCGGGATATGAAGATCGGATGGGGCCGGTTGGGATTGGGAGAAACCGTCTGTTCCCATTCCGGCAATCAGCATGAAGATTGTGCAAGAGAATCGAACGCAGATATTCCTCATTGTCGCTTTCGTAGCTGTGGGGATTCTGCGTTTATATTACTGTTTTCAGGTTCCTCTTTATACGACGGACCTGTTTCGAAATTTGGGATACGGGCGGGAGTTCTGGCGTCTTGGCGCAGACATCTACAGCGCCATGCCGGAGGATTTTTCCCCGGCCCCGTACCAGTTTTTCTGGAGCACACACGGATATACCTATCCCGCCGCCACGATTTTATTTTTCGCCCTGATTGCGCCGATTTGCGCGGGGCTTGTTCATGCCAAGGTCATCCTGACAATTCTTTCTGCGTTCAATACCTGGATGACCTGGCGGATCACGAAGGACCGGTGGATAGCGCTCCTGTATTGGGCGAACCCGATTTCGGTCTGGTTCGGATCGCACGAGGGGCAGTTCGAACCCTATGTGGCGACCTGGATGATTCTGGGAATTTGGCTCTTGCAGAAGAAATCCCCCTGGGCCATGTTTTGCCTGGCCATTGCGATCCAGGCCAAGCTATTTCCGGTGTTCCTCGTCCCCACATTTTTCCTTTGGGATTGCCGTCGCCCACTGAAACAATGGGTGACGGACATATCGGCTTTTGCTGTCGGTTTCCTGCCCAGCATTGTGTTTGCATTGACCGGCGATTACCTGGCGAAACTTTTCTCTCCTGCTTACATTCCCCACATTAATCATATTCCGTGGAACATCTCGGACCTGAGACAGTTCCGTCCGCAGCCGCTGTGGTTGATCTATCTCAATGCCGTCGTGTCAAAGGGAACGCTTCTGTTATTGGCAGGGTTCTCCTATTTCCGATATCGGGCGATCCGCAAGGCCGGGGAGGATACCTTTCAAGCGCAGCTCGATTGCATCCTGGATTACGCGCCGCAGTTGCTGTTCATCTGCCTTCTCAAAAGTTCACCTGTGACGCAAGATTGGCACCTGATGCTGGTTCCGGCATTTGCGTTGACTATCCGACATCCACGCCATCGGATGATCGTATTCCTGATAGCCTGGCTGTTCGGGGTTCGCTCGATGTATTCTATGTTGATCGGACCGATCGGCGACCGCAACCCGTCGGAAACCATGCAGGTTCTTTCAATTTGTCTTTATCGATTTTAAGAAACTCTTATTCAACAGGAGGAACGGATCATGCGTCGTGTACGGATTTTCTTATCAGTCATCGTTGTTTTTCTCATTTGCCCGGCAGTGGGTATATCCGCTGCAAGTGTGGCTTTTCCGTTGTTCACACAGGACGGGCGGCTTGTGTTTGAGGAACAGGATGGAAGAGTTTCGCTGGGCAAGGTGGAGACGATTTACCCGGAGGGGAAACGGGCCTGGGTTCTCTCGAAACCGGATGTTCCGCTCTGGACGATCACGCTTTTGGATGACAGTGGAAGCAAGCGAACGGTGACAGCGCTTCAGGGAACCGGAACTGTTCGGGCATTGTCTCAACGCGAAATTCAGCTGGGATGGAAGGGAGTCCAGCCGGGTGGCTTGAATGTCCTGGCGGATATCTCGGTCGATGCAGAGACCGTGACCTGGAAGCTGAAAGTGGAGGCGACGGAAGAAGGTTTTACCCTGTTTGATGTTGTCTATCCCGAAATCGGTCCTCTGGCGGTTCAGGAAAACATGTATTCGGTTGAGCCGTGGGGATGGGGAGTTGTTCGGAAGGATTTTCTGAGCCGTCACGATGAACGGACCTATCCGGGGGCGGCACAGGCCATGCCGTTCCTGGCGGTGTCGGATGGGACGAGCGGTCTGTATCTGGGCACACACGACCGAGAGGGATACTCAATGCACTTCATCATCGGTCGTCACGAAAATGAGGAGGCGGCGACGTTCGCGATTCGGCATGATGTCGAGGGAATGGGAATCGCGAAGAAGTATTCCCTGCCCTACTCGGTTGTGACGGTTCCGTTCCGAGGCGGCTGGTATGAGGCCGGGCGGATTTACCGCAAGGCTGCTATGGATACTCCGTGGGGTGGGATTCCCCCGCTGGCAGAACGGAAGGATATTCCTGAGTGGATGAAAGCAACCGACCTCTGGTATATCGGTTCGTGTCACGACGATGCAACGGCAGACCAGGCGATCAAGTTCGCCCAATTTTTCAATGTCCCCACTGCCGCGCATATCTATACCTGGCATGAGATTCCGTTCGACGATCATTATCCCGAGTATTTCCCTGCCAAGCCCGGATTCAAGGCCGCGATTCAAAAGATTCAGAAAGCCGGAATTCCCGCGATGCCGTATATCAACGGGCGATTGTGGGATCCGGCGACCGAGAGCTGGAAGGAAAAGAACGCGCAGACGGCATGTTCGCTGAATGAGAAGGGCGAAAAGTATGTCGAAGTGTACGGATCAAAAGTTCCGCTTTCGCCGATGTGCCCCTATACCGAACTCTGGCAAAACACGGTAAGAGATCTTGTGGATCGGTTGGTAAATGAGGTCGGTGTGAAAGCGGTTTATATTGACCAGATTTCCGCGGCTTCGGCGAAGCGATGTTTCGCGAAGAATCACGGGCATCCCATCGGCGGCGGAACCTATTGGATTCAAGGCTATCGTCAGCTGCTGAAAAAGTGTTTGAAATGCCTTCCCCACGACGCGGCGCTGACAACAGAAGAGAACGCCGATCCCTGGAACGATCTGCTTCACGCCTGGCTGATGGTCAATACCCAGGAGCGTGGCGGTGAGATTGTGCCGCTGTACCCGGCGGTATACGGCGGACGGGCGATCTCGTTCGGGTTTCAGTACATTTTGGGCAATGATCTGCCTGACCGTTACCCGTTTCGGTTAAAAATGGCGCGCGCATTTGTTTTTGGGTCCCAGCTCGGTTGGGTCGGGGCCGGAGTACTTGATCCGAAACATCAAGACGAAGCGGAGTTTCTGAAACGACTATGCGAGGTTCGACACAGCGCCCGCGAAGCCCTTCAATATGGAGAATTGCTTGCCCCGGTGATTCTGGAAAGCGGCGGCACGGTCTCATGGAAGTATAAAGACGGAGGCAAGGAAATAGAATCTACGCAGCCCGCTGTGGTCGCATCCGCATGGCTTACGCCCGAAGGGAAACGAATTCTCGCTCTTGCCAATGTAGCCGATGATGCGCGAACCGTTACATTAACTCTGGACCGCAGGCATTTCGGTGGAAATACCGCGAAAACGGCTACATTTCGAAGGATGCCGACCGGCGAGACCACCCCGCTGAAAGAGGATACCGGGAAGTGGAGCGGTGCGGTTACGCTCGACGCACGCGATGCGATCGTGTTGGAAATACTGTAATCGAACCGGAACGAATTCGACTTCCGGTACATGGTGAGCAAGACCCGCTACCTGAAATGTCTACCCGAATGGAGGGCAGAGCGTGTCCTGAAAAGAGATGGGGCGAGTAATAGCGATGCAGAATCGGCGACAGTGAATAGAGAAGGGCCTGGCGGGATAATCCGTCCTGCCAAGCCCTTGTCGGTTCTTTGTTCGTTCGAATTACCTGGCGTCCACAGTAACGCCCGGCCAATCATCCGTGCGGAATGGGGAAGCCGGAAGACCTGCCTTGTTGTAGAGATTGCAGTAATCCGGGTTATCCGCCCAGCCGTAGCGAACCGCGACCGGGTTTGCGACGCCATCTGCCCACACGACAACCGTATCCCCGTCAATTTTTGCCTGTGCCGGGACGAATTGTTTGTCAGGTCCCGCGATGGTAAATCCTTTTAGTTCTCCCGCATCGCCGCAGATCAACCCACCGTCGAGGTGATCGAAGCTTACGCGGATTTTTCCGGCTTCGGAAACCATGGATTTGTACATCGGCCCGGAGTAGACAACGTCGCGTCCGTACGTCACACCCTCCGCGGCCAGCGCGAGCCGTCGCCCGACCTCTTGTTTGTTCCTCGGATGAATGTCTTTCGGGTTACCGATATCGATGGTTACAGCCATGCCGGTCTTCGGGAGGGACAGGGCCATATTCTGCGCCTCACGCAATTCCGCCCAGCAGTTTGCGGGACCGGCCTGATCGAAATTCGCGAGTTGAACGAATAAGAACGAAAAGTCCTCCGAACCCCAGTTTTTCCGCCAATCCCGAATCATATCGGAGAACAGTTTTCGATATTGATAAGCCCGTGTAGCATTCGACTCGCCCTGGTACCAGATTGCGCCCTGAACCGCGAACGGAATGAGCGGGGCAATCATGCCATTGTACAACACGGAGGGACGATTCGGATTTCGATATGGGTTTTTCGGAGGCGCCGGCATCTCGGAGAGCGGTACGCCTTTGGTTACGGTCTGTTTCAGCTGCTCTTTCCAGGCTGCGTAGTCCTTTTCATATTTGTCGAAATCTTTTTTGAACGTTTCGATCAGATCGGCGCCGCGCTTAAGGATCTCGCTGTAATCCGGGTCTGCTTTCAGTGTGGCATCGCTGGTCCAGGCCTCGGCGATTGTGCCGCCCCAGGAGCTGTTGATCAATCCGATGGGGATACCAAGATCCTTGTGGAGATTGCGTCCGAAGAAATAGCCCACTGCCGAGAAGTCCCCGACGGTGGCGGGAGAGCATTCTACCCAACTTCCTTTGACATTGCATTGCGGCGTATCCGCAACAGTTCGTTCTGCTGTGAAGAGACGGATGCCGGGGAAATTCGCCTGGGCGATTTCCTGTTTCGAATTATCCGAGGCGGCCACCGACCACTGCATGTTCGATTGCCCGCTGCACACCCACACCTCACCGATCAGAATATTGTCGAGTGTGACCGTATTCTTGCCGGAGATGGTCATAGTGTGCGGACCGCCCGCTTTGACCGCCTTGAGGTCCACCCGCCAATGCCCATCCGAATCTGCGATGGCGCTTTTCTTCTGCTTGGCGAATTGAACCGTCACCTGCTCACCGGACGCTGCCCAGCCCCAGATCGGAAGCGACTTGCCCTGCTGCAGAACCATGTTACTTCCTATCACGGATGGCAGTTTCACATCCGCATACACACCGGACGCCGCAACCGCCATACACACGACCAAATAGAGAACCTTGCGTTTACTCATTGCTATTACCCCCGTTCGTTCTGAACGATTTTTCGCTGATCCTTGTCAGCTGCGGGAAAGAGTGTTGCAGGAAAAGGAGAGGTTTGTCGAGTGCAGTGGAACGTTGCGGATCCCGCTTTTTATCCGCAGTCCGTACCGTCTCTCAAAGAGAATCAACTCCGACGAGGCAATGGACTCCAGGCGGATCGAAATTCCTTTCTGGCGCAATTCCCATCCGTTGAGCATCAGGGTCTGCCCGGAGTTATCGAGTGTGACATGATATGGTTTTCCCTTTTTCAATCCCCTGGGGATCAACGTATAGGTATCGGAATCGGTGTCACCGATGCGGGCAACGAAGGCCCATGCTTTCGATCCTTCCGGGTCGGCGTATTCTACGGCGAACCAGCCGCTGGAATCCACCCCGCCGCGCGAGGAGACCGGCGCGTGATGGTACATCCTGCATTTCGGCAGCAGAGGCTGCATGAAATTTCGATAGAGCCGGACGTAGCGACGGTGGAGGTCCAGGCGTTCGGGAGAAAGTTCCGCCACGGTCGGTGCTACCATCCCGCTGAAAATGGCGGGTGTACAGAGGGCGAACGTGGTGCGCAGGTTCACCTCCAGGTTCCCCACCCTCCCCCGTGTCGGCTGACCGTATGCCCCCGGTCTTCGGGACATCCTGAGCATGACACACGACAACCGGCTCTTCAAGGCCGGGAATGGGAAACAACAGGCAGAGGGTGAAAAATGTCCGGAATATCTCCAGTCTGAACTTCCGACGAATTGTTCATAGGATCGGTTACGTAAGGTCGGGATTTTGCTGTCTTTTTCCCGCAACTGCATGGCATGACGAGAAAAAGTCAATAGACTTCGTCGAACCGAATCCGGAAGTCACGCGAGAACCGATCGTACTTTTCTCTCTCAAAGACCAGAAGATCGATAAGATAAACTCCTTCCGTGAAAGACAGATAAAGCCAGTCCTTTCTGGGAGTCTGGAATTGGAATGGAACTGCAGCAGACTTGTTTAACGAACCCAATTGGGGTTTCAGAAACTTGTATGTCACACCCCCCGCGCTTTGGAGCCGGACCTCTCCCGATCTGTCCGGGGCGCTGATCACTCCGATAGTGAGTTCGCTTTCTCTGGCCGGATAAGTCAGCGGGATAATAAGAAACCGATCCTGGCCCTGAAAAAGGGAGCAAAGCGCCGGAACCGCGAGCCGTACCCCTTCTTCCTTGGGAACCAGAACTCGTAGATTGAGACCTCTTTCCTGATAAAGCTGGATCTCGTGATTGCCTGCGATACACGGCTGAGAGGAGCCGATCACCAGAGTGTTGCTTTTCTGCAGATTTGAAAAATGATCCTGGAGTCTTCCAAGCAGAACTGGACGAGCATCATATATGAGAAGCAGGTTCACCATGACGAGCAAAACAATGGTTGTATTCAAATAAGAACAACCCGTTCGGAGAAGAGCAGGGAAATTCGTCGGAACCGACTCCTCAGGGAAAATCTGCGTGGCTTTCTCATAAAGATTCTTGCGGGAATACCATAGAAAAAACACAAGCAAAATGGCCAGTCCCACACCGGCATACATCCACGAGGGTCGCAAGAATCCCATGATGGCCTGACAGGCCAGAAAAATATACCGCATTCGAGGGGGTAATTCATCCGCACGACGAGTGGCCTCTCCGCTCAACACAAGAAAGGCGGGAAACACATAAAACACAAGGCGTTCCGCTTGATGAGCCACGAACGGCTGCATCCAGACACATAACAGGTAGAATATCAGCATTCGTGATTCCCTCCGCCCCCATATCCATCCGAGAATGGAAAGCGGTGCAAGAATCCCGAATCCTGATGTCAGCGTGTTTAACGAAAGCGCCACACCCAACTTCTCGGGATCGGATAAGATCTGTCGAATCTCCTGCATATAAAACTTGTCAAACCGCCCGAATTCGGGTCTCTGCAACAAATGAAGACGGATCAACGTTTCCGTGAAATAGGCTTCATCGCTCATGGAGTACAAAACAAATCGCGTCAAAATGAATCCGATGATCCCCATTGAACAGATCAATCCCGTTCCTGCCATGGCCCGCCAGGACCACCAGCGTTTCCACCGACTGAAGTGAAAAAAAGGTATCAGGAACATGGAACTCTCGCGATTCAGAACGCCGAGCAAAAGAGAACACGAAAACAATCTGTCGCTCTTTAACAGGACACCCAGGATGCTGAGTTCGATCAACAGATATGACAGCGGGTCTGCCATGGGATAATGGTAAAGCGCCTGACGAATCCCGCTGTGAAAAACAAGGCCGCTCAGACAGGCCAAAGCGGCAAGGATGCTGCATCCGAGTGTCCGGAGAATGAGATACCCCACGGCCAGCGTCCCGGAAATCGCGGTCACGGTGACAACGCGAAATCCGTTTCGAAAATCCAACGGCAGGATGGTCACAATGCGCGGAGTCAGAATCCTCATACCATGCGGCGGAAGATGAACCGACAGGGGATTCACTGACTGATTGAGATATCGGTATTCATCCCCATTGAACTTCTCGGTTTTCCCCACAATTCCTGCAAGAATCACGGTAATCACCACAGATACTCCCACGGCAATAAGGACTTCCTTCCAATGGAGAAAAGTCCTCTCATCTTTCTGGGTTGATGCCTTGACTGCCCCCTTTACCTTCTTCGATATTTCCAAAACGTGTTCTTTGATGGATTATGTTGTCGACCGGATTTTATCAGGGATCTTTGTCTATGATAACTGGGTGGGGACCTCAAATCGTCAACGGAGCAGGCGTTGCTTGGTATTTCCCGCACTTTACGCTAATTTCCACAGGTTTTTGATCTTCTCTTAAGGATGACAAATATGACCCGTGAATGTATGGATCTGTGCCGTAACTGGACTCTGTCCCTCGAAGACCAGCAAACCATGATCTTCCCCGATTTCCGACCGGACCAACCGCTTTCGGTCAATCTGCCCCATACCTGGAACGCGACAGACTCGTTTACGCCCAGTCGGGGGTACTGGCGCGGTGTCGGCTGGTATCGGAAGACCTTTTTGACACAAAAGGAGTGGCGCGGTCGACGTGTCCTGCTCGAACTGGCAGGTTTTTTCTGTACCGCCCAGGTGTGGCTGAATCAGAAATGTATCCGCTATGACGAAGACGGATTTACGGGCCAATTCTACGATCTGACTCAGTTCCTGAATCCTGCCGGTCAGGAAAACACGCTGGCGATTCGCATCGACAGCCGCCATGATCCCGAGCTGCTCCCCGGCCGGGAGGTCCCGGATTATCTGCTGTATGGCGGGATTTACCGCGAGGTCAGACTCCATCTCACAAGCCACACCCATATCGCAGAACAGGGGATTTCCTTCACCACCCCGGAGGTTTCTCCTGAACACGCCCTCTGCCGCATCGCCACTGAAATCACCGGCCTAGCGCCGGATACTCTCCCTGTCCATTCTGTCCACAAAATCCATTGCATCCTTCTCGACCCCGACGGGAATCCAGCGGGCGAAATCTCCACCGATTTTCACACCCCCGGCACAATCCACCAGGATATCCACCTCCGCAATCCCCGCCTCTGGTCGGTGGACGAACCGCAACTGTATATGTTGATCTCCGAATTGCAGGCGCAGACTTCGCAGGGGTGGACCCTCATTGACCGGATGGAAACCCCGGTCGGTATCCGCTTCTTTGAATTTCAGGTCAACGGTGATTTCCTGCTGAACGGGAAGAAGGTCCTGCTGAGAGGCGTCAATCGGCATCAGGATATCGGTGGATTGGGGAATGCCATGCCGAAACGGCTCCAGGCGCTTGATGCGGAACTCATCAAGGATCTAGGCGGCAATTTCGTTCGCCTGTCGCATTATCCACAGCACCCCGATTTCCTGGATGCCTGCGACCGTCTCGGCATTCTGGCTTATGCGGAAATTGCTTCCTGGCAACATATCGGCGGCGCGCGCTTCATGTCCAATGCCGAGAGCATGATGCGTGCCATGATCCGCCGCGACCGCAATCATGCCTCCATCCTCCTCTGGGGATTGCTGAACGAGGGACGGTCGAAATCCCTGTTTGAGCGCCTCCATATCGTCGCTCATGAGTGCGATCCCACTCGTCCCACGGTCTATGCCGAAAACGAACCGGAAGAGGGCCTTCGGCTCGGCACGGTGGATATCCCCGATGTCCTGGGGCTTAATTACAAACTCCCCCATCTGGATGAGCTTCGCGCCATGCTGCCGGACAAAAAACTGTTCAGCAGCGAACACACTAATGCCGATTTCTGCAAACGTGGCAACTGGGAGCTGGAAGATCGCTACCTCACCCGCTTGGAGGCCGACCTGGAGATCCTGGCCGCCCATCCGTTCATGGCGGGCGGGACACTCTGGTGTATGCATGATTACGCAACCGATTACGCCCCCACATGGCCGCATCATTTTTCCGGTGTCATGGATCATGTCAGGCTGTACAAGGAACCGGCATACCTTCTCCGCGCCTGGTGGCGTACCGATCTGAATGTACATATTGCCGGTCATTGGACCTTCCCTGGGGAGGAGGGCCGAGAGAAAACCGTTCGTGTGCTGAGCAATGGAGATTGGGTGGAACTGTGCCTGAACAATACCTCTCTGGGTGCGAAAAGCGGAGGCCGAATGCTGGAATGGAATGTCCCCTACCAACCGGGAAAACTTGTTGCAAGAGCTTGGCGAGGACAAGAGACCGTGGAGCATATCTTGGAAACTGGCGGACCTGCCTCCGCATTGCTTTTGACTGCCGACCCGGACGAAATCCTCGCGGATGCCCAGGATGCCGCGTTAGTCACGGTTTGCCTGGTGGATGCACAGGGCCGGCGGGTTCCCGAGAATCGGGCTGTCGCCCTTGCGATTGACGGCCCGGCCGCGCTCAGGACGGTCGGCGGGTTGCCCGTCGTGCTTTTGTCCGCCGGGGTTGGGCGGTTTGCAGTCCAGTCCAGCGGCGAATCCGGCCGCGTGACTATCCGAGCCGGCACAATTGGTGCAAGCGAGAGCAGGGTGGAGATTCAGGCTGCATCGAAGCTATAATACTGCTCATGCCTCGCTATCAGCTTTTGCTATCCTTTTTGATTTTGATCCTGTTTGGCGCTCTGGCTCTTCGGATGCCGGGCTGTATCCCGGAGGGGTATGAACTCGGCTGGATAGATGCCCTCTTCACATCCACTTCCGCTGTCTGTGTGACCGGCCTCACTGTAGTCGACACCGGCACAAACTTCTCCCTTGGCGGACAAATCATCATTTTGATTCTCATCCAGGCCGGCGGTCTGGGAATGTTGACCATATCGAACTGGCTTCTGGTGGTTCTGTCCGGCTCCCGGGTCTCGCTGTCAGGCCGGTTCATTCTGGAAGAGACGCACGGAGTACATTACCGAATCGAACCGACCGGCCTGCTGAAGCGGATCATTCGATTCACCATTCTTTCGGAGGGCATCGGCGCTTTCATATTGTTTCTCCGGTTCATTGTGGATTATCCGTTTCCAAGAGCGTTTTGGCTGGCGGTTTTCCATTCCGTTGCTGCTTTCTGCAACGCGGGATTCTCCCTTTTCCCGGATAACCTCATGTCCTATCGGGACGACTGGGTAATCAATATCACCATTATGGCCCTGATTGTCCTGGGCGGTATCGGGTTCATGGTCTGCTCGGATGTGGTTTTTGTGCTGAACAGTGTCCTGAAAAGACGAACCAGACGATGGTTTCTCGCCTGGCATCGGATCACCCTTCACAGCAAAGTTACTCTCATCACCACCGGCATTCTGATTTTCGCCGGAGCATTGCTGGTCGCTCTCTTCGAGAGTGAGAATCTGATGAAGGAGATGCCCATTCATCAACGGCTTCTCCCTGCCCTGTTTCTCTCTATAACAAGCCGGACCGCCGGATTTAACACCGTGGACACCGGCCAATTGACCAATCTCACACTTCTGCTGGTGATTTTCCTGATGTTTGTGGGAGCCTCGCCCGGATCGACCGGCGGCGGCATAAAAACAACCACCTTTGCCCTTCTGATCGCTCTCTTTCGATCACGTTTGTTTAATCGACCCCGAACCGAAATGTTCGGCCGCACCGTGCCGGAATCTCTTGTAGCAAAAGCGGTAGTCACTTGGGCGGCTTTTATTGTTCTGGTTCTCATCGGAGTGACCGGGTTGGAATATTTCGAGTTCGGATTTGCGTCCCATAAAGTTTCTTCGGGAAGTGTTTTGGATATGCTGTTCGAGGTCACTTCCGCGCTTGGCACAGTCGGTCTGTCTGTGGGGATCACACCCACACTGCAACCCGGCAGTCGGCTGGTACTTGTTGTCATTATGTTCTTCGGACGTGTCGGGCCGCTCGCGGTAGCCTCTTCCTTTATTGGGCAGCGACATGTATTACGTTACACACTGCCGGAAGAACGGATTATGGTCGGATAAGGAGTATCGAAAATGAACCGTTCGTTTGCAATACTTGGATTGAGCACATTCAGCCAGCGTGCCGCAACCTCGCTGTTCTCTCTGGGCGCAACGGTCCTCGCGATCGACAGCGATGAGTCTCTTATTCAACAGATCAGCGATGAGGTTACCCGGGCGGTCTGCGCCGATGTTCGCCATCGCGATGTGCTGCGAAGCCTGGGGGTTCTCGACTGCGATGTCGTGATTCTCGGTCTCCGCCATCATTTCGATCTCACTGTTCTCGCGGTCCGATTTCTCGTACAAAGCGGTGTCAAGAACATTATTGCCCAAGTGGACAGCCTCGATGAGCTGGAAGCCATTCGCGCTGTCGGAGCCACACATGCCGTTTTCCCGGAACGCGATGCCGCCGACCGCCTGGTTAAGGAATTCGCCCTCCCCGGACTGATGGATCGTATCGCCCTTTCCAAGGATATCGGCCTTGTCGAAATCCCCTGCCCGAAGGAATTTGCCGGAAAATCCATCCTGGAGCTCAATGTTCGACAACGGTTCCAGGTTACCATCATCGGAATCCGATCCGCCACCGGAGAAAAAGGGGAAATCAAAATCACGCCTCCCCCCTCAACTGTTCTTAATGCGAACGATCTCCTGATTCTGATCGGCGATGTGCAGCACATGGCCGCATTTCTCGCCAAGTTCCCCAACCCGAACACCACCTGAGCCTACTCATCTCCCCTTTCTTCATTTCCTCCCTCCTCCTTTCACCTTTCACCCTTCACCCTTCACCTTTCATCCATTCGTCCTATTGGTCCCCTCCGTCCCATAGTTTATTACCCGCTTCCTCCATCCTTGTCCACCATCTTCCAATCCCCAATCCGCAATCTCCTTCTTCAATTCTTAATTTTTAATTCTTGATTCTTAATTCCCACTTCATACCTCACCGCCTTTGTCTGTGCGGTAATCCTCCACCCTCCCTCAATCCGTTCTACCGAAGCCTGTCCGACTGTATTCCCTTCCACATCATAAGCCTCAACCTCCAGGCTCTCTGCGCGCGCAATCTCCCCGATCATGTGGCGCACATCCCCCCGGCTATACCGGCCTTCGGGTTTGCTGATCTTGATCTTTTCAACGCCCTCGACCGCGATTATCGAAAGACCCGTTTCGCCATCTGCCGCCGGGCGCACCGCCACCGCACCGGAGGTCCGTATCCCCGCGTACTCCGTTTCCTGCCCGCGTCCATCTACATACACATACATCGGCGATCCCACCAGGTCCGCCCGATGGCCCTCATGGACACTCGATTTCTCGAAGAATTCCCTGCCTTTTATCGCAACCCATCCGAACGGCGAAAGGGTCACCTGTTCTTTCCCTGCATCGACTGTCCAGTATCTCTTGTCGTTCCCGTTCACCCAAATACGCAGTCCGTTCGGATACCGGATAAACAGGCGGCTGTTCCGCCACTGGCCTGTCAAAAATGCCTCCGATGAGGAGATCAAATCTTCATTCGTGCCGTACAGAATCACTTCCGGCTCCTGCATCACATACCGGCTCTGGAGTTGCTGAAGCATGTAATACGACCGGCAAGTTTGACGAATCCCGTGGCCCTCTTCTACCAGCCAGCCGATATGTCCGTAAGCAATGGTCGCCGCGATAAACTGGTCGATACTTTTCACGATCCGTTCCGGTTTGTTCCACCCTTCGCAGCGTTGGAAAAATCCGGCGGTCCAGGGCATTCCGATGTCCACCGTCAGCGGGTGCATCTTCAGCAGATCGAAATGCGGCAGGTACGGATATTCCCACAGGTTCAGATTGCTGTATGTCAGCCCGTAATTCCCCGTGGTCAGTCCCGTGTAGAGCCACTGGTGATTGCCTTCCGACCAGCAGTGATTCTTGTAGACATCCTGGTCGTGCAACAGCAGTTCGCCGTAAGCATAGAACGTTGATGCGAACGTTCCCGCGCCGGGCACACGGGCATCATAATCTGTGCGGTCCCATGGCGAGACAGAGGTATGCACATCCGTGTATGCCGCATCGGTTCCGAACTTTTCCTGCACAATCGGCGCGATTTTTGCGTCCGTCTCCACGGCGCGAAGCGCCTTGGGGGAGTAACAGCGATACCACGCCCGAATCCACTCGCCGCTTGAATCCCGCATCACCCAATCCTCATTCCAATAGGCGTTTACCGGCGAAAAATCACAGTAATTTGTGTACAAACCGGCCCGCCAGCCGAGAGACTTCTGATGTGCGATATACTTCTTTAGCGCTTCATCGCCGCCTTTTCCGGGAGCAGCCTCCGTGCGGAATGTGAAACTCTCTCCTTCGTCTCGCCATGTGATTTCATGGTTGCATTGCGTCAGCATTTCGATCCCGTACGCCCGCAGTTTTTCCGACCGTTTCATCTCATCTTCGTAATTCGACGGTCCCCAACTCTCCTGCCAGAGCCGCTGCCCTGCCATATATCCCTCTTTGGCGGGCGGATTCGGAATAGTGCACAGGGTTTCCTCAAACATCGGCGAAACCGTGAAGAATACCCGTTCAAACAGGTCGTTACGCACTCCATCCGTTCGCGGGAGGTATCTCACCCCGCCGTTCAGGTAAATCCCATCTTCTTTAATTTCATCCGTTGCGTACGGTTTGGAGCCGTTCGACTGATACCAGTCCATCCACACCGAGGCAAAACAGGGCGCTTCTCCTCTCAGCGCAAGCACACACAGATGATGCTGCCCGTAGTTGATGTAGGGCAGCTGAAACAATTCCGGTTCCGTCCCCTCGGTCAATTTCCCGTAGGCCAGTTCAGTTGCCTTTCCCCCTTGGCAGAAAAAGTCCACGACCAGCGACTTCTGCCAAATCCGCAAATGGCTTTCCACACCGTGCGACCAGACAAGTCGAACAACGTCATTCTCCAGCGTCGCCCCGGTCAACTGCGCAGACTTGGGCTCTTCCTCAAACAGAACCCCTGCTCCCACAAGCCCGTTGGCCACCTTGGTTCCGTCCAGAAATATCTCCACATACCCAAGGTCTTTGTGCCCGGGATGGAGACGGTATTCCAGCTCGGCATCTTTCCCCTTGTAGATAAACCGGAATGTCCCATCCTCATCCTTTTGAATTGTGTTTCGATATTTCGCCCGGTAATTCTTCGGAAGAATTGTTTCTTTCCGAGCAGGAAAGGGAAGCTGTCCCGGCCCCGTGTTCGCCCCGACAGACTGACCGGGGAACGGCTCAATCCCGCGTTTCGGGCGCGGATCGAACTGAAGCGGTTTCAGGTCCTCTTTGAAAACCGTCAAATCCTCCAGGAAAATCGCCCGGTCTTCCGAATTCGAACCGCCCACAATCTTCAGTCCTGTGAAAACCCCTTTGTCACCCAGTTTCGCAACAGTCTCTTTGGCAATTTTCCGGTGGATCAGCCACCACTCTTTCCATTGGACTTGGGCCAGGTCAATCTCGCAGGTGTTCTTTTCGGCATCTTCCGCGAGAAAATACACGCGCACGGATGGCGTCTTTGGGTCCTCGCTATACCCCCAGTTGTTCCCGTAAACCCAGAGATGCACGCACTCCACTTCGTTTCCCAGCGGAATGGGAGCGGGCGGTCGAAGGATTACCGCGCTGTCCTTGCCCGTACCGCGATAGATCAGTTTTGCCGTGTTCGATTCCCAGACTCGCTGTTCCGAGGATGGATGCGCACGCGCCACAGCGCCCCCAAGGCATTCCAGCGACCATCCATCCAGCGAATCGAAATTGACCAGCGGGGTCCGGTCCGGTTTCCGGTTGGCCCTCACCATTTCATAGGGACGGTCTCCGACCGGTTCCTGGGCCGGTTTCGGTTCCGCGAGATTGGCCATCCGTATTTCCCCCGCAGGGTCTGCGATTGCCTGCATCGCGGATCCCGGGATAAACCCGGAAAGGATAACCAGGATGAATGTCCTATAGGCAGATCGATTTCTCATGCTGTGCGCTCCTTAAGGAAAATGGTCTTCTATTGTGGACCGGATTTCAAATTATTTCCAGCGGCTTTGGTTGACTCTGTAAAGACCTGTCTGATAGAGTTAGGCAATTCGGGTGGCACGCGGTGAGGCGGCAACCCCGCATCGGATGCCCCCACGATATTCATGACCAGAGGGAATAACATGGTCGATTTTCAGGAACTTGCAGACAGTGTGTATGGCGGTAAGAAAGACAAGGTCGAGGAACTGGTGAAGGCCGCAATCAGCGAAGGTCACAGCGCCAAGGAAATCCTCGAACAAGGGCTTATTCAGGGCATGAATCGGATCGGGATCGACTTCAAGAACAACCGGGTTTATGTCCCGGAGGTCCTGATCGCAGCCCGCGCGATGAAAAGTGGCATGGCCATTCTCCGTCCCAGAATTGTCGAGGAGAAAGTGGAACCGAAAGGCCGCGTGGCAATCGGAACCGTGAAGGGCGATCTCCACGATATCGGCAAGAACCTGGTCGGGATGATGCTGGAAGGGGCCGGCTATGAGGTCATTGACCTTGGCGTGGATGTCCCCCCCGAAAAGTTCATCCAGGCAAACAAGGAGAAGGGGGTTCGCCTGATCGGGATGTCCTCGCTTCTGACTACAACCATGCTCGCCATGCGGGATGCCCTGCAGGCTTTCGAGCAGGCCGGAATCCGCGAGAACATCAAGGTCATGGTCGGCGGTGCGCCGGTCACCCAGAAATGGTGCGATGAAATCGGCGCAGATGGCTATGCCCCCGATGCCGCCTCCGCCGTCGAACTGGCCGACTCGTTGATTGCCGCATAACCGCATTACATCTCTGCACAGAATCCCATCCGACCCGGGATAGAATCATCAGGCGATGCAACGGGCCACCACGGTCCGTTGCATCGCTTTTTCCTCGCTCTTCCCTGACGGATCGTTTCTTCTGCCTGTCCGTTGACACGGAGGGTCGGGGGATCCCTCTTGTCCGCGAACCCTCATTGGTCCCATCGGTTCTATCGGTTCCAACCGTCCGGTCTGTCGCCACCTTTTTGTGATACACTACTTGAGGAGAGGTTACGGCCATGACTACCACAATCGACAGCGTCACTTTCGGCTCCATCACAATCAACGGAACAACCTATGACTTCGATGTTCTCATCCGCTCCACCGGCGAAATCGAGAAACGCAAGAAAAAACTCTCCAAGCAGGTCTACGGCACCTCCCACACCCTCTCCAAAGATGAAGCCAAGCATTGTTACGAAGAAGGCCTCCAAACCATCGTGATCGGCAACGGCCACGAAGGCGTTCTTCACCTCTCCGAGGAGGCGAGCGAGTATTTCGAGAAGAAAGGGGTCGCGGTCATCCTTTCCCCGACTCCCGAAGCCGTTGAAATCTTCAACAAGCGGAAACCGTCCACCGCCGGTCTGTTCCATATCACCTGCTGAACCGTACCTTGAAGCCCGCATGGCGCGGCGACATGCTATAAAAAGAGGGGAAACTGCCCGTGCCGAAGCAACCGGTTCCGAGCATGGAATGAATCAACCAGGAGAACGCCTATGATATTGACATACCGAATTGAGTCCGGACAACTCGCGCGATGTGACCGAGATACGGCAAGTATGTTCGTATATTACCAACCCTCGGACACGGAAAAGGAAGACTTGCTCCGCATGTCCGCGTTGGAACCACTTGACTTGGATGCCGTCTTTGACCCCGATGAGGTTCCACGAATAGAAAGTTACCAAAACGGGACGTTTCTTATCTGGAAACACCCCGAGAATGTCGTCGTCGAGGAGGCCGTTCAATTCCAGGTATCTTCAATCGGCATTGTAATTATGGATAACCGGGCGATTATTATCGTGCCCCGGGGCGAACTCCCGATGACCGGACGTGAATTCAAGCGGGTCGAGTCCGTAGAGGACTGCGTTCTTCGTGTTCTTCTCCAAACCATACATCACTACCAGGGCCATTTGAAAGCCATCAAGCAGATGTCTCAGGAACTCCAGGCCAGAATCGTTACATCGATGGAGAACCGCTTTCTCTTGCAAATGTTCGCGCTGGGCGAAAGTCTTGTCTACTACCACAACGCGCTGGAAGCCAACCTTACGGTTCTGTTGAAACTGCGCAGCGCCCCCGGAAGATGGGCGCTGACCGAGGAACAACTCAGTTTTCTGGACGATGTTATCATTGAGAATCAACAGGCCAACAAACAGGCGGGCATCTACTCCACGGTACTCTCCGGCCTCATGGACGCTCGCGGAACGATCATTAACAACAACATGAACGTCCTGATGAAAAATCTAACGATCATCAACGTGGTGTTTCTTCCGCTGAATCTTATTGCCAGTATCGGCGGAATGTCGGAGTATAGCGTATTTACACAGGGCATCGATTGGCGTATCTCTTATGGCGCGCTGTTCGTGGCGATGGTTCTTCTGGGGTGGGCGATGTGGTGGTGGCTGGCGAGAGTCATCGAGCGCAACCAAAGAAAGATCGGACAGGAAACTGTCTGAGGCGGAATCCCGAATTTGCAACATTGATGACTCGACCATGTCCGTGAATGAGGTATAATAAATTAAGGTAATATACGGATTACTCTTTCAGCCCGCCGGTAATGATACCGCGAATGAAGGCTTTCTGCGCAACGAAAAACAACAGCACAACCGGCAGCACCATCAGCGTACCGGCCGCCATCAGCATTCCCCACTCCAACGCATGGCTACTCTGAAATTGCTGCAATCCGAGCGACAGAGTAAACTTCTCCGGAGTTTGCAAGTAAATCAGCGGGTTCAAATAATCGACCCAACTCCACAAAAATGAAAACACAACAACGGTCACCAGGCCGGTGATGGAAAGCGGCATAATAATTCGCGCGTAGATTTGCCATTCCGAACACCCGTCAATCCGTGCCGCCTCACTGAGCGCCTCCGGTATCCCGCGGAACAATTGACGCAAGAGAAAGATGAAAAAAGGTGTACCCAGAAAGGAGGGAATAATCAACGGCGCAAATGTGTCGATCAGGCGCATGGTTCGGAATATGACAAATACGGGAATCATGGTCACCTGCGGTGGGAGCAGCATCGTTCCCAGCATCAAATAGAAGCAGACATCCCGTCCTCGCCAGGGAATCCGACTGAAGCTATATGCTACCAGGGAGGCGCTCAATACGTTCCCTACCGTATTGCCCAAGGAAATAATCAGGGTATTCCAAAGATATCGTACAAATGGAATAAAGGTGACGGCATCCAGGTAGTTTTGCCAATGGATGGGCCGGGGGAACCAATCGGGTGGAACGGTAAATATCTGCTCATTTGTTTTCAAGGAAGAAATCAGCATCCACCAAAACGGCATGAAAAACAAGAACGACCCCGCGAGAAGCGCGGCATAAATCCAGACACAGTCGTTTTTTTTTCCAAGCATTGTTTTCTGCCCCTTATTGCTCCTCCGCGTAATGCACCCAGCCGCTTGTTTTCAGTATGACATAGATCACCGCCACGGAGAGCAAAAATAGAATCCATGCCATCGCGCTCGCGTAGCCCATTTTGAAATGCTGAAATGCATTCTGATAGAGATACAAGGCGTACACCAATGTGGAGCCTTCCGGCCCACCGGCCCGCCCGCCATACTCCGGCGAAATGCCGGTTGTCATGATATAGACCTGCGTGAAATATTGAAACGAGGCAATAACCCCCATAATCAGATTAAAGAATATCACGGGACTCACACACGGCAACGTAATGTTCCACAAGCGTTGCAGCCGATTTGCGCCGTCTACCACAGCCGCCTCGTAAAGACTTCGCGGAACCTGCTGCAACCCTGCCAGAAAGATGATCATAATGTTGCCGACGCCCCAGAGGTTTGTTAGAATCAGAGCCGGTTTAGACCAGCGGGGATCCGTCAGCCAGCCGGGGCCATGAACACCGAGCGAGGCGAGAAGAGCATTGATACAGCCATACTCCGGATTCAGAATCCACACCCAGAGGATAGACACGGCTACAACCGGCACAACACTCGGAAGATAAAACACGGTACGAAAGAAAGACAGGAATGAGACATCCGTGTTCAGCAGTGCGGCGAGGCAAAATGCAAGCGCGAGAGAAAGCGGAACTCCGAACACCATCATATACAGGGTGTTATATAATGTTTTGAGAAAATGCGGGTCCTCAAAAAGCAAAGTCCGGTAGTTTTCCAATCCGATCCAGATCGGCTCGCGTACAACATTGTAACTGCACAGGGAATAGTAAAAACTGGCAAGGATCGGCGCGAATGTGAATACGCAGAATCCCACAATCCAGGGCGCCGCGAAGAGAAGGCCGTTTTTGAGGTGTAGTCGTTCCTGTCGGGTCATGTATGCTCTTCTGTAATGCCGAGATGTCGCAGCGAGCGATCCAGTTCTCTCTGCAAGCGATTGTCCAAAATCGGTAAACCGGCCTCCGGCTCCAGCGCGCCGGAACAGATTTCTTCCATGATATTGTTAAATTCGTTGTAGAAAAACTGCCCGATGGGAAGGGCAGGCAGTGGGCGGGCGCGCCCCTCAAGCAGGAAATCAATAAAGACCCGCATCCGCGACCGGTAGACATCGGCGTAAGCCGGATCGTTCAGCGCGGCACGCAAGGGTGGAACATTGTACAGTGTTGACGCAAACCGGGCGGATTGCGCGGGCGCAATGAGCCAGGATAAAAAGGTCCATGCCGCGTCGGGATTGCGGCATCCCTCGGGGATGACCCAGAAACTTCCGGTCATCGCGCTCTGACTCTCTCGGTCCCGAACGGCACTGACAAAAGGAATCAGGCCATAATCCAAATCGGGAGCGTTATGCCGGATAAAGGAGATCTGCCACTGCCCGTCTTCGCGCATGGCCAGTTTCTCTTTGTAAAATGGATTGTTCGGGCTGTCGTATTCTCCGAATGTGGCAACAAATCGGCGGTAATTATCGATTCCGTACTCCCGATACAGGGATGCGATCCATTTCACGGCCTGCACATTTTCAGGCGAGTCGATAATAAAGTGTCTGGACTCCCGATCATACAGGTCCCCTCCGAAGTTCCACATCCAAATATAAGAGTACTGGAATTCGGGAATGAATCCGATCCGTTCCAATTTCCCGGTCGCATCGCGGCGTGTAAGGCGACGGGCACATTCTGTAAGAGAAGCAATATCGGCAGGGGGAGATTTCGGGTCCAGCCCCGCCTCGGTAAACAGACGCTTATTGTAAAAGATCATCCATACGTTCAGTGCGGTGGGAACGCCGAATTTCTTTTCGCTGAACATGCCGTAATCCCAGACATTCGGCAGGTAATCCTCCGGCCCAAGCCCGGCGCGCTGGAGGTAGTCATTCAGGGGAAGAAAACATCCGGCCTCGCCCATAGTGGGCAACATCCAGTCCCACACGGTTGCGATGTCCGGCGGGATCCCTCCGGCAATCGCGGCCATTAACTTATCGCCGATAATGAAAAACGCCGGTTTCACCCGGATCTGCGTGTGCGTGTCATTGAATTCCCGGACCAGATCTTCAAGGTACTTCCCTTCGTAGCCGCCCCAGGCGTGCCAGAAGGTCAGTTCGATTAGAGAATCTGCCTGCCGGTTACCGCACCCGGTCATCATCAACAGAATAGCGAAACTCGTCAGTCCGATTTGGGGATGACAAATGGCACGTGCTGTGTCGAAGATCCGTTGGAGGCCATTCATGTTTCTTGCCGGACAGATTCCCCGGCAGAGGATACCTTAGTTTCCTCCGCACGACCCGCCGTGTTCGAATCGTACGAAGTCAGGTACTGATGATACTGCCGATAGAGTTGTCCGGCTACGGGACCGGCGGCAGGGTTCATATAGTCGAAATAGCTGAACGTCACAATCCGCTCGACATACTCCGAGACCAGTTGCATCTGCCGAATCACTCTCTCGTATGGGGCGGGATCGGCGGTCCAGGGTTCCCAATCCAGGGGCACTCCGGCCTGCTGGTCGAAAATTTCAATGTCTGCCCACAGTCGCTTCCCATGGGTTTCGGCAAGGCTTTTCAACATACGGAAACACAAGGGCAATTCCAACAGCCGATCCTCTTTAAAAATGCCCACACTGTCCTGCATCATAATAACATCGACCATAGAAAGCCGTCGAACAATGTTTTCCCACAGACGTGCGAATGCGTCCGGTCCGTCTGTAACGGTAAAATATGGCGCAATAGCCGTCGGTCGATCGCCGGGCATGAGCTTGCAGCCCATCGCGATCGAGTTCACCCAGTGTGGTAGACACGAGGGATCTTCGGATTCCTCTACGAAAACGTTGCACAGTTCATACGGGATATACCAGCCGTGGAAGTTGTCGTACTGCCCATATTGTTGCTGAATCTCTTCAATGAGAAGGCGGCTGGTTTCCAGCAGGCGAGTGAGCCGGATTCTTGGTTGCAGCATCCAGGCAATTTCTACATGGGGCAAACCGATCCAGATCTCCATCCCCAGCCTGGAGGACTCTTTTAGAACAGTGTCTACCAAGTCCGTATCGCAAATATGTGCATAATAGCGTGAATCATAACAAACGCCTCCCAGGTTGCCCGTCAACAGGATCAACGTGTTCAGCCCGATCTCCTTAAGAAGATGATACTGTGTGGCGCGATAAGACGGATCGCTCCAGCGCCGGCAAAGATCGCGCTCATGAAACGGGACAAAAGTCCCGGCGATGGGAAGCGTTCGTCCTCCGGCAGAAGGCCGGCCATATCGGTCGGCGACAGCCGACTTCTGCGAACCATTACGTAGAGAACGAAAGATCATATCTTGGTGACGTTTTCTCAGGTTCGGCGGGACGAGTATCTGATCGTGAAGGCTCTGCGAGACTGTCTCGCCCGGACCGACAAATGTTTCATCGCACTGTGACATAAACAAACCTCTACTAACGGACCGGCGGGCAACAAATCACATCGACTAACTAATCGGCATTGGGGAGGCCTATCTCCTGCCGAGCCGATCCTTTTATGACGAACGGCTCGGCAGGAGTATCTGTCTAAAATCCTCACACAGGCTCAAGACTCTCCGCCGGTGTCATTATGCATGGGCGAGTCTATGACCCGCCCACCCAGAATAGAACCACTGTCCTCCCTCGGGGACACCCCGTATTCTTCTTCCTGTCCCTCCGGGATATACCCGACCGATTATTGATACAGCATCCACTCGTCTCCCACGGCGGAGCTTCCTTCAGCCTTGAAAACCTCAATCTCGGAAAGAAGACTATGAGATCCGGGTGTCTGCGAATCCAGGATAACTTTTACCCACCGCGCTGCGAACGGGCCGCCGGTCCATGTGTACGTGTAATTCGCTTCATCGCCGGTATCTTTCGTAACCGCTTCGCCCCATTCGGCAAAGCCCGCTGTCGCACTTGTGCTGGAACCGGAAACCAGGATCTGCTTCTGCGGCGGCACCGCGGAACTGATCGAAACGAATACCGTGACCACAACCGAACCGATATCGCTTTTCGCCGAGGCCAGGTCGAGCACGATGGTGCGGGGATTTGTCGCGGTCATACCATCCCAGCCGGTCACTGGTCCCCAGGCCCAATCCTTGACCCCGTCCGTCAGCTCCCCGCCTGAATCGCCCAGCCAGTCGGTACGCAACGGTGGGTCTGCCGTGTAGGTCATCCCGGCCGCATAGTTCACCGGCTGCGCCGGGATACTACCTGCCACCACCAGAACCAAAACGGCTACCGGAATTGAAAACCAAAACTTCCTCATCTGCCTGTCTCTCCTTTCGGGTGAGATGTTGGCTTGCGACAATGCGCAAGAAACCATTCTTATCCGGCCGCGCTATTGCGCAAGCCGGGTCCGACTCGAATAATGTCCCCAGAACTGACAAGCCCATTGCTCACATCGTATCGGTTGTCACCGAACCCCCATTGTAGTTGTTTGTCCGGTCCAACGGAATAGAGAATGTAATGCGCCCGCTCATTGAACTCGCCATAATTAAACGGCGCATTCGAACCGTAATACACATAACACTGGTACCACCCGATCTTCTCGTCATTTGGCGGAACAAAAGGGTCCTTTGGAATCGAAGTCATATAGGCTACCGGTGTCGTGAGAACAACGATTCCCGTAACGGTCTGCTCCACCCCATTTAAATTGATCGTATTTCGTGGCGGGGCAATCAAGCCGGTTCCGTTATCCACGGGATAGGCATTATGGTCGATCTTGTACGCCGTCAGCGAGTCCTCAATGGAACGCTGTTCGGAGTAAACTCGCGAGATTGTGGCCCGCAGACGCGCGTTCAGAAAATTCGGCACCGCAATTGCCGCCAGAATGCCGATGATGGCCACAACGATCAGCAATTCAATCAACGTAAATCCACGCCCGGCTTTCATGATCGACCTCCGGATCTCAGAACATCTCCCAACTCGACACACCGGTGGGAGCGCCCTGGTAAACCTCGAGTTCACACGCAAATGTTGTAAATGTATTTGAATCGCTTCCCATGGTGATAAACCGAACATAGCGCGCGCTCACCGGCTGTTGGGGAATCAGGAGATACGGGACATTGCTGAACGGCGGATCGTCATCGTGATCGTAGAGCTTCGGCACCATCCCCAGGCGCGTAAAATCTGTTCCATTATCCGAAACCTCTACGTACATCGTCCCCACAACAAAAACAAACGCTCTCTCCCAAGCCGCGTACCAGGCCCGAAATGCTACCAGATTGTGCGCGACAGCGCCCAAATCAATCGTGATATTGAGCGCCTCGGTACCCGGGAAACTGCCCCAGCCGGTCACATCGGTTGATGCGTCTGCCGCCAGCCGCCCATCTGTCAGGCGAATGCCGTCGTCCGGGCGACTCCCATCGTTGCCGGGCGGATCGGTCACATAAGGTTTCCCAACCGCCACGTTCGTTGCATCCGCCGGAATGGCTATTTCCCGTAACACCGTTACCTCCGAACACATCACATTCGCAGGGGGATTCTCGACATAAAATCGCACGTACCGACCCGACACCGGCTGGGTAAGCGTCAAGTCATTGATGGAATGACGGATGGTATAGTCGTTCGCGTTCGGTTCTGACATGTCCTCGCTGCGGGCGTTGCCCAACACCGTGTAATTCGTGCCGTTTGTCGAAACCGAAACCTGGGTTTCAGCGACCCAGTCCGCCACCGGCCCGCCCAGGCCCGTGTAATCCACCGCCCAGAACGCCCGGAACGACAGAAGGTCATTCCTTGTCTCCCCCAAGTCCACAACGATCTCCAAAGGCTCGGCAAGACCCTGCCAGGCAATAAATCGCTCGCCCTCGTTCTCACGATTCAAGCCGTCCGTAAGAATCTCCGCCGATTGCGACCCCTCCGGAGAAACCTTCACAAAGGCTCCAAGCGCCACGTCCTCCCACCCTGTGCGCACCGTAATATCGTCAGGAGATTCATAAGGGAACAGAAACTCATCCTGCGCCATTGCCGCACACACAACCATACAAAGGGAAACAGCTGTGATGGAATATTTCATGGTGACCTCCGAGACTTGGTACGATGCACACGTTTGCACAAAACTATCTTATACCATACTTCCAACCCCTGTCAATCCCCTGAAGCAAAAAAATCGTAAATTTTGAAAGAATCACCGATCTTCAATACAATCAACAGGATATCTCAACCTTGAGCAATTTCCGTCCGAAAAACAGGGAATCGGGAGCTTGTGCAAACGTTTGTTTTAAGGTTACCCTGTTCGCAACATATTACGAGATTGTGACGATGAATCGCAGAACCACTATCAAAGATATCGCGGCCCAACTGGGCGTTTCTCACAGCACCGTCTCACGTGCCTTGCGCGGCGATAAACGGATCTCTTCCACAACCGTTGAAAATGTCCGTCGCGTGGCCGAACGAATCGGATATCGCCCGAATATCCTCGCCTGCGGACTTGTCCATAACCGCACCAGCCTGATCGGCATTTTAACCAGTAATGTGCGGGGATCTTTCTTTGCCGATGTCATCGACGGTGCGCAGTCGGTCCTCGACAAACGGCGATACAGCATCCTTCTTTGCTGCTCACACAAGAACCCCGCCGCAGAACGGGCGCACCTGGAGACTCTTATTGATAAACAGGTGGAGGGAATTATCCTTCTGCCGGTTACCAGCTGCGGAACCAACAGCCGTGTGATTCGTCAGGCGCAAGACCTGCACATCCCCATCGTCATCGTCGGAACGCGCAAAAAGGAGGTCAATGCCCCCATGATCGGAACCGACAATGAACAGGGCGGTTATCTCGCTGCCAGACATCTCCTCGACCTGGGACATCGAAGGATTATCTATATCACGCCCTCAAAGGAGGACCTTCACTCCGAACGGCATCGTTTCGGTTTGGAGAATGCGCAACGGTATCGGGGGTATCTCCGCGCCATGAAAGATTTCGGCCTGGATTCGGAAATCTCCACAATCGAAATCGACCCTGATGTGCAGGATATGACCCCCCTGAGGGATATCCTGAAAAAAAAGAATGCGCCGACCGCATTTTTCGCTTATTCCGATCGGCTCGCCATCTCCGCAATGCAGGCGTCCTTGTCCTGGGGATACCGTGTGCCGACGGATCTTTCCTTTGTCGGATTCGATGATATCGACTTTGCCTCGCTGGTTTATCCGCCGCTGACTTCGATTGCGCAACCCAAGCTGGATATGGGCCGCTTCGCCGCAAAAAAAATCCTGAACCAGATCGAAGGATTGCCGGAGGATGATCTGACCTGCACCCCGGAACTTCGCAAACGGGATTCCAGCGGCCCGGCCCCGAAATGAAAGGTGTCGTTATGGATATTCACCACGGTTCACGCCGAAACTTCCCGAAAGGAATAGTGATCGGATTATTGGGCCTGATCCTCTCAGCGCCGACAGGATTTGCCATGAAAAACAATTTCTCCCCTCCTTTGCCCAACCGCAACATCGGCCTGTCGGTGGCTCTTCTTGAGACCGGATCGGCCCCCACAGTTTTTTCCTCCTCCATAGACTGCGCCTCCCAGCTGGACCAGCTCCGAACACTGGGTATCCCGGCTGTTCTTGTGAACGCGGGGCGGCCATTTGCAGCGGTGAGCCTGCAATCCAATGATCCCCTGGCGGAGATATTTGATGCCGCCGAATCCCTTGAGATTCTTGTGATGTTACCGAGAGAGGAACCGAATTGGCTTTCTCTGGACAGCAACGGCCTAGGGAAGCTTTGCGCCGCAATGCTTGGGTACGCAGAAGAAACCTGCGCACGCTTCGGTACGAAAAGCGCCTTTGCGGGATGGGTGATCCCTTACGAAATCCCCGACTCCTGCCTGGCAGATGAGGCGAAGCGGGCACGTCTAACGGAGTTCTACTCTTCACTGGTCTCCGCCCTTCAACGTCTCGATCCGACCCATGTTATTGCCGGTTTCGGTCGCCTGTCTTTCGAGAGTGAGACACTCGCAGTCAAGGAACAATGGACCGGATTCCTGGAAGCCGTCCATCTCGATATCCTTATTCTGCGAGGTGTATCGGAAACCGTTCATCCGGCGGTCAACGAACACCTGTGGGCTGTTACCCGTGCCGCCGACGAGCAATCCGTGCGCCTGTGGGCAACCATTGACACGTTCTCGAAGGAAAGCGAATCCACCCAGGCGGCCACGTTTGCATCTCTACAAACACAAGTCACATTTCTCAGAAAATATGCCGAACACCTCGTGGCTTTTCCCGCCACACGATATTTTCTCCCCGATACCGCCGATTCGCCATCGAAAGAAAACACGGAGCGGCTGTATCAGGATTATCAGAACTGGCGCCGGCAGCAGCGCACAAGCTTCTCGTATTTGACACCGATCATGCCGCACATCCCTTCCGAGCCGCCCTCCAAAACAATCCAGGGCAGTTTCGCCCAGATCATCGGGGCGGCGCGCTATTACTCCGATCCCGTTTATGTCGGCAGGGAGCTGGACCACATGAAAGCCGTCGGAATCGAACTGATTATTCCGGATTCCACCTTTCTGGACAAAGCCTATTATCCGTCGCAAATCGTTACCGGACGCGAGGCGGAGGGAGATGCAGTCGGCACAATTCTGGACGAAGCCGGGAAGCGCGAAATGCAGATGTTTCTCTCCCTGCCTCACTTCGACTATTCCTGGGTGTGGACTTTCAACTCGGATACGGATGCCTTTGTGCAGAAGGTCCAACCCGTTGTGGAGGAACTGCATAGTCTTTATGGAAATCGTCCGGCTTTTGCAGGTTGGTACATGCCGTATGAATTGTGCGATGCGTTTCTGGGAGATTCCTCACATCGAAAACGAATCGCGGGTGCGTTTCATCAAATGGTAGACATTTGTCATCGGCTGGCCCCCGGAAAACCCGTCCTGATTTCCCCCTATTTTACAACGTATCTGCCGGATGAGACATTCACAACCATCTGGGAAGAGACAATTTCTCAAAGCGGCGTCGATATTGTAGCCATGCAGGACAGCGTGGGCGCGCTGAACGTTTCCGGAGCGGAGACGTTTCGAATCCAATGTCTGCCGCACTATATTTCTATGATTTCCGGAATCTGTTCCCGAAGCGGTGTTCAGTTCTGGTGGAATATCGAGACTTTCCGGCAGACCCACGGGCATCCGATTGACCAGGAAAACTGGGCTGCGACTACCGCCGACTTCGAGCGAGTCAAACTTCAGGTTCTGTATGCGGCGCAGGAAGCGGTAAAAATGATACAGTTCGATTTCCCGCATTATTTCAGCCCCGTGTATGCCAATTCCTCCATCGCGCAGCGCAATCGCCCGTTTTATGAGGCTTACAAAAGCTGGTTCCAATCCCTCCAAACAGAGTAGGACAGGCGTCCCTGCCTGGCGATTCGCCATGACAGGCACGGAAACCTGTCCTACTCCGGGAGGTTTTCCTCCTGCATTCCCCAATCCCTCTCTTTTCCTTCTTTAATTCACGTCCCATCTGCGCATTTCTTGCGCAGGGAGTTTTTCTCTCCTGCGAAATAATTTCTCATTTGAATGGAAATCGCGTTGATTTCGCGATGTTTTTTCTTGGTATGTTTTGTGCTTTTGGAGCATGTTGCCAAATCAAATCATGGATGGCATTTCAAAAAAAGCACAGGAGGTATGGTTCATGTCTCGAAAACTATCCACGGTTGGCATCGTAACATTGGGTCTTTTATTGATTGGTGGAAGCCTGGTGTGTATGGCGCAGGATCGCCAGCGAAGGGCTGGCGGCGATCCCGGACAAATGCGCCAGATGGTCATGCAGCAGATGAAAGAGCGCCTCGGCGCAACAGACGACGAATGGACGGTCATGGAACCTCTGATCATCAAAGTCTGGGATCTGCAGCGGGAATCGCGGGCAGGCGGTATGGGTCCGGGATTCTTCCGCCCGTCCGGCGGACCGGGTGGTGAAGGGCGCGAGGGAAGACCGGGCGGCGAAGGTCGGCAGGGAAGGTCGGGTGAAAATCGCCCCGCCGTGCAAGGCGCCGATCGTGAAGGCGACCCGGGGCGGGATCGCCCGGTTGGTTTCCGAGCCGAAGAGAGCGCCGAATCCAAGGCTCTTCAGGAAGTCCTGGATTCCTCTACCGCTACTCCGGAAGAGATTCAGGCAAAGCTGACGGCTTTTCGCGAGGCCCGCAAAAAGAAAGAAGCGGAATTGCAGGCAGCCCGCGAGGAATTGCGCAAAGTTCTCACAGTTCGGCAGGAAGCCATTCTGGTTCTGTTGGGCACGTTGGACTGATTCACTGTAAAAACTATCTTGCGTGGGTATCGTCATGATTGAATTATTGGAACGGATGATCGAACAAAAGCAGATATCCTCGACGGATGCCGGGATTCTGCAGAATTCCATCGATCGTGACGGCTCCGACACGGTGAACTCGGAAGAAGACGTACTGAAGTGGCTGGCGGTCGAATACAATCTCCCCTTTGAGAGACTCGAGGATCATCCCGTCGACCGCCGGCTGCTTTCTCAATTTCCCGCGCGCGTTTTGCTAAAAGAAGAACTCCTGCCGATCCGCTCGGTAAACGGCTCCGTGGAGGTCGCCACGAGCCGTCTTTTCAATACCCACGGACTGGACATGCTTCGATCCCTTACCGGACTGAAGCTGAAGCCGGTCCTCTCCCCGCGAGAAGACATTCTGCGCGAACTGAAAAATCGCCTCGGCGTCGGCGCGGATACCATCGATTCCTTGGAAGAGTTCTCTTTTCAGGTAGTGGATGAAAGCCGTGATGAAGAGGTCGATCTCGACCAGGGAGCCGAAGATGCCTCCATTATTAAGTTCGTAAACCAGATTTTGAATGACGCTATTGAATTGCGGGCTACCGATATCCACCTCGAACCGTTCGAAGATGAGCTCCGGATCCGCTACCGCATCGACGGCGTTTTGCAGGAGGTTCCAATCCCCATGCAGTTGAAACGGTTTCAGCCCGCCATCGTTTCCCGTGTGAAAATACTCAGTCATCTCAACATCGCCGAAAAACGTCTCCCGCAGGATGGACGAATTAAACTCTCCATTAAACACAGCGAAGTAGATGTCCGCGTTTCCGTTATTCCCATGCTGCACGGCGAAGCGGTAGTCATGCGTCTTCTGCGCCAGGACTCGACCCTGTTGAATCTGGCGCAGCTCCGGATGGCCGAACGTGAATATAATCTGTTTCGGCACATCTTGGAATTGCCGCACGGCATCGTACTGGTCACCGGCCCCACGGGCAGCGGAAAAACAACAAGCCTCTACACGGCATTATTACTCCGAACCCTAAATAGTAGGCATACTGTAGTAATGTCGCTTACTCCATCGCGTAGCGAACCGAAGGTGCGTGAAAGAAATTTCGGACGACGTCGGGCCGTTTCTGTGTACTCCGGAGATAGCCGCGCACATTGG
>JAKQSI010000007.1 GCA_029570205.1 Candidatus Omnitrophota bacterium | reverse complement strand
TGGTGGGCTAGCCCGCAGACGGGCTTGAGCCCACCCTACGGCTGGATTCCGGCTTCCGCCGGAATGACGTTTCAAGGAACATGGCGAAGCCCCATCGTCATTCCGGCGGAAGCCGGAATCCAATCCCCCCCATGTGGGCTGCGCATTGCGCGCAGCCCACAATAATAGAACTCCTCCCCTTCCTTCTTACAATCTGTACTCCCGTCTCCGATTCAGCGGGGAAATGTGCTCTATCGGTTCCCGCAACTCCCGCGATTCCTCGCTGGTAAAGAATGCCGCATGAATACATGTGTTCTCATGTACCAATGCCGACCCGCAGATCCCGCCGTTTCGGTACCGGAGATCCGTTCCGTAACCGACGGATGGGAACTCCTGCTCGGTGAGTGTGGGAATCTTCTGCAAGAATGCCTGCGCGACGTCTATTGCGGAGTACTCTTTCATTTCCGCGCGGTCCAGGTACGCCTCGATTCCGTAGCTTTTCAGTAGTTTCGTGTGCAGAAATCGGTAGCCGTCGGGACGTGAGATCCGGTCCATTCCCATCACCCGCCCGTTCTGAACGGCTATGAATCCACATTGTGTCTCTACACATTCGAACGGTTTCAGGAAATCTTCCAGGACTTCGCGTTTCTCGACAAACACATCCCGCATGGCTCCCGTGGGCGAGGCAACCTGAGCACACTCCTGGAACACGAGTACCTCCTTCCACACCTCACGCTGGTCGGATCGGGGTCGGCATTCCCTTCGGTAGGACTCCGAGACGGACGCCGTCTTTTTCGCCCTGGCCTTATGCGCCATGACAGATTCAGATTCGGCAAAATGCGGGCTGATGTGCGCCCATCGCCCCTGCTCGGTACAACTTACGGGGATAATCGTTTCGCATTTTTCCTTGACCAGAATCGTCGTATTGACCACACGGTTCTGTTTTGCCCCGGCTAGTTCTTCGCCGTCCAGAAGCAGCACGGGACGGTCGGCACGATTGATGACTCTCAGATCCGGCACACTTCCGCCCGCGCTGACTTCGGTGATGGTAATCAGGTCCTCCCGGAGCGCCTCCGGGAGGACCAGGTACTCCGGCCCTTCCGGTTCCCCATCCAGGATCGGGATCACCGAGAACTTCCCGGATGCCTGCGTTTCCCCAAACCGAAGACTGCTGATAACACGTTGGACAGATGGGTTCATCGTCTGAACCTCCTGTGAATACAGATTTCCGCCAAGGCGGATCGGGTCCGAGTTCAGTAAAAATATGGGCGTAACTATCCGTCTATCCGGAAGTCGCCTGCCTCCTTTCCGGTTTTCAGGTATTATTCGTCAACGTCGTGTTACAGGATGTTGTAGATTTCAGTAACCGTCGGGTAACAACGAACGGCCTCTTTCTTACCCTGGCCCTCTCGCGGGGGAAGGCGAACACCAGCGAGACGCCCGTGCCACTATGCTCCGCCCTCCTCGCATCCTTGAGAAAAGGGCGCCGGGATGGAAATATCCCTATTCCTTTTTCCCGTGCGGTTCTTCTCTCAGACGCGCGGCCCTCATCGACACGGACTGCATCCGATCCAGCTTATCCGCCACGACATTGTAATGCCTTTCTTCCATCTCGTTTCGCAGCGCGCCTCGCAGCGATTCCACAACTTGCGGCGAAGCCATAGCCGAACTGAGCATGTGGCGAACCATCGGACTCAACATCATCTCCTCTTCCGCGACAGCCCCGCGCAGAAATCGCTCGATCAGCGACGAACGATTCTCCTTGAGCTTCCCGGCGATCCGATCGATGCTTTCCAGAAGATCCTCGTCTATCGTGATGGTGATCCGAACTTTGCTCATTGCCGGTCACCTTCTTTGCGTATGATAGTATATGACAAAGTCATACTCCTGTCAAGAGTGTTTTCAGAAATTTTTTTCTTATTTTTTCCCCGGCCGGGAAAAGACGGGCATAAAAGAGGCAGCAAGTACCCCTTTCAGTCCGAATTCCCCCCACGTAAGCCAAGCAAAATCAAGGGACTTCCACGACCGCATCCGTAGACAAGCTGTCAATAATCCCCACCACAGCCGCGTCATAAGGTAGTCGTGGGCCGGGGGCGAG
>JAKQSI010000080.1 GCA_029570205.1 Candidatus Omnitrophota bacterium | reverse complement strand
CATCTGACGAGATGGCGGCAGAAACGCCGGGTTGTGCAGACACGAAGGCAGATACCGGATGAGGAGGTTTTCCGACGATTCTTCGTGAATCCGATGCGGTTGTGGGGGTACAGTCCGAAACATACGGAGGTGCTGCGGGATTTGCGATATCAGAGAGATCGGGAGGAAATGCTGTCAATTGCGGATTGCGGATTGAAGAGAAGAGGACAGGAGTGAACAGGGTTGACATCCAGGCCCGAATACCTGATCCTTAAAAAATTTTAAAAAGCATGAGAGTGAATTATGGGCCTGTCAATCATCGATTACATCATCGTTCTCATCTACCTCGTCGGAACGGTCGGATTCGGGGTCTATCTGGGCCGCCGAATCAAAACCGGCCAGGACTATTTTCTGGCCGGGCGAAAACTGCCCTGGTGGGCCATCGGCATGTCCCTGGTGGTCAGCGATATCGGCGCGATCGACATTGTGGGAATTGCCGGGTCAGCCTACCTGTACGGAATTGTCATGGGCAATTTCGATTGGATCGGCTGTGTGCCGGTGATGATTATCTCCGGATTCATCTTCATTCCCATTTTCTGGCGTACCGGCGTCACCACAGTCCCCGAATGGTTCGGCAAACGGTACAACATTGCCGTTCGAACCACCTCGGCGCTGATCTGGGGCAGCTTTCTGGCCTGCAATTTGGGGATCATGTTGTATGCCACCGCTGTGATGTTGAATGTGCTGCTCGACCTGAATCCGAAAACGGTGATTGTAAGTCCGGCTGAGACAGCCGCTGTCACCGGGGTTTTGGATGCGGTCGCAGGCAAGAAATACGATTGCTTCCGTATGGAGACGGTGGATGATACGGTCACCATGGCTGTGGAACATCGCCCCAACCTGCTGCTGATTGATGAAGCAAGTCCGCTGAAGGAGGAGATCATTTCTCGCCTGAAAGACCTTCCTCCGGGAAAAGACGTTCCCGTTCTTCTCTTTCAAATGGGCGAAGATCTCGATGCGCTACATGATCGGGCGGCCGAATCGGCTCGCCCGCCTGCCTGGCCCCTGTTCTATTCCATTGTGCTGATGGGATTCCTCATCGGCCTCTACACCCTCTGCGGCGGCTTGACCGCTGTGGTCTATACGGACGTGATTCAATGCGTTGTGATGATGTTGGGATGCGCTTTTGTCCTCTTCTATGGGATCTATCGCCTCGGCGGATTCGGCGAATTCGTGGATCTGATTCACCAACTGGGCGACCGCACCAAGGACCATTTCCATTTGATTCTTCCGGCGGATACCCCGACCCCTTATCCCTGGTCCGGTATTTTCTTGGGACTGGGGCTGGTCCTGGCAAATGCCTACTGGATCGGCAACCAGGCGATTGTGCAGCGGTCGCTGGGCGCACGTTCCGAGGCGGAAGCGAAAGCTTCCTATGTCTGGGGAGCGCTCCTGAAAGTCTTCATTCCGTTCATTATGGTTGTTCCGGGCATTGTCGCGCTGGCGCACAATCCTTATGTGGCGGATGCGGATAAGGCCATGGCGACGCTGGTGAGGGACCTGCTGCCGACTGGAGTGTTGGGGATCTTCTTTGCGGCATTTCTGGCGGCGCTCATGTCCAGCGTGGATTCCTGC
>JAKQSI010000068.1 GCA_029570205.1 Candidatus Omnitrophota bacterium | reverse complement strand
CCCATCGCCGGCGCTTTACGGCGGAGTACAAGGCGGGAATTGTGCGGCAAGCGGATAGGGGTACGCAACCGGGGCAAATCGGGGCGCTGCTGCGCCGAGAGGGGCTGTATTCCTCCTAACTGGTCCAGTGGCGGAAACAATCCCGGGAGGGGGCGTATCGGGCGTTGCGGGATGATCATCGGGGCCGGAAACGGAAACGCAGTCCGTTGGAAGAGGAAAACGAACAGTTGCGCAACCAGGTGGCCCGCCTGGAACGCCGTCTGAACCAGGCGGAGACGATCATCGAGTTTCAAAAAAAATTTCGGAGGCGCTGGGGATCCCCCTCAGCGGGCCGGAGAGCGACAGGAGCGCCTGATGGAATCGGTCCAGGAATTGGCTCCGGTGACCGGGGTTTCACGTGCGTGCGAGGCGCTGGGGGTGGCGCGATCCACGTTGTATCGGTCGATTCGTCCGGCCTCGGAACCGGAACCGCCCCGTCCCCGCCCGAAACCGGACCGGGCGCTTTCGGAACCGGAACGCCAGGAGGTGTTGTCGGAGTTGCATTCGGAACGATTTGTGGATCGAGGATGCGCAATCGTTTTGTCGTGAGTTTTTCACGTGGTACAACACAGACCATCGTCATTCCGGGATCGCCTGGCTGACCCCGGAGATGGTGCATTCAGGTCGAGGAGAGGCGGTACTCACGGCACGGCAACAGGTGTTGGCGGAGGCCTGCCGCGACCATCCGGAACGATTCGTCCGAGGAACCCTGGTAGTCGCTGCACTCCCGAAAGCGGTCTGGATCAACCCGCCAGACCGGAGAAGTTCAACACAAGAAACACTCACTAATTTCCAAACGGAGCTGTCTCATTGTACTTGACACATTCCCTCCTGCTTCTCAGGAGATCCTAACATTTTCACTGGACCAGTTTTTGGGGAGCAGGTCCGCTTGACGCGGAAGATCGAGCACATCGAGCACGATATACTACTATTTGATTGTAGAGGTTTGTTTTCTCTGTCTGAAATTGAGAAAAATTGGCTGGTTTGGAGTAAGGAAAAGAGAGGTTCGGGATATTGTGTGATTCTCGCAACCTTCTGTCACGAAGAAAGGTACGGAAACAACAACCATCGGTTGTTGCGATAGAACGTCATCGAAAGAAGGGGTAAGACAATGAAGCAGCAGAGGAAAACAGTTCTCGGGGTCGGTATTGCGGTTGTTTTCTGTGCCACGGGCGTCGTGCTTTTCGCGCAAACGCTGGGATCTCCGCAAGCCCAGGATCACCAGGCAGGTCTGCATCAAATGTGCGGAGTTCAGGATTCGGGCCTGCCGGAGGTCAAACCTGAACCGGCGCGTTCCTCTCCGCCGCCGGAGGGTTGGGTGGATCTTCCCCGTCCGGAGGAGCTGGTGGGACCGATTGATGAGTATAGCGAGACGGTTCGCCCAGGACTGGTCGTTTTCTATTCCTATCCAAAATTCTATCGAACAAGCACCGGCGAACTCGCGGAGACAGTCACGGATCTGGCCGTTTCCTCGGATCCTGATTGGGATTATGAAGTGGTCACCGGGATTTGGACCCTGAAGGTCCGAACGGACGGCACATTCCAGGCCATCCATGAAGGCGACCATTTCACCTACCGTTTTGCCGATCTGGGAATTGGGAGCGGGGACAACTTCCGCTCATTGCAGCTCGGATCGCCGAACTGGTCATCCTACCAAGTGGTCGGGGATACGATTTGCTGGAACGATGTCTTTCCCGACCTGGATCTGAAGGTTTCGATATATTCATGATATTCTGAAAGTGGATGTTGTCATGAAAGAGCCTCTTATTGACCGAATTCAATCTCAAATGAGCGTCGCCGAAGTGCGCGAGGATGCTCTTGTGACGGCTCGCTTTGAGATTCTGGAAACGCTCATTTTCTCGGAGGCATGGCAGGGGCAAGCGATCTGCGATCCGTACAATCCTTCCCTGGAAATTGACCAGCCCTTACGCTTTGTCAAAAACGGCAAAGAGGTTCACGCCATTCGTCCCGCTGAAGCTTTCATCCTGGACGAACACCAGGAAGCAATAGATACCGGCGCGAAAAACATCCGCACGGCGCAACTCTGGCGTCTCTCTCGAAATGGTCCCGGCGTGGCGGAAATGTCGGTCAGTCTTCAGGATCTGGCGGATGCGCCCAAGGGGGATGTATGTCTCGATCCGTCCACGACCTTCGGCCCGCCTTCCAGAGACGCCTTTCTGAAAGAGGGTATTTCAACCAACTGGGGATCTGCTACCTGCCTTCCGTGGTTCTATGACGACCGACCGGTCCTTGGATTCGATGTATCGAGTTTCGGATCGGACAAAGTGGTTACCAGCGCCAAGCTGAAGATCTATGTCTATCTCAACACAAATGCGGGTGATGCGCAGGCGCGAGCGTACAATGTGACAACGGCATGGGATGAGTCCACTGTCAATTGGTACGACCCATGGACGAATGACGGTGGCGATTACACGACGGACAACCAAAGCCCTGTGCTCACGATTCCGAGCGAAGATGACGTTTGGATTGAGTTCAACGTCACGGATGCATTCAAAGCCCGCTATCCCTCCTCCACGAGCGATATCTCCAGCAAGGGTTATCTCTTGCGATATCAATCCGATCCGGAGGACAAGATCAAATTCTACACCAAGGAATATGCCACCGTTTCCAAGCGACCGAAGATGGAAGTGGAATACGCCACCGTCAACACAGTGACGATTTCCGACGAGGACCCGAAGTTATATTCTCCGCGCAGTCGAACGATCACGGCGACGATCACCCCGGCGGTTTCGGGAGTCCCGGTCACTTTCGAGATCATCGATCCGGATGACCCGGCGGACAATACGACGATTGACGCAAGTTCCGCTGGGAACGACAACAAAGGCCCTGCCGGAAGTCTCAACCCATCCGGCTCCGTGCAGACAAACGGCTCCGGCCAGGCACAGGTGACTTTCTCCACGAGCTCCATGGTGGGTGGGGACAACTATGTCGTCCGCGCGAGCGTCAGCGGGACATCGGTGGATTCCTCCGAGATGGTGGTCTGGAGACGGGTAAGAATTGAGTATGATGCAATGGTTAATACGCCTCAGGGCTACTACGATTCCGGGGGCGGGCTCAACCATACCATCCATGATAACTACCTGAACGGTGCAACCCATGGGTTGCAGGCAATCCTGAGTGATACAAGCAACAACTACAACCGTTGCACCTTCATCACCCCAGTTATCGCCAGTTCCCCGCCGGAGAGTCTGACATCCTTCTGCGAATTCATCTTGTCGGCGAGCTCTACTGTATATTCATATAACACTGCCACACAATCCAGGAACGGCTCGCCTTACTTCGAAAAACTCCACATGGTCGCTGGTCATCTTTATAAGGCAACCCCAGAATCACAGGATCCGGATCGAGGTGTATGTGGCATCGCGCCCAGTGATATAGACTGTTTCTACATCTTCTGGGACAACAACCAATACCGGCTTCCGGATATCGATGCAGGGGGATTAAATAACGTGTGGATAATCGCGCATGAGCTTGGCCACAAAATCGGGGCGGATCATCACTACTCTCACGGTTTGGATGACGTGGCCGGACTTTCAGGCCATGATTGCATCATGACACAAGACTCGGACGAGGAGGATTTTCCAAGACTTAATTTAAACGGTCAAGTAACCAAGCGATTCGGGCCGACTTGTGTTAGAGACATTCGTGATTTCACTGGCGCTATTCTGGAGTAGAATCCGATGCAAGGCAACAGCCATCAATTCGCTCTGTTCATCTGTTGTTGTCTGCTCATAATCATCCCAACAACATCAGTCCAGGCGGTCGGTGTGGAAGTGTCTCTTAGTCAAGGATTGGTTCCCAATAGGGATATATTCTACGGGGGAACTGAGTACCCTTCCTGGCTCGTGTTTTCCATTACAGGGGCGGACAGAATCGGAAGAGCGGACTTCGGGGTCGATTTGGGGATTTTCGAGGCCAGGGAACTCAAGCCAGTCCATCCATCTTTTGACGCGGTGTTTTCGTGCGACAACGGACACCTGTATGTTAGCGTGACCAGAACCGGGGTCGAACCAATCCCTTCCGTACTGTATCTATCGTTTGGATTGTTTTACGGAAGTGGAAGGGATCATCGATGCGGTTTCGGAGAAATTGCTTTCCTTTCCGCAAATGTTGTTGGCCGCGATGGAGATGCAATTACCGATGTGACGCTGATCCCCGGCTCGTGGTATCTCCCCGGATATGATATTTGGGGATATATTATGGTTCGTGTGATTGACGGACGGAGTTCCAATCCGGTCAGTGGCGCAAAAGTAACCTTGTTGGGATTTGTCGGCGGTCCCGGAGTATCGAGTCCGGGATATGGGGGACGTCCACCAATCACCGACGCCACGGGGCTGGCCTATGTCGAGTATCCCCCTGAGCCATCATACTTGCCGTTGCACAATCCTGACCCGGCAGGGACGGACGAGTGCGTGCCGTGTTCCTGTATCAAGGCTTGGCTGCGTGTCGAGCCGACTGCGGACGTCTCAGTAGCGTTTGACACGTTCGACACGCTGGTGGAACTGCGAGTTAAGGCAGATGCCTATTGGGGCGATCCTTTCGAGGAAGTCACGATTATTGCTGGCCGCCCCAGCGCGGTTGAGGATTGGGGGCTGTATGAGTAACGAGTAAACCGGCGCGACAACAAAACGATATGGACCAACATGCGTCAGGATCATACGGGATTATACCGGCGGCGATTACGAAGTCCTTGAATGAGGTAAGAACGGTGGATACATGTGTCACGTTACGTCAGACATTTCTTTTCCTGACTTGGTTATGTCTTGTCTCGACAGGCTCCTGGGCGAGCACCGTGGAAATGTCGTTGGAGCAAGGGTTTTGTGAAATTTCGACTGCTTTTCCTTCAGAGTGCCCCGCAGGAGCACTCGATTTGACCATAAGGGGTGCCGGGCAGGTGGATCGAGCGGATATCCGTATCGATATGGGGCCGTTCATTGCGGTTTACGCTGTTGTCCTGGATCGGAATCCTCCTGTATTTGCGGGAATATATCAGGATGATACCGTTGCCCGACTGCAGATCTTCCGTGAGCGCACCAGTGCTCCGGACGAAACCGATACGCTTGTTGTCAGACTCATCCTGATCTCAAGTCCCACCGAGTCGCCTCTCCCTTACCTTGGCTATCAAGACTGTGGATTCGGAGAGTTTACATTCCTGAGTGTAAAACTCACGGATCTTCAAGGGCAGACCATTGAAGATGTCACAACGATACCCGGATCATGGTATTACTGGACCGATGCGCCTGCCGGCATTTATATTCGTGTTCTGCGATCGGATGGAATAACACCGATTGAGAATGCGAGGGTTAAAATGACGGGGCTTGTCGGCGGAGCGGGTATTTCCAGCGTCGGCCAGCCGACGGATTCAGAAGGTCTTACGTATGTCATGTATCCGGTGGAATGGGGATTTCTGATGGAACCACCGAACAGGACGGAGCCACGGACGGATGTGGATTTGAGAGCCTGGTTTCGCGTGGAATCGGCAGCGGATACAACGGTCCGGTTTGAACCGTTTGACACGCTTGTGGAACTGCGAGTCAATGAAGATCGCGTGTGGTTCACGGACCTTTTCGAAGAGGTCACGATCATTGTGCGCGCCCCCAGCGCGGTTGAGGAGTGGGGGCTGTATGAGTAACGAGTAGACCGGCGCGACGACAAAACGATATGGACCAACATGCGTTAGAATTATACGGGATTTTACAGGCGGCACTCTCGGGGTCCTTGAATGAGGCGAAAGAAGTGAATATGGCCATCACATTTCCTTGGGCGGGACTTGTTCCGGGTGTCCGAGACCGAACACCGGATATTCCAGAGTCACCTATAATGACGGAAATGACCAGATTACGCCATCTGATATTCCTGTTTGGGTGTTTGCTCTTGGCAGCCGTAGCCCAAACTGGGAATGCTGTGGAGGTTTCTCTCACCCGGGGAGTCCGTGTCTATGATGCTGACCAGTACCGCCTTACCTTCCGGTTGGTTTTGAGCGTAACCGGATCGGAGAGAATTCGGGAGGGCAATTTCAGCATCAGTCTGGGGCCATTTGACGCTACGAATGTCATTTCGCTCGATCCCAGCTTCAGCGTGCAATATGTCCAACAGGAGAAAACTCTTCATCTGAATCTCAGCCGCGTCTCGTCGGTGAGCGCACAGAACGTGTCGTATACCGATATTCTTCTCTACGTTCCGTGGGGAACACCGATGAGTGAATATGGGGTTGGCTTTGGCGAGTTCTCTTTTCTTCATGCTGAGTTGAAGGATCTTGACAACCGGGCCGTTTCCGATGTTTCGTTCAGCGTTGGGTCCTGGTATGTCATGACCGACGCTTTTGAGACGATTCCTGTTCGTCTTTTGGAGGCAGACGGGCAAACGCCTGTGGCGAACGCGTGGGTAGTTCACACCGGTATGATCGGTGGAGCGGGTATCGGAGGTGGCAGGTATCGCACGGACTCCACGGGATACGCCGGCGTTATGTATCCCGCAATTCCATGTTTCGGCGACTTTTATATGGAGAACGGTAGATGGATCGTGAGATCCATAACGAAAGTATGGGCGGTTTTTCGTATTGAGTCGGGGGAGGATACATCGCTGATATTTGATCCGTTTGAGGCTGTTGTCGAGCTGGGAATCAACGACCCTCCGGATGGGAGCTCAAGGCTGTTCAAGGAAGTCACGATCCTTGTCGGCGGCCCCAGCGCGGTGGAGGATTGGGGGCTGTATGATTAGGGAATGCAGCGGAATACGGAATTCCGGAGCAGAATCAAGTGCGAAATATTAGCCATCATTCCCGTCTTTTCGTTTGTTGCTGTCTGCCCCTAATTGTCCCGGCAATAGCAGCGCGGACAGAGAGTGTAGAAGTGTCTCTTACGCAGGGACTGGTGCCCATCTGCGATATGCTTGGCACAACACCGATTCCCTCCTGGCTGGTGTTATCCATTACGGGTGCGGAACGAATTGGGACAGCTGGATTCAGAATTGATCTGGGAGTCTTTGAGGCCAGGGAACTCAAGCCGGTTGATGCGTCCTTTGAGGCGGCGTTTTCATGCGATAACGGATACTTGGATATCGGTATTGTCAGAACCGGGATCGGGCCGTCACCGTCCGTACTGCATTTGTCATTTGCAGTTTTCCTGACAGGTGACAGGAGTGCGGCGTGTGGCTTCGGAGAAATATCCTTCCTATCAGCCGATCTTTTTGACCTCGATGGGCACACAATTACCGATGTGACGTTGATCCCCGGCTCGTGGTATATTTCAGGGTGCGATATCTGGGGATATATCATGGTTCGTGTGATTGATGGAGAGAGTTCGAATCCGGTGAGTGGCACGAAAGTAACTTTGTTGGGATTTGTCGGCGGTCCAGGAATATCGAGTCCTGGAATTGGACTTTCGCCGATCACTGACGCTACGGGTCTGGCCTATGTTGTCTATCCACCGGACCCATCGTACTTGCCACGGCGTCCTCCTCAGCCGGTGCGGGCGCACAACACGGCCCCACTTTCCCACTCCAAATTCGCTCCCCTCGCTCCTCCTCCACTCCCCGGATCGCTTCCCCAACCGCCTCCGCCATCCGTTCTACCGCTTTCGTCCCCACCTCAATCCCGACCAACTCCTGCAAATCCTCTCGCCCTTCCCGGAACGATTCCTTCCCTCCCATTCGGCTCATCAGCCGACGCACACACGGACTCCTTTCCCAAGCCTTCTCTTTCGCGAGCTCCGAAGCAAAGAGACCCCGAGTGTGTATGAGGAATAAGGAGTCCAATGTCTCACCATGGCCCGAATGGACTCAAGCCCCTCTCCGCCAAGACCGGCCGTCGCCCTGAATCTGTCGAAGGGGGAGACACAAACACCAAGCCCTCTCCCCCGAAGATCGGGCGAGACACAAAGTGGGCTGAAATGCTGCACGTTTTTTTTTGCCCACCTTGGTCTCCCCCGTTCTTTGAGTACGCAGTAGCTATGGCCCGGCAGCATCGCTGTCAAACACCCTAGCGGCAATAGACACGCGCCCCGCACGTCATTCCGGCGGAAGCCGGAATCCAGGCTTTGCCGCAGGCTCCGCGAGAGACGGAGCCTGCCGGGTTCAATCACAATAGAGTGCCTTACTGATCCGTCTTCGGTTCAACGGGCGGCAGGAGCCATTTGTCCTTATTCTGGTCCCACCATTCCTTCCATATAGCGGCTCTCTTCCGCGCCTTCTCCAGTGTGGTCGGTTCGTCTATCGAGCGAAGGTCCTTTTCATCGCCTTCTGCAAATACGGAAGAAAACTCGCATCGCCGAGATCACCGGCTGCGAAGCAAGCGTTCTCGGCTACTCCCCAGATTTGGCTTTGCGCGATATATTCACCGATTTTCTTGATAAGATCACCGGTCACAAACGACTTATCGAAATGTCCGATGAATTCCAATGACCTCACAACCAATTGTGTTTCTTCGTCCGTTACGGATGCCACAATGGCCGCCACAACGCGCTTATCATCAATTTTCCCGTCATCCTGTCGGTCCAGATTGGCCAGCTTCGAAATCACTATATCGCGAACCGGCATATAAGGACTGTCTGCGTACTCAAGAATGGCATCCATTGAAGCGCCTGGCTTCTTTAGCATTTCTCTCCAGTCAAGAGGCGTGAAATCGAAAACAGGGTCATTCGGATTCCCGGCACGAAACTCGACCGGTGTGAAGGCTTTCTTCACCGCAATCACCGGATCGAATTCTGTTGTGCCCTCATCGGCTGCCAGGGCATTTGTATGAGACAAAACAAGAATAAGATCGACTTCTCTTCATTCTCGATCTCCTGCTTTTCAGGAGATCCCAACATTTTCACTGGACCAGGTGGCCTGTTCCACCGGGATTAATGCTTCAACTTCCGCCATAACGTAGCGGGGCTGATGCCGAGAATGTCGGCGGCTTTGGTGCGGTTTCCCCCGGTCTGTTTTAATACCGCACGGATATAGTTGTTTTCCACTTCGGCTAACGTGGATGTGGCACGGCCGCTGGGAATGCCGGAAAAGCCGGAACGCTGAATCGCAGGCGGTAGACATTCAGGAAGAATCACACCATCCCGGGATAGAACAGCGGCCCGCTCAATGGCATTTTCCAGTTCACGGACATTACCGGGCCAGGAATACGCCTGAAGAATATCCAGGCAGGTGGCATCCAGCCGTAATTCCGGCAATTGAAATTTCCTGGAGAATTTCTGTACAAAATGTCGAACCAGAGACAGAATGTCCTCTTTTCGCTCACGTAACGGCGGCACTTCAATTTCGATTACTCCCAAACGGTAGTACAGATCCTCGCGAAACCGTCCTTCCCGTATCGCCTCGGAAAGATCGCGATTGGTAGCCGAAATAACACGGATGTCTATTTTTCGAGGGATACTTTCGCCGACACGCATGATCTCCTTTTCCTGCAAGACGCGCAGGAGTTTCAGCTGCATGGCCGGTGAGACATCTCCAATCTCGTCGAGAAAAACCGTTCCTTTTTGCGCTTGTTCAAACAATCCCACACGGTCGCGCGTTGCGCCGGTAAACGCTCCCGCCTTGTGTCCGAACAATTCGCTTTCCAGTAATGTTTCCGGCAAGGCGCCGCAATTCACACCGACAAACACCTGCTTAGACCGCGTGGAAAGAGAATGAATATAACGCGCAAGAACCTCCTTTCCGACACCGCTTTCGCCGGTAATGAGAACGGATGTGTCGAACGGCGCGATCCGACCGGCCAGGTCAAGGACGCGTCGAAAAGACGCGCTGTGGACCTCTACAAAGGAGGGATTGACCTGGCGTTCCAACAAATCCAGTCGCTTCCGCTGCTGCGCCACTTCCCGGGTCTTTCGGCGCAACTCCCGTGTCAGATTTCGGATCGTTCTTTGAATATCTTCCGACTGGAAATACGGGAGGACAGTTTTCAGTTCCTCTCCCCACGAATCGCGATCCATGCCGATAGCGGAACACACGCGGTCTCCTTTCGCGCGACATTTCTCTTCGATGAAATAAACATCTCTTCCGACGCAGAACGAACAGTACCCGCTGGCATAGCCGGCCAACATGCGGCAGATCGGGTAGTCCGTTTTTCCAAGTTCGAGCAGCTGCTCCTCTGCTTCGCCGGAGTCATGCCAGATCACCTCCATCCGAAATCGGCCGCTTGATTCATCCAGGCGGATTGATTTCACGACACTTCGCGCAACACCCTGAATGGTATGCAGCCTCGGCCCGGCTTTAAGCCATTCCATTACATTGTCCCACTCAAAGACCCGTTTCATGGCAGCCGCGTCCGCCTGGCCCCAGAAATAGCCGAATCGGGTTAGAATCCGCCGCATCCGTTCCAGACCGACCATTTCGAGCAAATCCCTGCGCAACTGGGCGAATGCGTTGATACTGTGAAGAACGAGACGACGGCCCTGCAAGTCAATCCGCCCGTCGCCGAACTCGATTAGTTCCTTCAGTTCAAGGTCCGATGCTTTCATATAAGAAATCCTTCATAATGAAATTGTGATATTTCATTATGAAGTATACTCGCTATATTGTCAAATGTTCCCGCCTCCCCATAACCCCTGTGTATTCAAGAGGTTAGATTGCACAATAGAAATCCGGCACGGCAATTGCGGAGAGAATAGGGTGAATACCAGAGTTGATGAACGAATAAGGAGAACGACAATGTATAAAATGCTTCGTCAGCAAAGCGAGATTCTGAACGAGAGTGTGGTGCGTTTCGCACAGCATCTCGTTCGAGTGCCGAGTGTAAGTCTCAATGAAAGGGCGATCGCGGCCCTGGTTGAACAGCAGATGAAGAAAGTGGGATACGACAAGGTCCTGCGGGATGACTACGGGAACGTGATCGGAATTCTTTTCGGCTACGATAGCGACCGGTCCGTTCTGTTGAACTCCCACATGGACACCGTTCCCCCGGCGGACCCGGATTCCTGGTCGTGTAATCCGTACGAAGGACTGATCCGGGATGGCCTCCTGTACGGGCTTGGATCGACGGATTGCAAAGGCGGCCTCGCGGCGCAGGTGTATGCAGGAGCTCTGTTGAAGCGTAGCCTGTTGCCGCTCCGGGGCAATGTGGTAGTCGCCGCGACGGTAGCCGAAGAGAACGGGCGGAGTGTCGGTGTTCGCGGGCTGATGCAGCGGACCCTGCCCGAACTCGGAATCAAACCATCCTACGCTATCCTCGGCGAGCCGACCGGACTGGGACTGTATTACGGGCATGACGGATGGCTGGAAATCGAAGTCCGTGTCGAAGGGACCAATCCGTTTCAGGTAGAGGATGCTGCCGGTGCGATCATCGGGGAGCTCCATGCAGGAAACGGTACGGCTGTCGGACCGGAAGAGTTAACCGTTCGCCGGCCCCGGTTTGTCGATGACAACGGATTTCGGCGCGCGACGATTGAAATGAATCGCCGACTTCGCTCCGATGAAGAGGTCGGGTGTGTTCTCAGTCAGTTAAAACACAATGTGTCCACGGTGGCCGAGTCCAGCGGACCGGTTGCGGTAGATGTGCTGGTTCGGGAAGAGACACAACGGCTATACAACGGCCAAACGACGGTTGTCCGACACATTACGAATGCGTGGCAGACCGATCCGTTTCATCCCCTGATCGATCACGCCCGCGACGCCCTCGCCGCGGCAGGTTGTGCAAAAGTCCATCCGGGGAAGTGGGAACTCGGCCGCCTGGGCATGGGAACCGCCGGCGGCGTCCTGACAAAGGAATTCAATGTCCCGACAGTCGGCTACGGCCCCGGTATCGAGGAGAAGGCCCACGTGCAGGATGAATGTGTTGAGGTCGCCAAAATCACCGAAGCCGTGTACGGCACAACGGCTATCATTCACAGCCTGATTGGTGTCCCTGTATTCGGATGGACCTCGGACGAAATCTGAACATTGGCCTGAACAGGAGCCGGACATGATGAACATATTGGTATTCAATTGTGGAAGTTCTTCGCTGAAGTACAGGGTCATCGCCATGCCGTCCGAAGTGCAGCGGGCGGGCGGAGAGGCACAGCGGGTCGGGCCGCCGACGGCGGAACCCTCGCGTATTGTCTACCACATCGGCGATGTCAACGGGACACACTATGTCGAAATGCGCGACCAGGCCACGGCATTTGAGCAGGTAATGGCCTTACTAGCCAAGCATCCGGAGCTCAAGCCGGACGTGGTCGCGCACCGCATGGTCCATGGCGGTACTCGATTTGAGCGATACGCGCTGGTGAATGAAGAGGTAATCGCCGACCTGGACGCGGTGGCGGATTTGGCTCCATTACACAATCCGCCCGCGACCGGCCTGGTTAAAGCCTGTCGAGCCCGGTATCCGGACCTGCCGCAGATAGTCGTGTTCGACACGGCGTATCATTCGACGATTCCCGATTACGCGCGTACCTACGCGATCCCCCGGTGGATGACGACAGATATGGGGATCCGCAAGTACGGGTTCCATGGAACCAGCCATCAGTACGTAGCGACCGAGGCCGCGAAATTCCTGGGCCGGCCGATGAGCGAGTTTAACGCGGTCAGCTGCCATTTGGGCAGCGGCGGGGCGAGCCTCTGCGCTATCGTGAAAGGTCGATCCGTCGATAACACGATGGGTTATTCCCCCTTGCAGGGACTGATTATGAGCACACGCTGCGGAGATCTGGATCCAGCGCTGACCCTGCGTCTGCTGGCGCAGTACAACGGAGATTGTAAATCGGTCGAAAGAGTTCTCAATAAAGAAAGCGGCGTCCTTGGAATGTCGGGGGTCTCGGCGGATATCAGCGACATCCTCGCGGGTATTGCGCAAGGTAAAGGCCAGTTCCCGAAAATGGATCTGACCGCGCAAATCTACCTGTGGCGGATTCGAAAATATCTGGGAGCCTACATGGCGGCAGTCGGGTACGCGGACGCCGTTATTTTTACCGATACCATCGGCGAGAAAGTCGCGCCGGTTCGCTGGGCTGTATGCGCCGACATGGAGACATTCGGCCTGTCGATCGATCCGGAACGCAACAGGAATCCAAGCGAACCTCCGGTAGACGTGGCAACCGAAAGCAGCCCCGTGCGTATCCTGGTCGTTCAAACCAATGAGGAACTGGCGATTGCGAGAGATGCCTATTCGCTGTTAAGCCGCGCAGGCTCATTCCGCGAACATGCACTCGCGTGAGTAAAAAAGGAGACAAGACATGAGTATCCTGGTTATCCGGCCAAGCCGTTACACTTCTCATTTCGCGTATTTCGCCGGCGGATGTCGTGAACCGATCCTGACGGGTGATATGAAACCGCTTCACAGCGGCGACGGCGATGAAACGGAAACAGTCGAAGAATTGCTTCATATCCGGTCATTGTGCCGCAAACGGTTGTCGGCGGCGGAGCCGGACGCGCTAGCCGTTCGCCTGACCTTTACGGCATCGGAATTCCCCAAACCGGTAGTGGCTACGCCTGAAGTGATACGCCGCTTACAGGCCCTTGTTCCACGCGCTCCGCTGCACCTGCCGCCGAAATTGCGGCTGATTGAGCATTGTCGGCAGGCTTTTCCTGAAGTCCCCATCGTTCTGGTCTCGGAGACCTCCTTTTTTTCGGGTTTACCGGCTCGGGAACGCTATTACGGGCTTCATGCGGACATCACAAAGAGTTTGAAACTGGAGCGGTACGGATTTCACGGCATTTTCCACGAATGGGCGTGTCACTACGCAAGACATTCCATTCGACAGAATCCCGCTGCACGCATTCTGTCCGTCTGTCTGATTCCTCAACCGGAGATCACCGCCGTCATGAGAAGCCGCCCCGTCATGGTTACAGGAGGAGTGACTCCACTGGAAGGAATCCCCGGCGAAACGACATGCGGAGAGCTGGACGCGGGGATTGTTCTGACATTGCGAAAGGAGATGGGATGGGGACCGGAACAGATCAATAACGTATTAACTAGAGAAAGCGGCCTGCGCGGGATTGTCGGTAGAGATGTAACAGTGGATGCAATTTTCCGAACGGACGACCCGGACGTTCGCCTGGCAAGAGAAATAATTCAATACCGAATTCTTCTGGCCTGTGGGGCCGGGATCGCCGCCATGGGGGGAGTGGATAATATTGTCTTCTCGGGCGACTATGTAGATGTCGGCGAGATTCTGGGACCCTGGCTTTCCTCAACACTCGTGTTCAAGGGGAATCCGGACAGGCGAATTCCGTGGCTGTGTTTCCGGGAATCGCTGGATCGTCTGATTGCGGACAGTGCGGAACTGACCATCCGATCACACTTGGCGGCGCTTCAGTCGGAAACAGAATGGGACCGCTCCCATGTTGCGTCCGGCTATTCGGTTCCGGCAAATGTGTAGCGGGGCATAACGGGCGCAATGTAGCCGAATGCGCTATGAGGCGGTTCGGAACACACAGCGGACACAACTTGTGTTTATGGCGGTTCTTCCCGGGATAATCCTTCATCCGGTGATGTTCTTCAGGGATTTTGGATCGCAAATAATGAAGACCGCTTCGTTGTCCCATTTCGTTTCATTTTCCGCCTTAAGAAGGCCACCCCAGTAAAGCATTCCGTCGTCGCCCGTGCAGCCGGCAAAGATTGCATGAACGTAAGCGTGTTCCGGCAAGAACCACATTTCGCCGTAATCGGCCCGTTCGCCGGTTTGCGTGTCATAAGATGCCAGGTGTACAGGGCGGCCTTTCATGGGAGAGGCCCAGTAGATTTTGTTGTCCTTGCCGTAGGTTATGGCGTGATACAGGCCCGCCTCGGAGAGAACGGGTTCCTCGGAAATGCCTGCGCTTCCGAGATCCCTCAGAACCGGCCCGGTGTCGGTATGCGGGATGAATTCAAACAGGTAGCCGCCTTTAATAATGTTTTTCACGGAAGGCTGATCGATGAGGGTTGAAATCCCATACAGCCGGTCCCGCGCGGGATTAGAACACAAAGCGAAAATGGAGATCAATTCCACTTCATAGCGGCCGAATGGGATGCGGAACGGAAGCTTCTCGATCTTCTCGTTGTCGGGATTGTAGCGGAGGACCCACCCTTTGTCGTTGACTGTGTAAACAGTTCCGTCGGAAAGAGAGGCGATCATTCGGGTCGGATATTCCCCGATACTGCCGCGAATAGTCGATTTCCCGGACGGAATATCGTATTCGACCAATAATGCCTTCTTGTGCGTCGTGGCGAACAGTTTTCGGTGTGTCGGCTCGATGGTCATGCCCATAAGGGACTCGCCGTTCGCGGGAATGCCGAGGTCTGTGAAGGCGTTCGTGCGCGGATCGTACCGGATAAAATGCCCGCCGGGGTAGCCTTCGGTAAATCGTGATTTGTATTCCTCCGGCACATAGTCCCGCTCCACGCTGTGCGTTCCGAAATAGACATATCCGCCCGGTCCGAACAGAATGGGGGTGTGGATTTTTGACTGGGCGAAGGTATTGTCCTGTCCGCGCTGACCGGTGACATCCTGCATGTCACCGAGGTCCTCCATGCGGTCCTCACTCGGTCGGTAGCGGACAAGATGCGCGCCGTTCAGCTGGTCGCTCATTTTCATTGCATACGAGTAATTGCAGATACCGACGTAGATATCGCCGTTTGGAGCCGTGTTCATGGAACTGTAAAGATGCCATGACCCGGGTCCCAGGCCATAGTGGCGAATGGTGACGGACACGGCATCTTGCGGGGCAGTAATTGGTGCGACAGTTGAGTTCGGAGCGGAATGCAGACGCGCCTCGGTACACGAAATCAGCACGGTTGCCGGCAATGCGAACAAAAGAAACAGCGCAACTCGCCGATTATGTCGGATTACCATCTTTTCAATTCCTCGTTTCTTTCCAAAGGTGCCGGACAGATGGATAAACCTGCCTGGTATCGCCAAATAAGCCGAGTTTCATTGACGAATGCTACCCGGACTCGTCGATCACGTCAATTGACTTGGGCCGAGAATGCGAAAATCTTTCCTCCTCGCACCGCTAACACAATGTCCTCCACGTTGTCCCCGTTCAGATCCGCTAACAGCGGCGCCGCATCGACACGGTTCCCGACATACACCTTCCATTCGACGGTTCCACGGGGGTCGATGCAATACAGCAGCCAATCCGCAGATCCAACCAGAATTTCCAGCCCGCCGTCGTTGTCCACATCGCCGACCGCCGGCACGGAGCGAAGTTGCGCCCCTGTCTCGACCCGCCACATTTCGGAGCCGTCCTCGCGGAATGCGATCACGTCATGATTACGGGATGAAGCCAGAATTTCTTTTGTACCGTCGTTGTCGAGGTCGGCCGTTACAATTCCTGTACCAAGGTCCATGGTCCCGCCGAGTTCCGCTGTCCAGATCGGCTTGCCTTTGAACGAGAGGCAATGTAGTTGTTCTCCTTTTGTCCCGGCGAGGATACGAACCGGGCCGCTGGGGGTAAGCGGGCCTGCCACAATCGTTGCCGAGATTTCCGCTCCCACGGAGGATCGCCACAGAATGTCGCCGTTGTTTGAAAGGCAATATACCGTGCCCGCTTTATCCCCCGCGAGGATTTGCACGGAGCCGCTTTCGCCTGCGGGTTCGGCGCACACAGGACGGCTAAATCCGCTTTCGGAGATCTTGCGCGTCCACAGAATCGTTCCCTCTCCTGTAACGGCGCTGAGTTGGCCGTATTGATCCGCGTACAGGATCTCACCGATTCCGTCGTCGTCGAGATCCGCTATTTCCGGCCGCGTCCAGTGCCAGGCAGGATTTTCTTTAACCGCTTGACCCGGTAACCTTACATGCCACTTCTGTACGCCGTCGGAACTCAACACAAACACGCGCTGCTCGGCGGGCATCGCTGCGACAATCTCGGGACGAGCATCGGCGTCGACATTACCGACCGTGACGGAATCGTTGATGGGCGAGGCCGCCGCAAATTTCCAGCGCAGGGTTCCCTCCGGCGAAAGGCACAGCAGTTCGGATGAATCGTATCCGGTGACAAGAATCCCGGGACTTCCGTTGCCGTCTCGAATCCATGTCGGTGTCAGGCATCCCTCGATGGGGCTGTCATATTTCCAGAGAGTCTTCGGTACGATATTAACTTCGAAGTCCCAACTGCTTTGACCGGCGGAGATTCGCACGAGGCCGGATCCGGGTTTTGTGTGTTTCCCCGTGCGGATTCTGAATGATTCCGCTTTCTGCGATTCCAATGTAATCGATCGAGGTCTGACCGAAAGACCGCGTGTCGTGTGAATGGTCGGACGGATTTGTTCATCGGTCTGCGTGGAGGGATTCCAATGAACGTGAACCTCTTGCGATTCGCCGGGGGCCAGCCAGAGACGCGGCGGGTCAGGCTGCAATTCGGCTAGCCGAGCCAGGCTCTGCGGGGTCCGGTCAAAAAACAGGTAGATAGGTTCTCCCGTCAGCGTCATTATTTCACTTTGTGGTGTGGGGATCGGCTTGCCGAGCATATCGCGCGCCTCGCAGGCGAGAGGTGCGCCCGAAATCTGTGCTTCCTGCGGGCCGTTCACGCTCCATGCGACCAGGACCGATCTGTCCGGATGGGTGAACAAGTAAGCATACAATCCGCACGAACCGTGGGGAATCACTTCCCGCACACTCAGGTAGTTGTCCAGTTCCCGGATCAAGTGGCGGTAGGCGTAGAAAGCGAGACGTTTCCGTCTGCCTTCGTGTACCATAATTCCGTGTCCGCCTGCGCCCTGCGCAAACCAGAATACTTTTTCAATCTCGACCGCTTGAATAATCACCATGTACCGAACCAGAAACGCCGCCTGTCTTCGACTCGGAGCCTCCGCGAACAAATCCGCTGCATCCTTATAGGGAAAGTTCTCGGAGTTCCAACCCATTTCGGTAAACCAGATCGGACGCTGTTCGCCGTATTTGTCTACCAACTCCCGCAGCGCTTTCACTTCTTCAAAGTGACCGACTTCCGGCGCGATGCGATACGGCTGGTACGCAAGAATGTCGCAATAATTCAATCCCCCATAGCGAAATACCTCTTCGGTAAACTTCAGATCGATATCCGAACAATTCAGGCCGAGGACCTTTACATTCGGATCGGCTTCCTTTGCGGCAAGGCAGGTCCTTCGAAGTAATTCCGCATAATCGCGTGAATTCGGGCGCGGCTTCCAGAAACCCTCGTTGTTCGGTTCGTTCCAGGCCTGCCAGTATTCCATCTTGCCCTTGAATGTGGTGATCGTTTTGTGGACATAGCGTGCCCAATAGTCCAATGTCTCATCGTCTGCCGGGGAATGCTGTGGGTCCCAGGCCGGCTCATAATCGAGAATCGGCAAAATCTTTACACCCAGGCTCAGGGAATGATCCACTTGCGCAGGCAAATCCCGGAAATCGAATTCTCCTTTGACCCGCTCAATTCCATTCCAGCAGAAATCATAACGGTTCCAGGCAGAACCAAGTTCGAGCAGAAACTCCGGGTCCGCATGGACCAGACAAAATCGTTCCGATAGTGTTCTGTCCGTGTCCGCACGGATGCCGTTCATCGGAAAGAAGATTGTGCATAATGCAAGAAGGATCCGCGCATGACTACGATTACATTGCCACATGGCACGCCTCCTGGAGATGCACAGCGGCATCCGCCCGGTTCTTTCCGCTTGGTGTGAGGACATCTTCTCATTGACAGATTTTTTCCGATCCTCATACTCAACGGGTGGCCTGTGTGCATACGGCACGTTACTATAAAGCACAACTTTCCAAAAAGTGAGATGAGACCCATGCGAACAGCCTTGCCGATTTTTCTGATTCTGCTGTCGATTCTGTCTGGTGGAGAATCCCGGGCGGAAGCGCGCCAGGGTGTCGGCTCTCCGGGCAAGGTTTGGATCACCGGCGGCACATTCACTCTGGAGGAACTCTGCAAGGCGGTTGCAAAGCCCGAATTGATGACTTACGAGAACTCTGTCGCCACAATCTACGGCTCGTTTGAGATGCGCGGCCAGACCGCCAAACTGGTTATTCAACCGGGCGAAACACTGCGTTTTTGCCACGTTCCCGTTCCGCCTGGACAAAACCCGCCGCCGCAGCAGATGATCGACCGCCGATTGTTTCTGACCCAGGGTCTGGTCGAATGGAAAAATTGCACCGTCGAGGGATTCTATTGGATCTGCGTGGATCCCCCTGTGGCGGGTTTGTGGGACAACGTGAATTTCATTGTCGCCGATGACCATGACAACCAGTACGATCCGCTTGAACTCGGCTCCTGCGAACTCACCTGGCGCGGCGGCACAGTCAATGCTCGGAACTGCACCAAAACGCTTTTACCCACCGCTCAATGGACCAAACAGGATGTCGAAACCACCATCGACAAAATCCGGTTTCTCTCCGGTGGCCGGATTGTCGGCCCTCTTCCTGTGACAGGGAATACGTCTGTTTATACGTTGAAAGAATGCACCTTTGAACTGTCGGGAGACCCGGCTACGCGCCCGTTTCATATCGAGTCCCATGCCTCTGATTTGGGCGTGTTTCATGTGAAGCTTATCGATCCTGTGTTTGCAGGCGAACGGAAAGTCGAAGACTCTGCCCTTGCGGATGTCCGGGGGTCTACGGCGAAGTTCATTTTGAAACGCGGGGAGACGGAGAGTGTCCAGGTCGATCTCTCGCCGGATATTCACTCCGCTACAGATTCCCAGGAATTCCGGGATATGCAGAAAGCCGATTCCGAGTTGCGCCAGAGATTCGACAACCCGCAACTGCTGGAGAACGCCGGAAGCCTGTTCTGGCCTGTTCAGCGATTTGCCGTCCTGGATGCCGGGTTGGCGTTTGCCGCCTCTGCCAAACGATACAGCGACCGGGACATGCAATCCTGGCGTGACCTGAACAGCGAAGTCTCCTGGATTCTCAAGGAACTCCCCGATCTGTGGCGTCCGGGAAGCAAGTACTGCCCCAATCCGGTCCCATTTCCGACGCCCGGAATAAAGGACGAGGCGCGCAGCGACATGATTTGGGCAAAGCGTGCTCCTGATGGGATTGTGAATATCGTCTCCAGAAATATGAATCTGGTTTACAATCCCCACGGCGATGAAAACCATTTTGCCTGTTTCACAGCGGATTCCACAATCCGGGATCGGCCTCTGATGGATGCCTGTCCGGAATACGGGGCAATCTCCATACGGGTTACCGGCAAGGCCACCTCCGCCGGGCTGGACGGGCATTTCGATTGGCAAACCCAGGTAACGAAGAAAGAGGGCGATATCGCCGCGATGGAAGCATGGATCCCCGATGGGGCCAGCGCAACCATTGTCTGTTTCCGTGACTTGCCGGATGTCATCCTGTTCGATGTCAACTCCAACCTGGTGCGCTACCAGGCTTACGCGAAGACTTCCGGAAAGAAATACAACGGCCATCGCTTCTGGAATGAAAAGGATGCCGTCATTGAGAGAACGTTCAGTATGGAGAAATTTGTCAACCTATCCGATCCTGTACGCGGCGTGTTTATGACCAGCCTGGACGGTGAATGGTACAAAACGAAACTCGCGCGCGGGTTTATCACCGCCGCATGGCATGGGTTTAATGACTGGGATCACAATCCTCCCTGCGGCTGCATTATCCGGGCCGACGAATTGAATGTCACCTGGACCGCCTGGAACACGACGTACTATTCCTACATTGTCCAGGTCAATACGCAGCTTGGAACCGGGCATCCCAACCTGGACGATTGGCGGGAAAGTTCGCAGGCGCTGTATGTCGAGGGGAAAGGACTCGGATGCTGGGAGAATATCGAGGCGCTGGATCGGGCCTGGAACAAACCTATGGAACTTCAGCCGGTTTTCCTGGAACCGGAGAAAAAGCCTCCGGTTGTTCTAATGGACAAGGCCGGCCTTGCGCGACCTGCCGAAATTGTTTTGCTTCCGCGCTGGTGCGGAGAGATGACAAGCAAACAGGGCGACATGTACCGGGGTGCGCATACGGTTCTCCTCCTCTTTGACCAGCCCCCCCAGGCACGTGTGGAAATGGGCGAACTGCCGCTCGAATTGAACCGAATATCTGATCTTGGATGGAAAATCGCCAACAAAGGCGCGATGACCATTCCGAAAGTCCATGTCAGAATCCCCCTGAAAGATGCTCAGAAAGCATGTGCGATCCTCGCGGGAAAACCGGTCGAACCGGTTTCTGTCACGGATGGCGTGCTTGAAATCGTCCACGACATCCCGCCCGGAGAGACACCCCTTCAGGTGAAAAAGGGGGCCGCGGGAGAATGAGGGAGGATTTGGGAACATAAATCCTCTCTTTTTCTGCTATAACAGGTTGAATACGAGCGTTTCAGATTTGTCCGGTCTATTACGCTTCCAAGGTTCATTCATCGAGGTCATGGCGCGATAGCATGATCATTTCAATTGACTTGCCCGACGGGCAGATCGCTTTTATTGAGGATCTCGTTGAGAGATTTGGTGTGAAAGCGAGCTCATTGATGCGATATCTCTCCCTGGGCGAGGTGTCGGCTCTTCATCAGGGTATTGGGAACTAACCGAAGGAGTAAAAGCGCTTTCTTTCACCCCTGTGTCATGGGGCGCCGAGTGGTATGAACATACCCTCATTCCACTTGCGCACTCTACCCGAACGGGCATAAGCATCCTTACCTTTGAAATGTCACATGGAAATTCCTGGCCGGATGTCTGAATCGGTCCTGTTTGGCGATCCGAAGGATGGCCGCATCGAACGACAATGCATTTCTGCCTGTTTCCGATTCCCGGAAACACGCAGGGGCGCACAGACGTGCGCCCCTGCAATCATTGACCATTGATGAACCGTCAATCTCAATACAGCATGAAATTGTCGATCCCCGTGCCGGTCGGCGCGTTGAAGATCCGCACGGCCACGGTCTTGCTGATCATATTCGGGTTGTTGTTGTCAACCCAGTCGACCGCAATCACATCATTGCGCCAAGTGACTCGCGGATCTACGCAGGGGCCGATATTGTTCTCCGGCGTGGCACGCTCGCTGATGTAGAAACTGCCGCTCTTCGGGGTTCCATCCGGATTGAAGAACCGCCCGAACAGGATCGTATTTTCCAGAACCAGCTGCTCGGCATCGCACCAGACCACAAGCACATACCCGGCGTCATTGACCGCGCAGTCCACGCCACTCACCTGGGCAAACGGCATATCGTCGGTCGCCACGGCAGTCCATCTCAATGTTCCAAGATCGCTGACCGAAGTCACAAAAACGCCGTTCTGGTAGACATCGTCACTCCCTCTGTTGGCAACGACATACGTATCCACACCATTCCCGTGGAATCCCACATTGTCATCGCCACGACCGCCCTGCCCGGTCGCTTCTACGCCTGTCAACGCCGCAATGCTGATATCGCTTGTTGTCGCAACGCCGTCATTGTCGAACATACGCAGGTTTCCGCCAAAGGGGGGACCCGACCAGCGGCAGGCAAACCCATTTGCAGTCACCGCCGCGCCGTGCCACATGTTCATATTGCCTTCGAAAGCAGCGGACGGAACCAGGGTTTCCTTCTTCACGAATGATCGGTCCTTCTTGACAATCGTAAAGATCGGATGTTCACTCGGTGTTGTGCCGCCGTAAATATTGACGAGATCGTCTTTCTGGCGGCTCTCGCCGACAATCAAGATGTTCCCGTTGGAAAGATAATCCCAGTCCGCTATACGAATATCTCCTTCCCGTTCGGCATACTCATCGGAAACACCACACAGCGCCAGACCGTCCGGCGTTCCGTCCTCCTTTATCAGCTGCACAGCCGGATAGTCGCCCGCGTTCACTCCGGGATCACCACCGATAGTGTTGACATCGAAGAATTCATCGATCACTTCTCCCAATCCCCACGCCGTAGAACCCATCCCGAAACCGGTCCCGAAGAGATTGGCTTTTATCTTCGGGCCCCAGGTATATTCGGGGCTGACCGGTTCGCCTGCGGCGGTGAAATACGACTGGGGAGACCCCACGATAGGGGTGCCGTCCTGCTTGTATACCACCCACACAGCCTCATAATCGAACCATCCATCGCCGTCATCTTCCCAGCCGATCAGGATATTCCCGCCGCTGCCGATAGCGATACCGGTGCTCTCCGAGCCTCCGTTATTCCTCGGATCTCCATCTCCGGGCCAAGCGTTCAAATCGAACGTGCTCGTCTTCGGGACCAGGCCAACGGCCTCCGGGCCGACCGGCACATACTCTTCCTGTGCCCACACCGTAGCTGTCAACAACCCGGCCACGACCAAAATTAAACCGACTCTCTGCATATCCTTATTCCTCCTGGTGATAGGTTTTCGATGAGGACCAAAGACCCCATCAATAGTATTCAAACCGTATATTTCTCGACTGTCAACCCCTATTTCCGCCAAAAAAGCCGTAATCTCCCCTGCCTGCTGCATTTTGTCGGACTTTCCATCCATCGTGTCCACTCGGTCCACAGAACCCATCCTGTGCGTACCCCCCCCTCCTCACACCCACAAACACACAGGGGCGCACGGCCGTGCGCCCCTGCGACTGAAGTTTGGACATCTCTGACGTATATTTGCAAATACATATTTGTAATAGGAAACATGATGCTTTTGGAACGATTCCGTGAAGGAGGACGCCTCGTTCGACCGGATCCGAGGTCTGCGGTTTGTGCAGGCCGCGCTTTTGTTTCTGTTTCACCGGGAAGGGAACCGCTGTTTCGGATAACGAACAGGTCGTTCTCTACCAAAAAATCGCCAAATGCCGCCTTCCCCATGCTTCCACATACTAAAATACGACTGTCAGCCGTCCCTGTCTGTTGAGTGATATGCTATCTTTCCGATCATTACACTCGATCACTCATCACGATCCATGTCGAACCGGGATGCCCCACAGACTCTTTTTCTATCCGCCCTCCTGGCGATTTCCCTGGCTTATTATGTCCAGCGGAATGTTTTCATTGCCCCGCAGCTGCACCGGAATGATTTCCAGCATCTGTACATCGGCGCGTTCCTGGTGGGGCAGGGAATTGACCTCTATGATTTCAAGGCGGCGATGTGGACCAAAACCCGGCTGGGTATTTCGCAAGGCTTGAATCCCTTTGTCTATCCCCCGTTCATGGCGGTTTTGTGCCGACCGCTGGCCTGGATGGACTACGAGACCGCTTGGGATGCCTGGTGCATTGTCAACCACCTGTTGTTATTGGGGACTCTCGCGCTGTTCTGCTTCTTGTGCCCACAGGAGTCTTATCTTCTGAAATGGACGGCGGGGATTACCCTGTTCGCCTTCTTCGATCCGATTTTCAGGACCATTTCCGCCGGGCAGTTCAATATCGTCCTGTTGTTTTCATTCACCCTCGCTCTGCTGTTGATGAAGCGCAATTACTCCATTGCCGCCGGAGTTGTGATCGGCATTATGGCCTCGGCGAAAGTTGCTCCGGTGTTGCTGCTGGCGCTGTTTCTGTTCATAGATCGTCCCGCGTTTTTCGCGGGACTGGCGACGATTTGCGCCTGTACGGGTTGGGCTGTCGCCGTCGCGGGTTGGGACCAGCATCGGGCCTTTCTTGATCTGCTCCCGCAGATGTCTTATGGTCAATCCACCTGGGCGGAATATGGCCAGGTGTTTCATGTCGAACCGCATAACCAGGCCCCGTCCGCGCTGTTCTATCGACTGCTGAGCCGAAATCCCAGAACGATGGCTCTCGCCGATCTGCCGACTCTGGCTTACGCCCTTTCCGTTCTGACCGCGTTTCTCCTGCCGGGGCTTGCAGTCTACGCGACGATCCGCCATCGGCGCGACCGAGACATGCTTTTCGTCCTATGGCTCTACCCCATGCTGCTGATTCCGAGCCTCTGCTGGGACCACTATTTCACTCAACTTCTCCTGCCGATCTGGATATTGGCTGCGCAGTGGAAAAATGACAGCATCAAGAACACTGTCCTGTTCGCCATGGCCGTGGGGATATTGGCTGTTCCGTATGCCTTTGAAAGCGGTTGGTGGAAATCGGGAATCGGGATCTTTGGCGCATCATTGAAATGCTATGCCGCCGTTGTGCTGTATTGGCTGACCTGTTCTCATTGCGGGGAAGGGAACAGGGATGCATTGGTGGAAGGGAATGAGAAATGAGGCCGATGAAACAATTGCACAGGGAGAAGAGGGTGGCACAGGCTTCCAGCCTGTGGCATGATAAATCAATATCTGAAAAGTCGGATTGTAGTTAAATTCAACCGATGGGGAATCCTAAATGATCGTTGATGTTCACACACATGTTTTCCCGGACGAGATTGCGCTGGAAGTCGTTCCGAAAATGGCGGCGGGGGCCGGAATCAAAGAGGCCATTGATGGGCGACTGTCGAGCCTTGTGGAATCCATGGACGAGGCGGGAATCGACATGTCCTGGCTTCAGCCGGTCGCCACAAAACCGAGACAGGTCAACTCCATCAACCGCTGGGTGGAGAATGGCCGTTCCGGGCGCGTGGTGGCGTTCGGTTCGTTCTACCCGGATTGCGAGAACCTTCCGGGACTCATTAAGGACTTGTCATCCCGTGGATTCCCCGGCATAAAAATCCATCCGGAGTACCACAGCATCGAACCGGATGACGAGAGACTTTTCCCCATGTATGAAGCCATCATCGAGGAGCGCATGATGGTTCTGTTCCATGCCGGCGTGGACATCGAGGTCCCGACTCTCAACAGCACACCGGACCATTTCGCCCGTCTCATTGACCGATTCCCCGATCTTGTGATGATCCTGGCGCACCTCGGCGGATTCCGCCAATGGGAGGAAGTTGCAAGAGTTCTGATCGGAAGGAATGTTTACCTGGATACCTCTTATGTGTTGGGGCATTTGCCGGATGAGGACTTTGTGACCATGGTCAGGGCGCATGGTGTGGACCGTGTGCTGTTTGGTACGGATTCCCCCTGGGCGGATCAGAAAGGTGAACTGGAGCATCTCCGGTCCCTCCCTTTCTCAGAGGAAGAATTGGATTTAATTTGTGGCAAAAATGCGGAAAGGCTATTGAAAGACAGGCGATAACCCGAAGAAGAGGCAGGACATCATGGAACGCAGATCGTTTTTCACGGCATTACTCGGTTCGCTCGCTTTTCTGACCGGCTCGGCGCAAAGCAAGAAACCCGGCACGCGGCGGATTGAACTGCTGCGCACACCGCTCGCCGGGTATCCCTATTATGAGGCAGACCGCGCGCTGCCCGCGTTGAAAACCGGCTCTGCGCTGGTTCTCCGTCGTGAGCCGGAAAATCCCTTCGATCGGGACGCCGTGGAAGTTCTCACCGAAGATGGGATCAAATTGGGGTACATTCCGCGCACGAGCGTCCATTCGATCAGCCGAAATCTGGACTGTGGAATCCCCGTCCGATGTCGCGTCCATGAAATCCGCGCCGATGCGGGAACCTGGCAGCGAATATGGCTTGAATGCTATGTGAACGCGGGTTGAGATCTGTTTTTCCTCACAGCCACTCCATCATGGCCATCAGTTCATCAATCACCGCCGGATGCGCCGCTACAACCGGCTGCGGAGATCGGTGGCCGGTGAACGCGCGGGTGTCCATCGCCCCGCCGGACAAGAAGCGCACATCTGCTCCCGCCTGCCGGGCGATCACCGCCGCCGCCGCAATATCCCATACCAGCGGCGGTTCGCAGATCGTCCCGACGACCGTGCCTTTGGCAACCATTGCCAGGTGTACAGCCGCCGAACCGTGACACCACACTTTCCCCGGAAACCGCAACCGCATTTTCTTCCAGGCATTCGAGAAAGCCAGCAACGGCGAGTTCTCGCAGATCGGATTGGGGCGGTCCAGGATCAATTGTGTATCGTTCAACCATGCCCCCGTCTCCTCGGAACCGCAATAAAACTCCTCGATCACCGGCGCGTATACCATCCCCAAAACCGGGCGATTTTCAAAAAGCAGCCCCACCGACACCGCCCAGATCGGCATCTCCGCCAGAAATGACAAGGTTCCGTCGATGGGGTCAATCGCCCACTCGTAATCGACGGAACCTTTTCCGCTTTCTCCGTATTCCTCCCCCACAACCGCATGTTCCGGGTATCGCTCGCGAATCTCACGTACCAGGAATCTTTCAACCTCCCGGTCCGCTTCCGAAACCGGCGACCGGTCCGGTTTCTGCTCCCCCTTCACATGGCGAAAATGACGCAGCGCAATCCGACCGGCTTCCCGAACCACCGGCATCATGCTATGTAACATATTCCGTTGCGAGTAACGCGATTCCGAAATCGTTCCGTACCTTTCTGTACCGGTATTCACAGGCATCTTGCCGGTGAGACACAGCCCTTTCTCAGCTCTCGCTCTTCTCTTCTTTCTCGCTCGGTGTCGGCTCCTCCTGCTTCGGTTTCACATTCAGGGCCTTTTGAACCGGCTCGGAAGCATCATCGATCAATAAGGCATAAATCTCACGCGGCTTTTCTCTCACCCCATACCGGACTTCCACGAAATCCTTTCGCTTCGGCGCAGAAAGCGCAATCTCTTCCGTCGCATCCTGTGTGGTCAACGAGAAAACGAGTTCCGGCTGATCCAACCCCAGCGTGGTCTCGTCCGTCACGCCGCTCACAAAGTCGTACACTTCCAGGTCGGCGATAGCACGAATCACGTCGCTGATATCGCTGTAATCTGCCTTGCCCTCCTGCGGTTTGATCAGCGCCCAGTCCATCCCTTCTTTGGATGCTTCAAAAATGGTCTCTCCAGCCTGGGCAATAGCCACGTGATTTATATCCCACGACTTTACATCCGTAATCTTGTTCAGACGGAACGCCTTGGGATCCGCGGGCAGATCGCTCAGAATGGACGATTCCACGGCAAACACGTTGTTCTGACCTTCCCGTTTCGCATACACCTGGTCCGCAGTCTGCGCGGAGGCTCCCAGAAGCAGAGCCTTCGAGGACCACTGGCTCTCCGCTCCCGGCTGCCCCACCCAGAACACCACTCGCGTGGCCGGTTCGACCAACCCGTATTGCGCCAGATCGGTGGGATTCTCGTCAATGAACTTTTTAACTCGACCGTTCCGAATCTTGTTGATTGCGCTGTCGACTTTCGACTTGTCTGCCCGTGCCTGGAACGGTGCAGTCAGCGTCCATTCCGGATCGGTCCCGCGTGACAACTGGTATTGTGTGGGACCCACCTGAACATCCATCCGCTGCACATCATTTGGGTCCATTGCAACAATGGTCTTATCCCGCAGATCAAACAGGCTCTTGTCCGCAGCGGATTGCACGTAGTTGTACACGGTGAACACCTGGTTTGTGGCCCCGGAGATCATCGCGTAAGTCTCCGAACCGGTGGGAGTCTTCTTGCCGAACAGTATGGTTTCCGGGGTTGCCCCGTCCACATCGGCGATGGTTACTTTCAATGCAGGCTGGTCCAGGCCGTACGGTGTCAGCGATGCCGTGACATCCTTGATCGTTCGCTGGCTTTTCGCATCGCCCAGTGTCCGGGCCAGGCTGTCCCATGCGCTCTTATCCCCGGCGGTTTGAAGCGGACTGGTCAGAAGCCAGTTCTCCCCGTCTTTCTTGGCAGAGATGATTTCCGTTCCTTTGTCGATCGTAATTTGACCGATGTTCTCATTACTGTGAACAAAAACCTTCTTCGCTTGTTCTTCTGCCTTTTCTTTCTTCTCCATCCTCTCGGTGTCCCAGAAATAATAGGCTCCGATCAGAATCAGGATAATGAGCAGAATGAGGTTTTTCTTCATCCTCGTGCCCTCCGGGTCATATAGACCATAACGCCGACCAAGAGAACCAGCAGCGGCAGAATCACCACCGGAACCCAGAAGATAATTCGCTGTTGTACGGCGCTCATGAAGATCGGCTGTCCCATCTCTTCTTTCGGACGAATCGAAATAAGGTCCTCCTCCTGCGAAAGCCAGTTCACACAATTCAACAGGAAGTCCTTGTTGGTTTGGAAGAATTGATTTGAAGCGCAATCGGAATCACCGAACACGATCATCCTTCCCTGTGGTTTCTTTGCGCTGCTGACATCCGGTTCTTTGGCGGATTCCTCCTGGGTGGCATCGCTGATTCGCGCTTCGGCATCCCAATCCACCGCCACCGCCATGGTCAGCGGGCCTTGATGATCTTTTGCGGGATCGTTCGCCGCGGTCTTTTCGTTGAACAGACGGTCCACTTCCGTCTCGCCGAAACTGTCATTGCTGCTCTTCACCAGTTCGGTTATGCGGACACCTTCCGGGGGATTCGGATCTTTTTGCAAAGACCGCACCTGTGAATAAACCGTCATCACTCGCTCGACCCCTTTTGTCGCCTCGTGCGAACCGTAAGATGCGGCCCCGATAGTCAACACGAGTTGTGTCTGACCGAACACCGCGCTGAGGGGATCGTTATCCAAAATAATGTCGTCCTGTATCCAAACCCCATAGGAATCACGCAGCAATGTCTCCAGCCCCGATTCCCTGCGGGGGTCCTGAAACAGCAGGAGACTTCCGCCGTACCTCAAGTAATCCTTGATCGCAGCCACTTCATTCTCGAACAGGCTGGTTTGCGGCCCCGCAATGACCAGGAGTGCGCAATCCGTCGGAACCTCCGTAAGACCCGTCAACTCCAGGTCCGCCATCTCGTACGCTTCCTGCTCCAACGCTCGTTTGAGAAAACCGATGCCGCCTCGAGTGGTTGTATCATCGCTGGCCTTCTCCCCGTGCTTCGTCAGGAAATAGACCTTCTTGGTTTGCTCTCGCGTTACTTTGATCAGGGCGTTTGTAAACGCTCCCTCGTCCACACCGGTAACTTTTTCCCGTTTCGTGCCGCATTCCACAAAGGAGCTGTTGAGCGTAACCGTATCTCCAATTGCAAAACGTTCCACCTCCACCGGATCCTTCACCGGGTCCACAAAGCGATACTCGATTTTGTCCGAATAATGTCGAAACTCCTTGAACAGGTCCTCCGCCTTTTGGCGGTCCCCAAACAACTCCGGATTCCACAGGTAGGTGATCGTAACCGGCTGCTTCAGGTTCTTCAGTACTTGGACGGTCTGATCCGCCAGGGTGTATTTCCCGGACCGCGTGGTATCGAACCGTGCGCTGTGGCGGGTCAGAAGCACCTGAAGAAAGCAAATGATCGCCAGCGTTATGATGACCATAACCGCGGAATTAAATCCCGCTTTCGCGCTTCGCCCCGATAGTTTTCCCACGAGCGTGCTGAAATTCATGAGAACATAGATCAAGATCAGAATAACACCCAGCGCCAGCGGTGCGATGGACCAGGGATCCAACACACTTCGAATCGCCCACACAAACAACCCGACCAGCGCCAGAATGATGCCGATAACTAAGAAAAGATTCGTTTTATTTATCATTGGATTAGCCCCTCCACTTGTTGGAGTCGAGGACTCGAAGGGTCATGAAAATGAAGAACACACAGAACAGGATATAATACGCAACATGTCCCGTGTCGATCACGCCTTTCGAGAAATCCTCAAAATGATTCAGAAGTGAAAGTTGCGCGAGTATCTTGCCGATGGCGCCGCTGACCAGCTCTTCCCCCCATCCGACCGCCCAGATCAGAAGCAGCGCACCGAATGAGATGACACCCGCGACGATCTGGTTTTCCGTCGTGGAGGATAGAAAAATGCCGACGGCAATAAACGCCGCCATCTCCAGGAACAAGCCCAGGTAGCCGCTCAGCGCCACACCATATTCCATCTGGTCTCCGGCAACATACTGCGCCAAAAGGGGATAAGTGAATGTCAGGACCAGCATCAACCCGATCACCGCCAGGGCAGCAAAGAATTTCCCCAGTACAACCTCGATATCCCGAATCGGATAGGTCAGCAACAACTCCATCGTCCCCATCTTCTTCTCTTCCGCAAACAGCCTCATGGTCAGCAGCGGAACCATCAGAAGAAGAACAATGGAAACATCTCCGAAAAGATTCCGAAAAACAGTCTCCGTAAACGGCGGCAACCCGCCATATTGTTGGGCCTGCATGGCCATCACGCTGTAGTGCGCGTAATAAGATATTCCTACCGTAAAAAAGTACCCGGATAGGAGCAGAAAAATCACGTAGAGCGCGTAGGCCATGGGGGAAATGAAATAGGCCCGCATCTCACGTTTGAATATTGCCCAGGTATTTCCCATGGTTGCCCTCCTTATTCCTCTGTTACGAGTTGGATAAAGATTTCTTCAAGCGACATTTCAATCGCCCGAAGGCCGTAAAGTTCCCAACCGGCTCCCACAAGGGTCTGTGCCACAGCCGGTCGCAGGTCTTTTCCTTTTTCAGAATCCACTACCACGGTCAGAACCCCGTTTTCATGGTGAGAGATCTGAATGCCTTTCACACCAGGTAAGGCCCGCAACTTCTGCTCGAGATCCTTCTCCGGAGCGCGCACGATCACCTCCATTTGACGAGAGGTCTGCAAACGCTCCGTCAGATTGCCGGGTGTATCCACGGCGGCGATCTGACCTTTGTTGATGATAATCACGCGCTGGCAAACCATGCTCACTTCCGGCAGGATGTGCGTGGAAAGAATGATTGTCCGCTTCCCGGCCATACTCTTGATGAGTTCGCGGATTTCAATGATCTGCTTGGGATCGAGACCGACCGTCGGTTCGTCCAGGATCAGAACGGGAGGGTCATTCAGCAACGCCTGGGCGAGTCCCACACGCTGCTTATATCCTTTGGAGAGCTTGCCCACCGTTCGGTTTCGGACATCCGTTACGGCTACTTCCTCCATCACCTCCCTGACTTTGCGGGCACGATCTTTCCGGGGGACACCTTTCACCTCGGAAACGAAGTGCAAGTATCCCTGGACGTCCATGTCCCAGTACAGCGGGCTGTTTTCAGGCAGGTACCCGATCAGCCGACGAACGGCCAGATTGTCCTTCTCCACATCGAGTCCGCCGACTGTCACCCGACCTTTGGTGGGCGGCATGAACCCGGTAATGATCCGCATCGCCGTCGTTTTCCCGGCCCCGTTCGGACCGAGAAACCCCAGAACTTCGCCCTCTTCCACCTGGAAAGAGACCTTGTCCAGGGCACGAACTTGACCGTATGTCTTTGTCAGATTCTCCACCGTGATCACGATACCATTTTCCTCCTTGAGTCTCTGAAGAACTCATTTCCTTGTGTCCTGTAACTGAATTGCCTCTACAGGCCACTCCGTCATCGCGAGCCTTCCTCCGGCGGGGCCGGTGATTTGGACAAAGAAAGCATGGTCTCGCGGCGGCGGTGCCCACTCCGTCATCGCGAGGAGCCGCCCGGAGTCTGCGAAGGGCGGCGACGTGGCGATCTCAGGTTTGCGCGTTCCAACGGCGAGATTGCCACGCTTCGCAATGACGATGGTGTCAAGACTATTCATTTACACAACACTCGCCCGGTTCCTGGTTCCGCTGATACCCGTTGATCCGTAAGCATGACAGACGTCCCGGAATCAGTAGATCCGAGTCAGGAATCGGCTTGTCCGTACGGGAAATTGGATGATTCCCGAATTCCCAAGAGGCATTGAACGACCCTGCCTGATCCAGGGTCACGCCTTCCCGGGAAATTTCCATGGAACCCCAATATTTAACGCTACAGGTCCATAGCGTCAAGTGACGATCTTAGATAAACCATCCCGGAATGAACTTGACACTGCCTCGGATTTGACACCGGCAAGTCCTTACGATACAGTGCCTTAACGCGTCTGTGATGAGAGGTTTCGAATGCGCTCCGATCCCCGCTGGTCTGTTATACCCCTCGTGGCGTTCAGTCTGCTCTTCCTTGCGGCGGACCAAAATCCCACATCTCCCCCTGCTGGACCGGCTCCCGCCAAGAAAGTCGGGACGGCCGGAAAGAACCTCCAGGTCCTGCTTTACGATGATCCGTTTATCCTGGTGGTCTATATGCAGGCCGTTCAAAAATCGCTCGGAGTCTCCTGTGTCCACTGTCATAATCTGGATGACTTTTCGGTGGATGAACCGAAAGCCGACCGCAACATCCATAAGAATGCCGCACGAAGCATGATGCGGATGGTTCTAAACCTGAACGAGTACATTAAAAACGATCCGAATCTGAAAAAAGCGGTCGGAGCAACCCCCATCCGCCCCATCGACCTGACCAATCCCGGCCGCTTCGTAAAGAAACTGAGAGAAGCAACCGATCCGGTCTCGAAATATCTCCGAAAATGTTTCTCCGATGAACTGATCCGGTATCTTAATGACTATGACGGCGCCGAGCTTCTGCCCACACCCTTTGAGGAATTGCTGGTGGATGAATTGAATCAGGTAATCCGCAGCGGTCGCCTCTATGACAAGGAGCGGTTCACCGGCGTACCACTCAGTCCGGAAACGGAACAACTCTTAAACACGAATCCCGACGGGGAGGAATTGGTGCGCTTGAATCGAATACTCCTCCAGGAGGCATACCCCGGCGATATCGCGGAACCGAAACCGGTCGATTGCTTCCTGTGCCATCAGGGGACGCTTCGCCCGTCACAGAAAGCGCGACCCGAAGATCCGTTTCGCGAGCAGCCGCTGATCCGTTGAACAATGTCCAACGAAACCATCTTTTTCCTGCAAATGATCTTCTGTTTCACCTGCGTCCTGATTGCCAACCGGCTCGGATATGCCTATCTCGTGGCGCTCGTCTCGGTTATGGCGGTAGTGATGAACCTGTTTGTCATCAAGCAGTTCAACCTGTTCGGATTGGAGATCACCGGCGGAAATGTCCTTTACGCGAACATTTTCGTCGCCACGGATCTCATCTCCGAACACCGTTCCCGTCGCCTGTCCCATGATGCCGTCATGATCGGATTCTTTACTTCCCTGTTCTTTCTGGCCATCACCCAATTCGCCCTGTGGTACCATCCGAATCATCGAGACTTCGCCCATGGACCCATGGAGGTCCTTTTCGGCTTTGTTCCCCGCATCGTTGCTTCATCCATGGTTTCCTATCTCATTGCGCAGAATCTCGATATTGTCCTGTTTCACGCCATCCGTAACCGGACAGGATCGAAATATCTCTGGCTCCGAAATAATGTCGCCACCATGACGGCGCAGCTGGTGGACACCATCGTCTTTTCCACACTGGCGTTCGCAGGCGCAGGGTATAATCTCTTCGACATGATTCTGTTCACTTATCTGGTGAAGGTCTTCATAGCCTTATGCGACACACCTTTTGTATACTTGTCGTATCTGAGCATTTTTCGACCGACCGACCGAACCCGGGAAGATGAAAATGTCCGATAAGGTCTTGCTTGTAATCGACATGTTAAATGATTTCATTCGAGACAATACGCCCCTGTATGTTCCCGGATCACAGCGAATTATCGCGCCCATCGCCAGGCAGATCGACCGTGCCCGACATGACCGCGTTCCCATTCTCTACCTCTGCGATTCACATGAGCCGGATGACCCCGAACTGAAAGTCTGGCCGAATCATGCCATGAAAGGCACACCCGGCAGCGAGGTGATCGCCGAACTCGCCCCCGTGCCCACCGATGTCATTATTCCAAAGAAATACTATTCCGCATTCTTCAAGACCGATCTGGAACCGCGCCTCCGAACCCTTCGGGTGAGCAAGATCCTCTTGACCGGCGTCTGCACGGAAATCTGTGTCCTTTATACGGCGGTGGACGCCATTATGCGGGGCATCCGGGTGGAAGTGCCCGATGGATGCACTGCCGGACTGACCCGAGAGGGCCATGAATTCGCTCTGAAACAGATTCGCGATGTCTTACAACCCCACGGAGAGTGACCCCATGTTTCATATCGCTTCCGAGAACGACATCCTCAAAGGTTCCGTCACCGATGCCTATTTTCTCCGGACGATGGAAATTCTGAAGCATGAGGATGTAAATCCTCAAATAGTGTGTGAAGTACGAGCGGGTAGTTTTCCGGATGGATGGGAATGGGCGGTGTTTGCCGGGCTTGGGGAAGCCATCGCGCTCCTTGCCGCGTTGAACAAGCCGATTCAGGCCCGCGCTCTTCCCGAAGGATCGCTCTGCTATGCGCAGGAGCCGGTCCTGGTGATCGAGGGATGTTACCAGGATATTTGCATATATGAGACGGCTTTGTTGGGGCTGCTGTGCCAGGCCTCCGGCATCGCCACACGAGCGGCGCGGTGCAAACTCGCCGCCGAAGGAAGGCCCGTCTACAGCTTCGGCGCACGTCGAATGCACCCGGCCGTCGCACCCCTGGTGGACCGCAATGCCTTTATCGGCGGCTGCGATGGCGTCTCCGGGGTCCTGTGCGCCCAACAACTTGGAATGCCCCCGGTCGGAACCATGCCCCATTCTCTCATCCTGGTTCTCGGGGATACGGTGGGAGCGATCCTCGCATTCGATAAGATCGTCTCGAAAAACATCCCCCGCATCGCGCTCATCGACACATTCGCCGATGAGAAATTCGAGGCCCTTCGCGTCGCGGAAGCGATGGGCAAACGCCTTCACGGCATCCGCCTGGATACCCCGCTCTCACGAAGAGGGGATTACCCACGACTTCTCGAAGAGGTCCGTTGGGAACTGGACTTGCGAGGCTTTCACAACATCAAAATCCTCGTCAGTGGCGGTCTTACCGACTGGACCATTCCACCGCTGAATCCTTACGCCGATGCATACGGAGTCGGGACTTTTATCAGCAATTCGCCCGTAGTCGATTTCTCATTGGATATCGTCGAGATCGAAGAGGAACCGGTAGCCAAACGCGGCAAACGATCCGGTAAGAAAATCCTTGCCGCTTCCGCGTCCGGCGAGCGACGCCTCTTCCCTGCGTCCGCAAAACTCCCGAAAGGCTGGAAATCGCTTTTGCAGGAGATGATCTCGGACGGAAAACTCATCGGCCCGCTCCCGTCGGCACAGGAAATCCGCGAACGAGTACTTCGAGGATTTGAAAAAAATCTGTCGTGAGTCTCATGAGAACATCCAAAAAATGCGCTCCCCGAGATGGGGGCGGGCAGGGTGGAATTGACTCACTAAGACAGTGTTACAAAGAACGCAGGGTAGGCTCAAGCCCGTCTGCGGGCTAGCCCACCAGGGAGTACTACCATGACAGGCAAAGAATTCCTCAATTCCCTGGCAAACGGCAAATCCGATATTCTCCAGGAACTACTTGTCATTCTCACTGAAACAGAATCACGTTATTGTGTGATTGGCGGGCTTGCTGTGAATGCCTATGTCGAACCTGTAGTGAGCCTGGATGTTGATATCGTGATTGCGGCGGATAACATTGAATCTGTTACAATTGCCGCCCGGAAGCATGAGTGGAAAATTGAGCGTTTTGAAAATAGTATTAACATCGGCAGTCCCGGTTCGGATCTCCGAATCCAAATTCAGACCGATCCGAGGTATCAGGGCTTTCTTGCAAACGCCGAGTCCGGGAATATCCTTGGCTACACGATGAAGGTTGCCGCGTTGGAGGATCTATTACAGGGAAAGGTCTGGGCTTGGATGGATCAGACCCGCCGCAGGAGCAAGCGGCAAAAAGACCTTGCGGATATCTTGAGATTGCTCGAAGCGTTTCCCAAGCTCGAAGCGAAATTACCACAGAGCCTGAAAGAACAACTACTGGAAGAATAAAGTAATCACCACTCCATTTCTTCTCGCACATTCAGGTCGTGATGATTAAAAACACGGCGGGAGGACAGCCATCCCGCCGTGTTCTTCCCGCTGTAACCTGTTCTCACGCCTTGGCCAGATCGGCCGCGTTCGCCTGGATTTTACGGATCGCCTCGGCGATTTGATCCATGTCCGTTCTGCCGGTAAGGAACATACTCTGGAAGAACCAGACCGCCTCCTCGCAGAGCTTATCGTTTTCCGGGCATTCGTTTTCCCCGGCCCATTTCTTAAGTTGTTCGGCGGAGTAGATTCGCTGGTAGCCCCGTGTCTTGAACGTGTTCTCCAGAAACGGCTCTTTGTTCAACGGGCTGTATCCGCCGGAGCAGGGAATCCCCTCTTCGCTCAGAGCCTTCATAAACTTGTTCCGTGGTAATCCCGCGAATCTCTCCGGGTCGTAGCGGAACATGAAGAGGTGGTACGCATTCCGCGTGCATCCATCATACATTTTCGCGACACGGATCCCCGGAATCTCATTCAACTGTTGAGTCAGATAATTGGCGTTCTCCGTGCGGGTTTTTGTTTGGGCTTCCAGCCGTGTCATCTGCTGGACCAGCAGGGTAGATTGAAACTCGGTCATGCGCAGATTGGAACCTTGCTGGCCGTATGTGAAATGGTAGCTGCCCTGGCGGCGTGCCCGCCCGTTCGTGTGGAACGCATAGCATCTGTCCATCAGGTCACTGTCATCGCTGAGGATCGCGCCCCCCTCCCCACCGGAGAGATTCTTCGTCACCTGAAAACTGAAACATCCCGTTTTGCCCATCGTTCCGACTTTCTTGCCTTTCCACTCGGCAAGATGCGCCTGGCAGGCATCCTCGATCACCGGGATGTTGTGTTTGGCGGCGATGGTCAGAACGGCGTCCATATCCGCCACATTGCCACCCAGGTGGACCGGGATGATGCACCGCGTGTTCTCCGTGATTTTCTCTTCGATTTTCTTTGCGTCGATTTGACTGGTTTCCCGGTCGGAGTCCACGAAAATGGGAAGTGCATGTTGAAGCAGGACAACGTTGATGGTGGCGACGAACGTATACGGCGGAACGATCACTTCATCGCCGGGGCCGACACCGAGTCCGTTCAGCGAACAGAACAACGCGCTCGTGCCGTTGGCCGTCGCGATGCATTCCTTGGCCCCCATCATTTCCGCGTAGGCCTTCTCGAATTGAGCGCCTCGTTCCCCCTGGGTTCGGCACCATCCTCGTTCCCGAAGGACTTCCATCCAGGCTTTCTCGTCGTTTTCTTCGATCATCGGCCAGGATGGAAACGGTTCTGTTCGGACTTTCGGGCCGCCGAGCAAGGCGGGCTTTGCGGTCGCGGCGGACGCGCCTTTGGGAACGAATGTCGCTCCCGCAAGTGCAAATGCCGCTGTTCCGGCTGCAGCGGTCTGTATAAAATCTCTTCGTTTCATTTCCATGATTGCGCTCCTCTTTCGGCTCTTGGAATTGTCGGGGACCTGCCCTGAATTGCCTTATTAAGCTGCTCTTGAAATGCATCGTGGTCAAGAGGATTGACAGGTTTCTCTGTTCGGTCCCGAGAATGCAGACCTGTTTGACAGACTTTGCCCAATGAGAGATGATGGCAGTGGGAGTGCGAATTTCGTGAGACAAAAGAGGTACGAATAAACCGACACCTCTCTCCCAAAGATTGGGAAAGATACACAGGGGGTTGATTTTGCAGAACATATTGATCCGCCCCTGACACCACTCTTCGGAGCAATCATCATGGCCGGCCAGAAATATTCCCGCCGATCCTTTCTCACAACCGCTGCCTCCGTGGGCATTGCCGTTACCGCCTCCGGCTGTGCAGGACTGCGGCGCTCGGTGGTCGCTCGGAGACAGCGGCCCAATGTCCTGTATCTATTTGCCGACCAGATGCGCGCGCAGGAGATGGGCTGCGCAGGGCATCCCACAGTCCAAACACCGCGTCTCGACCGCATGGCAAGCGAAGGGGTTCACTTTATCAATGCCGTATCGGCGTGTCCGGTCTGTACTCCGTACCGCGCCGCGCTGCTGTCAGGCTGCTATCCGCTGACCACCGGCATGTTCCTCAATGATCTTCGAATGCCGACCGACATTCCCACCGTCGGCGCTGTCCTTCGTAACGAGGGATATTACATGGGATATATCGGCAAGTGGCACCTGGATGGAGCCAACCGGGGCGTATTTACACCCCCCGGCCCGCGTCGGCAGGGATTTGATGATTTCTGGGCGGTCGCAAACTGCAACCATGATTACATGAAAGCTTTCTTATACCGTGAGGCCCCCGAACCGATCCGGCTGAACGGCTACGAACCCGATGCGCAAACCGATATCGCGATGGAGTTTCTGAACTCGGCTCCCTCCGACCGGCCCTTCTGCCTCTTTATCTCCTATGGACCGCCGCACAATCCCTATGACCTCGTGCCGGAAGAGTACAAAATATACCGTCCGGAAGACATTCAACCGCGTCCGAATTGCCCAAAACCGTCTTTGAAGGACCTTGCAGGATACCAGTCACACATCACTGCCCTGGATCGAAATGTCGGAAGATTACTTGATACCATCGACCAGCGTGGTTTGGCGGAGGATACCCTTGTGGTGTTTACCTCCGATCACGGCGACATGCTCGGCTCGCATGGTCAGCAACGCAAACAGCGCCCGTGGGATGAATCGGTTTGTGTGCCGTTTCTGATCCGCCAACCGGGGCGCGTTCCGGCAGGAGTCAAAAGTGAGGCGATTATCAACACCCCGGATATCATGCCGACTTTGCTCTCGCTGTGCGGCGCAGATATTCCGCCGAATGTTCAGGGCGAGGACCTCTCCAGGGTGTGGACAGGACATTCACAAAACGCTCCCGCCGGCGCGCTGACTGCCTGCTATGTCGCATTCTCTGAGGGACGGAACTTCCCGGAATGGCGTTGTGTTCGCACAAACCGGCATTCCCTGGTCCGCAATCGACAGGGTTCCTGGATGCTGTTCGACAACCGGGAAGACCCGTACCAGATGAACAACCTCATCGAATCTCCCGCGCACAGCGAGATCAGAAAACGCCTGGAGAAAGACCTTGACCGGTGGCTGGAACGCACCGGCGACACATTCGAGGACCCCTTCTATTACATCGACAAATTCGGCTACACGGTCAATAAAGAAACCAGGCATATTCCTTATGTAATGGAATTCGGCAAGTCGGATTGAGAAGACCAGCGTTTCGCGAGTATTTCAGTCAGCCACGGACAAATGCCCCCACAATATGATCTGTCGCAGGGGCAGGCCCCCATGTCTGCCCTTATTGTCTTCTCTCTCTACATCCGGGAGAGGAGTCGACGTTTCAACTTCCGCTATACCACAATCCGGTCTCCAACCCGTCTCTGCCACTGATGAATACGCCTGGAGAGTGCTTCAATTCTCTCACTGTGCATGCCTGTATAGAAAAGATTCTGAGTTTCTCCGGGATCGAGATTCAGATTGAATAGCTGGTCCGAATCCTGGTCGTTCAAACAGAGTTTCCAGCCGCTCGGCGAGACAACTGTCCGCGTATACGATTTCAAGGCCCTCTCCGCCTTGTCGGGACCGATGCCGGTCGGACGTTCCGTGGGATTCTCCGCCTCCGATGGATTCCATTCGATGAATACATGATCCTCCTGGGCAACTCCGCCCTTCATCAATGGAACAAGACTATGCCCGGTAAATCCGTCCTCTACCGGCTTGCCCATCAAATCGAGTAATGTCGGAACCATGTCGATATGGCTGACCGGTTGCGAAATGACCTGCGCCTTGAAGCCGGACTGCGGAACGCGCATCATCCACGGGACCCGCGTGGCTTCCTCATACATTACGGTCTTTGCCAGCAACCGATGCGATCCCATCATGTCGCCGTGATCGCTGGTGTAGACAACAATGGTATGATTCGCTAACCCTTCCGTTTCGAGTGTCTTGAGAATTTCACCTATACTTCGGTCCACCTGGCTGCACAATCCCCAATAGTTGGCAATTAGCCGTCGCCATCCGGCTTCCGTTTTCAGATCGAGGCCCCCATAGCCATGCTCCCGGTAATGGAACTGTTTCAGGCGATAAGCCAGCGGCTCGTCTTCTTCGAGAGGATCGTCGAAATTAGCCGGTAGAGAAATCTCTTCCGGACTGTGCAAGTCGTTTAACGGACCGAAAAACGGCATGTGCGGTTCCAGGAAATTCACATAAAGGATAAACGGTTCATTCTTATGCCGACGGAGAAAATCGCAGGCGTTCAGTTCAAGAAACTTCGGTTTGCAGTGTTCGATCTTCAGGCGCGAGGCAAATCCACGGCTGAAATCTCCCTGGCTGGTGTCCGGTGTGTATCCCAAGTCTTTCAGAAAATGATAATAGGAACTCTTCTGATTCTTATCGCGCGTCTCCCGGTAATAGTTTCGGTAGCCGTCCTCCAGGCTGACCCATTCCGCGAAACCGTGCTGGGCAAAGATCTCATCTCCCAAATGCCACTTGCCGAAGTAGCCGGTGCGATAGTCGGAATCACCAAGAATCTCCGGGAGACACGGTGTGGTCTCCGGCAGCGGGATATTGTTCTGAGTGCAACCGCTTTCGTGGGGCCAGAGGCCCGTCATGACCGTGGATCGCGAGGGTGTGCAAACCGCCTGGCTCACATACGCGCGTTTGAAAACGATACTTTCCTGCGCCAGGCGACTCATATTGGGGGTCTGGATTGTGGTGTTACCGTAGACATCGATGGTGTCGGCCCGTTGCTCGTCCGTCCACAAGAACAGAAGATTGGGCTTGCGGTCAGCCGCGCGGCATACATGTGGCGCACCGAGGATACTTGCGCCCAAGGAAACACGGCCGGTTGTCTTCAGGAATTGTCTTCGCGAAAGATCGGACATGGTGTTCTTCTCCTCGAATCTCCGATTGTGAGTGGAACCGTTGATGATCTCTCACAGTCGGTAGACACACCTCCGAACTTCTCCGCCAGGATTCGAAAAGGCATATCAGCGATTGAATCGGCGTATTTTGGCATCCTGTAACTCAAATGCCTTTACAAACATCTCATGGACTGGACGCCAATGACGTCCCCTCCCCCTCTCCATCCTTGGAGAGGGGGAGGGGGGTGAGGACTAATTAATAAATCTCCCAGTTCCTCACGGGCACATAAAACGGATTCCGCAGAACCCGCGCGACGAATGTGTAAGAGAACATCTCATTCGCAACATACGAAAGTGGGTCCCCGTACGGCGCGTTGTTCGTTTCCGCAATTGCGATGATGATCTGGTCGTTCATGGCGATGCGGGATTGCTTGGTTCGCCCGGGCCCAAGCACCGGGTGGATTTCATCAACATCCGTATTGTTGCCGAGCTCAAACATCACAAAGGATGGCGTGATCGGCTCCAGGTTGGAATCGAACATCCGAGCAAGCGCCTCCCAGCGGCCGGTCTGAAACCGTTCCCAGGAGTGATCCTGCCACATCACAATCACATTCCCCGCACTGTCCACACCCATATCGGCGTTGTGTTCGAATGTGCTCAGCGGGTGGTCGATAAAATGGATGGTTTTGATCACCGAGATTCCATCCGGACCGACATGGTACTTCGTTATGTATCCTTGAGTTCCCTGAATACGGTCGCTGATATAAAGCCAATCGCCGATGGCTTCCAGCCCGTTGGCATCTCCACGGCCCCCACCGCCATCTCCCTGGTATTCGGGAATAGAATTCGCCGGATAGAATCGCCCCAACTCGTTCCCCTCGTTATCGAAAGCCACAATGGTTATGCCGGTCTGGTTGTCGCGATACCTGCACACAAACCATCCATCTCCGGAGGCCAGTCCAAACCGATTCTCCCCTCCCGCTTTTGTGCAAATCGGGAACATGTCGCGCACAATCCGGCCATCCGGTCCCAGAATCACAACGCCGACGGTCAGCGCGCCGCTTGTTTGGCCATAAACATAATCGAGTCGAGTTCCGCGCTGACGATCTTCGTACAGCACGACGATATTCCCGTTGGACAGGAAGCGGGTCGTTCCGCCGCGAAGAACCCCTTTTTCCTTGACATAGGAGCCATAAGGACTGGTTAATTTTGACCGCATCGTTCCGTCGTTTCCAATAACCTGGATGGCCGTGTGATAGTCGCCGGTGTAATCCTTGGGATATCCCGGAAAGGCATCCGGCCAGACATGGGCATTGCAAATGGTATGGACCACATATTGCTCCCCGGATCGACCGCCAACCGTGTCGGCGGAAAGCCCATAGAACTTGTCGTCATTGCGGGTTGTGCAGATGGTGTTGAACCACGGCTGTCCATCGTTTGTGAAAAACGCTGTTCGCGCCGGTTCCAGCAATTCGCCTTCCGGCGAGAAAATCGCCACCAGGTCCACCGCGTTCTCGGAATCCGCTACATGATCCACGTAGGGAGCCTTTCGCATTCCACCGAGGACAATGGCATTGCCGTTGCTGAGTATATCGCAGTCGGGCCGCCAGTAGCTGCTGTTTCCACCGTTTTCATACCAGAGGTTCACATCGCCGGTCAGCGGCACAATCCCCACCGCCTCCGGTCCCGACCGGATGGGAAGCTGCTCCTCTTGGGCGTATCCCGATAAAACAATCAATCCGAATATCGTCAACGAGATGTGCAAACTCATTAGTTTTTTTGTCATTTTGAAAAACCCCTCAAGGTGTTGGTCTCCGTTAGTTCGACTGGAGTTCGGATGGGATGGCGTGAATCTGCGCCGTCCAATTCCCGTGCCCCGTTGCGATTCGCGATCCATCCGGTGAGAACGCCACGGCGCGCACGGAACCGGATTTCAGTTCCAGCACACAGACTCTCTCGCCGGTAGAGACGTTCCAAAAAGATACCGTCGTGTCCAGGCTCGCAGTCGCAACCCACTTTCCGTCCGGCGAAAACACCGCATCTGTAACCGGCGCTTGATGCCCGGTGAGGGTGAAGATCGCCTGACCCAACTGCAAATTCCAGATTTTCGCCGTACCGTCCCAGCTTCCCGTCAGGAACCGGGTGGCATCGACGGGATGAAAATCCACCGCGCTGACACTCTCGCTATGTCCGCTCAGAGACTTCCGCACCAATGCAGCGGTCTGCGCATCCCGGAATTCCACGACGCCTTTTCCCTCGCCGGTAGCAATCTCCGTGTCGTTCCGTGAATAGGCGGCATCCAGGACCAGCGTTCGGTTGCTTGTGGATAATTCAAGGAGTGGCTGCCCCGTCGCAAAATCATAAATCCGACCGGCGTGCGTTGTTCCGATTCCGGCGAACAACCGTGTCCCATCGTGCGAGAAACCGACGGTGGTCACATTGCCGGTCGGCGGGTTAACCTGCAACACTTCCTTGCCGGTTGCGGTGTCCCAGATGATGACGGAACTGTCCCAGCCTCCTGTGATCGCCTTGGTTCCGTCCGGCGAAAATGCGACGCTGGTTATCCAGTCCGTCGGTCCCGATAGGGTGTGAATCAGTGTGCCGTCGACGGCATTCCAAATCCTGGCCGTGTTGTCCCAGCTTCCGGTAAGCAGGGTTTGCCCGTCCGGCGAGAAAGCCACTCCATCCACCTGATCCCCGTGTCCTTCCAGGACCAGTGCCGTGTCGCCTTCCGTTCCCTGTGCCGCTGCCCTGTGTCCGCAGGCCAATGCAGCCAGAACCGGTACCGCAAGCAGGCAAAATGCAACCCGGCTTGCTCTCACTTGTACGCGCCATTCTAGGAGAAGACTCTGTTTCCCAATGCTCATACGTATTCTCTCCTTAAATCCATCGCATTTTGCGAAAATATCTGTTGCCAAAGCCACATTAACACAAATTAACCCGGAGATTAACCGCAGGGGCATATAACCGGCGTTTGGGGTGAGTGTCACTCCCGGTAGGACAGGCGTCCCTGCCTGTTGTTCGCCTATTTCTTTGCTTTCAACGCCGCCACGGCCTTGTGGATACTGAATCGAACTTGATTATGCAAGTCGTGATCGTGAAAATCGGAAAAAACAATCCGGCCCTTCCGTATATCGTACTGCACAGTCCCCGAATCGAGCGTGCCTTGCCCCCGGTTCTCCTTTGTCTGAATTACAAATGAAACAGCCCAGACCGACGGTTGATTCTTCGGGTCCGGTTGAAAGGGCTTCTCAAGCCGAATTTCCTTTGTGTATTTCCATCCCATGGTCCCAAACCCCCTTGAACGGTTCGATTGTGATCCTGTATGGAGATAGTATTATATTCGGGGTGGAATTTCAAAATAAGGAGAATGCCTTTGCCGGACGCGGAAAAGATTTGTACGGCGGCTCTCTCACCGCTGGAGGAATTCCGGACTTTTTCCGTCTCGGATACCTGCCGGGGGCAACGCATTGACCAGGTGATCAGCGCACAAATCCCGGATCTTTCCCGCCAACGGGCGCAGACCCTTCTTCGGAACGCCGCCGTTACCGTCAACGGGATCGTTGTTCTGAAACCCAGCCGTTCTGTCCAGCCCGGCGATGTGGTGGTTGTTCGAATTCCGCCTCCCCAACCCACCGAGGTAGAACCGGAAGACATTCCCCTTACGATCCTGTATGAAGATGATTTTCTGGCCATCATCGACAAACCTCCCGGATTGGTCGTCCATCCCACCGGGTCGATTCGTTCCGGGACTCTGGTCAATGCGCTCCTGCACCGTTTCGGCTCCCTTTCGGTGATCGGTGGAGTTACGCGGCCCGGCATTGTTCATCGCCTGGACAGGGAAACATCCGGTCTTCTCATCGTTGCCAAGCAGGACAGTACGCATCGGGCGCTTCAGGATCAATTCAAAGCCCGCGCAATTCAAAAAACCTATTGGGCGATGGTGCACGGAGTTCCCAAGGTCAATTCCGGCACAGTGGATGCTCCCATCGGGCGCCATCCCGGGAATCCCAAACGGTATGCCGTGCGCCCCGAAGGAAAACCGGCTGTTACAGAATGGACCCTGCTGAAATCGCGGGCCAATGTTGCCTGGCTGGAGGTTCATCCTCGTACAGGACGCACTCACCAGATTCGCGTGCATCTGCGGCACATCGGCTTCCCCATCCTCAAGGACCGAATATATGGATTCCGAAACTCCCAGCTCAAAGGCCAATGGATTGACCTTCTTCACGAGTATCCCGGCATTCTTCTCCATGCAAGGAGCGTGGGCTTCACACATCCCGTCTCCAATGACATGATGACCTTCCAGGCGGATCCTCCCCAGGAATTTTTGCGCGCGATCGACTGGATCAAAGGACTGGAAACCGAATGAATACCAAGAGAACGCTTCTAATGTCGCCCGAGGATATCGATCGCACACTCCATCGAGTCGCTCACGAAATCGCGGAAAAATCCTCCGTTCAGCCCCCCCCCGCGCTTGTCGGACTGAAGACACGCGGGGATATCCTTGCGACCCGGCTCAAACGCATCCTGGAGGATATCCTCGGCGCCCCGTTGGATAACGGCGCACTCGATATCGGCCTGTATCGCGATGATGTTGAAATCAGCGACAGTATCCGGGAACTTCGGAGTACCGATGTCGACTTTGATGTCGATGAACGTCGTATCATCCTGGTGGATGATGTCCTGTATACCGGCAGAACCATTCGCGCCGCGTTGAACGGCCTGTTCGATCTCGGGCGTCCTCAACGGGTGGAACTGGTTGTTCTGATCGATCGCGGACATCGCGAACTCCCGATTCGACCCGATTACGTGGGCCGGGAGGTCAAAACACGCAGCGACGAGCGAATTGACGTAAGACTGAGAGAGATGGATGGAGAGGATGGGGTCTTTCTGGTTTCTCATACCGATTAAGGAAATCCTCAGATGATTGCGGATTGCCAATTGTGGATGGCCCCCCTCAATCCCCCCGTAAACGGGGGGAAGATATTTGGGGCAACCGGGTGGTTTTTTCTCCCTCCCCGTTTACGGGGAGGGCTGGGGTTTTCTTCTCGGACCGGCGTGGGGAGTTTTTCCTTCGTCGCCCAAACAGCAAATCACGCACACTCCCGCCTTTCTATAAATAGGTCGAACGAATGACGACAAAATTCCCATATAAACACCTCCTGGGCCTTCGCGGAATGCCGCGCGAAACCATCGAACTCATTCTCGACACCGCCCGTGCCATGAAAGAAGTCCACAGCCGCAAGGTCAAAAAAGTTCCCACCCTGCGCGGCAAGATTGTGGTCAACTTGTTCTATGAACCCAGCACGCGGACACGGACTTCTTTTGAACTGGCCGCAAAACGTCTCAGCGCCGACACCGTCGGCATTTCCACAACCACCAGCAGCGTTGTCAAAGGCGAAAGCCTTCTGGACACCGCACACACTCTCCGCGTGATGGGGGCGGATATCATCATCATGCGCCATTCCTCTTCCGGCGCTCCCCATCTTCTCGCCGAGAATCTCAACATCTCCATCATCAACGCAGGCGATGGAATCAATGAACACCCCACCCAGGGCCTTCTGGACTTGTTTACCATCAGGGAACACAAAGGACAAATCCAGGGGCTGACCGTCACCATCGCCGGGGATATCCGTCACAGCCGAGTGGCCCGATCCAATATGTGGGGGCTGCTCACCCTGGGCGCAAAGGTCCGCATGGTCGGTCCGCCCACGCTGGTTCCGAAATATGTTCGGGACCTCGGCGTCGAGGTTTATACCGATTTCGACAAAGCCATCGACGGTGCGGATGTCATCAACCTTCTTCGCATCCAGAAAGAACGCATGACCGCGAATTTCTTCCCGAATCTCCGTGAATATAACCGCCTGTACGGGATGAGTTCCGAACGGCTTGCCAACGCCAAGCCCGGTGTCCTCATTATGCATCCGGGGCCGATCAACCGGGGTGTGGAAATCAGCTCGGAGGTGGCCGATAGCCCCTCTTCAGTCATCCTGGAACAGGTAACTAACGGTATCGCCGTTCGGATGGCTGTTCTGTATCTCCTCGTAACCGGCCAACGGGAACGTTCGACGGAAGAAGGCGCTTCCTCGTTTTTGTGGGAAGCTGAATCCTGAATTCTCTTCGGAGTGATTGAGTAGGATCGCCATGGTGGATGACAATGTGATCTTGATCAAAAATGCGCGTATCCTGGACCCGGCCTCCGGGAAGGACGAAACAGGGTCGGTCCTTGTCAAAAACGGAGTGATTGAAAAGATCGGCAAGTCGGTTTCTTCCAAGGTTGCCGAAGAGATCGATGCCCAGAACCTCTGGCTGTTTCCCGGCCTGGTGGATATGCACGTTCATCTTCGTCAGCCGGGCCAGGATTCCAAAGAAACATTTGCCACCGGTACACGCGCCGCCGCCGCCGGCGGCGTCACCCGCGTCGTGACCATGGCCAATACCATTCCGGTTCTTGACAATAAAACCGGCATCGAGTTTGTCGTCGAGCGATCCAAAAGCGAGGGTTGTGTCCATGTCCATCCGGTCGGCAGTGTCAGCAAGGGCCTCGAAGGAAAAGAAATCTCCGATATCGGCGAGATCGTTCTTGCGGGTGCGGTGGCCCTTTCGGATGACGGAAAAGGCGTTATGGATGCGCAGCTGTTTCGTCGCGCTATGGAATACTCCACCATCTTCGACGTGCCCATCATCTCGCATTGCGAAGACCACAATCTCTCTCAGGGCGGTGCAATGAACGAAGGGCAAACCTCCACGTTTATCGGTCTGCCGGGAATTCCGGCGGAGGCCGAAACCGTCATGGTTTCCCGCGATATTCTTCTCGCGAAATGCACCGGCGCGCGCCTGCATATCGCTCATGTCAGCTGCGGTGAATCCGTGGACCTGATCCGTACCTATAAAAAACGCGGCGTCAAAGTTACCGCTGAAACCGCCATGCATTATCTGCTTCTGACCGACAAAGCGGTGGAGGGATATAATACAAACGCCAAGATGAATCCGCCGCTTCGAACGGAAGAGGACCGCCAGGCGCTGCTCGAAGGGCTGCGGGATGGAACCATCGATGCCATTGCCAGCGATCATGCTCCGCACACACGGGGTGAGAAATCCCAGGAGTTCGACCTGGCCCCGTTTGGTATTGTCGGACTGGAAACCACACTTCCCCTGATGATGAGCTATCTGCCCCAGCAAGGATTGAATCCCCTGGATCTGATCCGACAAATGACCGTGGCTCCCTGTGAGATTCTCAAACTCCCCGCCGGAAAACTTGAGCCGGGTATGATTGCCGACCTCACCTTGTGGAATCCCACAGGAGAGTCCCAGATCGATCCGAATCTCTTTTTCAGCAAAGGACACAGCACCCCGTTCAGCGGCTGGAAAGTCACCGGTCGTGTAGAGGCTACCATCGTGGCCGGGCGGGTTGTGTATGCACCCTCTTACAGTCCCGCCGCTTCTCTGGCGGCGGCCAGGCCATCGTGATCGATTCCGTGCCAAGAATTGCTTTTATCGACCTGACATTCAACTGGCCCCCTGCCGGAGGTTGTTGGATCGACACACTGAATGTCATGCTGGGCCTTCAGGCACAGGGGATCGATGTCCGATTGTTCGTTCCGGATTTCCAGGCCTATTATCCGCGCGGAAAGATCACCGGCGATTTGCCTGTCCCATTAACCCTTGTCCCGTTCAACCGCCTGACATTCAATTTCGCGACAGTCAAAAGCCGGTTTGGAGCCTTGATCCGGGAATACCGACCGGACTTGCTGTTTCTTGCCGATGGCTATGCCTTGAAAGCGCACTTGATGGATCTCCTCGGACCGGAGCGAAGCATTTTCCGCTTCTATTCCTATGAGATCCTGTGCGCCAACCTCCACTATTATCGCTATCATGAAAATCGGGTTTGCGACCGGGGATTTCTGACAGCCCCGGATGAATGCAAGCGATGCTGGTTTCGACGGATTCCGGCGTGGGTTCGTGCTTTTCAGATTTTGAGCCATTGGCCGGAACGACACCCGACTCTTCATTTCTCCCAGGAAATCATTGCATCCCGTGCTTTTACCCATGCTTATTGGCAGCGACTCCGCGAGAACCTCGGACATCTGGCCTGTGCCGTAGTCTACAACCGATTCATTGCCTCCCTGTTGCAGCCGTACACGAGAAATGTGCGGGTAATTCAGGGCGGTGTAGATATCGAGCGCTTCCAGCCGGGAGAGTTCCGTTCGATTGCCGATGGTTCGCCGGACCGTCCCGTGAAGATTTTCCTGCCCGGAAGGGCCAATGATCCGCTCAAGGGCCTGGAGGTCCTTCGCCAGGCTGCGATCCGCCTTCGATCCAAAGGACTGAATGTGGAAGTCCACTATACCGCCGCAATGGATATGCCGGGCTATGAACCGTGGGCGATTAACCACCATTGGATTGCATACGAGGATCTGCCCGAATTGTATCGCCAAATGGACATCGTTGCGGTCCCCTCAACCTGGATCGAACCATTCGGCTTAACGGCTGTGGAGGGGATGGCCGTCGGATTGCCGGTTGTGGCCAGTCGAACCGGCGGGCTTGCGGAATCCGTTGTCGATGGCGAAACCGGCTTTCACTTTACTCCGGACCGGCCCGATGAGATGGCGCTTCATTTGGAAAAACTCGTTCGATCCTCCCGATTGCGCGCCGAAATGGGACAAAAAGGACGAGTTCGAGTTGAAAAACATTATTCCTGGAATAATATCGTACAGCGCTCTTATCTTCCCTGGATCTGGGAATTGCTTGAGAAACGCTGAAACCCGATGCCCAGACGACGCTCGCCATACATTCAGGCCATTCGACAATTGGAGGATCTCCTGACAGATTGCCTCGCTAATCCGGTGCAGGTGAATTGGGACAGACTCCAATCTCTGGACTTTCATATCCCCCAATTCGCCAAACTCGATATCAAAACCCGTGTCGTGAGAGAACCGGCCCCTCCTGAACAATGCTGCGCCGTTCTCGTGGAATCTTTCATGGATACTCGAAATGCCTTGCCCGAGGAAGTCGTTGTGTATGTGACCCCGGATGTGCCGGAAGGGGATGTCGGGATTCGCAATCTCTATCTGTCCAGGATTTCGGACACCTGAGATTCTTCACATTCAACCATAGTAGGCCAGGCGTCTCTGCCTGGTAGTAGGCCAGGCGTCTCTGCCTGGTAGTAGGCCAGGCGTCTCTGCCTGGTAGTAGGCCAGGCGTCTCTGCCTGGTA
>JAKQSI010000066.1 GCA_029570205.1 Candidatus Omnitrophota bacterium | reverse complement strand
CGGATGAATCGGAATCGGGTTATCTGGGAATATGCGCGGACTGGACCAACGCAATTCCTGAAACAGATGAAGACAACAATTGCTCAACGCTTAAGATTAACGCTGCTTCAACTCCAAGGGAAAAGGCGGATTTGCGGATTACCGACCTCAAACTGAGTTCTGACCGGGCAGCCGCCGGCGAGTATGTTACGGTCTCGTTTGATCTCGGCAATTATGGTACCGCACCGACCGCGCCATTCTATTATCAGTCCGTTTATACGGATATCGTCTGGTCTCCCGGCGCTCAAATGAGGAGCACTCATCCTGTCATGGCTACCGTTGTATCGAATCCACTGGCTGCCGGACAGCGGAGTTCCTTCTCAATCGAATTGCAGATGCCCTCCGGCCAGCCCAGCGGGCAGTATTTCATTGGCGTCTGTCATCCATCCTCCGCTTATGCGGATCTCCAGTGTGAGACAATCCCCGTTTTTCTGGCGTCCGACACGACAAACGATGTTCATATCCATAATCTGACCGTGGACTCCAGAAATGGCAGGCAGGGCGAACCGCTTTGGATATCTTTTGGATTGAACAACACAGGGAACTCCGCCACTCCGGCCTTCCCCACCGCCATCCGATGGTCCAAGGATGCGAAAATCGATGCGCTCGATCCCGTCCTTCGGCAATTCGCTTTTGGCGGGCTGAAGGCAAATGACGGGCTGGATATCGGCCCATTTAAAATTGAAATCCCCCTGCGCGCGCCCGCTGGTTTCTACTATTTGGCAGTGTGTGCAGACTCTTCTTACGATTTCAGCAACAGTGTCGTCGAGACGAATGAGGTCAACAACTGCAAAACTGTGACCATAATGGTTATGGATCCGGCGGGGAGGCCGCCGCGTCAGGGCATAGGGATCCTGCCCGCGCGGCCGAAAACGCGCTTTCGTACAGGACAGGAGCGCAACGACCGAGGTTCCATGCGTTAGACCTTATCTATTTCCGGCGCGGTGAAATCGGAAGGCCCGATGATGGTTACATTCATCGCAAGAAGCGCATCCTGGATCGCCTTGGAGAAAGCGCCCTCGATCAGGATATGGTGGATCCCGGCGATGTTCTGCAGATAGCGGTCGGCGTCGCGGATCTTCAGCTCCATATAATTGGAGCAGGTCATACGACGGAAACCTCCCGGCGATACCGGTTGGCCTGTATGCTCGTCCGACTTTGCGCCCACCTGTATTCTCCCGGGCCATAAAACAAAACTTCTCAGGTCTTTCGTAAAGGATCCCTCAAGCACTTCCATTCCAACCGGAAACTCAGCCTCGGGCACAACACCCTGCCCCATTCCGTGGTAGTCCCGAAGCTTGTACGGAAGCGGCGGCGCGCCCGCGCCCTTCATTTTCAGCGGCGCCACGCAATGACTGAGCACCGTGGTGGACTTCTGCAAATCCACCGACAGCACATTCGAGAGAAAGGAGGGTTTGCGGGCTATTTCCTGAAGAAACATCGACGACAGCATGCCGCAGATATCGGCTTCGCATGCGGCCGCAATGCCTTCATCCCGCAGCCGCGCGAATGAAAGGCAAGGGTAGGGAAGCGACACGCTCTTATTGAACAGCAGACCCAGGCAATCAATGGATACGGCCGAAAGGGACTCTTTCTCTGCGAGAGATCGCAACAGAACATAGAGTCTGCAGGCGTCAAGAATTGTCTTGTCGGAAGGTTCGACAACGGCCACCGCCTCTTTCTTCCACCGATCCGCTTCTTTCCTTGCGCTGGACTCGTCGGTGCGGTCAAACATCTGCTTCAACTCTTCCATCGGCCGGAACTGCAGGCGGACGCCGGTTCTTTTATAGACATAATCCTCGCTGAGGTTGTGCGCCGGGGCGCTGGTTGAATCGAAA
>JAKQSI010000020.1 GCA_029570205.1 Candidatus Omnitrophota bacterium | reverse complement strand
GGTTCCGGTTCGATCTTGCCGCCGGAATCCCGATCCCGGCGATACGTGCCCCTGAGTTTCAAGACGTTCGACGGTGTTTTCGGTCTTGCCATGATCTACCTCGAAAAAAGGTTTCAGAATTTTGACGGTACGCAAAGTTGGCGGTCAAACGGTTCTGCTGACAGAACTTCCAGAAAAGTGCCCACCCCCCCTACCGGCCCGGTCAAAGCCACTTGGCGCATTCCTGATCCCCGGTCTGTTCCCCGTGCAAGCGCAACGCCTGTCGCCCGGCCTTCAGGAGTTCGACAATCGTTCGGCTATCAAGCAAGACCCTTGCAGGTTGCGCCTTCCCGGATACCTCCGCCATCAAACAAACCTCGACTACCGGCCTTCCGTCAACGGTTTTCACCTGAACGGTCGTGCCCGACATAAGCGGATCGGTCGTGGGCGGAATCGGTTTTTTAACGTTCATGCCGATGCCGGTCTCCAGGTCGAATAGCTCCATTTCCAACTTGTAGCGTTTCTGCGGATCGCGTTCGGCTTCGATCTGAGACCGCAACGTCGTTGTCCGGCTAATTTCGCTCATGCGCCGCAACGTTTTCGGATCGGGATCGCCGGGTTTTCGTGCCGGCCTTGGTCCCTGTAGCAGTTCCAGGCATTCAGACAACATCGGAATAATCGGGTTCATCGTCTTCAAGTTAATGTGGGTTGCGTTGTATTCAGCTGCGATCCGATTCGGATGAAGATAGTCGTTCATTGCCGTCACCGCCTTTCGCCTGTAGAAGTTAGTCGTAATTCTCGTTCGCGCCTTCCCGCATTCAACCGCCGGAGTTCCACCCGTGCGTCCTCGTGAGGACTGGTTACCGCCACCGGAGCATTCGCCCGCCGTTCCAGCGCAGACAGCTCGTACCGCCGCAATTCGCCATCGGTTGCCAGGATCAATTCGCGCTTTTCCGATTCGAGTAACCTTTGCTCGATGGTGAGGATACGCTCTCGCCGGTCAAACTCATTCAACCGCCGCACCAAAGAATCATCTTGCCGTGTAGCCATTTTCGTGGACCACCTTTCGTTTCGTTAGTTTGTGTCCCGGCATTCTTGGAATGCCTGTAGTTCTTCCAGCCGTTCAATCAGTTCCGAGATCGCAAGTCGCAATTCCTTTGCGTCCGCGATCAGTTTCGCAAGAGTAAGAGTTTCGTCCATGGTCGTTACCTCTAGTTTCTTATGAGTAACCGTCAGTCGATCTTGACGGGAAGTGCTATCGCCAATTCCGCCGCCGTTTGTAGCCGTTGGATCTCGTGTTCCCGAAACGTAATTCCCTCCCGCGTGGCGATCCACCTGTCGCCCTTGCGAACAAATAACCGACAGTCCAGATATTTGCGCCCCCTGTGCCGCCAGGCAGTCCCCCGGACTTGCTCGGTTTCAGAACGCTCAAAGTTGAATATGGGAATCTTGTTAGCCGCGTTCATGGTCTTTCCTGCGCTACCTGCGCCGCGCGTTTTTCTTCCAAGTATTTTCGAATGAAATACCGCTGTTCCTCTTCGCCCGTCAAATCGCCGCGCACCCCGTTCATGCTCCAAGCATACGCCCACGGGTCGCCGGAATATACTCGAAATATCGGTTCGATCCCCAAGTCAACACACGCCTTGTAGCGGATCTTGCCGTCCAGGATCTGCCCCTCGTACAAGGTGATAGGTTCTATCTGCCCGTACTGCCGGACGTTTTCAACAAATTCGGCATACCGCGTCAAGGTGAGCATGGGAAACATTAGACACGCCGGGTGAATTGGCATTCCTTCGGGTAAAGGTTCAATTTTGATCGTGGCCATGGTTATTCCTCACTTTCCTGTAGTCGTTTCCAAGCCTGTGCCAGCCTTGCCCGGAATTCGGTAATGGTCGTTTTCTCAAGTAGCCGAAATTCAATCCATGCGATAGTCGCCAGCCGCGCCGCCGCCGTGACCCTTGCCCGATCCGCGTCCGGGTGGCAATCGGTTATCAGCCGCTCGGTCTCCCGGAGTTGCTGCCAGACCACCGGCCAACGGTCCGGGTTCCTGTCCAGGAATTCAGAGACAGCCCGGTCACCCCACTGGTGCGCCGCTTCGATCAGCCGTTGAATGACGGTCATCTGTGTCGGCCTGTAATCGAATCCCGCCGGTTCCTGCCGGACGGGTGGACTGTCCAGCGCAGTCGCCCATATTTGATCCACATCCGGCCCCGCCGGTTTCCGCCGGGTCGAACGGGTCGAAGGTTGCGCCGCTGGACGGGTGGACGTTGCCGCGCCCCAAGTGGGATCGTTCTCCAACACCTTGACCGCCCAGTCCTTGAGTTCGCCCATTATCGCGCCCCCTTCCGCAACCGATCCCACACCCCGCCCGGACCGTGCATTTTCGCCCGGTAGGTGTCGCCTTCGATCTCCCGAAGGAAGTCCAACCGGACCCACAGGCAGACACTTTCCGCCGCCAAGTCCGAGACAAAGCCCCGATCCGCGTCCGGTTTGGTTTCCGAAAGTTGCGCCACCATGCCGTCATACTCGAAGGCGACAGCCGCCCACTGCTGCGGGTGTCGTTCAAGAAATTCGCCCACCGGCCCCGCGCCGATCCGCGCCGCATATTCGACCAGCCGCGCAATGGACTCACGGACTGGATCGCTTGGAACCGTGGGAACCGCCCCGCTCGGAGAGGGTTCCGCAATCGGCCCGGAAACGGGGTCGGAATGGTTCGGTTTTGGGGTCCCGGAACGGTCAAAAACGGGTGTTCCACCCCCCTCATTTTTTTGAGGGTCAATGGAACACGGATCTTCGGCTTGCGTTCCACCCGTGTTCCAATCGTTGTTCCGCTCTAACTTCTGTAATACCAATGACTTAAGTAAGGTCTGTTCCATGTCTGTTCCATGTTCCGTTCCACCGGAACGTTCCTGTGTTCCAATGTTCCATTTCCTTAAAATGGAACATGGAACACGTTGAACGGGTGGAACATGAATTTTTCATTCTGTGTCCTTACCCTTTACCAGTTTCAAATATCGGTTGACTGTGCCAAGGCCGATCCGAAGTTCCTTTTGAATTTGCCGCTGCGTAAGCCCTTCCTCGTCCAGCTCCCGCACCTGGTCGATCAACCGGCTTGTGAGGGTTCGCCAAGTCCACAAAGCCCGGCCCTGGTCGATCTCCAATGTTGCCTCAATACCCCCCGCGTCCGCGCCGGAAATTGACCTGCATTTCTCGAACACAACCTCAAACTTACAGCCGTGTTCTGGTCGGTATTCTTTCGGTCGTTGAAGGTTGATTACAACGTCAAGGGTGTCCTCTCGCTTGCTTGTCCCCCGTTGCAGTCCGGCCTTGCCACTATGGTGGATCAGCATGACGGCAATACCCCGTTTTCTCAAACTGAGAAGCCATCCGCCGATTTCGTTCCAGGATTCCGAATCGTTTTCCGGCCCGCCGCGTGACAGGGTGGAGAGGTTATCAATCACAAAGAATTCGACCCCATCCAAGTGTTGGTCAATGGCCTGTTGCCCCTTCCGGTCCGCAAGGTTCGGCAACGGCCCATCTTGCTGGTCACCTGGAAGAATGAGGAAATTATCCCGCGTTGTTTTGTCGCTTGCATAAGCAATATGACAAAGTCGCTCCTGAATGTCGCCGCCCTTCATTTCGGACTCAAAATAAAGCGTTCTGCGTGCTTTCGGAACGTTCCAACACAGGAACGGCTCCCCTACGGAAACAGAATGCGCCAAAGACATCGCAAAAAAAGTTTTCCCGATACCGCGCCAAGCGTGAACCATCGAAAGGCTTGCCCGGTCAAGAATAGGGTCAAGTATTTTTTCCTTTGGTGGGAGTTCCAGCTTTATGTACTCGTGAAGCGTGTAGACTTTCAACCCCGGTTCCTTCGCCGGCTCCTGTATCGGTTCCGCAACCGCCAAGGCGTCCTCCAAGCTCCGGCCCGATTGCAGGTAATCGTATACGTCCTCTTTTTCACTCAGCGCTAGCGCCGCTGGGTCGATTTCCAGGATTTCACGCGGCGGTGTCGGCAACGCTCTCAGGCAATCCAAGACGTCCCGGACGTATCCCTGCCCCGGCTCGTCATTATCCGGCCAGAGAATCAGTTTCTTGCCAGACAGAACAGACCAGTCTGCACCTTTGGCATTTTTCGCGCCGCCGGGTGACGTAGTCGCCGCAATGCCCGGAATCTGCAAGCCGTTGATTGCGTCCGCGCACTTTTCACCCTCGCACACGATAACGGTTTCCGCTGTGGAAATGAGATCGCGCCGATAGATAGAGTAAGGTTTCATTGGTGCGCCGAAATAATAACGGCCACCCTCGCGCCGACACTGCCGGAATGTCTTGCTGAATTTCTGTTTGACTCGAAAGACAATGAGATGGTCTGCGGATTCGGAATTGTAATGATAGACAGATTCAATCGCGCCGGACTTGGCCACCGCCGCCGATAATTCTTCCAGGCTCGAAAATCCAGTCCCGGTCGTGCCTGTAGTCGAACGATCAGGCTTCGGGCAAGGGTTTCCATCAGGTAAAACGGATCGTGGCTCCTGCGGCGTCCCTCCGTTACCGTTGCTCAAATACGCCACCGCCTGCGGAAATGTTTCCTCGGCAAGTAGCATCCTCATGCCGATTACGTCCTGATCTAGTCCACAGCCGAAACAACGATACCGAATTGCGCCGTCCTTTTCGTACAGATTCGCGGATGCGTTTTCGTCCCCGTGTCTCCGATCAACACAATGGAATTTCTTCCCCATCGGAATATCCTGCCCGATGGTCTGTTGCATCAGCAGCAAGTCCTGCCGGAGCGCCGCCAAGTCGATTTCCGATGTCAGCATAATTTCCTCCTACTCTCACTGGTCTGATGTAGAATTTCGGACGGTACTCGCAAGCCAGTCCTCAAGCAGTTCCCGCGAGTAGCGGATGCAGCGTTCCGAGATTTTGTGATATTGTGGACCGCGCCCGGTCAGCCGCCATCCTTGTAGGGTCCGCCGCGAGACTCCGATAAAGCTCGCTGCATCCCTTTCCCTCAGTAGTCGATCATCATCCGTCACGTTGCGTTCCATTCTCATTTTCGGACCTCCTTGAACTATCATCTAACCACAACATACGGATTTTTTCCGCGAATGCAACACGTTCGCACGTTAGCCGTTTCAGATAACTAGATATCCAAAGCGTTTTTGAAATTATTTTCGGGTGGAGTATTTTGAATTGCCTGGACTTACGGTCCGGGAAGGAAGAAAAAACAAAGAAAAATGCCGCCCTGGTACAAACCGGACGGTCATGTCAGAAAAACAGGTCGCCTGGGAGATCCACGGTCAATATCCATGATAGAAACGGACTCCGTCGCGATAAACCGCCGCGTCCTCTCGGGTCATCGGTCCATGGATATCACAATCGCCGTTATACCTTGGCGTCAAAACATGCTCCGGCCACAAAACCACATAAAATGCCTGAGCCTTGTTTTCAGGCTCATCAACCGCCGGTCCGTCATCCCGAATTAGCCTGTTTTCGAGATCCTCGTAACAAATTGCCACCGGATTATGTTTCATATTTTCACCTTTGCGTTGTCCCCGCCGGGAATTATTTCATCTTGATCCCGCGCCGCCTGAACCACTCTCGGAGTGTCGATTCCGAGATCCCAATATGTTTACCCTGCCCCTTGTGTACTCGTTTGATCGTTTCTGCTATCACGTCCGCTTGAGACCACCCCGGCCATTGCTCCCGGACGGCTCGGTAGATTTCGATCCACCTGTCT
>JAKQSI010000043.1 GCA_029570205.1 Candidatus Omnitrophota bacterium | reverse complement strand
CCGCCAACCCCTTCAGGTTCAACACCATCGTGATCGCCGCCGTCAATGTCGTCTTCCCGTGGTCCACATGCCCGATCGTCCCGATATTCACATGCGGTTTCGTTCGTTCAAATTTCTTCTTCGCCATCGTCCTCTTCCTTTATTGTGCGTATCGTCATTTCATGGATTCACCGACCCATGCCGGTGAATTTGGCTACAATTTCGGCCTGAATGCCGGACGGAACTTTTTCGTACCGCCCCAGTTGCATACTGTATGTGCCTCTTCCCTGAGTCATCGAGCGCAATGTTGTTGCATAACCGAACATCTCCGCCAACGGAACCATCGCCGAGATGACCTGCAAATTCATCCGGGGTTCCAGGGAGACCACCTTGCCCCTGCGCGCGTTGATATTTCCGATGACATCCCCCATGTTCTCTTCGGGAACAATGACCTCCACATCCATAATCGGTTCCAGCAGGACGGCATCTCCTCTTCGGAAGCCGTCTTTCAACGCCAGGGAACCTGCGATAGAAAAAGACATTTCGGAGGAATCCACCGGGTGATACGAACCGTCAACCAGTCGCACGCCGATATCCACGATGGGATATCCCGCCAATGCCCCGGTTGCCAATGATTCCTGAATGCCTTTCCGCACTGCCGGAATATAGTCGGACGGAATGGCGCCGCCGACGATGCAATCCTCAAATGAAAACCCTTCGCCCGGTTGACGGGGGAAAATCTCGATAACGACGTGCCCGTACTGGCCCCGTCCTCCGGATTGCCGCACAAATCGTGCCTCTCCCGTGGTGGCTTTCTGGATGGTTTCCCGATAGGCCACTTCCGGCCGCCCGACATTGGCATGGACGTTAAACTCGCGAATCAGGCGATCGACAATAATCTCCAAATGAAGTTCGCCCATTCCGGAGATGATCGTTTCACCGGTTTCCCGGTCGGTGCGAACCTGAAACGTCGGATCTTCTTCGGCCAATTTTGCCAGGCTGACGTCGAGGCGGTCCTGATCCGAGCGGCTTTTGGGTTCGATGGCAACCGAAATGACCGGGTCCGGGAATTGCGGCGATTCCAGAAGAATCGGGGAATCCGTATCGCACAGGGTATCACCTGTGGTCGTTCCGGACAGACCGATTGCACAGACGATATCGCCGACACAAGCCTCTTTGATATCTTCCCGTTTGTTGGCGTGCATTCGGAGAAGCCGTCCGATTTTTTCTCGTTTTTTCTTCCTCGCGTTGAACACGACCGAACCGGAGCGAATCCGGCCGGAATAGATGCGCAGAAATGTCAACTTGCCGTGCGGATCGGACTGGATTTTGAAAGCCAGTGCGGTAAACGGCGCATCAATATGCGCTTCATGGACCGTCTCTTCCCCGGAATCGGGATCCGTTCCGACCACAGGCGGGACATTCAACGGCGAGGGCAAGTAATCCACTACGGCATCCAGAAGGAGCTGGACGCCTTTATTCTTCAGGGCCGAACCATACAGAACAGGGATCCTGCCAAGATGAATGGTTGCATACCGGATGGCGGATCGAATGTCATCCGGGGTAATCGGATGGCCCTCAAGGTACCGTTCCATGAACCCGTCATCGGTTTCTGCCAGGGTTTCCAGCAGGTGAACACGAGCCTCTTCCGCGGCCTCCAGCATATCCGGTGGAATGGGTCCGTCCTCATACGTTGTTCCGTAGTCGTCTGCGGCTTCATGCCAGATTCTGGCTTTCATTTCGACAAGATCCACGACACCGCAGAAAGTCAATTCGACTCCGATCGGTAATTGGATGGGGAGGACATGCGCGCCAAGGCGTGTTTGCATCATCTCAATGGTTCGTTGAGAATCGGCGCCGACTCGATCCATTTTGTTGATGAAGGCGATTCGCGGAACCTGGTAGCGGTCTGCCTGACGCCAGACCGTCTCGGACTGCGGCTCCACACCGCCGACCGCGCAAAAAACACATATTGCCCCATCGAGTACCCGTAAGGATCGCTCGACCTCGACTGTGAAGTCGACATGACCGGGGGTATCGATGAGGTTGAGGTGATGGCCTCGCCAGCGGCAGCACGTGGCCGCCGAAGTAATGGTGATACCTCGTTCTTTTTCTTGAGCCATCCAATCCATTTCGGCGGCGCCGTCATGGACTTCACCGATCTTGTGGGTTCTCCCCGTGTAATACAGAATCCGCTCGGTGGTGGTGGTCTTTCCGGCATCGATGTGTGCCATCACGCCGATATTGCGCACCAATTCGAGCGCATTCTCTGTTCGTTCTATGGTAGTACTCACGTTCATGAAATTCTGCTCTTTTGCTCACAGAACAACCGACAGAATCCAGCCATCCCAAGGCAAACGCCTGTGGGTGTAGGAGCTGCCGGCTTGGTCCTTGCGCTGTTCGCGCCATATTCAGAATGGTCACTCCGCCAGAAATGCAAGCGGGCGGAGATTGTTCGAATTACCACCGATAGTGGGCGAAGGCTTTGTTGGCTTCCGCCATACGATGGGTATCCTGCTTTTTCTTGATCGAGGTGCCCTGGTTGTTGGCCGCGTCGATCAGTTCCTGGGCCAATTTAAGAGCCATCCCGCGTTCGGAACGTCCCCGTGCCGCGGCAATGAGCCATCGGAATGCGAGGGCTTGACGGCGGTTGGGTCGCACTTCTACCGGGACCTGGTAGGTTGCGCCGCCGACTCGGCGGGACCGGACTTCCAGGCTCGGTTTGACATTTTCCACAGCATTCTTGAACACGGTCATCGGATCCTGGCCCGTCTTCTTCTCGACCTGCTCCATGGCCTTGTAGAAAATCTGTTCGGCCACACTTTTCTTGCCCCGAGACATGAGGCTGTTGACAAATTTAGCCACGAGTTTGCTGCCGTATTTGGCGTCAGGCAGAATGTCGCGTTCTATGGATTTTTTCTTACGTCCCATTGGTTCCCACTCACTTCGGCCGACCGGCCCCGTATTTGGATCGTCCCCGTCGTCTTCGGTCCACACCGCTGGCGTCACGAGTGCCGCGTACCACGTGATAGCGGACACTGGGCAGGTCTTTGACTCTTCCGCCACGCACCAGGACAATGGAGTGTTCCTGGAGATTGTGTCCCTCACCGGGGATATAGGCGTTGACTTCCACTCCGTTTGTCAGGCGCACACGAGCCACTTTCCGGAGAGCGGAGTTGGGTTTTTTCGGGCTCATGGTCCAGACCCGAGTGCAAACCCCTCGGCGTTGCGGACAACCGTGCAGCGCAGGAGCCTTCACCTTTTTACGCTTCTGCTGCCGTCCCTTTTTAATCAACTGATTGATCGTAGGCATTCCATAGCCTCCAAATATTCACCCATTCCGCTCCGCCTGTAAACGGAGAAACGTTAATTTTTGGAAAGTCCTGGGTTGCGTGTGCCGACAAGGAAACGCTGGGAAGATCCCAAACAGGGCACGTGCCCCGATCCAAAGCGTCTACCTCCCTGCCACCCAAGCCGAAGTACAACACAGGCACAGGTTTTCAAGATATAGATTTTCAAGAAACTTGTCAAGGAACCCGCACGCTATTTCTATTTCCGTCCGGCTCCTTTCATTACTCATCCCGACTGCTTCCTCTCCGCCGCTGATTGTATTCCCACCCGGTTCCTGCCGGAATCAGGTGTCCCATAATCACGTTCTCTTTCAGGCCCATCAGGAAATCGTATTTTCCGGCGATGGCGGCCTGGGTAAGAACCCGGGTTGTTTCCTGGAACGAGGCAGCGGAAATAAACGATTCCGTCCCCAGAGAGGCCTTGGTGATTCCCAGGAGCCGAGGCTTGAACTGAGCCGGTTTCCCGCCCTTCGCCACGACTTCCGCGTTCTCTCTCAGGACAACCAGCCGATCCACGTCATCATCCGGAAGGTAATTGGTATCGCCGGGGTCGGTGATGGTAACTTTGCGCATCATTTGACGAATAATGACTTCGATGTGCTTGTCGTTGATCCGCACGCCCTGCAGGCGATACACCTCCTGGACTTCATTGAGCAGATATTCCTGTGTGGCTTTTTCGCCCATTACTTCGAGGTACTCATGGGGATCAATGGAACCATCGACCAATTTTGTTCCGGTCGAAACCCAGTCTCCATCGCGAACGATAACGTGTTTTCCGACCTCCACTTCATAACCGGTGAGGATTTCGCCTTCCTTATCGGTAATCAGGACGAGTCGGGTGCCTCTTCTTCGTTTCCGCTCCAATTTGTGCTCGATCTCCTCGGTGATCTCTTCCTGCTTGGGGAGATGAACCCAACCGTCGAGTTTGGTGATGATGGCCAGATCGCGTGGTTTCGGGCGACGGGCTTCAAAGATTTCCTCCACCCGTGGCAGTCCGCCGGTAACATCTCGCGATTTGAAGGTTTCCTTGGGGATGCGGGCCAGTTCATCGCCCGCTTGGATGCGGGAATTGTGTTCGACCACAATATGCGCACCGGAGGGCAATGCGTGGTACTCGCTGACACCGCCTTCACCACGGACAATCAGCGCCGGGCGCTTATCCTCTCGGTGTTCCATGATGATCATTTGAGACGGACCGCCACCCTCTGAAGACCGCTGCAACATTGTGACCCCCTCGATGATCTGATCGAATTCGCAGATTCCATCGATCGCGGAGATCTCCGTTTTGTTGTATGGATCCCACCGGGCCAGAACTTCGGCCGTCTGGTCGGTGTCGAAATAGTAGACATTCTTGCCTTTTCGTTCGAACTCCGTGCCGTCAGGCAGCAGGATGAACGCGCCCACCGCGATTCCGCCGACCAATTCGGCGAACTGCTGAACCATCTGGGCGGTTCGCGCCAGAATAAAGCCCCCCAAAATATCCTGCCCATCCTCCACCTCAAGCAACGACCCGGTCGGCAGACTGTGCTGCTCAACGATTTGCTCGAAACGGTCCACCAGGGTAAGGCGCGGAATTCTTCCGAACGGGGGATCTTTAATAATGGATTGCAATGTTCCGGCGCCCGGGTCGAGAATCCGCCGCATTGTTTCGCCTTCGATAATATCCCGATAGCGCAGTTTCCCCTCCCTACGCGCGATAATCGGAGTCGGCAGATAAGCCAACATGTCCCCGGCTTTGATGGCGCTGCCATGGACATGGAGAAGCCGATGCCCCGGCAGGAGAACATACGAGACTCGTTCGTTGTCCTTTCCGATTGAGACCCGGACCGGCTCCGTCCAATCAATGGGGATCATGGGTTCGCCGGTCTCCGGTTCTTTGACCAGAGAGGCCCGGTCGATCCCTTCGATTTCGACTTTCCCGGACTGTTCGGAGATGATGGGGACCCGCAACGGGTCCCACCGCGCGAGCAACATGCCCGGATTGACTTTCTCTCCCAACCGCGTTTCCAACTCGGCCCCCGCAGGGATCGAGGTATATTCCACCAGAACTTTGCCTCGGCTGTCCTTGATCTGAAGGCTTCCACCACCCCGGGTTACCACCTGCCGGTTGTCTTTAAGATCGACCACCGGCAGATTGTCACCATCCAGAATAAGAGAGCCGGTGCGCTTCCCGGACCGCTCGAATCGGGTATCCACCTTCGGAATCCGCAAACCCGAACGGAGAATCAAGGGGCGGGCGCCGGAATTCACGACTCGCTGACGTCCTTCGCGATCGACAACATATCGAAGATGCACATATTTGACGATCCCGATTTCACCGTCCCGCAAGCCGCCCATTCCGTCATCGTTGAGACGAATGCGGACTTCAGACTGCTCCAGGATACGGCTGGTGGTTCCGCCGATGTGGAAGGTTCGGAGAGTCAACTGGGTCCCCGGTTCGCCAATGGACTGCGCCGCAATCACACCCACCGCTTCCCCGATGTTTACGGGCGCCCGTTTGGAGAGGTCCCAACCGTAGCACTTTGCACAGGCTCCACGAGAGGCCTCGCAAGACATGACCGACCGGATGCGCACATGCTCCACACCGCAGAGACGCATCGCACTAACCGTTTCCTCATCGATTACCTGGCCCGTTTCAACCAGAGTCGCCCCGGTGAGGGGATTTCGAATATCCTCCGCGGCCACGCGGCCTAAAACACGGTCTTCGAGGGATTCGATGGTCCGGTCACCTTCGCGAATGGCAGTGACTTCAAATCCCGACAGCGTTCCACAATCTTCTTCGGAAATGATTACATCCTGCGCCACATCCACGAGACGACGAGTCAGGTAACCGGCTTCGGCAGTTTTCAAGGCCGTATCGGCCAGACCTTTTCGTGCGCCGTGAGTCGAAATGAAATACTCCAGAACGGTCAATCCCTCTTTGAAATTCGATTCGATGGGAGATTCGATGATTTCACCCATTCCGCCGGTGAGTTTTTTCATCGGCTTGGACATGAGGCCTCGCATTCCGGCCAGCTGGCGAATCTGCTGCTCCGAACCACGAGCGCCGGAATGATACATAATGTAAATCGGGTTGAATCCGTTGTGATCGTTCTGGAGCTCCTTCTCCATGGCTTTCCCGACAGCCTCGGTCGTTTCAATCCACCGGTCGATTACTTTGTTATACCGCTCGATATCGGTGATCACACCTTCCTCATACTGACGGATGGTTTCGGCAACGTCTTTCCGAGCGGCTGCAAGCAGCGTCTCCTTCTCCGAAGGCACGCGCATATCGGTGAGGCTGATCGAGATCCCCCCGATTTTGGCGTAGTAGTATCCGAGGTTTTTCAGATCATCCAGAAGTTGTGACGTCCGGTCCTTCCCATAAATGTTGTAGCACCGGGAAACCAGCGCCGCCAAATTCTTTTTAACCATCAAATCATTAACAAACCGCAGATCGGGCGGCAGGGATTCATTGAAAACAATGCGTCCGACGGTGGTTCGTGTCAGCCGTCCTTCCACCCGTACCTCAATTTCATCTTGAAGCCCCAGGCAGCCCTGGTCATAGGCGATCACGGCCTCGGTTGTGGAGGAGAACCGACGTGGTGGCCCGCCGTCGATCGGTTTGCGAATCTTGGTGAGAAAATAGAGACCGAGGACGATGTCCTGTGTGGGAGTGGAAATGGGGCCTCCATGTGCCGGCGAGAGAATGTTGTGTTTCGCCAGCATGAGTTTGCGGCATTCGTCCTGCGCCTCCTGAGACAGCGGAACGTGGACAGCCATCTGGTCGCCGTCGAAGTCGGCATTGAACGCGGTGCAGGTCAGCGGATGGAGACGGATGGCTTTCCCTTCGACCAGAATAGGCTGAAAGGCCTGGATACCCATGCGGTGCAGGGTCGGAGCACGGTTCAAGAGAACCGGGTGGTCCTGAATCACTTCTTCCAGCACATCATAGACCTCCGGGTCACCGCGTTCGATCTTGCGTTTCGCGCTTCGGATGGTGGTAATCTCGTCCAGTTCTTCTAATTTGCGGATAATAAACGGTTCAAAGAGCTCCAGCGCCATCTGTTTCGGAAGTCCGCACTGGTTGTACTTCAGTTCCGGACCGACCACGATGACGCTTCGACCCGAATAATCCACTCGTTTCCCAAGGAGATTCTGGCGGAATCGGCCCTGTTTTCCCTTCAACATATCCGACAGGGACTTGAGGGGCCGGTTATTGGAGCCTTTGACAGGCCGTCCGCGACGGCCGTTGTCGAGAAGAGAATCAACCGCCTCCTGAAGCATCCGTTTCTCGTTGCGGATAATCACTTCCGGCGCCCGCACTTCTTTCAGACGACGGAGACGGTTGTTCCGGTTGATGACCCTGCGATAGAGATCATTGAGGTCTGAAGTTGCAAACCGCCCCCCATCCAGGGGGACCAGAGGCCGCAGATCCGGCGGAATGACCGGCAGGGCTTCCAAGATCATCCATTCCGGACGGTTGCCGCTGTTTCGAAAATCATCCGCCACCTTGAGCCGCTTGATGTACCGTTTGACTTTCTGCTTCGAACGGCTTTCCCGGATGGCTTTTTTGAGTTCTTTGGCCATCTGGTCGAGATTCATACTCGCCAGGATTTCCCGAATGGCTTCCGCACCGATTCCGACCCGAAACAAATCGCCGTATTCCTGACGGAGCTCGGAATAAGCCCGCTCATTGATCAATTGATAAAGTTGCAAATCCGTGTCGCCCGGATCGAGGACAATATATTCTTCAAAATAAAGAACCCGCTCCAATGCCTTGATCGACATATCCAGGAGGGCAGCCATCCGGCTTGGAACCCCTTTGGAGAACCAGATATGGGAGACGGGCATTTCCAGTTCGATGTGCCCGAGGCGACTGCGCCGTGCCTTGGCTTGGATGACTTCCACACCGCACCGATCACAAGTGACCCCCTTGTGCTTAATACCTTTGAATTTGCCACATGCGCATTCATAGTCCCGTGTCGGACCGAAGATACGCTCGCAAAAGAGTCCGTCCGCTTTCGGTTTGTATGTCTTGTAGTCGATCGTTTCGGGATTCTTGACTTCTCCATAGGACCAGCTTCGAATGGTTTCCGGAGAAGCCAGGGTAATCCGAATGGATCGAATCCGGTTGATATCGCGAATTTCTTCTTCGCGGGGTTTGGCGCTGGGAGTTTGAACCGATTTCCACATAAGTGTGCTTCTCCTCAGAGTTGGGGATTCTCCCGACAGTCAACGACGGTCGGGTCCACTCAGCGGGCTACTTCCTGCACCTCCGGCTGTTCGGCAGCTGTCGATGCGGATTTCGTCGCCTCCTCCTCTTCTTCTTCCTCTTCCATTTCATCAATCTCAATGCCCAAACCGAGGCTCTGAAGTTCCTTGACAAGCACATAGAACGATTCCGGGAGTCCGGGCGCTCGTGCGTTCTCCCCTTTTACGATGGCTTCGTATATCCGGTTGCGACCGATAATATCGTCCGACTTGACGGTCAACAATTCCTGCAGCGTATGGGCTGCACCGTAAGCTTCCAGCGCCCACACTTCCATTTCACCGAGGCGCTGTCCGCCGAATTGGGCCTTGCCGCCCAGCGGCTGCTGCGTAACCAGGGAATACGGACCGATGGAACGCGCGTGCATCTTATCGTCCACCAAGTGATTCAATTTCATCATATAAATGTACCCGACCGTGATCCGGTCGCTGAACGGCTCTCCAGCTCGTCCGTCATACAGAACGGTCTTTCCGTCTTCCGGGAGTCCGGCCAGGCGCAGATGCTCCACAACATCCTCTTCCGTGGCCCCGTCAAAAACGGGGGTGGCAACATATCGGCCCAATTTCTGGGCCGCCCAACCCAAATGAATCTCAAAAACCTGTCCCACATTCATTCGGGAAGGAACACCCAACGGATTGAGGACGATATCGACCGGTGTTCCGTCTTCCAGAAACGGCATGTCCTCCAAGGGAACGATTTTGGAAACCACGCCCTTGTTTCCGTGACGTCCTGCCATCTTGTCGCCGATGGAAAGTCGCTTTTTCTTGGCCACGTAGACTTTGACCAGCTTAATCACACCGGGCGGCAGGTTGTCGCCCATCTTGATCCGTTCGACTTCCTTCTCGTATTCCAGATGCACATCTTCGATCTGCTTGCTGAACTCGAGGTGCAATTCATCCAGGAATGTGTCGTCCTCGATACGCAATTCACGCAGACTGGTTCCCTGGACCTTCTTGAGGTCCGCACTGGTGATTTTCTTACCGGCGGGGACAATGATCTCGCCCGTCTGCGTATCGACCAGATCGTTCGCGGCCGTTTTTCCGAGGACGAAGTTGTGAATCCGTTGATCCCACTCCGCCTCCAGTTCGTGAGCCAGACGATCGCGCTGGGCAGCCAGGCGTTTGAGACTGGTCGCATCATCGCCCCGCCCCTTCCCTGTTCGAAGTTTTCGCTGAAACTCTTTTACATCGACCACAATTCCTTCGGTCCCCGGTGGGGCTTTGAGGGAAATATCGCGAACATCCTCGGCCCGTTTGCCGAAAATGGCCCGCAACAGCTTTTCCACATTCGTGGTCTGTACTTTTCCTTTCGGGGAAACCTTCCCGACCAGGATATCCCCTGCGCGTACCGTTGCCCCGATGCGGATGATTCCCTTTTCATCCAGGTTCTTCAGGGCCTCTTCCCCCACATTGGGAATGTCGCGGGTGATTTCTTCCTCGCCCAGTTTGGTATCACGGGCCTCAACCTTGAACTCCTCAATATGGACGCTGGTGAAAACGTCATCTCGGATGAGGCGCTCGCTGACCACGATGGCATCCTCGAAGTTGTCGCCCTCCCAGGACATGAAAGCGGCCAGCACATTTCGCCCGAGCGCCAGTTCTCCGTTATCCGTTGCCGGACCGTCGGCAATAACGTCTCCGGCATGAATGTGCATTCCCTTCCGCACAATGGGCTTCTGGTTGATGCAGGTGTTTTGATTCGATCGAACGAATTTCTTCAGGGGATAAACATCCACGTCGTTGTCCGAGAGGGGATTATCCGGTCGAATCACGATTCGTTCGGCGCTGACATACTCCACGAGTCCGTCCCGTTTCGCCACCACCACGACCCCGGAATCCTTGGCGGCCTTGTATTCGACACCCGTGCCGATCAAAGGAGCCTCGGTTTTCAGGAGCGGCACAGCCTGGCGCTGCATGTTGGACCCCATGAGCGCCCTGTTCGCGTCGTCGTTCTCCAGGAACGGGATCAGAGCGGCCGAAATGGAAACGAGCTGCAAGGGAGAGACATCCATGAAATCCACTTTGTCCGGCGGAACGCGCGGGAAATTTCCGCGTTCCCGCGACAGGACCAGATCCCCTTTGAACTTGCCCTTATCGTCGATGGGAGCATTCGCCTGGGCGATGATGCAGCGGTCTTCCTCATCGGCGGACAGATAGACAATCTCGTTTGTAACCCGACCGCCTTTGACGCGGCGATAGGGAGTCTCAATAAATCCGAATTCATTGATCCGCGCATAAGTGGACAGGCTGGAAATGAGACCGATGTTCGGACCTTCCGGGGTCTCAATCGGACAAATTCGGCCGTAGTGAGTATGATGGACGTCGCGAACCTCAAATCCGGCGCGTTCGCGGTTCAGTCCACCGGGTCCGAGCGCGGACAAGCGACGTTTGTGTGTCAGTTCCGAGAGGGGGTTGACCTGATCCAGGAACTGCGAGAGTTGGCTGCGTCCGAAGAAATCCGCTACTGCCGTGGTGATCGGCTTGGCGTTGATCAGATTTCGGGGCATGATATTTTCAAGGTCCAGAATGCCCATTTTCTCCCGGATGGTGCGTTCCATGCGGGCCAGGCCGACACGAATCTGGTTTTCCAGCAGTTCCCCGATGGTGCGAACACGCCGGTTCCCCAAGTGGTCGATATCATCCGAGACGCCTTCTCCACGATTGAGGCCGAGAATGTAGGACACCACCGCAACCAGATCTTCCGCGCAAAGGGTTACTTTTTCCTGATCGATGTGAATCCCCAGCTTCGTGTTCATGCGATACCGGCCGACCTTGGAAAGATCGTACCGCCGTGCGCGGAAAAAGAGATTTTGAATCAGGGCTTCCGCATTTTTGGGAGCCGGCGGTTCACCGGGGCGCAAGGTGGCATAGATTTCCCGCAGCGCGTCATCGCGGCTCTTGGTGGGATCTTTCAGGATGGTATTCCAGATCATCCGAAAGTCCTCCGGATGATTGCGCACAATGACGATGTCATGGATATTCAATTCGGAGAGGCGATTCAGAACCACCTCGTCAATCTCCGTTCCCGCCTCGAAAACGGTGGCCTCGGAGCTCGGATCCCGAATTTCGGTCGCCAGGAGACGCCCGATCAGGGCCTTTTTCTCGTCTTGGAGAGAGACTTTCTGACGCTCGATGAAAAGCGAGAAAATCTCTTCATCCGTTCCGTATCCGAATGCCCGCAACAGAATGGTGACGGGCATTTTGCGTTTGCGGTCAATGATGACATACAAGACATCATTCAGATCGTTTTCGAATTCCAGCCAGGCACCCCGGTTGGGGATGATACTGGCGGTGATGAGTTTCTGGCCGGTATGGTGGGTTTCCACATTGAATACCGCGCCGGGGGACCGGTGGAGCTGGCTGACCACAACCCGCTCGGCGCCGTTGATGACAAAGGTTCCCCGGTCGGTCATCAGGGGAATCTCGCCCAGGTAAATGTCTTCTTCGCGGATATCGACCACTTCCGGTTCGGCGTCCTTGGCGGGGGCCGCCTTGATGACCAGCCGGACTTTGATGCGAAGAGGCGCGGCATAGGTCATCCCGCGTTCGATACATTCCATCACCTTATACTTGGGGCGACCGAGATGATAGCCGACAAAATCCAGGCTGGATGTGTCTCTCCCTTTGATGGGGAAAATGGACTTAAAGGCCTGCTGCAACCCCATCTCTCGACGTTTGTCGGGAACCACATCCTCCTGGAGGAAATCCCGATACGAGGACTGCTGCGTCTCAATCAGGTCCGGGATCTCGACAACGGATTGAATGCGAGAGAAATTCTGACGTTCGCGCCAGGGACTGGGACTAGCATCCAATTTCCGAATCATAAGGCACCTCGATTGATGGATAACCCCCATACGGGGATGCGGTACGATTCAGACCGGCCTGATGAGCCGGGTGACAACCGCGCCGCAAGAGTTCTGATCCGATTCAACGTGAATCCATGGAAACATAGATCGTATTTCAGTGGTTTCGATGTCGCGGAGACCAACCGTTTCTGTGAATACACTTGGACAATTCACACCAGGAAACGCCGAACGTGCAGGAGTCAATCTCTCCATGTGTTTCCGCTTGTGGCGGTCGCGCCGAATGTGCCTTCAGCACCGTTTCCCATTTCTGCGGGAAGTTCATTGAACGGCCGGGAGGTCACTGCCTCCAAACATGGTCTCCGAAAGATTCCTTCTTATGTCTGCGTCCGTTTGTTTTCGTCTTTCAAATCTTCGCGCGAACAGACTTTCAGCACAGCTTTTTAATTGTACGGATTTTGTCCATGCGAGTCAAGGAACATCGCGCTTTCAATTCACCTGCCTAATTTTTGCCGGACTGCCCGCAGGCAACATTCCACCACCGTTTCCGCATCGCCGGTGACAGGAATCACCACAATCCGGTTGGGTTCGGCCCGGGCGATAGAAAGAAATCCCTCCCGAACCCGTTTCAGGAAAGCAATCCCTTCCTGTTCAAAGCGGTCCCGTGCCGTTTCACCCTGTCCCCGGGTAACAGAACGCGCTCGGTCCAACCCGACAGCCGGGTCGATATCGAGCAGGAGTGTCAAATCCGGGACTATTTCTCCACAGGCATCCTTGTGCATCCGGCAGAGCATTTCCACATCCAGCCCTCGACCCCAGCCCTGGTACGCTGTTGTGGAATCGTAGAACCGATCGACGACTACCCATTGCCCCTCGGCCAGAGCGGGTCGAATCCGCCGAATTGCCATCTCATGACGCGCGGCTTCAAACAGGAACGCTTCCGTGAGCGGCGCGAGACCAATCGTGCCGTCTTTGAGCAGGGTACGCAGAGTTTCCCCCACGGGGGTGCTGCCAGGCTCGCGCAGCTCCAGCACGGAATGTCCCGACTGCCGAAGTCGGTCTGTCAGACGCGCCGCGACTGTGCTTTTTCCTGCCCCCTCAATGCCCTCGATGGAAATCAATTTCCCGGTCAATTCGAGTCAAACCTCTTTCGGCGCAAACTGCGCCAGCTTCGCCTCCAGGATATCTTGCGCCAACCCCGTAATTCGAACGGTCTTATCCCGTCCCCTGGTCCCGGACCGGATTTCGACGGACGAACGCGGAATCCCCAGGACTTTCGACACCAGCGCAATCAACTCGCGATTTGCCTTCCCTTCCACGGGTGGAGCGTTGAGGTGGACACGAGCCGTCCCGTTCTCCCAGATCAGGACCCCCGGACGGGACGAACGAGGAACCACCCGAACACTCAAAACGGAAACAGGGACGGAATCGCCCGATCGTGCCATGCCGGTCCCTCCGTCATCGTCGCAGCGATGCCTCAACCACCAGATCCATGTTCGTCTCCGCCTCCCGAGGCGGTTGTCCATGTCCCACCGGCATCGCCTGCTCTTCATCCCACGGATAGAAAGGCAGAATGCGGCGCGCCACACGCAAAGCATACCGCTCCACCTGTTCCGCTGTGGAAATGCTTAGGATTCGTTCCCCGAACAAACTCAGCTGGTCCATGCGGATAGACCGGATAATTGCTTTAACGCGAGGGATTGCCACAGGACTCATGGATAACCGTTCGATCCCCAGTCCAAGCAAAACGAGGCAGCAGAGAGGATTTGCCGCCATTTCACCGCAGATTTCTACTGGAATCCCCTGCCTGTTCCCCACCCGAGCGACATGACGGATCATCCGCAGCACTCCCGGATGAAGCGGTTGATACAAGTGAGCGATCTTTTCGTTGATTCGATCCACGGCAAGAGAATACTGAATGAGATCATTGGAACCGATACTGAAAAAATCGAGATATCGGGCAAGGTCTTCCGCAACCATGACCGCAGAGGGTAGTTCGATCATCCCCCCTACCGGTATATGTTCCTCGAATTTGACCTTTTCTTTGCGCAGTTCCTCTTTGACTTCCTCCAGAAAGGCCAGCGCTTCCCGGAGTTCCCGCACTCCGGAAATCATGGGAAACATCATCCGTGCCCGTCCGTAGACCCCGGCACGGAGAATGGCGCGCAATTGAGTTCGAAACAGGCCGCGATTCTGAAGACAGAATCGAATGGCCCGCCAGCCCATAAACGGATTCATCTCATCCGGAACCGGAATCGTGTGCGCAAACTTATCCCCACCGAGGTCCAGGGTCCGGATCACCACGGGTCGCCCCTCCATATATTCGAGGGCACTGCGATAGGCCTGGAACTGTTCCTCCTCGCTGGGGAGGTTTCGGGCACGCATGAACAGATATTCGGTTCGGAACAGGCCGATGCCACCCGCTCCGTATTGCAGTGCATCCTTCGCTTCATCGGGCAATTCGATGTTTGCCGAGACGTCCAGCACATGCCCGTCCAGGGTCACGGTCGGCAGGAGCGCATAAGTTCTGAGTCGGTTTTCATCGGCCTGGATCTGTCGCCCTGTCCGCTCATAACGCTGCCGGGTTTCCACGGAGGGTCCCACAACCACCATGCCGTGAGAACCGTCCAGGATAACCGTGTCTGCATCGCCGACCTGCTCCAGAAGCCCGGCTACACCGACCACGGCGGGGATCCGCAGGCTTCGGGCCAGAATAGCCGTGTGACTGGTCGGTCCGCCGACCTCCGTGGCAAAACCGATAATCCGGTCTTTCGGCAAGGTTGCCGTATCGGAGGGAGAGAGATCATGGGCAATCAGGATTACCTGTTCCTGGGGAAGATCGGCCCCCAAGTCCGTCATCCCTCCCAGCAGATTCCTTAATACCCGTCGGGCCACATCCTGAATATCCGCGAATCGTTCGCGAAACACGGGATCTTCCTGCCTGGAAAAAATCCGTTCCGCGTCACCGACAACCTGTGCAAGGGCATATTCCGCCGATTCCCGCTGCTCACGAATACGTTGCTCGGTCCGGCCGATCAACATGGGATCTTTTAAGAAAACCAAATGGGTCTTCAGAATATCCTGGACAGTGTGGTCAATACCCTGAGCATCCCCCCGTCCCAAAACGCCCCATATCTGTTCTCTTGAGACAGCCACTGCCCTGTGCAAGCGTTCCACTTCCAGGTCCACCGCATCGGGTTCGATGGTTCGGGGGCGGATTTTAGGTACCTGGGTGTGGTAGAGACGGGCAGGCCCGATCACCACGCCGGTGGACGCGGGTATTCCAGTAAGCTGCGTCTCCATCTGTCGGTTCCGTTCATTCACGGAGAAATGTTCTCTCCCCGCCCGTTTCGGTCATTCCTCACCGAATTTTCCTTCCACCAGTTCCACAACCCGGTCCACCGCACGTTGAGCATCCTCTCCCTTGGCCGTGATGACCAGCGCCGATCCCTGTGCCGCCACCAAAGTCAATACTCCCATCAGGCTTTTCGCATTCACGGTATAGTCATCTTTTGTGATCCAGATCTTACAGTTCAAGTTGCTGACAGCCTGTACCAGCAAGGCCGCGGGGCGCGCATGAAGCCCCAATGCGTTCAGGATGACCACCTCTTTTCTGACCGTGCCCGTCTCATTCATCGTTGAGTCTGTTCCCGCATCGCCTGAATCAATTTCCTGTCGAATTCCGCTGCCATGTGAACACCCTGGGAGATCAATTTCTGATTGACCGCCGCAATTTCAATAATGGTGCTGATGTTTCGACCCGGACGAACCGGAATGAGCAGATACGGCACCTTGACATTAAGAAGTTCCTTATATCGTTGCACAATCCCCACCCGTTCATACTCCACATCCGGATTCCAGTCCTGAAGTTCCACGATCAGGTCTATCTGCTTTTCCCCCCGGATGCTGCGAGGCCCGAAAATCCGGCTGACATCGATGATCCCGATCCCGCGAATCTCCATGTGATATGGCACAATCCCCCGACCCGAACCGACCAGCCGGCTCTCCTGGGGCGAACGAACTTCAATCAGATCGTCCGCCACAAAAGTATGTCCGCGTTCCATCAATTCCAGCGCGCATTCACTTTTTCCGACGCCGGAATCGCCCTGAATCAGCGTGCCGATGTTATAGACATCCATCAGGACACCCCGTTCAATGACAACCGGGGCAAGGGCACGTTCCAAATGTTCCCACAACCGTTTCGTGAACCGGGTTGTATTGTGGGAAGAAACCAGGAGGGGAACCCCGATTTCCTCCGCCAGCTGAGGAAGCGGCGACGGGGGAGTCCGACCATTGGTCACGACACAGCAGGGAATCCCCGAACTGAAAAGTCGCCGCAGGTTGGCCTCCATTTCCGGATCCGTGGACCGACTTTGAATATGGGCCGTTTCTCCACTTCCCAGAATCTGCACACGGTCAGGTTGCAGATAATCGAAAATCCCAAAGAGCTCAATCGCGGGACGATTGGCCTCTGCAGAGGTAATCGGACGCGACAAGCCTTTCTCCCCCGCGACAACGGTCAACCCAAGGTTTTCCAGTTCGAGCAGAAAACCGACTGAAATCGAATGGGTGCGACGTACCGTCATGATCCGTGCTCCGGACTTTGACTACAAGCCAGACGAAGAATCCGACAAAATTGCTGACAAGTGGTCGCTGACCGCAGATTCTCACGCAGTTCACAGGAGCGCAGAACTCGCGCAAGCTGCCCCACCAGTTTCAGGTGAGCGCCGGGGGCATTTACAGGAGTCAGGATAAGAAAGAACAGGTGAACCGGCTTGCCGTCGAGCGAATCGAAGTTCAGGCCGTCCCTGGATACCCCTGCGGCCATCCGCATTTCCCGAACAGCGGGCGTGCGGGCATGGGGAAGAGCGATCCCGTCCCCGATTCCCGTGCTGCCGACCTCTTCTCTCTGCATCAGCGCCTCCAAAGCGGCTGCCTGCACCTCTTCCGGCTGATCGGCCACCACCAGGCTCAGGAGTTCCTTCAGAATCTCACGCTTTTCGGTCGCCTCCATGGTTAATACAACGCTCTCAGGTCTTAAAAGGTCACACAGCAAATCGCCAAAAGCCGCCAAATTGGGGCTTTTCGGCCGGCTGTTACCGTCCTGTTCAACAGGTTTTTGTTCTCCCATTTCTCTCCTGCTCTTTTGAATCCGGTCCTCACGGGCCACGAAGTCCCGGCTCAACGCATCAATTCTTGCTGCAAATCGGTTACTTGGGATCGATCAATCCGTAATTCCCGTCTTTCCGGCGATACAGCACATTCACACGTTCCGTTGCCGAATTTCGAAACACCAGGAATTCCTGGTCGAACAAATCCATCTGGGTCACAGCCTCATCGACAGACATGGGTTTCAGGTCCACCTCGCCGGTATAGATCACATTCGGGCGTTCGGCGGACGAATCCACATCCACTCCATCCAGAACATCAATCTGCAAGTGAAGTGCTTGTTCTCCGGTATCTGCCCGTGTTCGGTGTTTCTGGAGTTTTTTCCTGTGTTTGTCCAGTTGTCTTTCCAACTTATCGACGACCTTGTCGATGGAAACATACAGGTCGTTGGTTTTTTCGTGGGCATGAAGCGTCAGCTTTCCGACATTGAGCGTGATTTCGCAGATATGCTCAAACCGCTGAAGCATGAGCACAACATGCGCCTCCATAATGGAGTGAAAAAACTTCTTCAGTTTGCTTCTGAGGCGTTCCTCCACATGGTTCCGAATCGCCGATGTGATCTCAACATTCCGTCCGGTAATCGTAATCTGCACAGTTTCAACCTCTATGTGAATCATTATGAAGAAAAACGGACCGTTGGGGGGAAAGCGCCCCTCCTGCCCGCTTATCTTGCGCTTTTTGCTGAACTTTGAAAACAGTTTACTCAGGCCGGGATTTGAAATCAACAGCCATCAACCTATTCGAACGAACCGACAACCGTCCTATCCACCTTCTCCGGCATCCGTCAGAAAAGGGGCAGCGATTCCGCAACATGGATATTTTTGATGCTCTAACCGTTGGCGCCATATTGAGTCAGGTGGGAATCTCGAATTGGAAGCAGATTCGCATTGATTGTTTTTCGGTCTTGACAACTGAACATTTGAGCAGTAAAATTCAATTGCGGATTGCCCCCTCAATCCCCCCGTAAACGGGGGGAAGATATTCGGGGCAACGGGGTGATTTTTTCTCCCTCCCCGTTTACGGAAAGGGCTGGGGTGGGGGGTCTTGTCGGTTGGGGAGTAAGAGATGGCAGGACGGGTGTTCCGCCCGTGACAGAAGGGTGACCACAGGAGGTCACCCCTGCGAATGGATCTATGCCGTAAGGGCAGGCCACCGTGACTGCTTCTGCCTGGATTCCGGCTTTCGCCGGAATGACGACTCCCCTTCTCCTTTCTTGGAAAGGGGGTTTGGGGGTGAGGAGAAGGGGGCCGGGGGTGAGGTGAGGAGAAGAGAAGGGGCGGGGGGCGAGGAAACGGCGATGTATTCGGAAACCTATGAAGATGTTGATGTGATCTGCCTGTTTCTCAGGCCGACGGAGATCGCCGGGCCGGAGATGAGACCCCTGCGGATGCGTCGGAGAGGAGTTATCGGCGGCGATGGGCAGGCATTCAAAATTCGCAAAATCACCTGCCATTGGAGCAGTATGCGGGGCAAATTCCGGCAATATCACTATACGGCGCTTACCGAAACGGAGGATGTGTACGAACTGGTGCTTGATTCCGGCACAATGCAGTGGAAATTGCGTTGTGAAATGTAAGAAGGCGCATAAAGGTGAACTATGAAAGAGCGATTTGTAAGTCACCTGGATATGGATGCCTTTTTCGCATCAGTCGAACAGATGAGCAATCCGCATCTGATCGGCAAGCCGGTCATTGTGTCCGGAGATCCCGACGGCAGAAGCGTGGTTTCCACCTGCTCATATGAAGCCCGTCCGTATGGTGTGCGGTCGGGTATGCCGCTTCGGGAAGCCCTTCGGAAATGTCCAGGGGTAATCGTGATCCAGGGAAATCCCGAAAAGTATATTCATATTTCCGCCGGAATACTCCAAATCCTTCAACAATACACCCCCTTTGTCGAACCGTTCAGCATCGACGAGGCTTTCTATGAATTGTGGGATGTGGATTCCTGGGAGGAGGCCGGGCGAATTGCACAAACAATCAAAAAGGAAATTGGACAGGCATTTCATTTGACCGGCTCCATTGGGATTGCAAAGAATAAATTGCTGGCGAAGTTGGCCTCGGACCTGGAAAAACCCGACGGCCTTACGATGATTCGGGAAACGGATATCGATCCCCTGTTCCAACGACTCCCCATCCGTGACCTCTGGGGAGTCGGAGAGAAAGCGGAAGCGGCGATGCACCGGATCGGAGTCAAAACGATTTGGGATTTGAGACAGTATACGGAACAGAAACTTCAGGAGTATTTCGGAGCGGTCGGGATGTATTTTTATCATGCCTGTCGAGGGTGGGACGATACGCCGCTGGTGTATACTTTCCAGGAAACGGAAATGAAATCCATGGGGAATGAATATACCCTGTTTCGAGACAGCCGGAGACGCGAACAATTGCTCGGAATCCTCCGTTTCCTGGCCCAGAAAGTGAGCCGACGTCTTCGCAAAGCCAAGCGAAAAGGAAAAACGATCACGGTCAAGATCCGATTCGAACCGTTCCAGACCATCACACGGGCACGGACCCTGCCGATGGAATACGATTCCGAAGAAATCATTTATCGGGAGGCCCAGGAATTATTTCTGAAAAACTGGGACGGTGTCCGGAAGATCCGCCTGTTGGGGGTTAGTGTCTCCCATTTGAGAAAAACAGGCGACTGGGTACAGAGCCATCTCCTGGACGATCCGGCGACCCTCCACAAAGACCGGCTGACTCTGGCCAAAGATCGGATTCAGGATGTATATGGGGAAAGCATTTTGACTTGGGGGTCCATCCTGGCCTCGAAAGGAGTGTAACCGTGTTCCTGAGAAAGTGACGATTGAAAGGTGGCGCTCACCGGATGCCGAGGGTTTCGTTTTATCCGGCCAACCCCCACCTGACCTCCCCCAATCTTCGGGGGAGGAATCTCGTCCCCAAGGATGACGTTCCGGCAAAAAGTCGGCGGGGGAGGGTGAGAAGGAATTATAGAGGGAATGGAGAAAAAAGGAGGGGGAAGAGGGTGGGAGGGGTTGATTGTTGGAGGGGTGTATGTTATATTAAGTCTAATATAATCAGCAAGTTGAGGGATGAATCGTGCAACGGATTCGAGATCGAGCGACGCCGTATTTGTTTGATGAGTGGCAGTTTCTGGGGGAGAAGCGGAAGAAGATGTTGGCGAAGGGGTGGCCGGGAATAGTTCGGGGGGAGTTGCTGGAGTGGCTGCCGATCGAACAGGGCCGGTTGTGTTTTGATGCGAAGCAGGGCCGTCCGACGAAAGAGTTGTACACGATGGCGGGGGTGGTGGCGCTGCAACAGATGCTGGACCTGACGGATCGGTTGTTGGCGGCGTTTGAGGTGGAGACGGGGGAAGTGAGTCGCTGCCCGGCGGGAGAGAGACCGATCCGAACGGGGTGTAGGCCGAGCGGGGAGTACACGGCGAATTTTAATCGAGAGAAGTGTTTAGGGTGTGAGTTGCGAAGGCGTTGTCCAGTGAGAATCGGGCCGCAGTCGGCGCGGTTGAAGCCGTATACGGGGAAGAAATTTCGGTTGGCGTGTCGGCGAGCGAAGGAGAAGGGTCCGGCGTTTCGGGAGAAGTATCGATGGCGAGCGGGGATAGAGGGGACGATGTCGCGGTACAAGTTGCAGCTGGGAGCGAAGCGGTTGCGGGTGCGGGAGGATGGGAGCGGTGTGCTTTGCGGTGAGGTTGAAAGCGCTGGGAATGAACATTCTGCGGTGTGGGCAGGCGGTTTCGGAGAGGATCAAACCGCTCGGAACGCTTTTTTGGAGTGTTTTCGGTCGAGAATCGACCCGATTTCGTGTTCGGACTTGGTTTTCGTGCCTGGTGGCGCAGATCAAAGGAAAAAACTACTTTTTCCTGCCCCAAACCGTCTGACACTTTTTACGGGGCGTCAAGGATGGAGACGGGGAGTACAGTTATCCAATTCCAGAGCATTCGGTAAAGAATAGAGGGCCGATCATGACTTCGCGCGAAAGAATTGAGGCGGCGCTGAATCACAAAGAACCGGATCGCACTCCCATTTTCGAGTATGTCCTGCTGTCCCCGGTAGCCGATTCGCTCCTGGGTAGGCGATATGCGGCCGATCCCCGAAACTGGAACGACTTGTTGGCCGAAAAGGGATGGGAGGCCGCCGTTCGACAGTGCGCTCTCGACCAGCTGGAACTGGCCGCTCTTCTTGGCCACGATATGCTCTACGCGATTCCGAATCCGCTTCCCTCAACTCAACCGCAAGACAACGCGCCGGACATTGACAGCCGATTTGATGATCCGGTTGAACGCATTCGTAGGCGAAACGAGCGGGATGCGCAGACCGACTCGACGCCCGATGAAACGCTTCTGGTATATGTCTACCTGAAAGAATACATGCGGAAGCGGGGGCCGGATCTGCCCATCCTGGCTCCGGCATACTCCCATGGGGTTTGGACCGATACGGATCTGATGCAGACCATGCTCCTTGCCCCGGAGGTGGCGCAAGAGCATTTTACCATTGCTACACGTGATACCCTGACACGAATCGAGAAGTACATCGCCCTCGATATCGATCAGATCGGTATCGGCGGGGATTTCTCCGGAACGCGACCGTTGATATCTCCGGAAGCCTACCGGGCGTTCATTGTCCCGCACGTGCGAACACTGTCCCGGCGGATTCATGCAAGTAAACGTTATGCGGTCAACGCCAGCGATGGGAACTTGTGGCCTGTAATCGATGATTTCCTGTTCGGATGTGAGGTAGACGGCTACCTCGAGATCGACCTGCACGCCGGGATGGATCTGCGGCGCCTGAAACAGATCTGTCGTGGCCGTGTGACATTGTATGGAAATCTGGACTGCGGGAATATCCTCAGTTTCGGTTCGGTAGAGGATGTCCGGCAGCATACGATTGCCTGCCTCGAAGCAGGAATGGGTAATGGGGGCCATATTCTGTGCGCCAGCAACGCCATTACAGAAAGCATTCCATTACAGAATTATGTTGCGGTAGTGAACGCTTACCGGGAAGTATTCAATCTGCCGAGATTTGGAGGTTCTTCGTCCTCACCCCCCAGCCTCCCCTCTCCACGAATGGAGAGGGGGAAGGAATATCGCTAAATCACCATGATCTGCTGAGTTTACGGAAAAGCCTGCGCATAGACGAGGTTAAGAATCAGGCTTTTTTTGTATATCGCAAGCCAGTATTTGTATATCGCAAGCCGGCTTGATCCTGCCGAGATTCCTCACATCCGTTCGGAATGACAATTCAACAAGACATCCATACCTCCGTGTCATTTCAACGGAAAGGAGAACTCTCTAATAATTACGTCCCCATATCGTAACTGGAAAGATAGATCTGCTGTTCTTTCGTTAATGTATCGCACTTGATCCCCATGGATTTCAGTTTCAAGCGGGCGATTTCCTTGTCGATCTTCTCCGGTACGCCATACACGGTCGGTTCGAGCGTGTCGGCATTCTGGAGCATGTATTCGGCGCACAACGCCTGATTGGCAAAAGACATATCCATCACGCTCGCCGGGTGTCCTTCCGCCGCCGAAAGATTCACCAGCCGTCCTTCCGCAAGTACAATGATCGACTTGCCGTTCCGGAGAATATACTCCTCGACAAAGGGTCGGAGTTCCCGCCGGGTCTTGGAGATCTTCGCGAGTCCCTGCAAGTCGAGTTCGACATTAAAATGTCCCGAATTGCAAACAATCGCGCCGTTTTTCATGTTCACGAAGTGCTCGGCGCGGATCACGGAGGTATTTCCGGTTACCGTAATAAAGATATCACCGATCTTGGCAGCCTGCGCGATGGGCATGACATCATAGCCGTCCAATACCGCCTCCAGTGCGCGCACCGGATCGACTTCCGTAACGATAACACGCGCGCCCATGCCTTCGGCGCGCGATGCAGTCCCTCGTCCGCAATAGCCGTATCCGCATACGACAACCCGCGACCCGGCAATCAGAATGTTGGTTGCGCGCAGAATGGCATCCATGGTCGATTGGCCGGTTCCGTAGCGGTTGTCGAAAAAGTGCTTGGTCATTGCATCATTTACCGCGATGATGGGATAGCTCAGTACCCCGTTTGCCGCCATGGCGCGCAGGCGAATCACGCCGGTAGTGGTTTCTTCCATGCCGCCGATAATGTTCGGCAGGAGATCGTTGCGCGCTCCGTGGAGGACATTAACCAAGTCCGCTCCGTCGTCCATGGTAACACGCGGCCTGGTGTCCAATACCGCATCGATGTGCCGGTAGTAGGTTTTGCTGTCTTCGCCTTTGATCGCAAACGTGGGAATACCGTAGTCTACCACGATAGAAGCGGCGGTATCATCCTGAGTAGACAATGGGTTGGAGGCACAGAGCGCAACCTGCGCCCCCCCCGCCTTGAGCGTTCGCATCAGATTAGCCGTTTCGGTAGTCACGTGCAGACAGGCCGCCATACGCAATCCCTGAAGCGGTTTCTCTTTCTCAAATCTCTCGCGGATCAGCCTCAAGACAGGCATGCTTCGCTCGGCCCATTCTATTTTCTTCTTGCCGGCGGGGGCCAGGCTCAGGTCCTTGACATCATGCGGGGGATACTTCCTTGCCATACAACATTACTCCTTGGTTGAAGTGGGTTTTTCCAATCACGTAAAATCGATTTCGGAGGAATCGCCGACGTTGAGATGGCTCATTCGGCCGAACACAACAGCGTTTTCCCCGACAATGGACTGCTCCAGGCAGGTATTTCTTACGGTGGCGCCCTGGTTCACAATGCTGTCGCGAAGAACGGACCGCTCAATAGTCGAGTTCTCCGCCACAGATACGAAGGGGCCGATAATGGAATGGTCGATAATCGCCGAATCGGCTATGTACACCGGATCGATGATGATGCTGTTTTCCAGCGAACGATGATAGCCTTTCGAGATCAGCAACTGCCGATTTGTGTCCAGCAGGGTTTCGCGCTCTCCGCAGTCCAGCCAGCCTTCGACCGGCAGCGGGCGCATTTCCAAGCCTCTCTGGAGCAGGAGTTCAAGCGCATCGGTCAACTGGAATTCGCCCTTCGTGGTTCGTTTTTCCTCCACAATGGTTTGGAGGCACTCGGCAAGCGGTCGAAGATCGGGTACATAATAGATTCCGACTATGGCCAGGTTCGAGGAGGGACGGTCCGGTTTCTCCACCAGTCGCACGACACGTCCGTTTGCGATCTGCGCAATTCCGAATCGGCGGGGGTCCTCCACGGGTTTCACGCCCAGGAGAGCGCATTTCGAGTTCTGCACCGGGTGCAGATCGGCGCGGAAAATCGTATCGCCCAGAATAATCAATGCAGGGCCGGGTCCGGTTTTCTGGGTGGCCAGATAAATCGCGTGTCCCAGTCCGAGCAATTCTTTCTGTTCCACGTAGGTTGTTTTATACGAATAGTGAGAACGCACATATTCCTGGACCATTTCCCCGAGATACCCCACCACGAGGACCAATTCATCAATCCCGAGCGGTTGTAACTGATCCAGGATGTGGCCGATGATCGGCTTTCCCGCAACCTGTAACAACACCTTCGGCACAGTGTGTGTGTGGGGTCGGAGACGTGTTCCCTGCCCGGCTACCGGAATAATGGCTCTCATGATCGGGATCTCTCGCACAGTCAAATTCTTATGCACCAACGTATCATGCCCTCCGGAAAGACTCAAGCGGAGCGCAACTTGAGAAGCCTCCGACCGATCAGGAGTCGGATTGCGGAAATTGTTTCCAGGAGCGCAGACAAAGGTTTGCAGGCCGGTCGTCCAAGGACACGGCAGTTTCATCGTTTTTGTAATTTACAGAATGGTCCCAATCCCGCCGGCGGTCTCAAATCCTTTTGCCAGGAATGATATGCTACGGGACTTGTGTCCGATACTTATTCCAATAGCCGGATGATGGTGAGTGAATGTTCATTGATCCCGATCTGCTGCTCCTGATCCCCGATCCCGGTCCCCGCTCCGAAATGGATATCTTCGATTCCATGGAGGCGTATCGACGTTCCATTGCCGAATGGCGGGATCTTCTATCTCTGTCCGATGCTTCCTTTCGCGAGTTCATGCAGATGACTTTCGGGTCCGACCCGACGATTCTTCAGCGACGCGCCGCGCTATATCTCCGTGCCCTGGAGTGCGCCTGCGCATCGCTTGATTCGCAGACCCAAGTCTGGCTGGTCGGATGCCCATCCCGAATCAACTGGGAAGGCCATCATGTCGATCACCAGGGCGGCTGGTATAACGCCACAACCGACGAGTCCGAAATGACGGCTGTCGTTGCCCCCCGAACAGATGCCGTTGTCCATATCCGAAACACGAATTCCCAGTTCCCGGAGATATCCTTTTCCCCGGCTGACCGGGAACCGGTCGGGAAAGGAAAAACGATTTGGGCGGACTATGTGAAAGGAGCTTTTCTATCGGTCCTGGACCGGTTCCCCGGCATCGAACCGAAAGGAGCGGATTTGTTCGTGGCGGGCGATATTCCCATCGGGACAGGACAAAGCTCCTCCCATGCGTTGTGTGTGGTCTCTGTGCTGGCCGCTGTGGCGGTGAACGGCCTGCGGTTGACGAAACGAAAGGCGGTGATCTGCGCTCAGGAGGCGGAATGGTTTGCCGGGAGCCGTACCGGCCTTGGTGACCAGACCACGATGATCTTCGGCAGGCGCAATCGGATCATGGCCTCTCCGGTGATCGAGGAAAACACCATCGCCCCGACCTGTGTTTCCTTTCCACCTCATTATATTCCGGTGATCGTCGATTCCTTCACATCTCATCAACTTCAGGGCGCTCAGAGTATCGGTTACAGCGGGCGGGTTTTCGCCTATCGAATCGCCTTCCCGTTCGTTCTGAATGCGCTGCTCGAAGTGGGAGCCGATGCCCAGACTGTGGCCCGGACACGGTACTTGGCGGACATCCATCCGGACCGCTTCCTGCCGGAGTTGATCTATCGCGCCCTGCTTCGCTTGCCGTGCTCGATTCGTTTCACCGAAATTGAAATGCATATTGATCGGATTCAAAACAGTCTCAAGAGAATCGGTCGAGATATAGACATTGATGTAAGATCTCTCCGCGAGACCTATTTCGGCAACCGGCCCTGTCCTGCCAGCATCGACCTGCGTGGCGTTGCGCTCTACGGGCTTTCGGAATGCCGAAGAAGTACCCGATGGGCGCGGCTTCTGGCCGAAGGACGTTATGATGAAGCGGCAAGGCTGGTCAACCTGGGACATGATGGGGATCGCATCATCGAAAAAGACTCACGCGGGAATTACGCACCCAAACGGCACGATATATCCGATGAGTATCTTCGGAATCTCATAGCGGATCTTCGCTCCGGCGATGAACAGCGAGTCCGAAATGCGCAGCTGGAATATCAGACCGGCGCGTATGGCGCGGGGCATCCGCTGCTGGACCGAATTGTGGATGTTTGTCGGGAAAACGGAGCCGCGTGCGCTTCGCTTACCGGCGCGGGTCTGGGCGGTGTTGTGACGGTTCTTGTGGAACAGGACCGATTCGAGTCTCTCAAGCGCAGCCTGATTCAATTCTACCGCGCCGAGCAGGAGCGAAGCCTTTCCGAATGTGCCGCCCAATGGTTCTGTGAAACCGCGGGAAAAGATGCCGCCGGCCTTCGCGAACAACTGACGGAATTGTGGGCGCGGAAATGCCGGGCGCTGGATTCAAGCGCTCCCTGGGAGCCGACCGAGAAAGACAGGGAGTTCACAGGCCACCTTATTTCTCTTGCAGACAATGCTGCGGTTTCGCCGGAGAGACTGCCGAGTTTTCATCTGTTCCTGGTTGATGAAACCACTCAAGCTGTTCGGCGGAACCATTCCGTGGATGGGGCCGGATTTCTGCACCCGCCTGCTCGACCGTCCGATCACAAGGAACTCTGGGAACAGCGCACAGCCGCCGAATTGCGCTCACAGGAAAACGCCGCTTTCCGGGACAAAAACTGGGAGAAACTTGAACGCCATGCATTGCAGCAGCGAAATGTGGCCTGTCGGCGAATCCGTTTGCGTCGGAATGCTCTGCCGGATTCCGATACCGGGGAGACCTTTCTGGTCACAGGCGGAGCGGGATTCATTGGTTCTCATCTCGCAAAACGCCTTTTGGAGGAAGGCCATCGCGTCATTGTCCTGGATGATTTCAACAGCTATTACAATCCGTTCCTGAAATACGAAAACATCCGGCCCATGCTGGACCATCCGGCTTTTGAACTGATTGAAGGCGATTTTCGGGACTTGAGCCTGTTGGAACGGATTTTCCTTTCGCGACGGATCGACCAGATCGTTCACCTGGGCGCGCGAGCCGGGGTACGTCCCTCCATCCAGGACCCGCCGCTGTATGTCACCACAAATATCCTGGGTACACAGAATCTGCTGGAGATGGCCCGAAGATTCTCTGTTAAAAATTTCGTTTATGCTTCCAGCTCCTCGGTCTATGGCGGAAGTGAACAATATCCGTTCACGGAGACTCAGCCGGTCGATCACCCTGTGTCACCTTATGCAGCCGGCAAGAAAGCGAATGAACTGCAAGCCTCCTGTTATCACCGGCTGTATGGTTTCCCCGTCACCGGCCTGCGGTTCTTCACGGTCTACGGTCCCGGCGGGCGGCCCGACATGGCCGTTCGGAAATTCATTGAAAGCCTGGGACAGGGCAAGCCCGCCCCTCTATATGGCGATGGCTCATTCAAACGCGACTACACTTATATCGACGATATCATCGACGGCATTCTTCAAGCGATCCGTGCCTCTGCCGGACGCGAAAACTGGAATGAAATCATCAACCTTGGCGAATGCGATACCACCAGTGTCCGCGAATTGATTCTCCTGATCGCCGATTCCCTGGGGGTGATCCATCTGGAAAGTGATCCAAAAGAATTGCCGGATGAAGAGATTTCATCCCTCATACAGGAATTGCAGTCCAGGGGGCTGGTGGAGATTCTTCCCGAACAGTTGGGGGATGTTCCGCTGACCTGCGCCGACATCTCCAAGGCCGAACAGCTGATCGGATACCGGCCCAAAACGAAAATCGCCGAGGGTATCCGCAAGACTGTCCAATGGCATCGCGAGGCGGAAAGCCGTTCTCCTCATTTGGAGAGTTGGAGCGAAGCCGTCAGGGCTTGGATTCTCCTGTCCGAACGCGCCGGGTTGGACAGCCTGGGCTGCGAGAAAGATCCTCTGTATTCGGAAAAAGACCTCCAAGAACTTCTTCAGATTCGCGACCGGGTGGAACACCTGCTTGCCCTGGATCGAACACGGAAGACTCTGGGTCTGCGGCTGCTCTACGGTATCTATTGTGTACTCGGGGAAATGGCCGCGTACCTGCATTCGGATGATGAACGTCCGTGGGGAATGACCGGGCTGCTGGTGCACCGGCGACGGATGGAGATACTGGACCGCATTCACGCGGCTGCCGGGCGGTCCATCACGGCGGAAGAGGAATCCAAAATCCTGGAACTTGCGGGGGAAATTGTTCAAATCTGTGGGGAGCGTGAGGCCGCCGTGGTTGTTGCTGCGGCCGGTCTGGGAACGCGCATTGCGAAAGAGGTCGGCGGCTACGGTCAGAAACACCGCCTCTTTTTCGGGGACAACATGCTGCTCCTGAGCCTTCGAAACATGACCCCGTACGCGAAACGGGTGGTTGTTATCGTCGGTGCGGAAAACCGGGATGAAATCGCGGAGTCGCTTCAGCGCAGTGAAATCAACGAGGACCACGGATTCTCTGTTGAGTATGTCATTCAAGCCGAGCGACTCGGCGATGGCGATGCGCATCTGACCGCGTCCCGGGCGCTTCGCGGCTATAGAGGCATTGTCCTGTTTATTTTCGCCGATGCGCCCACCAAGTCTGCTCAGACCATTTCGAAAATGGTTCGGCTGAAACAGGCTCTCGGCTCTCTTGTTCCGCTCGTGATCCCGACCCTCATCCGCGATAATCCTTATGCGCCGATCCTGGTTGCCCCGGACGGTCCTGACCGGGGGCATGTTCTGTGGAATTGGCAAAAAGCGGACGAGAACCTTTTCGACCAGGCACGGAAAGCGCGGGCCGGGCGGGGTCTGCTGAATGTCGGCATTTTCGCCGGCGAACCGGAGGTTTTTGCATTTTTGCAGGAACTGAAAGACGGGTATTTCTGCCGATCAGAACCATACAAAACCTGGTTGGACAAGATGGCCGAGTGGGAAAAGCAGGGCAGGAAACAGAACAACCGGCCAAGGCCGCCCGAATTCGGATTTGCCGACCTCGTGAAAATCCTTTCTTCTCGCGGGATTGCGATTGCCGCGCCTTCTCTCGCCATTGAGCGAGACCGGCTGAATGTCAACAACCCCGAAGGCGCGGATCAGGTGCGTGAGATATACCGTCGTTTGTACCCGCAGGTCCGGGTTGAAATCGAACGGCGGGAGGCTGTCGGGGAGGTCGTTATCCGCCTGCTCGATCTGAATGCCGAAGGACAGGTTATTGATGTGAACGGGATACCCTCCTATCGAAATTACACGCGCCTGCAGTTCGGCAGGGACGCAGACTTGTCTTCACCGGAAGTGGAGAACGCTGTCCGGGATCACATCCGTTCCCTGGCAGAGCGAATCGAGAGGGAGATGGGGATTGGGGTGGTGTGGGAGTAACACGCCCTCACCCTGACTGTTTTCCGGAGAGAGGATTCCTATCGCTTCAATCCGCAATTCGTATCCGGTCTTTGCGCCGTCCGGTCACCATGCCATAATTTCCATGTAATTATCTTTTGGGCAATGATCTGCGGTTCTTATGGCTCCAAAAAGTCGTATTCTCGGTATTGAAGTTGATTCCCTGACCACCGACGAGTTTCTGCAACGGGTGGAGGAGTTTGTCTCTTCCGGGACCCCGCATCAGATCGCCTATTTGAACGCAGACTGTGTCAACAAATGCTGGTCCAACCGGGCCTATCGGGAGGCGATCTCCAAAGCGGACCTCGTGTACGCCGACGGGATGGGGGTTGTGTGGGCCTCCAGAGTCTTCGACCGGCCTCTTCCCGAGCGGGTCAATGCGGGCGATCTCCTTCCCCAGTTCTGCGAATTGGCGTCCGCGAAGAAGTATCGAGTCTATTTGCTCGGCGGGGAGGACGGTATCGCCGAACGCGCTGCTCAGCGACTCGCCGCCGAATACCCCGATCTGCAAATCGCCGGGTGTCATCACGGTTTCTTTGAGGAGGAAGAAGACTGCAAGGTCGTTGATGAAATTCGACAGGCAAAACCGGATGTCCTTCTTGTGGGGATGGGCGCTCCCCGACAGGAACTCTGGATTCGCGATTATCTTAAGGATCTTAATGTTCCCGTGGCTTGGGGAGTAGGCGGTTTGTTCGATTACTGTGCCGAGAAGTTCAGCCGCGCCCCGGAGTGGATGCGAAAAAGGGGGATGGAATGGTTGTATCGGCTTCTTCTGGAGCCGAGAAGACTGTGGAGACGATATGTCCTCGGCAACCTGATCTTCACATTTCGTGTCGGCAGCCTGGTGGTCCTGGACAGTATCATGGCCTCCATTGCCTGGCTGGGAGCCTATTGGACCCGCTGGTATTTCAATGAGTCATTTCCCAAGCAGATCAATCCTTTTGAACCCTACCTGTACATGCTTCCGATGATTGTCATTACCTGGGTGGTGATCTGCGCCTCCATGGACCTGTACCGTCGCCATCTGACCCCGACGCTATTGGAGGAGATGGCTTCGATTGTCAAAATGGTTATTCTGTTTGTCATTTCATCCATGGCGGTGGCCTTCCTGTTCAAGGAGCAGGATCCGGGCCGTTCCGTGATGGGAATCATGGCGGTTTATGCGTTTATTTGCCTGACCATTTCGCGAGTGGTCTGGAACCGAATCGAGAGTTCCATGCTGGAGACAGGGATCGGGCGGGTCAATGCCCTGGTGGTCGGCGCGGGATCACTCGGGCAGAAAGTTGTCACCCGCCTCCATCGGCATCCGCATAAGAAATACAGTATCCTGGGATTTGTGGACGATACGGCGGATTCGGGAACAAAGATCGGCCCGGCCACGGTTCTTGGGCCTACCGGCTCGCTGCCGGAATTGATCCAGACTTTCCCTGCTGATGAAGTCTTTTTCGCGGATCCGGCTATGACCAAGCATGATCTTCTGAACCTCGTTGTCGCCTGCGGGGAAAAGGGAACGGTCCGTCAATTCAGCGTGGTCACCGACATGTTCGGGGTAATCGCAGATCAGGCGGGGTTATCCGACCTGGAAGGGTTGCCGATCAAGGTTCTTCGCTCCGCCGGTCTGTCCAGGGCACAGCAATTCGGAAAACGCTGCATGGACATTGCCTTATCCCTTGTGATGGGCCTGTGTACCTTGCCGTTCATCCCGATTATCTCCGCGATGATCCGTATCAGTTCTCCCGGACCGGCCATTTTCCGTCAGCAGCGTATCGGCCTGAATGGACGTCCGTTCACCATGTACAAGTTCCGCACCATGCACGCCGATGTGGATGAGTATGCGGAGGCGCCCATTGACCCCGACGATCCGCGAATCATCCCCATCGGGCGATGGCTTCGACGAACCAGCCTGGATGAATTGCCCCAACTGTGGAATGTCCTGCGAGGCGAGATGAGCATGGTCGGCCCCCGGCCGGAAATGCTTTTCATCGTCCAGAATTACGAGGCCTGGCAGCGGCAGCGTCTGAAGGTCAAACCGGGCATTACCGGACTCTGGCAGATCCTCGGACGGAAAGACCTCCCGCTTCATGCCAATCTGGAATATGACTTCTACTACATTCAGAACCAATCCCTTTTGTTCGACATAATCATTCTGATCAAGACCATTCCTGTGGTGATTTTCGGCAAAGGCGCGTACTGAGCAGCCTGCCCACTTGGAGTGAGAGCATTTTATTCGATGCGGCGCTTATGTCGGCGATCGGTTCGTGCTTTCCTGTTACTTTCCCGGCCATAATCCCCTCCCCTGCATAACCCGCGCCTGCCCGCAGCCGTTCAATCTGCTGAACCTGTTTTTGGCAGGAAACCGCCCGGTTTTGTCCGTATTGAGGGTCTTTGCATTTCGAAACGCGCGGATTCCATGATACAATCGCGGTTCTGAGAGGTCATTTTCACAAGAAGGAGCAAGTCCAATGGACATTCTTTCCCGAAATGAGGATACGGGGAAACTACAACCCGGGGAAGAACAAGATGAGACCATCCAGGCCATCATCGATTCCGGCAACCGGCACTACAATGAAGCCCTCGCGCTCGCACATGCCGGTCGAACCGATGAAGCCCTCGCGCAGGTTCAGGCCGCGATCTCGGTTGTCGGAAATCAACCTGCCTATTACAACCTGTTGGGGACTCTGTACGCCCAGAAAGGGTTGTACAGCGAGGCCATCGCGGCCTGGCAGCAATGCCTCTCTCTCGATCCCGAAATGGAAAAGGCCTCACGATCCATCGAACGCGCCCGCCTGATGGAAGAAGAGGCCATCGAGGAGACCCGGCGTCGCCCGTATATTCTCTGGGCTGTCGCGGGGGTCCTGGCGGCAGTCCTCTTTTTCACGGGAGATGTGATTCTGGCGTGGAAGGCTTTTCGGCAGGGACAATCCATTGCGTCCCTGGAACAGCAACGCGAAACGCTCCGTAACGAGAACCTGGCGCTTCAGGGGAAATTATCCGTCTATGACAAAATCCCGCCGGACCAGTGGTTCGCCGTTCAGAAACAAAAAGAAGAAGCCGAGGCAAGAGTTCGTCAACTCGAAGAGCAAATCGCCCGGCTCGAGCAGCAACACAAGGATGCTCTGGCCGCTCTGGAACAGCAAATCGGAGGATTCAAAGCCGAGCTGGAAGCCAAAACGCGCGAATATCAGAAACTGTCTCAGAATTATGATGAGGCCTTGCAACTGAAAGGGGATGTCGCCGCCCTGCAATCCACACTGGAAGCGGCCAATGCCAAAGTGGCCAATCTCCAAACCACTATCGAGGAACTCCGCGGGGAACGGGATAAGCTTCAGCAACAACTGAATCAGGCCCAGGAAAACATCGCCAAGACCTACCAGGAGGGCCAGAATGCCGTTCTTGAAGAACGGAATCGGAATGCGCAAATCATCGAGGGCCTTCAGCAGAAAATTGCGCAGAAAGAAGACGAGATTCTGGCTCTCCGCCGCACTTACGACAATCTTCGATCGGCCAATTCCATGGTCATCGTTGCGCTTCAGGCTCTGGAGGAGAACCGTTTCGAGGAAGCCAAGGATAAATTAGACCAGGCATTGGTTTACGCCCCCGATGATCCCCTTGCCAAGGCGCTCAACAACAAGGTCACTGAAATTCTCAAGGACCCCGTGGAACAGGCACGGCTTCGAGAGGAAGCCGCTCGGCGCGAGCAGACCCGCAAAGAGCAGGTTCAGCGATATCTGGTCCAATACCGCGCCGAAGGGGAAGCGCAGATCGCCAAGGGGCACTTTGAGGAAGCGGAATCCGCTCTGCGGCGTGCCCTGGAACTGGCCTCCGACGAAGCAACCAAGCAGTCCATTCAGGCTCTTGTGGATCGAGCCGTGGAGGGCAAGACCCGACTGGCGCTCCTGCTTGATGACGCCTATAAGGCCATGGAGCAGGGCGATCTCGCCACAGCTCAACAGACCTTGAAAGAGGTCCTTAAGACCCAACCCGATCACCCCAAAGCCAAAAAACTCCTGGAAGAAATGGCGTTGTAACCTCCCGGCGCTCATGATGACTCCAAACTGGCTCACGGAATTGCTGGAATCGGTACGTCAAGGCCAAATCTCCACCGAAGAGGCCGCCGAACGACTGCGACATTTGCCTTTCGAGGATTTGGGATTCGCGGTTGTGGATCATCATCGGCATCTCAGGCAGGGCTGTCCCGAAGTGGTTTTCTGCGCGAACAAAAGGGTGGAGGACTCACTGGCAATCATTCGGAGCCTTCGCCAACGGGGCGCCCCGGTTCTCGCCACACGGGCCAATGTGGAACTATATGGTCGCGTTCGGGAGTTTTATCCCGATGCGGTTTTCCATGATCGTTCCGGCGCGATTACGGTCCCCGGTCCTGACCCGGCCCCGACTCCGGTCGGGAACGTGCTGGTAATCTGCGCCGGAACTTCAGATCTGCCGGTTGCCGAGGAGGCCGCTGTTACGGCACGGTTCCTTGGCTCGAATGTCCGGGAGGCATCCGATGTCGGCGTGGCGGGAATTCACCGCCTTTTCCAGCGGTTGCCTCTGCTCAAAGAGGCAAACGTGATTATTGTCGTGGCCGGCATGGAAGGTGCGCTGGCGAGTGTGGTCGGCGGCCTGGTCGATGTGCCGGTGATCGCCGTACCGACCAGTATCGGCTACGGTGCGCATTTTGGCGGGCTGGCCGCTTTGCTTGGAATGCTGAATTCATGCAGCGCGGGGGTGATGGTCGTGAACATCGATAACGGCTTCGGCGCGGGTTATGCCGCCCACCGGATCAACGCCGGACGTCGGCCCCCGGTTCCCGATGATTGACGGAATCTGCGACTGTGGATACCATTGATCTATGGGCTGAACCAACTATGACTACGAAACCGTTGATCCGTATCCCGGGAATTGACCGATTTGATCGGATGCCGCTTCGTTTGCGGCTTTTGGTATCTCTCTGTATTTTCCTTATTCCCGCACCGTCGAGCGGCGATATCCTGATCTTTGACGACGGCAGACGGTTTTATTGCCGTATTTTGGAAACGCCGGAGGAGAGAGCGGATCGGGGATACCGAGTGATATCCCAGGGAAATGTCCTGTGGATCAACAAGAACTATGTGAAGTCCTGCGTTCGGGATAATCGAGACCCCGAAGCCGACCGAGCGGAAGCACAAGCCCTGCTGCAAACCCTGATCCAGGAGGGGCGTATTGTCCCTGAAATCAGCCCCAGTTTGCAGTTTGTTCCCAAGCCCGCGGCGCCCGTCGGGGATGCCACTCTTGCCGCGACGGATGTTCGGGGATGGGCCTATTTGACAAAGTTGTCCGAAACCGCGGGTGAAGGGAAAAGCCGGATTGCTCCGGGCGACGGTATTCCGCCCGGACATCGCCTTGAGGTTTCGCCCAACAGTCGCCTGACCCTCACCCTGGGACCGGCCGCGAAACTTGGTTTTGCGGCGGCCACCCGGTCGGATATTCAATCCGTCGCATTCGAGCCGGAAACATTTCTCTATCGTCTGGAAATGAAGCTGCTCAGCGGAACGGTTTGGGTAGACGTTTTATCGCTGGGCGATTTACGCAAAGTCAAACTGATTGTCAATGGTGTACAGATTTTTCTGAACAAGCGTCTCGTGGCGCTTCGGACTCCCCCATCCGGCGGAATCGAGATCATCCCCCTCTCCGATTCTATTGCTCTGACCGATGCCGGGGGGTTGCGCACACCAAAGGTTGCCGTTGGCGAGCGCTGGCTTGATGCGCAAGGGACCGGAACCGGTGGGGTGGCGCCTTGTGATGATTGGCGCGAACTGGTCGCCCTCTGGAATGACTGGATGAAATGGCAGCCCGAAACCCTGGATATGAAATGGAATCCCGTTTTGCCTTCCCCTGAGCCGAAGCCGATTCTGAGTTCGGTTCTGCCTGCTTTCCCGTGGCGGGTTCCGGTGGATTCATCGCTCATCGTTCCGCCGGAGAAGCGAAGCATGGCCGAAATGATCGCTGCCTATCTGGTCGCGATCCGCAAGTACAAGGAAGACACCGGCGCCTATCCTGCTCCGAAAGACTGGATGGAGGCGCTGTTTAAAAATCCCGGTGTAAACGGCTGGCAGGGGCCTTATGTGGCGGGCGATTTGCCTCAGGTTGATCTCTGGGGTAATCCGTTTGTTTACGAAATCTTTCGGGATAATGGTACCGTATTTGTGGATGTGCGAAGTCGGGGACCCAATGGTGAAGATGAACGGGGCCTCGGCGATGACATCCGATTTGGATACAAAGAATGACAGAATCCTATTCTGCGAATCGCGCTTCGGCTGAAATCCTGGACCCGCTGATTCGTGCGGAAGCGGTTCGACTCGAAATGATCGCGCGTGAAACTGTCGAAGGGGCCGTGTCCGGTCTGCACCGGAGTCCGTACCAGGGGCGAAATGTGGAGTTCAGCGAACATCGCCCATATAACCCCGGCGATGAACTGCGGTTGATCGACTGGCGCGCTTATGCCAAAACCGACCGGTTTCATGTGAAACTGTTCGAGGAAGACACCAATCTGCAAGTGATGCTGACGGTGGATCAGAGCGGCTCCATGGGATTCCGGGGGGACCGGCCGTTGAGCAAACTCGATGTCGCTGTCCGGCTGGCAGCCTCGTTCGCCTACCTGTTTCTGCGACAGGGAGATGCTGCCGGACTGGCCTGCTGCTCAAATGATATTGATACGCTCATTCCTTCTCGCAGCCGTCGCGATCACCTGGTGGGAATCCTGGAGACTTTGGCGCGCACGAGTTCCTCCGGTCCCTCCCAGATTCGCCGTGTTCTGAATCTGATCGGCGAGCGGATTCGAAAGCGCGGCATGGTGCTGATTTTCTCCGATCTTTTGGACGAACCGGAGGAGGTTCTTCACGGGTTGGCGATGCTTCGAAAAAGCCGACATGAAATCATTCTGTTTCATGTCCTGGCCCCGGAGGAGATTCAATTGCCTTATCGAGGCTCGGTGGATTTCCTGGGTCTTGAGGGTGAAGAAACACTGCGAACGGTTCCGCAGCGCCTTTGCAAGGCCTACCGGGAAAAGGTTGTCGAGTTCCTTCGTTCCTATCGGGAAGGAGCCGCTGAACTGGGCATTGACTATGCTTTGTGCCGAACGGATCGTCCTATCGAAGACCTTTTCCGCGATCTGGTACTGGCGCGAAAGCGTGGGCGGGCCGTAATGATGTCGGAGGGAGTGACATGAAAAGCACAACAACACGGCTGTCCGGCCGGTGGGCGCTGATAGTTACCGTACCCGCAATTGCGTTTGCCCTGGGGGGAGCGGGGACAGAGGTTTCTTTCCGTCCGGATGTGTTGTATCTGAAAGATGCCGGTTCCCTGGAGGGACATCTGACCAAAGAAACTGCCGAAGAGGTGTTTTTTTTCACCCTCGGGGGAGAAGTGAGACTTCCAAGGGCACAAGTAGACCGAGTGGAGCAGTCCGCCGATGGGGAAAGCGAACTGTTTCTGGGACGAGGTTTTCTTGACCGCAAGGTTCTGGACAGCGCTGAGACCTGGTTTCAATCCGCCTCCGGATACGCCAAGTGGAAATCACAAGCCGAAAAGGGCCTCACGGAGATTGCCGAAGTCCGTAAGCAGCAGGAGGAAGAACAGCGGCAACTTCAGGAAAAACGTCTCGCCACATTGATATTTGAAGGTGACTACGATGCCGGACTGCGCGCCATCGACAAATGGACAAAGCAGGAAAAGGAAGAGGACCCGTGGGCGGGGCATCGCGCAAAAATTCATTTCCTCCTTGCAAAGAACGCGGCAGACCACCTGGACTATCGACGCGCCGACTATCATCTGAAACGTGCGCAGGAATCCGGTATGTCCGGTGAAGAATGGCTTCAACTTCGCTCGGAAGTGGATCGCCGCCGACGAACCCGCTATACGGAAATTGCAAAGAAGGAACCGGCCGCCGCTCTCGCATCGGCTCCGGTCGCACAGCGGCCGGATATTGAAAAGATAATTGAATCGGTGGGACTCCAGGTAAGCGCAGGCCTTCTGACTCTCGCTGAGAAACACGCCCTGCAGGCTGGAGTCGATCCTCTTTTGGTCTGTGCGGTCATCCAGGCAGAGTCCGCCTGGAATCCCAAGGCGCGATCTCCCAAGGGTGCGCAGGGATTGATGCAGCTCATGCCTATTACCGCCCGTGAAATGGGGGTCTCCGATCCCCTGGATCCTTCCGAAAACATCAAAGGCGGTACCGAGTATCTGAAGGGATTGCTGGATCTCTATGGTGTGGAGAATCCCGCCAGTCCGGGCGATGAAAGCAATCTTCAACTCGCATTGGGAGCCTATAATGCCGGTCCGGCCCGGATCGCACAGTACAACGGGCTGCCACCTTTTGAGGAAACCAGGACCTATGTTGCGCGGGTCACCAAACTGTACCGGGAGATGACTGCCGCAACCGGTCCCAAGAAACCGTCCTGATTCGGCTGTCGGATGCTCAATGCCCTGATTTATCGTAACATGCTCTTGATTTGCTGTCTTATCGTGTGAAAATACGAAACTGGTATGCCGTGGTATACGTTATTTTGTTTCGAAATCAATTCCCTGAAGATAAACGTTTATGGAGAAAGGCACGTCCATGAAGAAACTTTCGTTTTACCTTGTGTGCGGTGTCTGGTTGATGCCCGTGTTCGCGCAGGAGCCTGTGGAGGAGGCGAAGGTCCTTAATGCCACCGCCGCGTCCGAGGTCCAATCTGCAACACCGCCTGTTCCCCGCGATGCGGTTCTCTTTTCCTATCGCGGGATTGAAATGACAGCCGGGGTTTTCATGCAATACAACATGAACTCACTGGAGCGCATTTACGATGAGGATCCCAAAGACAAGGATCAGGAAATCCTGGATCTCCTGGAATACAGTGTTTTTTCTGCCTGTGTAGCCGAGGAAGGAAGAAAACTCGGTTTTGATAAGAAACCCGAAATCGCCTCAGCCCTCCATCGGAAAGAGATCGATTGGCTCGCCGACTATTTCGTAGGCAGGAATGTCCATGACAACTACGACGGATCGGAAGAAGTCCTTAAGAAATACTATGAGGATAATATTGATAAATACCGTGAAAAGGAACGGTTTCAGTTCCGACATATCTTCTTTAAGACAATTGATGAGCCGGCCGAGAAGCAAAAGGAAGCCCTCCAGCGCGCCAAGGATGCCCTGGCCCGTCTGAAAGCAGGTGAGGACTTCGTCAAAGTAGCCAGTGAGATGTCGGATTCTCCCAAGAAAGGCGAGATTGTCGGACCATTCCGAGTCGATGAACCGGATGAGTCTAAACGGATCAATCCGGAAATTCAAAAGGCCGTCCTTGCACTGGAAACCGGCAAGTACAGCGACATTATCAAAACAAAATACGGCTATGAAATCTTTCGCCTGGAGGAACATGTCCTTCCCGATCCGAAGCCATTCGAGCGGGTTCGTGGGGAAATCGATTATGAACGCCGCCTGGCTTACATAACCCAACTGAAGAAAGATACGGTGGCGAAATACTTCGATGAGGCGGTAAAAGGCTGGAATCCGGAGATTGTGAAGAACCCCGCGGCTAAGGATGAGGACCTTATATGCACCGTCTATGGGGAACCGCTGACCGTGGGCTATTACCGTTTCATGGTGAAAGGCCGAGAGGAAGCTGTCCAGAAGGAAATTGACAAAGTCGGCCTCGATCCCTTTATTCGATATCAGCTCGTTTTTCGACTCATTGCTTACAAGAAAGCCTGTGAGATGGGATTAGACAAACGATTGCCGAGTATCGAACGAAAGCAATTGAATGAACTCCAATGGCTCCAGAAGGCCTATTTCGATCACGCCTGGAAGGAATACAAGGACAGTCATCCGATTACCGAAGAGATGATCCAGAAGGCGTATGAGGAGAACAAGATGCGCATATTGGCCCCTCGTGATGCCGAGATCGCGGAGATTTTCCGCGCGGTTCCCGAGGAAAAGACCGCTGAGCGATATCGGGTGTTCAAGGCACAACAGGAGGCCCAGAGCGCTCTGGAGAAAGCCATCGAACGGATCAAAGCAGGCGAAGACTTCGCCGCTGTAGCCAGGGAGGTCTCCGAGGCGACCAACGCGGCAGATGGCGGTTACGTCGGCAAGGTGAACAGTCAGAGCGCCTATCGCGGGCGAACCTATATCAGCGAAGTGTTCCGGCTCGAAGAAGGGCAATTCTCGGAAAAGCCCGTTTCGTGCGACGGCGGATTTGCGGTGGTGAAAGTGTTGAAGATGTATGACCGTGTTCCTCTTTCCCTGGAGGAGGCTCGGCCTCGTCTGACCGAAATCGTTCTCGGACGAATGCGCACGGAATTTCGGAATGAACTGGCCAAGAAGCTGGTGGTCTGGGACGAAGTGGAAATCGATCCGCTCGTTCGGGATGCGGTCAGCCGGTTCGGCGGCGTCGCGCGGGAGGTTTTCCACGACGAGCCACAGGGGAAATAATTGAAGAGCCAATTTGTCAAGGATCTTCGGTTGGGAGACCAGATAGAGGACCTTTTTGTCGTCTCCCGGATCTCCGTCGGTTACTATGACCGCGGCGAGTATCTCCGTCTGCGTCTCGCGGATTCTACCGGCAAGATCTCGGCGGTCATGTGGCAAGGAGCAACGGAAGCGTACGAATCCGTGCGGAGTGGCGACCTGGCACGGGTTGAAGGACGGGTTGAAGCGTATCGGGGCGAGCTGCAGCTGAAAGTCGTCTACCTGTCCCGAATCGACTCCTACGAGGATCTCAATCCCGAAGATTTCCTGCCGAAATCGCGGTTCTCCTCAACCGAACTGATCGAACGACTCCGACAGTTTGTAGACGAAATTCGGAATGAATACTGCCGAAACATCCTGGAGGTTTTTCTTGCGGATGAGGAGTTCCAGAATCTTTTCCGCCGCGCCCCCGGCGGGAAAATGTGGCATCATGCCGTCATCGGCGGTTTGCTGGAGCATACGCTCTGGGTTACAGGGTTGTGCCGGGCCATCGCGCCGTTCTATCCCAAGATCGACAGGGACCTGTTGACTACCGGCGCGGTCCTTCACGATATCGGAAAAGTACAGGAATTACGCTACGATATCGCTTTCGACTACACGAACCAGGGACGGCTACTGGGGCATGTTATTCTCGGTGATGAATTACTGCGCCGCTATGCCGCGCAGGTTGAAGGATTTCCCGATGAACTTCTGATGCGCCTGCGACACATGTTGATTTCTCACCACGGCGATATTGAACGGTCCCCGGTTTTGCCGATGACGCTGGAGGCCTCGCTTCTCCATTACATAGACAATCTGGACGCACAGATTAACGCATCCATTCGCGAAATGGAGAAAAGTTCCGATCCGACACGAGAGTGGACCGACTATGTAAATCTACTCGGTCGCTCCCTGTTCACGAAACCCATTCCGCGCTGGCACGCCCCGGACTCCGACGGCGAACCGGACAATGGCCGGACGGACAGAGCCGAGGTAGACAACGGCGAGATAGAGACCGAATTGCCGGATTGACGCAAGAGAACGCTTCCCTGCGCGCTTTCCCCCTCCCTCCCCGTTTACGGGGAGGGAGGGGTGGGGGTTACTGACGCGGGGGATATGTCACACCGGCCGAATCTCCCGCTTTTGAGGATCGAACGCCATCTTGCGGCCCTCCAGGTATGCCATCCAACCCAGAAGAACCGCAACACCATGCTTATATCCGGCGTCCATATCGGCATGGGGCTGCTCACGGCTTCGGATACATTTCAGCCAATTCATTATATGGTCATCCTGCGGGATTTCCGGAATCTCTACGCCCTCGCCGATTTTTTCAGGATGTTCGCTGCCGTCGCCCGTGACTTTCGGCGCGATCCCCCCTTTTTGATTTCCGTCGGGGTCCTGGATCTGCATCGTTCCCTTCGAGCCGAAAATCGTTGTGTAGTTATTGGCCCCGTTTCCGAAATGGGTGGTGAACAGCGTAGTAAATCCTTCAGGATATTCCAGGACGGCCGTGCTGGTGTCCGGGCACGTGCGTCCTTCCACAGAAGTCAGCGCATAGATGCCGCCATGGGCCACGGCAGTCAGCGGGAAATCGCACCCGGTAATATAGTGAACAAAATCACTCATGTGGCTCATCCAGCCGCCGATGGTTCCCGGTGAGCATTCCGCATATCCCATCCAGCAACCGTGCATGTCCGCGTTGAACGGGCGATCCGGCAGATTGTACAGAAAGGCTTTCCAATCGGTATCTTCCGGCTTCTCCGGACAGGTGTAGTTGTTCCAATAGGGGACATAAGCGCTTCGTGATTCCTCTACCCGCAATATCTTTCCAAGTTTGCCCGATTGAATGAACTCCTTTGTAGCCGCCGCGCCAAGGCTACTGCGCCCCTGCGTTCCATGCTGAACGATGGATTTACTGGCCTTTACGATGTCATAAGTCTTGTTGAGTTCCTCCAATGTCACAGCGATGGGTTTCTCTACATAGACATCCTTCCCGGCCTTTACCGCATCGCAGAGCTGCCCGCAGTGCTGATGGTCGGGCGTGGCAATTGTGACTGCATCAATATCCTTGTCGTCCAGCATCTTCCGGTAATCCCGGTATGCTTTCGCTTCGAGATTGAAGCGATCCTTGACCTCTTGAATTGCGCCCTCCAGCTTCACGTTCCAGATATTGCAGACCGCGTTAACCTCGGCATTTTCCCCATTGTTTGCGGACCGCTGCACCCAGCCGATATGCCATCGTCCGCGCCCACCCGCTCCAATTACCCCAACATGGATCCGGTCGTTCGCCCCGATTACCCGTCCGTAACTGACCGGGCTGACAGCGGACATCAGTACGCCTGCCGTAACACCCGCCTTGAGAAACTCACGCCGTGTCGGATAGTTGTTTTCCATAGTGTTGATCCTCTCTATGTATGAATATCTGTATTTCGGTTTCCTTTACCGCTCGACCCTCTCTCTCGCCACGTCGGGGCAATTCAGAACTACCCTTACACCCCACATACCGCTATTTCGCCTGCCGTCATTCCGGCGAAAGCCGGAATCCGGCGTCCGTTGTCTTCTCCATCCGGAAGAGGGACATGATATGTGGTCGTCGCAGGGGCGACGCATGCGTCGCCCCTGCGACGACCACCACAGAAATCCCTACTTCATTTCCCCCAGCAATGGCCGGAACCACTCCAGGGATTTCTCTAACACGCAGCCTTCGCATTCCAGGCTGAACACACCATTGTAGCCGTTTGTTAGAAGAATTCCCACACAGGAGCGGATATTCTCGGCGTTCACTCCATCGCCGATCGCGCAGTGGCTCATCGCAATGCCGGTCAGTTCGCCGCGAGCGGCTTTTGCCAGGGATTCGCTGACATCCTTAATGTGTACATGACGGATGCGGTTTTTGAACTGCTGCACAAACGCCACAGGGTCTTGCCCTGCGATAAACGTATTGCCGGTATCCATGTTCATGTTGATGTACGGCGACTCGTAAAAGGATAGTATCTCCGCCATGAACTCCGGCTTGGTTGTGAAATACCCGTGTGGCTCGCAATTTACACTGACCTTGTGCGCCTCGGCGATTTTCACAATCTCCCCATAAGCCTGCTTCAGAAGCTGAAGGCCCTCCCGGTCGCTCATCCCTTCGGGCTTGTGTTTATCGTCCGTCGTATCCACAGCGGGACATCCGGCGTGATTCGCCCAGCGGACGGCATTTTGTACATATCGAACCCCGACGGTCAGACCGTCCATGCGTGTCAACGGATACGCGGCGTCAATCTGGCTCATCTGAATGCCCTGTGTTTCCAATTTGCGGCGCCACAGAACGGGATCCTCATACAGGGAAATGTGTGGATGGTACCCCAGCGCCTGGAGGTACGCGACACCATCGATTGTGCCGCATTCGATGAACTCCAGTTGATGCTGCTTTGCCCAGTCCAGGCACTGATCGAAACTGTAATTGCTGCTGTTGAACGCATCAGTGTGAAAGCCGATTCCAGCCATTTCGGGTCATCCTTTCTGTTTTATCCACGGATCTCCGGACCGGCGTCCAGCTTTTCATTCGCCTTGAGAATCTCATCCCATGTGACCTCCGCCTGCCGATAGGAGGCGGCGCGTCCGAGGACGCTGGTCATGGCGCTGTCCGCGGAGTAATCGGCATGGTTGATGAACTCGCCGGTGCGGATGCTCTTCACGAAATCCTTGCAGTTATTGTTGACGCCGATATCCCAGGTGTTGTCGTGTTCGGTTCCGGCCCACTCATTTTGGCCCGTGATCTTCACCGGACCCACACCCCAATCGGCGCCGCGATAATGCGCATGAACGGCTCCCAAATCGCCGAAAATGCGCGCGCCGAGATTGTCGTACCCTTTTTGCATAAACTGCGAGCAATTCAGATCCACCCGGATATCGCCCGGATAGGTATAGATCACTATGAAATGGTCCCAGTTTGCCCCGGCGTTCAGGCGGACTTTCAGGCCGCCGGTTCCATAAGCCATCACAGGCGTCGCATCGATAATCCAATTCACGATATCCATGGCATGGACAGCCTGTTCGACAATGATATCTCCGGACAGAACAGGATCGGTTCCCCAGTTCCGGATGCGCGCGGCGACTTTCGACATTCCTTCCGTGTTTGCCCATCCCCCACGCCCGAACTGGTTGAACGCTTCCCCGGTTATCATGGGACCGATATCGCCATTACGAACCCGCTTGACCGCCTCAATGAAGAACGGGCTGTTCCGGCTCTGGAAATCCACCAGAAGCGTCACTTTCCCCTCGGCTTTCTTGCCGGTCTCCTTTATGCGCAGGCAGCCGGGAACATCCACGGCGACGGGCTTGGCCAGCCAGACATGCTTACCCGCAGCGACCGCCCTTTCCGTCTGTTCCGGGTGGAAATAGGGCGGGCTGGTGATAATCACCCCATCCACATCCTCGGCCTCCACAATCTTCATATAGTCGTCGAGGCCCGTGTAGCATCGAGACTTCGGAACCTTGAAACGCTCAACAATCCGGTCAAAACGATCTTCGAAATAATCATGCAATGCAACAATTTCGACATCATCAGGGACATTGTTCTGGAACTTGCTGCAAACAAAATATCCACGTCCTCCCGACCCGATGACGCCCAGGCGAATCTTGGAGTTCGCCGTCGTTCCTGCCACGGAACGCGCGCTGACAATGCTCCATCCCGCTGTCGTAACCGCCGCGGTTTTCAGGAACGTTCTGCGATTGGTCTTTCTGTCCTTCATAGCCGTGCCATCCTTCCGTTTTAATAGGTGACGGGCGTGATCGTAACACATTTTACCGCGAGCGCAATATCCCGGCATGGCCCGAGTGGATTACCAGGCAGAGACGCCTGGCCTACTACCAGGCAGAGACGCCTGGCCTACTACCAGGCAGAGACGCCTGGCCTACTACCAGGCAGAGACGCCTGGCCTACTATGGTTGAATGTGAAGAATCTCAGGTGTCCGAAATCCTGG
>JAKQSI010000042.1 GCA_029570205.1 Candidatus Omnitrophota bacterium | reverse complement strand
GCGCACCACCCGCATCCGAAGGTCCTCTTGACTCTCTTGACTCAGCGAACGTGCATCCGATTTTGTCATAATTACACATTCTACCCGAATCCATTCGTTAGTCAAGCCACATGCCTACTATATATGGTTTGGATTAGTAAGCGAAATTAACGATTCCGAACGAAAAATCATTACCATTGAAGACCCCATCGAATACCAGTTGAAAGGAATCAACCAGATCCAGGTCTCGGAAAAAACCGGACTGACTTTTGCGCGCGGTCTGCGTTCAATCCTTCGACACGACCCGGATGTCCTCCTCGTCGGAGAAATCCGCGACCAGGAGACCGCGCAGATCGCCGTTCAAGCATCATTAACCGGCCATTTAGTCTTTTCGACCCTTCATACAAATGACGCCCCCGGAGCGATTACACGGATGGTGGATATGGGGGTCGAATCCTACCTGGTTGCCTCGTCACTCGAAGCCGTAATAGCCCAGCGTCTTGTTCGCGTGCTCTGCCCCCACTGCAAAACGGAAGACACATCGGAACGAACCCTGGCCCTGCGGAAACGTCTCGGCTTGCCGGATGACCGGACCGTGTTCCGCGCTGTCGGATGCGAACAGTGTCGCCATACAGGATTCCATGGCCGCCGCGCCGTGTTCGAAATGATGATGCTCAATACGGAAATCCGCGACATGGTCCTGCACGAACATTCCGCCGGCGAAATTCGGCTGGCCGCCTCTCGCGCGGGGATGAAGTCGTTAAGCGAAGACGGCTGGCGCCTCGTCCTGGAAGGCGCGACCACGGTACAGGAAGTGCTCCGGGTCAGCAAAGATGAGCAATTCGAATGGTGGTAGCCGACAACGGATTATGGAGACCGTGTCACCATGGTTCACTTTCATTATCGTGCATTGCAAACGGATGGGACCCTCGCCGAGGGCCAGGTAGAGGCGCCGGGCCGTCAGGATGTATTTAATCAGATCCTTGCGCGCGGCTGGCAACCGATCCGCATCTCCGAATTGACTCACCCGGCTGCGCCACAGCGCCCGTGGCTCCGCCTTCCATGGCGTAACGGAAAAGTGACTTTTAAGGAATTAGAGCATTTTACCCGCCTTCTTTCCAGTTTACTCGCCTCCGGGATCCCGCTCAGCCGCTCGCTCGCCCTCCTCTACCGAGAGGCCGGTAATCCCACAACAGCAGAACAATGGAAGGCTATTCATGATCGTGTCATCGACGGCACAACACTGGCCGACTCCATGGCCCAATTCCCTGATATTTTCCCCCGAGTCTATATCGCCATGGTACAGGCAGGGGAAACAGGGGGTTTTCTCGATTTAGTTCTCAACCAGATCGCCGAGTTTCAAAGCCGTGACAGAGACCTCCGCTCTCGGTTGATGGCCGCCCTCATTTACCCGTCTGTTCTCCTGGTCCTCGCGATCTCCGTATTGATTTTTCTCCTGGTCTTCTTCATTCCGAGATTTCAATCCATGTTCAAGAGTTTCGGCGCCGAATTGCCCCTCATCACGCGGGCGATTGTCGGGACCAGCGGTCTGATCCGAGATTGGGGGCCGTTTGTCGTCGTTCTGGTAGCCGTTCTCGCGTACTTCCTCCGCCAATGGCTCTCTACAGAGCGCGGGATTCGCGTGCGCGAAAGCATGTTTCTTCGCTTACCCATTATCGGGCCGCTGATGGCGCGGTTCGCCATGGCTCGATTCTGCCGCATGTTGGGAACCCTGCTCGCCGCCGGTGTCCCTCTAATTCAGGGCTTGAATGTTGCGCGGAAATCCATCCCAAATCGCATCCTGGCCGATGCCGTCGCCGATGGCATCGAGCGCGTCAAGAAGGGGGACCGACTTTCCGGCAGCTTCTTGAATTGTAGTCAACTATTTTCAAACGCCGTACTGGAAATGATATCTGTAGCCGAAGAAACCGGCCGCCTGGACAAAGAACTCATCCGGATTGCAGAAACGACGGAGCAGGAATTGGAACGGCAGTTGCGCTCAGCGGTCGCATTAGCTGAGCCGCTCATGTTGTTTTTCATCGCGGGATTCATCGGGACAATTTTCATTGGGATGGTGATCCCCATTTTCACGATTCAGGACTACATCAAATAGCCGGTATGGAGGACATAGAAATGGCTTCTGTCAAAACACAATGCATACAACAACGACATTGCGCGCAAGGCGGTTTCACCCTGGTGGAAATGCTTCTCGTTCTCGTTATTTTGGCAACCCTGGCGGCCATCGTCGTTCCAAAATTTGCGGGACGTTCGGAACAGGCGAGAATTACCGCCGCCCAGACGCAGATCGCTAATCTGGAAATAGTGCTGGACTCGTTCGAGGTGGATAACGGGACCTACCCAAAAGGAAGCAACGGTCTGCGGGATCTGGTAGAGCAGCCGAGTTATGCCAAAAACTGGCGCGGCCCGTACATCGAGGACATTCCGTTGGATCCGTGGGGAAATGCTTATTTGTATGAATACCCCGGCAAACGCAATCCGCAAGGCTTTGATCTAGTCTCCATGGGGCCGGACGGCCGGTCGGGAGGTGACGATGATATCACAAACTATAAGCAGAACGAACAATAAGCCGGTCGGTTCGCCTGGATTCACGCTCATGGAGCTCATCCTGGTGATGGCTATTTTAAGCGCGGTCGCGGTGGCATCCGCGCCGAGACTGTCCCGATTTTTCCGCGGCCAGGCACTGGACGGAGAGGCTCACCGACTGCTGTCGCTGATTCGATACGCGTTTCGCGAGTCTGTAGCGAGCGGTGTGCCGCTGGAGCTGTGGATGGATACACGGAACAACCGCTACGGTCTGCATGCCATGACAGGTTATGAGTGGGCAACCGATCGGCAAGTTCAGTTCTATCTCGACGAGGATACGGCGATGGAACTATACCCAGGCCAACCTTTGGTTAACGGCGTCGCAACAATCACTTTCCGGCCCGATGGAATCATGGAAAGCGATGGTCTGCAATACATCCGCTTTCGACACGGCGATGACAGAATTATAGTCGCACGCCCGCTTATCGGCCATGAATGGTCCGTTCTCACGGAAGAGGAGGCACAGAATGAACGCGGCATCTCGTAAGGACAATCGGCTCGGCTCTGCCTCTAACGCGGTGTTATTCCGCGCAGCGGGTTTCACCTTCCCGGAAGTTCTTGCGGCTATGGTTCTGGCTGCGACCGTGATACCCGTGACGTTGAAAGGTATCCGCATCGCGAACGGTGTCTCCGTATTGGCCGAACGCCAATCGATAGCCGTTCGTCTGGCCGAGCAGTACCTGAACGAGCTGTCTGTAACGCGGCAGTGGCAGTATTCATCGGCAAAGGGTAATTTTGGATCGGAGTGGGCCGACTATCGGTGGGCATTGCTTAAGCAACCCTGGACGGACGACAACTTCTATCTCTTGACCCTGATTGTGTATTTCCCGGTACAGGGCCGGGAGCAGAATGTTCGCTTAAGTACCCTAGTGGTGGCGGAGGTGTCATCATGATTCGTGATAGCGCCCATTCCTGGGGTTCTCGGCACGGTGTAACCCTGGTTGAATTGCTGGTGGCAACGGCCATCGGGGCCATCCTTGTCCTATCCATTAACGCAGTGTTTTCTAATGCAATTCACTTGCGCGACCGTGCCTATCAGGCCGAGGATACGCAGTTGTCCCGGCAATATGCGATTGAAATAATTAAACGTGACTTAGCCAATGCCGCCGCGCCCAATGGCCTTCTGATCGGTGACATGATCGGCGGGCAGGAGAGCATGGTTTCCCAGTCTGGCGCTGAATTGATTCTATTCTCCACATCGGGAACGTTAACCGAAGGCGATCCCTGGGGGGATATTCAACAAATTGAATATACTCTTTCGTCTCTGGATTGCCCCGGCGCCAAAGAGGGGCTTTACCTTCTGCGCGGAGTCACGCGGAATCTGTTGTCCACGGTACAGGAGGAACCGGAATACGAGCCTCTTTTAGAGCGTATCAGTAGTCTTATTTTCGAGTACTATGACGGCACTTCCTGGCGAACCTGCTGGGATTCGTCCGCGGAAGATCCGGCGCTTCCTGCGGCGATCCGTGTCACGATCGTCCCCGACAATTCGGCGAGTACAGGACCGCCCCGCGGACCAAGCCAATCGACAATTCAAGTTACCGTTCCAGTCGTGTCACACGCCATATCGACGGAGGCGGAGGAAAGCACGAATTCCGGCGGGGCCGCTCCCTCGTGGCAAGACCAGCAAGCAGACGGAGCAACGGGTACCGGCTCCCAAGGCGCGGATGAAACCGGAGGTGCAGGCAGATGATTCGCGCACACTATCTCCGATATCAGAAACCGGACCTCGGCTACAGAGAGGCGGCGGTACTGATCGTCGTCCTGTGGATATGCGCCGGTCTGGTCGCGCTGGTCCTTGTGTTCGGGCAAATTATTGTCCTCCAATACCGTTCCGCGGATTCCACCGTTGCCGGAATTCAGGCAGAGCAGGCGGCGGAAAGCGCAATGCGCTACGTGTGCTACGTGCTCGAGAATCTCGAAGAACCGGGGACGATGCCGGATGTGGACAATGATGAATATAAAGCGGAGGCTGTGCCTGTCGGCGACGCAACCTATTGGCTGCTGGGCCGTCATCCCGATGCACAGCCGGACACAATGCCTGTGTTCAGCCTGGTAGACGAATGCTCAAAACTGAATCTGAATACGGCTACAGTCGAAATGCTGGCGAACCTCCCCAGAATGACTCCGGAATGTGCCGCGGCAATTGTAGACTGGCGTGACGCAGACAGTCAAGTCTCGGAAAACGGCGCTGAAGCGGAAACCTATACTCTCCGAAAACCGGCCTACCGTTGTAAGAACGGCCCGTTCGAGACGGTACTCGAGTTGAAGATGGTTTATGGCGCGAAGGATGAGATATTGTTCGGGGAAGACACGAACCTCAACGGCATTTTGGACCCGAACGAGAACGACGGTGAAGCGTCGCCGCCGAGTGACAATCAGGACGGGGAATTGGATCCCGGAATCGTGGAGTACCTCACGGTTTATAGTCGAAGTAGCCAACCTGTAGAAACCGCGGACGGCGGGTCCGTCGTTGATGTGAATACTAAAGATCAAGAGGACCTGCGTAGTCTACTGAGGGAGACCCTTGGTGAAACTCGAGCAAATGATATTTTGTCGCAACTCGGCGCGGGGGCGGAGTTCCGAAGCATCCTTGAGTTCTATATCCGCAGCAAGATGACGCCGGATGAATGTGATACACTTGCCGATTCTCTTACCGTTTCAGGTGCGGATTCCGGATCACAGTCCGGCGCGGGGTCAGATATGGAAACGGAGATCGTCCCGATCAACGTCAATACCGCCTGCGAGGAGGTTCTGAGCTGCATACCGGGAATCGGTTCGTCCTGTGCCTCCGCCCTCGTCGCCTACCGCCTGGGGCACACGAAGAATCTGCATTCCGTCGCCTGGGTAGCACAGGTACTGGACGAAGACGCCGCTATACAGGCCGGCCCCTATTTGACTACTCATACCTACCAATTCAGTGCAGACGTGGCCGCCGTGGGGCAATACGGGAGGGGCTGCCGAAGAATCTATTATGTCCTGGATATCAGTGACGGGCAGGCAAAGGCGGTTTACCGGAGGGACAGGACCGATCTCGGATGGGCATTGGGAAAGGATATCCGCTCTCAACTGTCGGAATGGAGGGCGTCAACGAGATGACTGCGCAGCGGAAAGTAGCCTATAAGACCCTTTTGGGGATCGAGTTCGGTGACCAATGTCTGCGGGCCGCTCTCGTGTCACGCACCGGCGACGGCACACAGATAAAGAAGCAGATACAGGTTCCTTTGGTTCTTGACCCATTGGCCGCAACGCCCGAACTTCTCGGTCAGGAGATCCGCAACAGATTACAGGAGGCGGGGATCCGTGAAACACGTTGCGTAATATGCCTTCCATTGAAATGGCTACTCAAGCATTGCATCGAATTACCGGACTTGGGGAGCGACGATCAACAGAGCTTTATCCATCTCCATGCAGAGCGGGAATTCCCGTTTTCTCTGGAGGACCTCTCGATATCCATTTCCACATTTAGCGCCCCTGATGGAAAGCGCTATGTTACGATCCTGGCAATTCCATTGACCTACGTTCGCGCACTCGAGGCGGTGTGCAACATAGCCCAACTACGGCCGATTAGTATTACCGTTGGAGTTCCGGTTCCTCATCCGCTACCTCAGGACGAAGGAGTCCTGTGCGTACAACAACGTGAGGCAGGCATCGATGTCACGGTGGTCGGCGGCGGGGGAGTCGTCACGCTGCGATGGCTTGCGTCAGAAAACGGCGACGGGGATCCGCACACCGGCGATCCAGACGATGCTGTGTTGCGCGAAATACGCCTCACATTGAGTGAACTACCGTCCCCGGTCCGCGAATTGATCGGCACAATTGTTATACAGGGGGTCGAACCCTGGCGGTCCCGTTTCCAGTCCGCCCTCGTGGACTGGATACGACCATTCATTCCGGCCGCAAGGATCGACATGGCGCCTGATCCCGTCGGCAGCAATGCCCCCGGAGCGTGGCCCCTATATGTTACATTATCGCGCATCCTGAACGGTCAGGACCGCCTGTTTGAGTTTCTTCCTGCGAAGACAGGTTCGTTCCAGCGTATTGTTTCCAGAATGTCATCGCGTGGCAATCTCTTCTTTGGTGGAATCGGCGCGGTAGTCGTCCTTGTCGCCATGCTTGCCTTCCTGTGGCAACACATGCAACTCGCACGACTAGAGTCCGAATGGGGCGCCATCAAGACTCAGGTCTCCGAAATCGAAGCGCTACAGGATAAGGTCCGTTTGTTCAGGCCCTGGTTCGGCGACAGCATCCCGACCTTGAACGCAATTCTGACCCTTACGGAGGCATTTCCTGAAGAAGGCTCCGCATGGGCAAAAGCCGTTGAAATTAAAGACGGCTCGGCTATTTCGTGCGAGGGCTATGCAAGTGGCAGCACGGAATTGCTGAAGGTTCTTGATCGGCTCAATCAGGACAGACGGGTCACGCAGTTACAAGTCCAGCAAGTTCAGGGCAGAAGCCCGACGCAATTCCGATTAACTTTATGTTGGGCGGGAGAATGACAGCATGACAACCCCCAATCGCGAACGATTACTTCTTCTTGCCGCCATTCTCTGTCTCGCCGGCCTGGTGGGTGACCGACTCATTGTTACTCCGTGTCTCCACTTCTGGAAATACCGCGCAGAAGGGATAACACGCCTTAACAACACTCTCAGCCGAGGGCATTTACTGCTCACCCGGGAGCGCGAAATCCGAGAACGTTGGCAAGAAATGCAACACGACGCGCTGTCAGAGGATGCGTCACAGGCGGAAAATCAGGTGCTCAAATCCGTTGACCGTTGGGTGACCGCCAGCCGGATCACTTTGGTTTCTTTGAAGCAATTATGGAAAACCCACGAGGAACATTACAATACTCTCGAGTGTCGCGCATCCGCTCAGGGAGGAATTTCTGAAATCAGCCGATTTCTTTACGAACTGGAGATTGACCCGCTGTGTCTGAAAATTGAAACTGTTGCAATCATCAGTCGGGACGACGGCGGTCAATCGCTGGCTATCGATGTTACATTCAGCGGTGTCCAATTTGTGAAGGAGGAGGAAATATCATGAACAGGGGAATATCAAGAGACTTGATTGCGGCTTTGGTTCGTATGATGTGTATAACGGCAGTTCTTGGCGGGCACAGTGTCTGCCAGGATATAGCCGAACCGAAAGACAACCATTCGGCGCAGAAGTACGAGTCTTTTCAGTTAATTATCAGTCGAAATATCTTTAATCCCAATCGGAAACATGTAAGCGCAGAATCGCTGCCTTCCCCGGTCGCCCGCACGCCGACAGTAGAGGAGATAATCTACGTCGGTATGATCGATACCGGAGCGGGAACGTATGCCTTCTTCGAGGGAAGCGATGCGGACTATCAAGGGGTACTCAGCGTGGGCGACACGATCGCGGGATGCACCGTTACGGTGATAGACCCCGGACATGTTTCGCTTCAAAGCTCCGGGACGTCACTGGATCTCCCGGTCGGGTCGCGCATAGTCAGGCAGGATGGCGGTCGATGGGAAGTGGCCGCCGTGCCGGCGCGGAAAACATTGCCGGGGCATGAACCGGGGAACCGTCGGGACAGCGCCGAGCCTGCCGTGACAAAGTCCGAACCGGCGGCGCAGGGAGCCGGCAGCGATTTATTGCAAAGAATGATGGAGAGACGAAAACAGGAGAGAAAAGAATTATGAAATCCGGCTTCGCGGTTATACTGTTTATTGCGCTGGTTATTCCGGACGTAACCGATGCGGTGGCCCTTGAGGACGCCACCCCCTCCGCCCAAGCGCAAGGCGGTAACGGGATCCGTCTCAATTTCCGGGGCGCCAGCCTGGACACAGTACTGGACTATTTCAGTCAAGCAGTCGGATTTGCGATTGTCAAGCAGGTGAATGTGGAGGCGGAGGTAGACGTAGTGAGCCGGCAACCCCTCACGCAGGAAGAAGCCGTGGATCTGCTTAACACGGTTTTATATGAGAAAGGCTATGCGGCAATCCGGCGGGGCCGGACCCTTGTAATAGTAAAGAGGGAGGAGGCCAAGCAAAAAGACATTCCGGTCCAAACGGGGAATGTGGCGGAGGCCATTCCGCGAACGGATGAAATGGTTACACAGATTGTCCCGGTCCGTTATGTCGATGCCGTGAAGCTGATCGAGAACCTGCAACCTTTGCTGCCGTCGTATGCGGGCATGAGCGCAAACGAGAGCAGCAATGCCGTCATCATTACCGACACGCAAAACAACGTTCATCGTATGGTAAAGATCATTGAATCGCTGGATACCTCGATTTCAACGATCGCCTCGATCCGTGTCTTTCTTCTGCAATATGCCGATGCGTCGGATTTGGCTGAAACGATTACGCAACTGTTTCAAAGCGAGGATTCGAGCAGCCGCTGGAATCAGCGGACCGGCTTTCGGTTTGGGCGCTTAGGGGGCCCGGGTAGCGAAATGGGTGCGATGGGCGGTGCGAGTGAACCGCAGACCAGCAGTGAGGCTCGGCGGGCAGCCGCCCGTGTCGTAGCCGTGGCCGACGACAAGACGAACTCACTGATTGTGAATGCCCCTGCGGATCTGATGCCCACAATCGAGGCGATTGTGAAGGAGGTAGACACTCCAACGGAGGACCTCACAGAGGTCCGTGTGTTCACTTTGAAGCAGGCAGATGCGTCGGAACTGGCCGAGCAAATTCAGGAGTTGTTTCCTGATGAGTCGAGCAGCAGCCAAAACCCGTTTGCCCCGCGTTTCGGCCCGGGCGGCGGGGGACCCGGAATGATGCCCGGGATGGGAGGCGGTTCCGAGCAAACTACGACTAGTGATCGCAAATTGGAGCAAACCACGGTTCGATGCGTCGCAGATCCGCGTACCAATTCTGTGTTGGTATTGGCCGCGCATGAAACAATGGTCCAGATTGCCCAGATGGTCGAGCAGCTGGATTGCGATCCCGCGCGGAAGAAGAAGGTGTTCGTATATCACTTGGAATATGCGGATGTCGACAATGTAGCCGAGATTCTACGGAATATATTTGAGAACGAGTACTCGTCCACAAACAGGTCCGAGACATCGGACACGAATGCGAATACGCTCAGCAATCGAACGGTGAGCACGGATTCGTCGGGTTCGCAGTCGATTCGAAGTTCAGATTAGCCAAGGAAGGGAGGCCGAACAATGAAGCGTCTGGTTGTTGTGATATTATTCGTTCTGTCCGGCACGGTGGTATCCCGGTCGGTTTCGGCTCAGCGGACTGGAGGGAGCATGGGGTTTGGGCAAAGCCAGTTTGGCAGCTCCAGTTCGCTCAGTTCTTCGTCCGTACAGCGGATTTATTACGGCCAGGGTACGATCGGCGAAGCCGTTATCGAGGCGGATCGGGACAGTCGGTCGATTATCGTGATTTCGGATGATTACTCCAACGAGCATATCCGGCAGATCATCGAGAGCCTCGACCGTCCGATTCAGCAGGTACTGATCAAAGTGGTATTTGCTGAGGTAACCTATCGGGACGATGTGGATATCGGCGTAGAGGGAATGCTTGACATCAATGGCGACCGCCCCGGTTCCAACGTATTTGAAACCGCGTACGGGTTGGCGGCAGAGTCGCGAGGCAGCTTTTACAAACTCCTCGAGGACGATGTTAATGTTACTCTTCGGGCTATTCAGGAGGCCGGAAAACTGGAAGTGCTGTCTCGTCCATCGATCCTTACGCGCAACAATCAGGAGGCCGTGATTACCGTCGGTAAGGAAGTTCCTTTCATTACAAACAGTCGGGTCACCTCGGACGGTCAGACCATCAATACGGTCGAGTACGAAGATATCGGGATTATTCTCCGGGTGACTCCGTTTATCACAAAAGAGGGCCTCGTCGAAATGATTCTGGCTCCCGAAATCTCTACGATCACGGACGAAACCGTGCCGATCTCCGATACCATCAACTCGCCGGTGTTTGCCAAGCGATCCGCCGACACCGTCGTTGTCACACCAAACGGCCAAACCGTTGTGATTGGGGGTATGATGTCGGATAATACGACGGAGACGCGAAACAAGGTCCCGGTGTTGGGAGACATTCCCGGCCTGGGACTGCTCTTCCAGCGGAAAGTCAAGGGGAGCGAGAAAACGGAATTGTTGATCTTCCTCACGCCTTATGTTGTGGAAGGCCCGGAGAAACTGGTGGATGTCACCGCGAAAGAACGGAGCGAGTCCGAACTGATGCCTCAGGCCTTCCCGGAAGACCAATTCACGAAATTCATGGATGGCTTGCCCGAAGCGCAGGTCAAGAAATCATCGGACGAGCCGACATCCGACACAAAACCCGCGCCCTCGGATGACAACACCAGTAAGAACTCCAACACGAAGAAAAGCCGGAAGAACCAATCAAGGACACGTTCATGATTCTCAAACGGGTGATCCCCATTGTGTTGACAATCTTCTGGCTGGCGGTCGTGGCGTGGCAGTACCTGGAGCATCAGCGAGTCGTTGCGGACGGCCGGACCGCCCTGCGCAATCGGGGACGTGATATCGCCAATACTCTCGCTGTAGTAATCCGGTCCCAGCGTTTTTTCGGGGGTGTTGTTTTTCAACCTCGACTGGAAGCCGCCTTGCTCGAACTTGTCCGCTCCGAAGACTTCAAGTCCGTTATACTGTTTAATGCTTATGGTGAAATTGTGTGTTCGGCGGGCGATATCGACATCTCCGATTTGGACAGTCTGATTGAGGCTGGAGAAAAGTGGGACAAAAACTCCGTTTGGATGGTCAGTCTTGTCGATCTGGAAGTGGAATCCCCACTCGAGGATTGGGACACCCCCACTCTGATCCTTCAGGAAAATGATCGAGGCATTCTTCACCGGATGCGGCCGCCTCCGCCGGAAATGGAAGCCTTTGAGGATAACGAACCCCGACCTTTGCCCCCGGAACCTGCCGACAGCAACATTGAATCGGCTACCCGAGCCGGAGACCATGTTCGCCGGGAAAGGAACCGGCCCGGACCACGAATTCGACGCCCGCGAGGAATGGATGAGGAAGAATACCAATCGTTAGTTCAAAAAGCGGGACTTCATGGATTCGCGATTGAGATGTCCACAAAACAATATGATTTGGCTATTAAGAAAGATGTCTGGCTGCGAATCCCCATTGTCGCGTCTACCCTTGTGGCCCTGTTAGGGTTCGGGTTGGCGTGGCGCAGTCTGGTTCGCTCGTCGGATTTGCAGGTGCGCCTGGTACGGGCCAACGAAATGAACGTCCATTTACGCAGAATGAATCTCGCTGCCGCCGGTCTGGCGCATGAAACACGCAATCCGCTGAATCTTGTTCGCGGGCTGGCGCAGGTCATCGCACGCGATACCGGCACGCGACCCGAAACCCAAACCCAGGCCTTACAGATTACGGAAGAGGTCGATCAGATCACCGCACAACTCAACGAGTTCATTAACTATTCCAAGCCGTGTGAGCCGAAACCGACTCCCGTCAATCTGGCCGCCGTAACCAGGGAGGTCGAACAGGCCCTGTTATCCGACCTCGGCGACAAAAAAATCGACCTGAAAGTTGAAATCCCGGATACGACCATTGAGGCAGACGAATCGTTTTTCCGGCAGGTCCTCTTCAACCTGCTGTTGAATGCGATTCAGTCCGTGGATGAGGGAGGGTTGATCCGGATCCGATTCGGGCAGGAAAAAGGACAAAAACCCTTTCTTGAAATCCGGGACAACGGTCCGGGAGTGCCCGTAGAAAACCAGAGCAAGATTTTTCAACCATATTTCACTACGCGGGAACATGGAACCGGCTTGGGCCTCGCCGTGGTGAGTCAGATTGTTTTGGCTCATGGCTGGGAAATCCGGTATGTTCCAACCGAAGAACCTGGAGCCGTTTTCCGTATTTTCGGCTTCAATGTTCTATCCAAAGGCAACCCAGAATGACAGGTGAATTTCAGGAAGAACGTTCCAAATATCGAATCCTGATCGTGGATGACGATGGCGGACAGCGAAGCCTGCTGGCGTCGTTCCTATCCGGCCAGGGATTTACAGTCTTGACCGCAGCATCCGGAGAGGAATCAATTGAGATTCTAAACCGGGAGGAGGATATCCACATCATAATTTCCGATGTACGTATGCCCGGCATGTCCGGCCTGGATACGTTACGGCTGGCTCGGAAGCGGTTCCCGACCTTGCCGGTCCTCCTGGTCACGGCTTATGCCGATATCCGCGACGCGGTTCGGGCCATGCAGGATGGAGCCGTCAATTACCTGGAAAAACCCATCGACCTGGACGAGCTCTTGTCCTCCGTTCAAAAAGCGATCGGAATCTGCGAATCCGCCCCTCTTCAGGGTCTGGAACGGCCGGACCTCCCGGAAGATGTCATCGCGGAAAGCCCTCTAACTCTCCAAATCTTTCGGGAGGCCGCGTTTGTTGCGCCCTCCGACAGCCGGATTCTCATCACAGGCGAGAGTGGAGTTGGAAAAGAGGTCCTGGCCGATTTTATCCATCGTCGCAGTGGGCGCGTGAGTAAACCTCTGGTGAAGGTGAATTGTGCCACAATCCCGGAAGCCCTCCTGGAGAGCGAACTGTTCGGCCATGAACGCGGTTCGTTCACCGGAGCGTCCCAACAGCGCATCGGACGTTTCGAAGAGGCGGATGGCGGCTCCATTTTGCTCGATGAAATCGGTGAAATGTCGCCCCCGTTACAGGCCAAACTCCTTCAAATTACCCAGGACGGCACATTCCAGCGGGTCGGATCCAACCTGGTTCGCAAAACCAATGTCCGCATTCTGGCGACCACCAACCGCAACCTGGAGAAAGAAGTCGAACAGGGCAAGTTCCGCGAAGACCTGTTTTTCCGCCTGAATGTCATGGAAATTTACGTCCCTCCATTGCGCGAACGACGCGAGGATATCATCCCCCTAGCGAATTATTTTGCTGCCGCTTTCATGGATGGCCGGCCGCGCCTTTCGCCTTCGGTTGTCCGCTGTCTGGAAGAGTATGAGTGGCCGGGGAATGTCCGCGAACTGCGCAATGCCATGGAGCGTGCCACCCTGATGGCACGAGGCGACTTGATTATCCGCGAGCATCTCCCCAAGCGTATTCTGGCAGCCTTCTCGGAGGATAATGCCGACGATAACCTGCCCGCGAACCGTCGAAAACTGGAAGATATTGAACGTGAGGCTATTCTCAAGACACTGCGCAAAAACGCCTTTAACCGCAGTGGAACCGCCAGAGAACTCGGTATCAGTCGCCGCGCTCTGCTCTATAAAATCCAACGGTACACAAAACAGGGGTATGAAATTAACTGACGCGCCCCGCACCCGTTGGAAGGAGGGCCATCCCACGCAATCGGACATTGCGGGCTGTGCAGGATTTGACACCGACCGGCGCTTGTTCATAGGTATCCCCCTGCCGGCCGAGGCAGACATCCCTCAATCGAAGCGAGTAGGCAACATACCCGCAGGACGCTTTTCCGCAATGATTTTGAATTATCGGATCATGCTGTTCTACTTTGCGGATTCCGAAATCAATATGACCCGCAACTGCAACAATCGAAATATACTCGCAATGCTCCCCGGAATATGAAGCGGACTTGTGCGTTGAAAGAATTCACCCCCCCTGTCTGTCGCCCCCAATTTTCGGGGGAAAGTTTATACGCTGATTTGCGGTCCTGCGACAGATACAGGGGTTTTCGCCCTGGCCTGTTCGACGGTGGACCGGGCAGGTTTTTCTTGCATCGGATACTGAACAGATGTACAATATATCCGGTGAGCCGTCATGTATGTTCCGCTTCATGTGCATAGCTATTACTCGTTCCTGAGCAGCCCGGCCTCGGTGGAGGACCTTGTGGGGGCGGCATCTCGGTTTGGGATGCCCGGCATTGCGATCACCGATTATGACGGGATATACAGCGCTGTACCGTTTTACAAGGCGGCCCAGAAGCGCGGGATCAAGCCGATTCTGGGAGCGGAAGTTTCGCTGGATGACGGAAGCCGGATTGTGCTGTTGATTAAGAACGGAGTCGGATATCGAAACTTGAGCCGTCTGATTACTTTCCTGATCGATCATCCGGAAGGGATCTCGCGACAGGCAGTTGCAAATCATCGTGAGGGATTGCTGTGTCTTTCGGGGTGTCGGAAAGGGCCGCCGGCGCGGGGAATACTGGCCCGGCAGGGTGAGAAGGCTGTGCAGGAAGCAACCGGATTTCGGGAGATTTTCGCGGAGGATTTCTTCCTTGAGATGCACTGGGGGCCGGACAGCCGTGATCGTTGGCTGTTGTCCGAAATTGCGGCGTTGGGCCGACGGGTCGGTGTTGCGTGCCTTGCCGTGCCGAACGCGCACTATGTCGATCCGGCGGATGAAATGCTGTACCGGATTCTTGTGTCTATTCGAACGGGAACCGCGCTGCATTACCGACATCCCGAAAAGGAACTTCGCCTGTCGCTGGATTTGCCGGGACCGGCGGAGATGGCGCGCCGGTTTCGGGATTACCCGGAGGTGTTGGAGAACACATTTCGCGCGGCGGAGCGGTGTGAACTCCCGCTCTCGCTGGGGCGGACGATTTTTCCGCATTTTCCGCTGCCGGAGGGGGAGAGTGCGGCGTCCTACCTGCGGAAGCTCTGTTTCGCGGGGGCTGTTGAACGTTATGGCGATTTGTCGGAACCGATTCGCGAGCGGCTGGAATACGAATTGCGGATCATTCAGCAAGTGGGCTACAGTGAGTATTTCCTGATGACCTGGGATATCTGCCGTGAGGCGCACCGTCGCGGGATATGGGCAGTTGCGCGGGGCAGCGCCGCCGACAGCATGGTGTGCTATGCACTGGGGATCAGCCATGTCTGCCCGGTTCGATACAATCTTTATTTCGAACGGTTTCTCAACCCCGAACGAATGATTCACAGCGGCCTGGCGGATATCGACCTGGATCTTCCATGGGACCGTCGGGATGAGATGGTGGAGTATGTGTATCAGCGGTATGGGGCGGATCACTGTGCGACGATCTGTTCCATGGTCCGAATGCACGCGCGGACCGCTATCGGGGAAGTCGGCAAAGTTCTCGGCCTTGCGGAACGGGAAATCCGCAGTCTGACCAAACGACTGCCTTATGGTTCCGCTGAGCGGCTGGAGGAGAAAATTCATGTGCTGCCGGAGTGCTCCGATTTGCCGGTGGACCGGGAACCGCTGCGGACACTTCTGGCGATTGCCAAATGCCTGGAAGGAGCGCCCCGTCACACCGGGATGCATCCGTGTGGATTGGTGGTCAGCCGGCAACCGTTGACCGATCTTGTGCCTTTGCAGAAAAGCGCGAAGGGACCAATTGTCACGCAATTCGATATGGAGCCGGTGGAGGAACTGGGGCTGGTTAAGATCGATTTGCTGGGTCAGGCGGGGCTGACTGTGATTTCAGAGACTATTGAGACAATCCGGCAACAGCATGGGATAGAGATCAATCCTTATGAAATCCCGGAAGATGATCCGAAGACCTGGGAGCTGATCGCGGGCGGGCAGGCACGGGGATGTTTTCAGATCGAATCGCCTGCGATGTGCAACCTGCTGAAGATGTTGAATTGCCGCGATATGGAATGCCTGATCGCGGCGCTTTCGATTATCCGTCCCGGCGCGAGCAACCACGGGAAAATGCGGCAATTTTCGCGGCGATACCAGGGGATAGAGCCGGTGACATATCCGCATCCGGCGCTGAAACCGGTGTTAGAACGTACCTACGGGGTGATGGTTTATGAAGAGCATGTGCTGATGATTGCGCACGCATTCGCGGGAATGAACCTGGGTCGCGCCGACCTTCTTCGTCGGGCGCTTACCAAATGGAACTGCCGGAACACGGTGGAGGAATTCGAGGCGGAATTCCGGCGGGGCGCTCGCGCAAAAGGATACGCGGACAAAGAGATCGACACGGTCTGGAGGTACATCACGGAGTTCTCCGGGTATGCGTTTAATAAGGCGCATTCGGCATCGTATGCAATTCTGGCGTACCAGGCCGCGTATTTGAAAGCGCATTACCCGGCGGCGTTTCTGGCGGCGGCGCTGTCAAGCGGAAGGGGATTTTACTCGCGGTTTGTTTACACACTGGAAGCGCGGCAGTTGGGCATCGGATTTTTGCTGCCCGATTTTAATGCCTCAGACGCGGCGCGATTCACGGTTGAGGGGAATCAGATCCGTGTTCCGCTGGAACAGGTGAAGGATGTGCCCGGCAGGGTGGCCCGGCAGATTGTGGCGGAACGCGGTGTTCGCGGGCCGTTCAAGTCGCCGGAGGATCTGATGCGGCGGGTCAGGATGGATCCGGCGGTGTTGCGCGCGCTGATTCGCTGCGGCGCGGGTGACAGCTGGGGAGTTCCCCGCCCTGCCCTGCTCTGGGAGATGGAATCGTTGACCCGCCGGCCCACCAGAGCTGGAACCTGTAACGCATCCAGCCCGCAGATGTCCCTATTCGAACCGGAGAATGAGGCCCGTTTCGCCATGTTGCGCGGGCATCGTGATTATCCGTTTCGCAGAAAAATGGAAATCGAGATGGAATCGCTCGGATTCACGGTGTCGGGGCACCCGCTGGACTATTACGATGGGTATCTCGACTGGCGGCCATACACGCCGATTGTTTCCTTGCCCCAATATCCGAATGCGACTGTCACGATCTGTGGAACAATTGTCGAACGGCGGGCCACAAAAACTCTGAAAGGGGAATACATGAAATTTGTTTCGGTGGCGGATCGGACCGGCATTGCGGAGCTGGTTCTGTTTCCGCCGGTATACCATCAATACGGTCGCCTGACAGCCGGAAACGGGGTTCTCGAATACCACGGGACGCTGGAACCGTTCGAGAACCGGAACGGTTTTGTGGTCAATGTTCATGCGGTGCGAACTGTTCTGCCGAGTCCCACGCCTGTATGATTTCCCGATCACCATACGGAGAAAATATCTTGACCGAACTGCGTTACAATCCGCTCGAGGACCGCTATGTAATGACCGCCGGACACCGCCAGGCGCGGCCCCAGATGCCGACAGACGGCTGCCCGTTCTGCCCGGGATCGGGAAAAGTACCGGAGCATTACCGGGTGTATGCCTATCCGAACGATTTCCCCGCGCTTTCGGACCCCCCACGGGAGACCACGCAGCCGGACCGTGATCTCTATCATGTTTTGCCTGCGCGCGGGCATTGCGAGGTAATTCTGTACACGCCGGATCATCACGGTTCCATTGCAAATCTGCCGGATCACCATTTGCTGGATCTGTTTCGGCTATGGCGGGAACGGTATGAGTTTTTGGGAAAGAAGAAGGAAATTCGATATGTGTTGATTTTCGAGAACAAGGGAGCCGTGATTGGCGTAACCATGCCGCATCCCCACGGACAACTGTACGCATTTCCATTTATTCCGCCACGACTGGAGAAAGAATTGCGACAAGCCGAGGAGTATTACAGGCGAACGGGAAAGAATCTATTGAATGCCATCCGGGACCGGGAGATAGAGGACGGTTTGCGTGTGATTTTTCAGGAGGAGGAGTTTACGACATTTATTCCGTTTTTTGCGGATTTTCCTTATGAGGTACACATTCATCCGAACAGCGATGAAGTATCTCTATTGGATTTTGACGACGCGAGGGGATTGCAGTTGATGCGGACGATTCGCCGAATGGTGCGTACATACAATTGTCTATACGGATTCGAGTTACCGTTTATGATGTCGTTGCACCAGAGGCCGACGGAGCCGCGCGAATATCCCGGATTTCGGTTTTATGTAAAGTTCACGCCGTTGCATCGCGGACCGGACAATATCAAGTACTGCGCGACCTGCGAGACCGTTGGAAATGCGCACTGCAATCCATCGTATCCGGAACAGAAAGCGGAAGAGTTACAGGTGGCTTTCCGCAAGGCACAAGGCGAGATAGAGAGATGATTCAACAACTACTGGATCGCTGGAAAGAGGAATTCGGCGAAGTCTGGGGCGCCAAGCTGGGCCGTGCACCGGGGCGTGTGAATCTGATCGGGGAGCATACCGATTACAACGATGGATTTGTTCTTCCATGCGCGATTGAACCGGCTGTATGGATCCTGGCGCGGGCGCGTGAAGATACACGAATCTGTCTGGTTTCCTTGAACTACAACGAAAGGCATGAATCGGACGTAAACGATTTGCATCGAGGTACAGAATTATCCTGGTCGGATTATTTGCTGGGCGTTGTGTCGGTATTTCAGCAGGAAGGGTATGCATCCGGTGGTTGGGATGCGGTCATCGGCGGGGATGTGCCGCTGGGGGCGGGATTGTCCAGTTCGGCGGCGGTAGAGGTAGCCACAGGGACGGTTCTCCGCGAAATGTTTCAATTGCCGATGGAAGATCGCGAGATGGCTTTGCTGTGTCAGCGGGCCGAAAATATGTATGTCGGCGTGCAGTGCGGAGTCATGGACCAGTTTGCGTCTACATTCGGCAAGGTAGACCATGCGTTGCTTCTGGATTGCCGGAGCCTGGAGATTCGGCAAGTCCCCGCACATCTTAAGGATACCGAGATAGTCATCTGTGATTCCAAGGTGCAGAGAAATCTTTCGGGATCCGAATACAACATTCGTCGCGCACAGTGTCGGGAAGGCGTCCACGTATTGCGAGAGAAGTTCGGCGAGAGAATCTGTGCGCTGCGCGATGCGAGTCTCGACGATCTGGAAATGTGCAGGGAACGAATGAGCGATCCGGTATACCGCCGATGCAGGCATGTTATGACGGAGAATCCGCGTGTTCTTGAAGGCGTGCGGTCATTGGAGAGCGGCGACCCGGCGAAGTTCGGGCGGCTGATGTTGGAATCCCACAGGAGCCTTCGGGATGACTATGAGGTCTCCTGCCCGGAACTCGACTTGCTGGTGGATCTGGCGATAGAATGTCGCGGAGTTGCCGGATCCCGGATGACCGGCGCGGGGTTCGGCGGATGCACGGTAAGTCTTGTTGAGAGATCCTGCCTGGACCAATTCTGCGCGCATGTTATTAGCCGTTATGCCCGGAAGACGGGACGTGAGCCGGAGATTTATGTAACCCGTCCCGGCTCCGGTGCGGCGATAGTGGATGTGTTTTGAGGAATGGGAGAAAGAGATGGGTCGAGCGTGACGGATAAGACCTATTATGGATCGTACCGGAAGAATCGAGACCTCCGACAGGTAGAGACGCCTGTCCTGCCGCGAATGCCCCTCACCCCAACCCTCTCCCGGAGAGAGGGGGAAGAGTGTGCTCTCCTGGAGGGCCCAGTTGCCACATCATGCCCGGCGTGTCGGAGAAGATCTGCGAGGATCTCCGACCAATTCAGGAGAGATCTTACCGCCTTGCCTTGCAGGGTCAATGGAGGCGTTTCGGTCATCCGCCAGGATTCATCCTGCGCGGAATTTCGTAAACGAAAAGGCTGTCGCGCTCGTAACGATCCCGCAGCGCCTTGACATTCTTCGCTTTTTCCTCGGTCAGGGAGGGTTGGAAGATACAACGGAGTTTTGCATACAGGGCATAGTACTCGGCGTAATAGTAGGTGATGGAAAACTCAGGAAAGCGGTGAGTGGGATTTGCCAAATCGATATGGTGAAATTGAATGAACTTGTCGTCGTAAGTTCGGTCAGGCAGCCATCGGACATCGGTCAGAGCCAGGTATCGTGGCAGATCGGGATCATCCCATTCGAGCGCGGGGCGAAGCCCCCACGCACCCAGTTTCGGATTGCCTGTTTTGTCTGACTCCTGGAGGTGTTGATTGCCCTCGAATCCATACGTGTCGATCCCGGCGGTCTCGGCGAGGCCCTGTCGTCCGAGGACAATCACAGTGTGCTAGCCGTGCTCCTGAAGTCACTCCTGGAAGGCCAGATAGGCTCCCGGCTGGGCGAGCATAGAATTACGCTACATCATTCGAAGAGTCCCCGATCGTTTGACAGCCGGCGGGTACCTGAACATCGTGCCCCTCATCTGGACTCATGACGGTCGGGTCCAGAATGGAAGCAAACCCGAATGCCGTCAAAAGGGAGATAAGCGGGTAAATCGAAAGGACATGTCGCCAATCCAGATTCACCGATCCGATCATAATGGGGACAGCATGGAGCGAAACGATATAATGCAATACCAGCCACGCTCGCTGTGGTCGAAATAAACACGCAAGACATCCAACAATAAAACAGAGTATCCACCATGGACCACCAGGTGTATAATGAACATAGGACGCATGTTGCCCAAGGGTGGCCTTGGCGAGTCCAATCAGGTAGAACTTGATGACCTGTGCGACTGTATGGTACTCGAAGAGATACTGCGTAAAAGTAATTTTTTTGCCGACACAAGCATCCGTTGCTATTTCCTCTTTCGTTGGAAATCCCGGTTGGCCTGCAAATTCCATGTTCAAGGTCCAGGTGGCGTTCATTCGTAACATGTAGTCAGCATGGCCATATTTGCGTTTTGCGTATATCAAATATGGAGACATCGCACCCATGATGACAGCGAAAACAAATAAGACACGAAGCCAGTGAAGTCGGCGGGTGATGATGAGTACTGCGAGGAAGTATATGCCCAAAATAAGTCCGTTGAGCCGCGTCAAGCACATGGCCGCAATGGAAAGAGCGAGTGCCACCGTTCGTTTCCCATCGAGTTCTACGCGACTACATACAAAACCGATTACAAGAAAGAGTAAGAGTCCATAGAGTTCAACACGCATACCGCGGGTCGCGTAATAGACCAAAGACCGATTGACTGCAACGAGCCAGACAGAGCAAAGACTTAAACGCCGGTTAAAAATTGAGCCTCCAATGAAATAGACGGCCGGCATCCACGCCAGGGATATCAGCAAAAAAGGAAGGGAAACCGCCCAGGAATCTTCGGTATGCAAGAGCGTTGTGCTCAACTTTGCAATGTTGACCCACAAAGGTTCGCGAAGGCCGGAATCATAGAACCGGTGCGTGTCCCGTGCCATGCCAACCATGGGGCCGACATCCTGTCCCAGCGGGGCATATGCCGTGTGGGCCCAGGCATCCACCCGTAGCCCCGTACCCAAAACGAGAGCTGCTACGAAGGCCCAGCGAGATACGGTCGGAGGAATCTCCCGTTCAGAATATACGCAATATGCCCACCAACACGTAAAGACCGTAAAGAAAACCCCCGGCGAATACTTCGAAGGAATGGCGGCACAAACCAGCGCCCCTAGGAAACCGAATCGAACGCGGGAAGGAAAGAAAGCCAGAGAAAGAAATAAGCCGGCTAAAGCGGATGACAGGCGGATGATTGGAAAATTAAACGAAAACGGTGCAACGCGGCCGGTGTAGAACCAAATGTCATAGTCATGCTGAAAAGATCGACAAACGTAATTCAATACGAGATGATGCGTCGCCATCCCAATCATACAAAGAATGATAGAAGCCAAGAGAATTGCCGTACGACAGCGAAAAAGAATTCGAATAACAAACGATCGGAGGCATTGTGCGGACCATAAGAACATTGGAGAACCGGATCCTTTTCGTGGAGGGTTAGACCTTCGATGAACCCAATGAAGATTTGTGACACGAGGCCAAGTGCATGTCAAGATCACACCGCAGAGACTTGTGTGCCAATCAGGGGGGCCGTTCAACAGTTTCATTTTACGTGGGTATCCGAGAATGGATTAACTTTGCTGCGGAGACAGGATGAAAATCGTGTTTCCGTCAACAGATGAAGCATTCAGTTCAGGGCCGCAATGCACGAATCAATAAGGAGCCGGAGAACTCACGCAGAATCGGGATACACTCAAGGCTGCGCCCCAAAGCGGACATGACTTGGATGAGGTGAGCGGGGATCGCCGGGTGAACCCAGTCAAACGGCACGATACGGACATCCTGGAAACCGTGCTTTTTCAGAAGAACGGCGAATGACCACCGGACAAATGCAGTCTCATCCGGAGAAATATACCAGAAGCGGTTGCGCAAAAAGGGTAGCTTTCGTTCTAAAAACACTTGCGGATTCAACATATTCGGCTCGGCAAAACTGATTTGCCCGCCGGGTTTGAGAAGGTCACATATCCTGTCCAGTGCGAACTCTATATGGAGATGGTGCAATACAGAAGATCCGATTACGGCATCGAAGGGACCATCGACCCCGCAATCCTCAAATCTTTTTTCAAGAAAGATGACTTGATTGGGCGGAAGGTTTCGCGCGCGGGCCTTAGCCAATAATTCCGCGGAGATATCTACGGCAACAAGGTCGGCTCCGGTTGCGGCAAACATTTCGGTAAACAATCCTGTCCCACATCCGATCTCCAGGGCGCGAACCCCGGGCCGAAGTTGTGCGCCGCCGGCAATCAGTTGGGCACGTCGCTGCGCCCGGACACGCCCGGCAGGTGAACCCCATCCCCAAATGGTCTCGGGATCTCCCCGCGCCAATTTTTTTCCATGTTCGATCTCATGGGCCGCACGCGATGGGCATTCCTGGTAACCTGTCTCCACCTGTGTATTTCTGTTCATAGATGGTCCATTTTGCCGGAATACGAATTGTGGCGCCAACCATACCGCACCGCGCCCGGCATCACCCACAAGCGACATTTCCAGTCTACCTGACCTCAATCGGTCCGAAAAGAAGAGATCAGGACACGTGAGTGGACAGGGTGACATCGCTTGCTGATCCGGCTGAATTACAGCAATATACCGCCGGAAATGGAACGGAAGGAGACTTGCGCATGGAAAAGTCACATACCGAGGCCGTTCGCGAATTCTTCGACCAATTGGCGGCAGGCCCGCGGCTCAGGTTGTTACGAAATAAGCATTACCTCGGGCGGATTGCCGCTTTTCACCAGTCTGTGATCCTCCCGCACAGCCGAGTGTTGGAACTCGGTTGCGAAACAGGTCAGCTTTTAGCGGCGATTAGTCCGCAGGCGGGTGTCGGAATCGACCTCAGTCCGAACATGATTGATCTCGCCCGCCGTTCCTATCCGCATCTTCAATTCGAGGTCGCAGACGCTCTGACTTACGAACCTTCCGAGAGATACGACTATGTAGTTCTCCATAATTTGATTGACTATATCCAGGACATTCAAAGCCTCCTCACTGCATGCCGTCGGATGCTGACGCACCGGGGGATCCTGGTCATCACGACCATTAATCCGCTCTGGGAACCTGTACTCCGCGCCGCTTCCGAAATCGGGATTCGACGTCCGGAATTTGAACGTCGGAATTTCATTACCAATGAGGACATTCGGAACCTGTTAACGGTGACGGGATATCAGTGTTTATTCTCAGGTTACCGATATCCCGTTCCGATCGGTATTCCTCTAGTTGGTCCCGCATTGAACCTTGTCGTGCCGCATCTTCCGTTATTTCGTTATTTGTCGTCGACGCAGTTCATTGTCGCCACGCCGCTTCGAACACGGCATGAATACAGTGTCTCCATCATTATTCCGTGTTACAATGAAGCGGAGAATATTCCCGCGTGTATCTTTCGGGCTGCGCGAATCGGGAATCGAACAGAAATGGTTGTTGTCGATGACGGATCCACCGATGGGACAGCGGAGCGCGCGGAAGAAGCGCGGAATGAGGATTGTGAGGTTCGGGTGATTCGGTATTCTCCGAATCGGGGGAAGCTTCATGCGATCTGTACGGGATTTCAGGCTGCAACTGGGGAGATTCTCATGATCCTGGACGCCGACATGACCGTACGCCCGGAGGATTTGCCTCGCTTTTATGAACCACTTGCCGCCGGATATGCAGACTTTGTGAACGGGACACGCGCCATTTATCCTATGGAGCAAGGTGCGATGAAATTTGCAAATTACTTCGGCAATAAAGTATTCAGTTTGTTGGTTAGCTGGCTGATTGATCAACGGGTTAGTGACACACTGTGCGGAACGAAGGCCTTTTTTCGGGACGACTATTCTTTCTTCGACATGGGACACGATCCCTGGGGCGACTTCGATCTGCTGTTCGGTATTGCACGGCTGCGCCGGAGGATTGTAGAAGTTCCGATTCATTACAAAGAACGCAAAGCAGGCGTTTCGAAAATGAGGCCCTTTTCCCATGCAAAGAATCTTTTCAAAGCGTGTTGGCATGGCTTTCGTACCGTCAAATTGAGGGGGCATTAACGGTTGGTTCGGCGGATAGAACTGTTGCCGTACGTGGGTGGCCATTATTTACCTGTGAGGATAAATACGACGTATGATTCGATGGACGATGTTCAGGAACAGGGGGTTGAATATCGACGATCCGGAAACGACGGAACTGCGGTATGAGATTGTCCGGAGAAAGAAGTTTCTTCGGAAGGTATATAAGGAGTGGTACGACGCAATACTGGCGGCGTTACCGGCGGGCCAGGGGGCCGTTCTGGAATTGGGATCCGGTGCAGGATTTCTTCGCGACTATATTCCTGACCTTGTAACTTCTGATGTCATTCCATCCAGACAATTGGATTTGATTGCAGATGGGCATCATGTGCCGTTTTCGGATTCATCTTTGCGCGCAATCGTAATGGTTAATGTGTTGCACCATATACCCAGATGCCGCTTGTTTTTCGCCGAGGCAACTCGAACCGTCCGACCGGGCGGAATGCTGCTGATGGTGGAACCGTGGGTCACGCCATGGTCCCGATTTGTGTTTCGCCGGCTGCATCATGAGCCTTTTGATCCGGATGCAAAAGCGTGGGAGTTTCCCTCTACCGGGCCGCTTTCGGGAGCCAATTCGGCCTTGCCGTGGATTCTTTTCAGAAGGGATCGGTCTCGTTTTGAGCAGGAATTCCCGGAGTGGCGGCTGCTGAAGATTGAACCTTGCATGTCGTTTCGTTATCTGCTTTCGGGCGGGATGTCGGCACCGACAATCAGTCCGGCATGGACATTTGGTTTTTGGGCAAAGACAGAGCGATTATTCCGGCAGTGGATCGGCGAATGCGGCTTATTTGCCTATATTGTGTTGGAACGCATCGAGGGGAATGGGACTGATGGGATGAATGGGAGGGAGGAAAGAAGAAAATTAAAAATTAAAAATTGAAGAGAAGAAGGGGACGAAGAAGGCTGAAGGGCACAAGATACGCAGGACAGGGGTTGAGGGGATCAGGCGTCGGTATCCGGGCAGGAGAAAAGTTGGGTGCGAGTCTGGCGGATGGCATTTGAGAGGGCGGTATAACAGCGGTGCAGTTCCCTTCCTTTTTGTTCCATGTCGGCATTTGCGGGTCCCCATCGGAAGAAATCGAAGAGGGTTGCGGCGGAGAGATGACCTACCAGGTATTCCGTGACGGGATCACGAAAGAGAGTCGCGGCAAGGGAGTCGAGTCGGTCCTGAGTGATTTCCGCAGTCTGGCGAATAGACTCTGCAAGTGAGGACACGCGGCGAGCCATTTCGTGCCTGACAAAATCCAGGTTTGTTTCTTCTGCGGACGGGGGGCCGATCCCCAACCAGGACCAGAAGGATTCAAAATCGAAGGACCTATCGTGAATTCTCGCCAAGGCCCCGTCGGCGGAGAGGATCTCCGTCCCGGCGATCCGCGCGCCACCCTCGGTAGCATCAATTACGCGGGAAGAAGTGTGAAGGATATCCCGCTCCAGGGCGCGGAGATAAATCAGGAGTTTTTTAAGCGTAGGGACCGGCTCGCCGTTCAAACCGGACACCCAGTAAACCTCTTGTTCGCTCAATGAGACTCTCTGCAAAAAGGCCGATTCGGAATCATGGGTTTGTCCGGTGTCGGGATCCAGGGCGAGATCCTGGGCCACGAGAATGATCGGATCACAACCCCAATATGCGGCGAGATGAAAGCCGAGATGGGAAACCATCAATCCTTTGGGGATTTTGCCTTTCGGACCCAGGACGGAATCCAGCCAATCGAAAAAGGGGGCATGGTCGGTCACCAAGGTGAGGGTTTCCGAGCCGAACCGTTCGGTCACGGGGTAACTTTCGGGATCGAAGGCAAGACGGACACTGGCATAGAAGTTTTTTCGGAAGTGGCGGAGATTTAAGGGCGAGGGGTCCAGGGTTACCGCGAGGTGAGGTGTGATATCGGCATCAAGGAGACGATCCAGGACAGTATCGACGGCGATCAGAAGAGAGTGTTTCCTTAAATCGGGAAGGCGATCCATGTTTTTTCTGAGCGATGGCCCGGCGGCGACAATGACTGCCGGAACCCCGCGTAAAATGCCTTTGCCACGATGCACTCCCCTGGATCGGACGAAAGAGGGGAGATTCTCGATCAAATTGGAGACGAATTGGGGTCCACACTGCTGTTTGGTGAGGAGGCTGGTTTCGCCGAACCGCCATGCCTCTGCGAATGCCTCCTCCTGTTCTTTCATCCAGCCTGGATACAGTTTTTCAGTGGGAGAGTACTTGATGACAACAGCCTGATTTGCCTGGATATGGATGAGATGGTTGCATAATGTTTCGTAAGTGGCGCTTGCCGGGAGATCCACAAGCAATCGGCAGGCCGGGCATTCCAGAATGGGCCGCCAATCTACTGCCTGACAGGCGGCTCGAAAGACCGATAATGAAGGTTCCACCAAGAGAAGCAGATTCGGAGGGCAGACGCGGCTCTCCAGAAGGCACATCGGAACATAGGCCAGGCCGAGACCGAAAACCACGAAGTTCCATCCGCTTTGGATGTCCGGGATTGTGGAAAGAAACCGCCGGGTATCCGCTAGGGGTGCTTCGGGGTGATGCAAGAGAAACAGGCTGTTTCCCCGGCGAATACCCAATGTGGGGACGCCCTCGGAGGTATTCATAATGACGACGGATTCATCCTCGATGTCGGAGCACAGGCGTTCTGCCAGTGCAGGGTCAAGGGAGTCGAGGAGAGTGAGGTTGTGATCGAAGAGGGACATGGGGGCAGGATGAAGGGGGAAAGGTGAATTATGAAGGGAGGGGAAAGAAGAGAATTAAAAATAAAGAATTGAAGAGGAGAGTAGGTCGAATGGGACGGATGGGACGAATGGGGCGGAAGGGATGGAAGGAATTCTGTCTTGTGGAGGTGGTGGGGGAAGGCGTATACTCGATCGACAGAGTGTTCCGTTGAGGTTGTATACCGGGTGGGGTTAAATGAACCGACTTTCAGGGAGGTGTATAGATAGAAAGGTGCATGGATGATGAATGAAACGAATGAACCATCGGATTCCTCGTGGCTTGTTCGTTTAGCCCAGGACCAGGAAATCGACAGGAAATCGATGGATGCATTCCAGGTATTGCGTCGAGTGGCGGAGGCGATACACGGTCATGACGCGCAGGCATTGTTGGAGGAATTTGCGCTGGACGACCCCCGGTTCAGTGTTTTTGAGACCTCCGCTCCCTATCGAATGAGCGCGGAGGATATTCGTGGGACGGCAGATGTCCTGGCGGCGCTTCGGGACCCGGACATGCGTTTCGACGATGTCCGCTTTGACTGCGCCGATGCAGTCGCCATTGCGACGGGATACCAGGTGCTCCGCGCGGGCGCGAAAGAAATCCGTCGCCGGTATTCCTCCCGGTTCTCGCTTGTGATGATTCCAATCAATGGGAAGTGGAAAATCCTTCATGCGCATTTTTCCGCAATTCCAGGTACGAGATAAGACAATGAAACCACAACAGATTTTCGGTGTCACCCTGATTGTCTTTGCATGGGTTTTGTCTTCACCGGCTTTTTGCGTCGATGTGAAGATTGAGAAAGTTGAGTTTGAGGGATGGAAGAATTGCCGGCGGATGTCCAACGGAACGATTGACCTGATCGCGGTTGCGGATATCGGTCCGAGGATAATTTCATTCGGATTTACCGGCGATGAGAATGAATTTCATGTCTGGAAAGAGACGCTGGGCAAGACAGGCGGACTCGAATGGCATCCGTACGGCGGCCATCGTCTGTGGGCCGCGCCGGAAGCGAAACCGAGAACATACTATCCCGATAATGTGCCGGTTACGGTTACTGAAAAAGATCAGGCTCTTATTCTGACCGCGCCGGTGGAGCGGAATCCCGAATTTGAAGGGTCCAGCGGGATTCAGAAGGAAATGATGGTGGAGTTTGTCGGCAAAGATGCAGTGCGGATTACGCATCGGATCACAAATCGCAATGAGTGGACCATCGAGCTGGCTGTCTGGGCACCGACATTTATGAAGCCGGGCGGACGGCTGATTGTGCCGAATCCGCCGTATGGCCCTCATGCGGAGAACCTTCTTCCGGTACGGACAATTGCCCTGTGGAAGTACTCGGAGATGGGGGATCCGCAATTCCACTGGGGCAATCGATACATAATTCTGGAGCAGGACTCCACCCGCACGAAACCGAATAAGTTCGGGGTGGCGAATGTGGAGGGCTGGGCAGCGTACGAGCGCGGGGACCACGCTTTTGTGAAGTATCATTCACACGATCCGGAAGCGGCGTATCCCGATATGGGCTGTTCGCTGGAATCCTTTACGGACAACGAAACACTGGAGTTCGAGACGCTCGGCCCGCTCTGGCGGATTCTTCCGGGCGAGACAGTGGAGCATGTAGAACATTGGCGGCTTCTGAAAGGCATATCGGCCACGTTGGATGAGGAGAGTATTGATCGGGAGTTGAAGGAGAAGGTGGGGAGAATTAAGAATTGAAGCAGGTGCGGACGCACACGGACAAAGTGGATGGGGTAAAGAGAGCGGACAGGGGGGTTATGGGGTCTTTTTGTCTTGCAGGTTTTCCAGGAGTTTGGTCATAATTTTGGCCCCATCCAGAGGTTCTCCGACGAAGAGAATGAAATAGCGTCCGGTTTTTGCGAGATAGGATTTTCCCAAATACCGATCTTCCATTTGAAGGCATCCCTCCGGGAACCCGTGAGCCGGGGATTCGGGGGATTTTGATTGTTTGAGGAATTCGCGGTACTTCTCGAATCGCTCGGCAGCCTGTTCGGGTGTGTCGGCAACCGAGACCACGACCGTGGCGGGGCGTTCCCTGGCCTGATAAGAGACCTGATACGCGGGGGCGAGGAATTCATGCCCCAGGGGAGCTTTCAGGAGAATCTGTTCGGTATGGGGAACCCGCCCCTGTTCGGGAAACAGGCTGAAGAACTTCGGTTGGGGGGGATTGCCCTCGATGGATTTGGATATTTTCCCTGCGATGTCCAGGAGAATATCTTTGGAATCCTTCAGGTCGCCGAAGAACATCATTTTGATATAGAACTTGGCTTGCCAGAACGCCAAAAACGTATCCGAGGCATGTCCCTGCCCACCCAGGGGGATGAAGTCCAGATCCGGCGAAGATTCCGAGGCATACATACCGAATGCCTGCAAAGGGGTTTTCATATCGTAAATATCAATGGTGATTTCGTTGTTGTCGTTCGTATCCTGAAGAAATCGGCAGGTGGCCAGTTTTTGAAAGCCATACAGAAGGTAAGCCTCCGCAGCGCCATCGATGTATTCATAAAGGTTATCGGGATTGTAAAGATCGATTTTGCCATCGAGATGCCAACCGGCAAGATTCTCCGGTTTGGGCAGAACGGTTTCGGGCTCCTGGGTCCAGGTGGCCGATTCGATATTGTCCGAGGACAGAAGGTCCTGAGCAGCGAGGGTGAGTGGAAGCAATGCCGGCAAGAGTGCAGAAAGGAAAAGATTTCGCATGTTGATCTCCAATTTTATCGGTCCCACATTTTCAACCCCCTCTGTCTCTCTCCCGATCTTCGGGGGAGAGACTTTCCAGTATATCTCAGCTGTTACGCGGAGAGGAGGCGGTCGGCGACAAGCATCCGTTCGTGGATCCGCAGCCCCTTGACGCATTTGGCGGTGCATTCCGAACACAGGCGGCACAGGTCGGCGCGTTCGGAAGGCATCAGGCTTTGATATTCTGCCCGTGCCATTCGAAGGTCATTATATCCCTCGGCGTACATGAGGCATCGGAAGGTCTCGGAAATGGCAAGCCCATTTCGGCATGTGCCGTTGCACATTCCACACATTCGGCAGAAGACGGAAGCGGTCTGTTGCTCATAGCGCTGTAAGTCCCGGAGATCCGCCGAGCTGAGTTTTGTGCCCATTACGGCGGTGTTCTGGTCAATCATTTCAAAGGTGTTCATTCCGGGGATGGCGCAGGAAATGTTCGGGTTACTGAGCGCCCAGCGCAAGAGCGCCTGGTGCGGAGTGCCCGGTTCGCCTTCTTTCATTCTATAGCCACCCTGTTGGGTTTTCATGGCAATGATGCCCATTCCGGCGCGATGCGCTTTCTCGATGGCCTCGATAAGCGGCTGGTCATCCCGATTTTTGTACCCATAGGCCACCAGCGCGGTGTCGAAGAAACCATCCTCCGCTGCAGCGGAAAGGACCTCGGCGGAGTTTTTGTGCATGGTGATCCCCATAAAGCGAATCTTGCCCTGCTCGCGCGCTTTCAACAGAAATGAGCGGATGTCCTCATTCTTGAGCTGTTCGAAGGTGTGGACACGATGAATTTGATAAATATCCACATAGTCGGTCTGAAGGGATTTTAAGCTGGCATGGAGACATTTCTCAACATCCTGAGCGCTTTTGCAGCTGGGATGGGCTTTTGTGGCAATGTAGACCTTGTCGCGGCAGGTTTTCAGAAACTCGCCGATCACCTGTTCGTTTCGGCCTTCCCCGTAAATACGGGCGGTGTCGAAGTAGTTGATACCGGCATCGAATGCGGCCATGAGAAGAGAGGGATGATCTACCTGTTTTGCCCCAAAGGAGACCGCACTGACTTTGAGGCCGGTCTGTCCCAGCACGCGGTGTTCGACCGGAGGGGCATTCGAGATATCTGCCTGAGAGACCGATGCACGGCCTGCGGCAACCAAGCCGGCGGCTCCAAGAGCGCCACGGTGCAGGAAATCACGGCGTTTCATAATGGCACCTGTTAAGTAGTGGATCAGCAAAGTATATCCAGGTTTTTAGCGTGAACAATGGCGTCCGGTCAAAGGATGGAAAGAGGGATTGGACAAATAAGACAAATGGGATCTATGCACAGGTAGCGTGACAAAAGAAAGAGGGTATGCCACGATATTTCAGTGGGAGAAGTCTGGTGGGAGGAAATCACCCTGGTCGACGGGAAGAACCCCACCCCGGCCCTCCCCGTAAACGGGGAGGGAGAAAAAGATCCTTCCTCCCGTTTATGGGGGGGGATTGAGGGAGGGGGTTAAGGTGTGGATGAAATGGAGCGCAGTTTGAAAGGAATGGAGATGCAGGTTCCGATTTATCGATGGAAAGAGACCTCGCCGAAAGAGCGGGAGCGGATTTTGCGCCGGTCCGGTGAGGATATTGAACGATTCGAGGCGGACGCCCGAAAGATCATTGACGAGGTGGCTGAAAAGGGCGACGCGGCGCTGATCGACCAGGCGAGGCGGTTTGACGGCGCGGACCTGAGCAAGTTGGGAATTCGCGTGTCGGAGGAGGAAATCGAGCGGGCGGTTCATCGTCTCGACCCTGAAGTGAAAGCGGCGATTGACCGATCCTGCGAGAATATCCGCAGGTTTCACGAGGCGCAGATTCCACAAGAATACTGGATGCTGGAAGTGGCTCCTGGAGTGTTTGCGGGTGAGAAAATTGTGCCGATTCCAAGCGTCGCGCTCTATGTTCCACGGGGGACGGCGAGTTATCCATCCGTGATGCTGATGCTGGGTATTCCGGCAGCAGTGGCGGGTGTGGAGCGGATTGTTGCGGTCTCGCCGCCGTGCAGGGACGGGAGTGTGGATGACGGGACGCTGTATGCGGCGCGGAAGATCGGTGTCCATGAGGTATTGCGGATGGGGGGAGCGGGGGCTGTGGCGGCGCTGGCGTTCGGAACCGAAAGTGTGAAACCTGTATTCAAACTGATCGGACCGATGAACATTTACGGCGCGGCGGCGAAGAAAATCCTGTATGGAAAGATTGATGTGGGGACACCTGCCGGTCCCAGCGAGGCAATCATTCTGGCGGACGATTCCGTTTCGGCAGAGCTTGCGGCGGGGGATCTGCTGATTGAGGCGGAACACGGGCCATACTCAGCAGCGCTTCTGGTAACGCCGGTGGAGAAATTCGGCCTGGAAGTGGCGCGGATTGTACCGCAAATCATTGCGCAGCTGCCCGAAAAGCAACAGGAATACACCACCCGTGTTTTAACCAACTACGGCGGGGTGATCCTGACCGATACGCTCGATGAAGCCTGCGAGTTTGTCAACGAATACGCGCCGGAACACCTGGAGGCGCTGACCTCGGAACCTCATGCTCTGCTCGGAAAGTTGAAACATGCGGGGGAGATCATGCTGGGCCGATACACCCCCATTTCTCTCTGCAATTTCTCGGTGGGGGTGAACGCGATTCTTCCGACAGGAGGCCGCGCGAAGACGGCTTCTGTGGTGACAGTCCATGATTTTCTAAAGCGAACCTCGATCAGTTATGTCACGAAAGAGGGTTTTGAATCGTTGAAAGACACCGTGAAAACCTTCGCGGATTTTGAGGGCTTCCCGGCTCACGCGCGGGCATTGAAAGCGAGATGAAATTGTTATCACAGGCTGGAAGCCCGTGCCACCCGGATAGATTGGAGATTGCATCGACCGAAGGGAACGATTGGAGGACAGACATGGTTGATATCGAGCCGGTAACACGAACCCGAACATCGCAGGAAAGCCGGATTTGTATTGCGGTGGGCGGCGGCGAACGGGACCCGCAGCTGAAGAGCGGAATTCGGACACCGATCAATTTTCTGAATCATGCGATCGAGCAGTGGGCCTGGCGGGCCTGTCTGAATCCGAAAGTGGAGGTTGAATTGACGGGCTACCGTCTGGACCATGTGATCTGCGAGGACAGCGGAATCTGCCTGGGGCAATGTCTGGGCCAGGTAATGGAACAGGTATTTGAGAAAGGGGGAGCGAACGGCTGCGGAGTGGCCTATGGGATGATTGACGAGGCGATGGCGCGTGTGGGGATTTCATTTGAGTATCGGGTGGGATTTTACCTTCGTCCGGGGGATGTGCGGATTGCGGATCGCGCGGAGGATATTGCCTCGGCGGACCTGATTGCATTTCTGGGGGGGATTGCCCAGGGGGCACAGGCCACGATGCAGATCGATCTGATCGCCGGCGATGATCCGCACCACCTGTGGGAATCGGTATTTCGCGCATTCGGGGAGGCGACGCGTGCGGCATTGTCGCCGTGCCCGTGGAGGAAAGGAACTCGTCCGGGCGTCGCCGGGAAGATCACGAGCAAGTAGGGAACATCCTGGTGTTGTGTAAATGAATAATCTTGACAATACGGTCATTGCGAGCGAAGCGTGGCAATCTCGCCGTTCGAACGCGCAAGATTGAGATCGCCACGTCGCCGCCCTTCGCAGACTCAGGGCGGCTCCTCGCGATGACGTGACGCCCTGTAAAGGCAATTCAGTTACAGAACATTAGCGCAGGAGTTGCCTTTTTGCTTTTTTCAGGATTTCATCGACAGCGTTTTCGGATGGGGCCTCCACATATACGCGGAACAGCGGCTCTGTGCCGGAGGGCCGCAACAGGAGCCAGCTGCCGTCCGACAGGAAGAATTTGAATCCATCGACGGTGAGGATGCGTTCGACAGACCGCCCGGCAATGGTTTTGAGAGGTCGGTTTTTCAGCATGTCGAGGACCTCGGCCATTTTTTCTTTGGGCAGGCGCAGATCATCTCGGCGGAAAGCATGATAGCCGACTTTGCGGTATAGACTGTCCAGGATATTCGACAGGGGCTGTTTGCGCATGGCCATCATCTGGAGGAGGAACAGGGCGGCCATGGAACCATCCCGCTCCGGGATGTGACCGCGAAGGGCATATCCGCCACTTTCCTCACCGCCCAGCAGCGCATTCCGCTCCAGCATAAGGTCCGCCACATACTTGAATCCGACTGGGGTCTCGTGGAGAAGCAAGCCGTACATCCGGCAGAGTTTGTCCAACATGCTTGTTGAGGAGCAGGTTTTCACAATCTCGCCGGTCAGTTTCAGATCCTCGACAGCGTGCATGAGGAGAAGGGCAAAGACATCCTGTGTAGTAAGCCATTCACCTCGGTGATCGACAACGCCGATGCGGTCGGCATCACCATCGAGCGCGAAACCGATATCGGCGTTCGCCTCTTTGACGGCCCGACAGAGCGGTTCCAGGTTTTTGCCGATGGGTTCGGGGTTCAGGCCACCGAAAGAGGGGTTGGTTTCCCCGTGAATTTCTTTCGTGGGGAGTCCCCAAGATTCCAGCAGCGGGGCGAGGAGGCCGACGCCGGAACCATACATGGCATCCACCACGACGCGGGGTTTCAGACGTTTTATGCGGGTGATGTCCACATGGGAGGAAATCTCATCGAGGTATCGTTTTTTGGGGCTGAAGAATTGAAGCCGTTTCTGTTTGCGGGCCTCCTCCAGGGAGAGCATTTGGGGGGATTTGCCGTGTTCAAGCAGGGCATTGGCGCGATCCTGGATACCTTGTGTGACATCGGAGCCGACCGGCCCGCCGAAAGGGCCTTTGATTTTGATGCCGTTGTATTGTCCCGGATTGTGGCTGGCGGTAATCATTACGCCGCCGACGGCCTTTCGGCGGATGGTCTCCAGGGAAATCGCGGGTGTGGAGCAGACATCATCCGACAGGATGATTTTCAGGTCTTTCGCGGTTGCGACTTGCGCGACTTCCTCGGCATATTCGCGCGAAAGAAACCGTCGGTCGTAACCGACGGTGACCGGTTTCCCTTTTCCGACTCGCTGGAAGTACTCGGTGGCAGCAACCGCGACATACCGGACATTGTCAAATGTAAATTCGCGACTGATGACTGCCCGCCATCCGTCGGTTCCGAAAATGATCTTCGTCATAAGTTTTCTCCTGTTATTCGGTCAACCCCCACCTTGCCTCCCCCGGTCTTCGGGGGAGGGATTACTTGCCATCGCTGGTATCGTTAAATGACCAGTGGCAACATACGCAATATGTTTGCGAAATTGAAGTGCATATCCAACGAGAGAGAGGGCATTCGGTATAAGAATCTATGATGTCGGACCCCATTGAATACCTGATGGACGTATGGCCGTTGTCCACCGGGACAGAAGATCACCTGACCTCGCACCATCTATTGCTGCGGGACCGGGTACGGAACGAGGCCTTTCAAGAGGCGATTCGCCGGGTTGTGAGACCGGGGGATCTGGCGCTGGATGTGGGGGCGGGGACAGGGATCCTTTCGGCGTTTGCAATCCAGGCGGGCGCACAGCATGTGTACCTGGTGGAATCGGAAGACATATTGTCATGCGCCCAGGAGATTTTCAAACATGCGGGCTGGCTGGACCGGGCGACATTTATCCGTGGCATGGCCGATCGCGTGACGTTTCAAGGCGGCAAAGTAGACGCCATCCTGATTGAACTGATCGGCAATTTCGGGATTGATGAGAATATCCTTAGTGTGCTCCCGACCGTTCGCAATAAAGCATTGAAAAAAGGCGGCAAGATTGTCCCCGCCGGTCTTCGTCTGTTTGTTGTACCGATTATGGAAGAGAGCCTCGAACGGGAGTTTGGGGTGTACCGATCTGTGCTGTATGGCATAGATTTTTCACCGCTGGCCCGGCTTGCGGACAACAATATCTACCTGCTGAACTTTCGCAACGCGCGGCGGCTCGCGGAGCCGCAGTTGCTTGCGGAGTTTGATTTTCTGACATGCGAGAGCGATACGATTGAAAGCCGGGTAAACTTTTCCATCACGGAACAGGGACGGATGATCGGACTGGCCGGGTGGTTTGAGATCGATTTGTGCGAAGGGATTTCTCTGTCGAATCCGCCCAATGAGAACAGAACGCACTGGGACCAGATTATTTTTCCCATCGGGGAAGCCCAGGCAGTAGAGAAGGGGGACCGGGTGTCATTCCGGTTCCGTTACAACACAACGGCCGGAGAGGACCAATGGGCCTGGTCCGGGGTGATCCACACACGCGGAGGGATTCGCCGGTTCGATTTCTGTAATGCGGACCGGTTTCTGCTTCCGAAGGTGCGAACAAGGCACACAGTTGAATTAAAAACTAAGAATTAAAAACCAGAAACCAAGGACTATAAATTAAAGAGGCGGGCGATATGATAGATAGTGAATCCCACGACCCAGGCCAGGACACAGGAGTAGGTGACGGCGAACAGGGTCCATCGTCGAGAGCCGGTTTCGCGGCGAATGATGGTTATGGTTCCCAAACAGGGGACGTAGATCAGAACGATAACCATCATAGCCAGAGCGGAAGCGGGGGTGAGACCGGAATTTCGCAGGGCCGCGCGAAGGCTTTCACTACTCTCATCCGCATCGGCTCCGGCTTGATAGAGAACGCCCAGGGTGCTGACGACGGTTTCTTTGGCGGCGATCCCAGTGAGGAGGGCGAGACCCTCTTTCCAACCCAATCCCATGGGACGCAGAATCGGCGCGACCTGCTCACCCAACCTCCCGGCAAACGAGTAGCGCAATTGCTGTTCTGCGAATTCTGTTTTCAGGCGGTTCAATTCTGCCGAATTATCGGTTGAAACGGCAGTTGCCTCCAGTTGGCGAATCGATTCCCGGATATTTTCAGAACCGGGGAATTGTTTCGGGAAGGAACAGATCACCCAGATCACAATAGTAGCCAAAAGAATCACCGTGCCCACTTTGCGGATAAACAGGTACGCTCGATCCCACACATGGAGGAGAACACTGCGCAACAGGGGGATTCGATACGGGGGCAATTCCATGACGAAAGGCATGGCCTCGCCCCGGAACAGAGTTCGTCGGAACAGTTGGCCTACCAGTATAGCCAGAGCAATTCCCAACGCATAAATACCGAAAATGACCAGGGTGGCATGAGCCGCAAAGAAGGTGCCGGCGAGCAAAATATAAACAGGCAACCGAGCGGTGCAACTCATGAGCGGGCTGATGAGAATAGTTAATAGCCGATCGGAACGGTTCTCAAGGGTACGTGTGGCGAGAATAGCCGGGACATTGCAGCCGAAACCCATCACCATGGGGATAAACGATTTGCCGTGCAGGCCAAGAGTGTGCATAACGCGATCCATAATAAACGCGGCACGGGCCATATAGCCGGTATCCTCCATTAAAGAAATAAAGAAGAACAGAATGAGGATGTTCGGCAGGAAAATAATCACGCTTCCGACTCCGTTAATCACGCCATCTACCACAAGGCCGCGCAGAAATCCCTCCGGCAGAACCCCGGCCGCCACCGCGCCGAACCGCCTCACGCCGAATTCGATCCAGCCCATGGGAATCTCTCCGAATGAGAAGGTGGCCTTAAACATCAACCACAAGAACGCAATAAAGATCGGGAGGCCGAGCAGACGATGGGTTACGACGGCATCAATCACATCGGAGATTTTAATGTTCTGCTCGACCGACATGCGGACAGTTTCGCGGACCGCACCTCGCACAAATCCATACCGGCGTTCGGCAAACAGGCTGGGGATATCCTCCTGGAGGACGGATTCCAGATACTGAGCGGCCGCATCGCGAGCGGCAAGGATGGCCGGACCTTTCGGGTGCGACGCGATGACCTCGCAAACCGTTTTGTCTTTCTCGAGGAGATGGATGGCCAGCCACCGTTTCCCGTAGCGTTCTATGAGATCGGGGGCCGCCTCGATGCGCTGCTCGACCAGAGCAATCTGCTGTTCGACATCCTCGCCGTAATTGACGGGGACCCGGCGAACAATGTCGCTGGTCCCCTCGGCAACGGCGACGGCGGTATCGAGTAATTCACTCAGGCCGATGCCGCGATTCCCCACGGTCGGCACAAAGGGAACCCCGAGTAATCGGCCGAGTTTATCGTGGTCAACGGCAATACCCTGGTTGCGGGCCTCATCGCTCATGTTCAGGGCGACAACGGTAGGAAGGCCCAGTTCGATCAGCTGGGTTGTCAGGTACAGATTCCGCTCGAGATTAGTCACATCGACTACATTGATGACTACATCGGGTTTCTGATCGAGCAAGTAGGACTGAACGATCATCTCCTCGATGGAATAGGCGGAGAGGCTGTAGGTACCGGGAAGGTCGATAACCGTGAAGGTATGATCGGCATGGCGGACTGTGCTTTCTTTGACCGAGACTGTGACGCCGGGGTAATTGGCTACTCTCTGGCGACTTCCGGTGAGTGAGTTAAAAATGCAGGTTTTACCGGCATTAGGATTTCCGAGAAGGACGCAGGTGAGTTGTGCGTGCTTTGCCGAAACGGCTGTCTCATGAGCGACAGGAGGGGGTTGTGGGGTGTCTGTCAAAGAGACTGGGGTACGGAGAGTGTTCAGAGAGTTCATCATGAATTAGTTGTTTGCTGCCCCGTCGAGAATGACCTCTACCGCAGAGGCCTCGGATTTTCGGAGGGACAGATTATAGCCGCGAATACGGATCTCGATTGGGTCCCCGAGCGGGGCCTCACGAATGAATCGGACGCGCTCGCCGCGCAGGACCCCCATTTCCATCAGACGTTTTCGAATCGGGCCGGTTTCATGGACGGCGCGGATTTCGCCTTCCTCGCCAGGCTTCATTTCAGACAATTTGCAGATTTTCATGTCGGCAGAAGGTTTGACCGGAGCCGGACGGGTTTGAAAAGCATCCCGCTTCTGTTTCTTATATTCCTCAAACAGTTGGATTGTATGGGCCGGGTCCTCGGAGTGGACGTATCCCATGAAGGCAGCGAGGCGATTCATGGTTATGGGGCTGATGTTATGCTCGATGGCACAGGCATCCTTTTCAGCAGTTTCAGAATCTACACCCAAAACATCGGTCAGGAAACTACATAGAATGCGATGGCTGTTATGAACCTGCTGGGCGACTCGCGCACCTTCAGGGGAAAGGCGAACATCCTCATACCGTTCATGCTCGACAAGACCGCGTTCGGCGAGCAAACGAAGGTTTTCGGAGACAGTGGGGGCTTTCAGCCCCAGTTCACCGGCGATGTCTCGGACTCGGATGACCCGTTTCTGCAACTGGAGGCGGTAAATAGCCTCTAAATAATCCTGCGTAACAGGGGAGACGTCCTGAAGTTCACTCATGGAAGATATTTTAGGGAAACCGAACGTCGAAGGGAAGGGAGAGGGGGAAAAAATTAAAAATTAAGAATGAAAGAAAAGAGACGGGGGAGAGGAAGGCGAATAAGAAACGGGGCGTCCTGGTGAGGGAGCGCCCCGTTTCGGTTTGCGACAGGAGAGGAGAACGATCACGCCTGAGCGGCAGCCATGACCTCATCGGGAATATCGAAGTTCGCGTAGACATTCTGAACATCATCGTGATCCTCGATGAACTCCATGAGTTTGAGCATGGTTTCGGCCGCTTTGCCTTCGAGTTTGACCGTGTTGGATGGGATACGTGTCAGTTCGGCAACTTCCGGCGTAATTCCGAGAGCGGCGACTGCCTCTTTAACGGACTCGAAGTCGGCGACGCTGGTGATGACCTCCATGGTGTCGCCCTCTTCTTTGACATCCTCCGCGCCGGCTTCCAGGATGGCCTCCATGAAGGCATCCTCATTTTTGATTGCGGATTTGCTGAGAGAAATCAATCCTCGACGATGAAACATGTGGGAGACACAGCCGGATGCGCCGAGATTGCCGCCATACTTGGAGAACAGGTGGCGGATTTCGGCGGTTGTGCGGTTCCGGTTGTCGGTTACACACTCGACATAGATGGCGACGCCGCCCGGTCCATACCCCTCATAAGTGACCTCCTCGTAGGTCACGCCTTCCAGTTCGCCGGTTCCTTTTTTGATGGCTTTCTCGACGTTGGCGGCAGGCATGTTAGCGGCCCTGGCCGCAGCGACCGCAGTGCGAAGTCGGGGATTACCATCCAGGTCACCGCCGCCGGACCGTGCCGCGACGGTGATTTCCTTGATTAGTTTGGTGAAGATTTTACCGCGCTGAGCATCCATCTTCGCTTTTTTATGCTTGATGGTACTCCATTTTGAGTGGCCGGACATACTCCGATCCTCCTCTATTCGAAAAAGACTTGGGAAAACTTGAATAACCCACGGGAGATCAAGCTATCATAGCGCACAGAGCGCAGCAAGCCGGAGCCTGGAAAAATGCAGGACGAGCAGAGAACTCGCAGACTCCTGGCTGCTCTGCCTGAGAAAGCTCGCCCATCGACAGACTGGGTGCTTGAATGAGATTTCTCCCTTCGGTCGAAATGACAGGGAAGGAATCGAAATGACAGACCTATTGTCATTCCGAACGAATGTGAGGAATTTCAGCAAGCCTGAGATCGCCACGTCGCCGCCCTTCGCGGACTCCGGGCTGGGATTCGCGATGACAGCGGATGGGAACCCGTGCCTTGCCAGGCAGAGACGCCTGGCCTACTGGTGGGACAGGCCTCTCTGTGCGGCGATGGCGCTATTATCCGAGTTCTTTGACCTCACCCAGGGCAGCGCCCTTTTTCTTAATGAAAGGCATCATGCCGCGCAGCATTTTGCCGACTTTCTCCAGCTGGGAGACGGCATCTTTGCGACGCAAGGCGTTGAATACAGGGCGCTTGGCCTGGTTTTCGAGGATCCACTCGCGTGCGAATTCGCCGGTCTGGATTTCCTTGAGGATTTTGCGCATTTCCTTGCGGGTTTCCTCGGTAACGATGCGGGGTCCGCGTGTCAGGTCGCCATACTCGGCGGTATCGGAGACGGAGTAGCGCATTCCGGTAATTCCGGCCTCGTAGATCAGATCGACGATCAGCTTGGTCTCATGGAGGCATTCGAAGTAGGCCATTTCGGGCTGGTAGCCTGCCTCAACGAGGGTTTCGAATCCGGCCTTGATCAGTGCAGTCAGCCCGCCGCAGAGGACCACCTGCTCGCCGAACAGGTCCGTTTCCGTTTCCTCGGCGAATGAGGTTTCGATGACACCGGCGCGGGTTCCGCCGATACCCTTCGCATACGCGAGGGCCTTGTCTTTGGCTTTACCGGAAGCATCCTGGTGAACGGCGATGAGGCAGGGCACGCCACTCTCTTCCACAAAGGTTTTGCGGAGAAGATGCCCCGGCCCCTTGGGAGCCACCATAATGACATCAATGGTTTTTGGAGGCACAATCTGACCGTAGTGGATGTTGAATCCATGGGCGAAAAGAAGGGTTTGCCCATCGCGGAGATTGGCTTTGATTTCGGAGTCATACACCATTGCCTGGAGTTGATCCGGGACGGTCATGGTGATGAGATCGGCCTTTTGGGTCAACTCGGCCGCGGTCATGGGTTTGAATTTGTGGGAGACGGCGAGATCGTAATTCGGTCCCGGAACCTCCGCGATGATGACATCCAGGCCGCTGTCCCGCAGGTTTTGGGCGTGGGAATGGCCCTGGCTGCCATAGCCGATGATCCCGATTTTCTTGCCCTTGAGCACATCCAGATTGGCGTCTTTATCGTAGTACACAGTTACCATAGCGATTCTCCTCATGTTGAAATTGATGTCGTAAAGGAATTCTATTTACTATATCAGAACCTGGACTTTCGGGCCATGTTGGGGGGAGGGGTGCGAATTAAGAATTAAAAATTGAAGAAAGTGGAGGGGCTAGGTAAATGGAGGAATAGGGCAGACAGAGTGGACGTGGGCAGGGACGAAAGTGCCGACAGGCAGGGACGCCTGTCCTGCCATGAATCTGTGTGGTGGGCCAGCCCGCAGACGGGCTTCAGCCCACCCTGCAATTGCTGCCTCGATCGGGTTCATTTTCAAGTTTTCTCGCTGATTCCGCGTGCCATGGCGACCCGCCCGGAGCGAGCGACCTCCAGGATGCCGTAGGGTTCAAGGCATTGAAGAAGCGCGTGAATCTTGCCCTGGTTGCCGGTGGCCTCCACGATCATGGATTGTTCGGACAGGTTGACGATCTTGGCCCGATAGACATTGGCGATCTGGAGAATCTGGGTGCGCTTGGTCCCATCATCCGCCGACACTTTGACCAGGATCATTTCGCGATCCACGATATCCCGGTCCTCGACGGAGAAGTCATGGACCTCCAGGGTATCGACCAGTTTGCTGAGTTGTTTGCGGACTTGGCTCATAATGTTCCGGTCGCCGGGGACGACGATGGTCATACGAGAGACCTGGGGGTTCTCGGTTTCAGCCACGGAGAGGCTTTCGATGTTGTAACCGCGGGCAGAGAACAGCCCGGCGACGCGCGCCAGAACGCCGGAGCGGTTTTCCACGAGAACAAAGAAGATATGCCGAATGAATTCCTGATTGCCGTTATTTGCGTTAGTCGCCATGATTTCCTCCTATCGGATGTCACGCCATTCCTTCGAGCATTTGGTTGAGCGACGCCCCTGCGGGGACCATGGGATACACGTTCTCCTCCCGTGTGACCCACACATCAATGAGGCACAGCTGGTCGTTGGAGAACGCCTCTTTCAGAGCAGGTTCCAGCTCGGAGCGTTTGGTGACGCGTTTTCCCCAAGCCCCATAGGCTCGGGCCAATTCGGCGAAGTTGGGGCGATAATCCTGTCCCTCCCATGAACCATAGGAGGACGGATCTTTTGCGGGGCGAGGTCGGACAAGTTCGGTGGCGGAATAGTTCTTTTGATAGAAGAGGTCCTGCCACTGGCGCACCATACCCAGCCAGCCGTTGTTTACGATAACAACTTTCACAGGCAGGTTGTTGTACACGGCGGTGGCCATTTCCTGGATATTCATCTGAATGGAGCCATCGCCTGCGATGTCGATCACCAGGCGTCCCGGATGCGCCACCTGAGCGCCGATAGCCGCCGGGAACCCGTAGCCCATTGTGCCGAGTCCGCCGGAGGTCAGCCAGCAGCGCGGGCGGGTAAACGTATAGTATTGAGCGGTCCACATCTGATGCTGGCCCACCTCGCTGGCGATGATGGCATCATCAGGGGCCAGTCGGCACACCTGTTCGATGAGGTACTGCGGTTTGATTTCCTCATCGCCGCAGTGGTTGTAGCGCAACGGATATTGGTTTTTCCACTGGGTGATCAGTTCGACCCATTCGTCGGTATCGCAACGATCGGCCAACTTATTCAGGTCGCGCAGGATGTTTTTGGCATCGCCGACCAGATCGACATCGACCTCGACATTCTTGCTGATGGACGAGGGGTCGATATCGGCGTGGATGATTTTCGCATTAGGGGCAAACTCGCTGATCTTGCCGGTCACACGGTCATCGAAACGGGAGCCGATGGCAATGAGGACATCGCACGTCTGGACGGCCTTGTTGGCGTACACCGTCCCGTGCATCCCCAGCATGAGCAGGGACAGGGGATGCGTTTCGGGGAATGCGCCCAGTCCCATCAGTGTGGTGGTGACAGGTATATTGGCGCGTGTGGCGAACTGGAACAGTTCATCGGCAGCATCGGCGTTAATCACGCCACCCCCTGCGTAAATCAGGGGACGCTTGGAACGCTTGATGAGATCCCAGGCCTGTTTGACCTTCTCAATGGGTGCGGAGGTCCGGACATGGTATCCCGGCAGGAGGGGTTCATCGGGGTAGACACCGTGTTCCAATGTGGCTTTCTGGATATCCTTGGGGATATCCACGACGACGGGGCCGGGCCTGCCGGTCCGGGCGATATGGAAGGCATTCCGGAGAATCTGGGGCAGTTCCCGGACGTTTTTGACGAGATAGTTGTGCTTGGTAACGGGACGTGTAATTCCGACGACATCGGCCTCCTGGAAAGCATCATTGCCGATGAGCGGCGTGGCGACCTGTCCGGAGATCACCACGAGAGGAATGGAATCCATATAGGCATCGGCGAGTCCGGTGACGGTGTTTGTTGCGCCGGGACCGGAGGTGACAAGGACAACGCCGACCTTGCCCGTGGAGCGGGCATACCCTTCCGCCATGTGCATGGCCCCCTGCTCATGCCGAACGAGAACGAAGCGGATTTTCTCGGATCGGTTGAGCATGTCGAACACATCAATGATGGCGCCACCCGGGAATCCGAATGCGACTTCGGTTCCCTCCTGTTCGAGGGCGTCAATGACAATTTGCGCGCCGAGCGTGGCCCGTGGTTCGTTTGAGATTGCGGGTGGTGCGGCGGGTTCCGTTTTATCTTGCGGCTTGCCGGTCATGGTGTACCTCCAATCCCTGCGTGAGATAGGCAGTCTCCCGAAAAAGAAAAGGCCGTGGGCGCTTTCGCCGCCCACGGCCTTCGGGGATTTTTTTTGTTCGAGCTCTACCTCCCCACGGCCATGGGCGTATGCGTCGCTACTACGACGACAAGAGCGACGCCAAGAACCATACCGTTGGGAAGAAGAGTGATCGCGTTCATGATTAGAGAAAATATAGCGATGGAAGACATTTGTGTCAAGGAAAGGTGGAGGGAAAGAATCACGAAATCACGAAACCGCACGAAGCCACGAAAAAGAGACCAGGACGTGCAAGGGCACGGATTCCCTGGATTCCGGCTTGCGCCGGAATGACGATATTGGCAAGTCTCATCTGTGCAAAAACACGGGCGCGGATTAGATCTACATTGCCGGGCCGTGTATGCTAAAGGAGCGGATGTGGCCGCGCATACGGTAGACGGCCTCGGCAGGCTGATAGATTTCGCGGACTTTGGTGGCAGGTATCGGTCGTTTCATTTCATCCACTGTGTTATCCAGGAGCAGCGCGCGCGGAGCAACCAGCACGGCGACCAGGGGAAGGTCGAACGAGCGCAAGACGCCCGGGATCAGGCACGCGGAATGCCAGCGGAAATACTTATTCATCACGAGGGATTTGTATGAAACAAGCATATCGCAGCAGGTGGTTTTGCTGACTCGTTCATCGAATGCACCCGCGAACAGAGCCAGGAGCGCGGCGCTTCCCTGCCCTTGCAAGGCGATCCGTCCGCCGTTCCGCTCCGGTAATGTTGCGGCGACCTCGACGGCTTGCAGGACATCCCATACGCGCTCACCCAGCAAGGGCCTCCCCAACATGAACGCGGTGTACGCCAGGTTCTGTTCTTCCCGGAAGTAGTCGTAGTATTTCTCGGCATCGCCGAATTTGGACATAGTTTCCCCCATGCCTCGCGGGTCGATCAGGTATATCGCAGTACCGTCTGCCAAGGATTTCTGCACATACTCATCGTTGAGATGGGCATCTTTGCCGTCCTCGAAGACCAGGATTACAATTCCCTTCGAAGGTTTCTCCGGCATAAGCAGCCATCCGGGAACCGCAATTCCCTGTTCGCTCTCAAAAACCAGCCGGGTTTGTGTGCCGAAATCGGTTGTTGAGGGTTCCGAGCGGAAGAGGCGCGGCGTGCCGGTTGCGGGAGGCAGGGCGAGGAGCCTGCGGACATCCGCACGAAGGATGTCGAGCCATTTTTCCAACTCGGGTGATGAAGATGGAACCGGACGGTCATACCCGTGTTTCCGATAGAAAGCCTTATTGAGAGTATAAACGGTCTCGCCACCCAGGGATTCCACCACCTGGCCGCTTACGGTGCATCGCAGGAGCCATTCGTTGTCGATTTCGATTTCGGGTTCGGTATCTCCGGCGGCTTCATTTCCGAGCCAGCGGTTCATCCAGGTGTATGTCGCCTCACGATGCGGCTTGTCATAAGCATGGGGGCCGGGGAGTTCCGCAATGTTCACCCGTTCGGCAGCATCATAAAATCCATAAAGATTTTTCAGGTCCTGGGCGGTCTGTCGAGCGCCCGCCAGCGGGAAGAAATCTTCGATAGCCGCGTTGATCTGAATCGGTTTCGGAGCGCGCAGGCTCAGGAGATCGAAGTGGTCAATGCCATAGACGAAACAGGGATTGAAGTTCTGTTCATCATCCGCGCCCTGGCGGGTTTCGATTCGGTGTTTCAGCGTGGTGATATAGCAATCAGGGACTGCGACGGTGACACGGTTATCCAGAGAGGCGATATAGGTAGTCTGTGTGCCGCCGCCGGAATTGCCTGCGGCGCCGATTCGTGTCGGGTCCACCTCCGGGCGTGACAGCAGATAATCCAGGCTGCGGATTCCATCCCAGATGAAATAGTTGGCGAGGTTGAATCCCAGAAGGATGCAAACATTTCCGAGTTTTGAGTGTTCGAAAACGGTAGGGCCTGTCGGAGACTTGTGCAAGTCAATCTCCCAATGCTGGAACCGTTCCCCCTGCCCCAGCGGATCAAAGCTGAGGACAACATATCCCTTTTTTACCAGACCGATGCAGCAGCGTTGGTAATTCTCAGCCGCCTTGGCTTCGGGATAATGCCCGCAGGCAAACAGAACGGCGGGCGCGGGGAACGGGCGGTTTTTGGGGAGATACAAGTTGGCGGTGACGTAGAAACTCGGTCGGCTTTCGTAAATCACCATTTCGACTTGGTAATCCTCATGGTCGAGCCGCCCCACGACACGCGCATTGAGGGGTGTGCGTTCCGGGAACGCGCCGATCATTTCCATGATCTTTTCCCGGACGTACTGCTTTCGGGCCTCCCACTGCGGGACGGTTTGGATCTGTGCGAGTTTCTCGCGGCGCATGTTATCTGCCTTCTGAACAAGGTCCCATTGATATTGAAACAGCATTTCGGGGTCGATCTTTTCCAGGTCTGTGGCGGAGACGCAGAGAGCGCCTGCGGTAATGCAGAGAGCGGCGCAGGAAATCAAATCCAGAAGAGAGGCCATGAGAGTTTCTCCCGGTCGAGATGGGGTGAAGGAGTATTTTCATACATAGGCCGGAGAGTAGCAAGAGGATGGGAGCGGGCGAGGGGTGTCCTCGCCCCCCGGCCCGCGCTCCAAGAGCGGGGAGGGATGGGGGGAGGTCGTCGAAGAACCCCGATACAAAGAAACAACCGCCTCGCCGGGATGGGAGGCGGCTGCATATCTGCAAGTTAAATTGCCGGAGAATTACTTCGGTTCTTCGATCTGGGAATTCTCGTCTTTTTCGTCTTCCGAGATCTCACGCAAGGATTTTTTAAACTCCCGGATACCCTTGCCCAGACCCTTGCCGATTTCAGGGAGACGTTTCGCGCCGAAAACCACCATCACGATAAGGAGAATTACCATCAGTTCCCACGGCCCGGGAGGTTGAATCATTGTCGGACTCCTTCTTTGCGGGACTTGTTCCCGCTGGGACGCAAGACCCGAAAAATACGATCCACTTATATTTACCATAGTATAGTTTACCGCGATAGGAAGCCGGCAGGAAGAGAATTGAGAATTAAACATTGAAAATTAAAGGAATAAGGAAGATAAAATGGAAGGAAGGAAGGAATGTAAAAGAAGACAGACGGTATTTCAGGGTGTGGGGTGGGAAAGGAGTTTGGGGAGAGTGAGGGCGACGTGGTTGATTTCGTCCATTGTGTTTTCGGGTCCGATGGAGAACCGAATGCAAGACATAGCCCGGTCAGGGTCGCCGGTGACAGCCAAGACAACCTGGGATGGCCCCCGCTTGCCCTCGGAACAGGCACATCCGCTGGACACACAGATTCCCTCGCGATCCAGACTTTCGACCAAGCGGGGCGCGGAGACTCCCGGGATGGAGATGTTCAACGTTCCCGGCAGGCAATCCCGAGGCGGGCTATTGATGAGAAGGCCGGGGATCGCGCTGAGCAGGCGGTCCCGGAGCTGTTCAGCGAGCGAGGTGATCCTGACCGAGCGGTTATCCATTTCAAGCCGCGCCAGTTCCGCCGCCATACCCAATCCGGCAATTGCGGGCACATTGGGGGTTCCGCCGCGCAAGCCGAATTCCTGTTCCCCGCCGGTGATTTGAGGTCGAAGAGAAACTCCTTCGCGGATATACAGCGCGCCGATCCCCTTGGGACCGAATATCTTGTGCCCGGACAGAGACAACAGGTCCACATGCAAGTTCACCACGTTCAGCGGAATACGCCCAAACGCCTGAACCGCATCGGTGTGAAAAAGGACATCCTCTTTCTGCAAGAGAGATCCGATTTCGGCGATGGGCTGGATCGTACCGATTTCATTGTTGGCGGTCATTACGCTGACCACGGCAGTCCGAGCGGTAACGGCCCGGATGACTTTGTGAGGAGCGATTCGCCCTTCCGCATCGACAGGCAGGATGCTGAGGGTGCAGTTCTCATAATGTTCCAGGTCTTTGCAGGTATTCAGGACAGCGGGATGCTCAACGGATGTGGTAACGATATGCTTCCGGCCCATCGATCGCACAGCGCCTCGGAGAGCAAGGTTGTTGGATTCCGTGCCGCCGCTGGTGAAGATGATTTCCCCCGGTTTCGCGCCGATCAGTTTCGCCACCTGGAGACGCGCCCGTTCGACGGCATAAGCGGCATTGACCCCGGGACCGTACCGGCAGGACGGATTACCATACTCCTCCCGCAGGTAGGGCATCATCGCATCCAGGACGCGAGGATCGAGCGGAGTGGTTGCATTGTGATCCAGGTAAATTGCTTTCATTGCGGTGCGAGTGTAGCCGGTTTGAGAGGGTGAATCCAGAGAGAGGAAGAAAGAAGAATAGGACGAATGGCACAGGTAACACCAATAAAGAGACTGGGAAAGAACAGACTGGTGAGAGATCAGGGCCAGGTGGATTTGCCGGAGCGTTCCATCCGGGCGCGGTAATCATCCCCTTTCAGTTCGATCTGGCGGCACATGGCGCAAATGCGGGAGGCAAACACATCCCCCAGGCGAAGCGTGAGCTCCTTGGGGTCCAGGTTGGTGGTGATAATCAGGGTTTTGTTGTTCTGGTAACGGGAATTGACGAATGCATACAGTCTGTCGCTGACCCAGGCGGTTTGTTTCGGAATAGTCACATCGTCGAGAACCAGGATGTCTCGGTCCAGATCCCGCATAAGATCGCCAATTCCCCCGGTATCATCGGCGATGGAAGTGCGCAGCTGATCAAAGAGATCTGTCAAGTTATAGAAAACGCCATCGAATCCCCGCAGGAGAAGTCCTTTCAGGATAGCGATGGCAAGATGGGTCTTTCCGAGTCCGGGTCCGCCATAGAGATACAGTCCCCGGTTGTTGTCGGGAGAATAGTTTTGAACGTATTCCCTCGCGGTAACCAGGCACGCTTTTAATTGAGGATTATACGCCTGGAAGTTATCCAGATCCTTTTTGCGATAGTGGGGAGGGATGCGGGCGCTGGTCAGCAACTCTCTATGACGAAGGCTCAGCACACAACGGCACGGGCGAGCGCCCTTCTCATCGATGATATTGCCGTAACCATCACACAGCGGACAGGTACGGTCATCGGTCGAGTCGGCGGACTCGATGTGTTTGCGGAGGGCCTCCAATCCGGATGTAAGATCCTCCGATATGGAACCGATGTTGCGGAACATAATAGGTTTCTATATGAACAGAGCGGGCGGAGCAGACTCCGTGAGAAAGTAAAAGAACCTTGCACTGTTCCCACCATCATCCGTATCCGCCGCCGACGGCATATATATCGCCACAACTGCGAACTTGCAGATATTATGGGATCAGAACGAGCATTTGGCAATCCCAGGATTCGGACAAAGATCAGGTCGGGCGAAATTGATTCCTGCTCTTTCCCATTGACGCTTTGCGAAACCGGGGGTAAGTTTATCAAAAAGATCATAAACATCGGATTCGGAAACAAGACGATGCGTGTGTCTGCAAAAGGTGAATATGCGCTGCTGGCTATTTATGAATTGGCCAAGAAGTACGAATCGGATGAGGTCCTTACGATTGATGCGATCGCGCACAACCAGGACATTCCGCACCCGTTTCTGGTGCAGATTCTTCAGGAATTGAAAAAGGCCGGATTCATTGAGAGCCGACGGGGAGCGGGCGGCGGATACATGCTCACCTGCCATCCGAAAGATATTTCGGTGGGGCAGGTGATTCGGCAGATTGACGGTCCGATTCTTCCGTTTCGGTGCGAAATCTCCAGCGGACATCCCCGATGTCCCCGCGCGAGAACCTGCCCGATCAATTATATCTGGGATGATGTGCGACATTCCATCGAAAGTGTCCTGGACCAGACGACATTCGAGCGCATCCTCTCCGGTCGTCATTTCAACGAATGATGTTCCCTCTGCGCATCGAGGCCGGCGCCGGAGAGAGATTGCGCATTGGAATCGGGTCTGGTAAATTGAGTTTCCAGAGAGTTCGGATAGAATGTATTAAAATCCCTGCGCCGTTCGTGATGGTTGGGAAATTTCGAGGCGATGGAAGTTCCACGGGAGTCCTTCCTGGAAAGCGAGTCTCAGGCCCCTCATGCAGGGGAAGAGTATGCGGTTTTCCACAGGGCGCCCACTTGTTGAGACAGTGCTTTGAAATCCCCTCCACACGGCGGGGCGGGGTATTTATTGCAGGCGGGACAAACCAAGAGAATAACGGAGATCCAAAGGTGAAACAACACACATTTCGCGGGGAATACCTAAGCAGGTTTTTGCGACCCACCGGCCTGGTTATCATGGCGATTTCGATCTGGCTTGCCCCGCCGACATTCGGGCAGGACCTGGACGTTCAGGCGACGCTGAACGAGATTCTTCAGACAATAAAGACCCAGCAGACCCAGATCGACGAGTTGCGGGCGGCTATTCAGAAGCAGGCGGAGACCATCCAGCAGCAGCAACAGATCATCGAACAGCAAAGACAGGACCTTTCCACACAGCGGACCAAGCTGGATGAGGCCGCGGCGGGCGGGGGCCTGGATGCCATCGTGCAATACAAAGTTGCCATGGAATTGCAGCACGTTGCGATTTTCGAGACACGCCGCAGGGACCAGCCGGCTTATTTCCAGAGGGTGATCGGGGAATTTCGCAAGATCATTGAGGAGTGGCCTGCCTCCCAGTATGCTCCCGAAGCGCAGTATCGGATAGCGAAGATCTATCATCGATATCTCAAGGATAATTCCAGCGCCATTCGGGAATACAAGGCTCTTTTGACCAATTACCCGGACAGCGAGTATGCCGAGGATGCGCGTGAGGCGTTGCAGGAGCTTGGGGGGATTTAGGATGTCCTCACCCCCCGGCCCCCTCTCCAAGAATGGAGAGGGGGGGGTAGCGCGCAGACAAGGTTGACGCCATCCTGCGTCAAATACGGTTCAGGAGTTGACCCCATCCTATATCAAAGAGGGTTTAGGGTTTGCCCCCACCCTGAGTCAGGGAGAAGCCTGACAAAATGAGACAAGAATGGATCCGGCGGTTGTCCGGTCCGTGGCCGGTTTTGCTGCTGGTATTTGTGGCCGCGTGTGTCTGTTCTCCGATTCGTCGGGGAGAAGTGGTATTCCTGGACCCATCCAACCTCACGGAAATTGTGCGGATGGTTTCGGTGAAGGGGATTCTGGCGGTCGGGATGACGCTGGTGATTATTACGGGGGGAATCGATCTATCGGTCGGAGCGATCCTGGCGTTTGCCTCCACGATGGCGGCGGTGCTGCTGATGCAACGGCACATGTCGGCGATACCGACGATTTTTCTGACGCTCCTGCCGGGGATATCTTTTGGCGTGCTGGCGGGCTTGTTGATTACATGGGGGCGATTCCAACCGTTTGTGGCGACCCTTGCATTGATGATCGCAATTCGTGGAGCGGCGCGGCTTATTACGGGGGGTCCCAGTCAGCCGATCGGGTATGGTCCGGACGGCGCAGACCCCGCATTTGCGTGGATCGCATACCGATTCGATCTCTGGTTTATTCCAATCCCCGCCCAGGCGATTCTATTCCTTGTGGTCGTGGGGGTGTTTCATATCCTTCTGAGCAAGACCCGTTACGGGCGAAATGTCTATGCCATCGGGGGCAACCAGGAAGCGGCGCGGCTGGCGGGGATCAATGTGGGATTCACCATCATTGTGACTTATGCCCTCTCGGGACTGCTCTCGGCGCTGGGCGGGATTATCCAATGTGCCCAGCTGGTTCAGGGGAATCCGGCCAGCGATGGGCTGGCCTACGAGTTGGACGCAATTGCGGCGGCGGTGATCGGGGGAACCAGCCTGGCGGGAGGAGTGGGGCGTGTGATCGACACCCTGGCGGGTGCGCTGATTATCGGGATCATTATCAACGTGCTGAACCTGCAGAATGTGGACTCCAATGTCCAATACGTTCTGAAAGGCGCTATCATTATTGCGGCGGTGTTTTTGCAACGATGGCGTCGCTGAAAGGAGACCGAGTTCCTTGTCCATGTATAAAGGATTGATTTTGGCCAGCGAGTCCCCCCGCCGATCCGAGTTGATGCAGAAAATGGGGCTGGACTTTCATGTTGTCCCAGGCAACCTGGCGGAGCTGCCGATACTTGATGAGCTGCCGAACAGTTATGTGGCTCGGATTGCGCTGGAGAAGGCCTTGCGGGTGGCCGCATTGTACCCGGATCATCTGGTGATCGGGGCGGATACGGCGGTCTCGGTGGATGATCGTATCCTGGGGAAACCGCGTTCGGCGCGGGATGCGGAGGCCATGCTTGCCGGGCTGTCGGGTCGATGGCATGAGGTGTGGACGGGGTTGGCGCTGGTCTGTCTGGATCGAACCGTGGAGCGTGTGAGGGTTGTTCGATCCGAGGTTTGTTTTCGCGCGCTTTCAGCGGATGAGATCGCGGAGTATGTTTCCGGAGGCGAACCGATGGACAAGGCGGGAGCCTACGCCATCCAGGGAGAGGCAAAACGATTTGTGACCCAAGTGAAAGGTTCGTATCATAACATCATCGGGCTTCCCACCATGGAACTCAGCCGGATGCTCGACGAGGCAGGTTATCCGCCTGCGGATGACAACCTGATTTCCATCCGTTGACGGGTGACCCGTGGACAATGCGGGAAGATTTTTAACGGCGGACAAGCGAGTGGAAACACAGACAGACATGAACAAAGACAAACAGGCACAGACAAAAAGATAGAAATGCCTCAGGTTTTCCGCTCTTTTTTCTTCGCTGCCGGGAACAGGATGTTGTTGAGAATGAGGCGATAGCCCGGGGAATTGGGGTATTGAGCCAGATCGGTGGCCTGCTCGCCGACCAGATGCTCCCTGTCCTCGGGGTCATGGCCCGCCAGGAAAGTGAACGTTCCTTGCCCATACACGCCATGAATGTATTTGGCCACATTCTGTCCGGGGAATTCGCCCAGGATGATAACACTGGGTTTGATTTTTTCTTTTCGGAAAGCGCTGGTCTGGCCGAGAAAATCATGGACTTGGGCGACATGATCCTGGGTCAGCATGGTCGGGACGGGATCGAATTTTGCGGAGAACTCAAACAGAGTGAACTGCTCGGCGGTGTAACGCGATCCGGGTGTGACGGGCGCATTGCTGGTGTCGATATCTGAAAATTCGTAGATATTGGGATCGGTGACCAGCTGGAAGTTTTCAAAAGCGAGTGTTTTTGTGAAATCCAACTTATCCTGAAATCCCGGGGTGAGGCCATCGCCGTCGATTTCCGGCGCAACAATATCCAGGCCTGTGGCAGCGCGGGCGATATCCAGGGTATCGGTGGCGGCACACATGGCGAACAGGAATCCGCCTTGAGCCACGTATTCAACCACTCTCGCGGCCACGGCGGCCTTATGTTCCTGAACAGACTGGAATCCGGCGGCGCGCGCGGTGGCCTCGAAAGTTTTGACCTGTTCGATATACCAGGGCGCATTGCGATACGTGCGATAAAATTTGCCGTACTGGCCTGTGAAGTCCTCATGGTGCAGGTGCAGCCAGTCATAATTCGGGAGACGTCCGAGCAAGACCTCCTCATCCCAGAGGGTCTCGTAGGGGATTTCGGCATAAGTCAGCGCCAGGGTTACCGCATCATCCCACGGTTCGGCGCTGGGAGGCGTATACACTGCGATTTTGGGGGCCTTTTCGAGAAGGATGCGGTCCATGTTCTCCCGCTCGATGGTCTGATAAATCTCGGCGATTTCGCTCGGACCGACCGGCTGACAGGAGACTCCCATCAGCGCGGCTTTCTCGGCAGACTGGTCCACCTCGTGGATCAGAAACGAGCCGCCGCGATAATTCAGCAGCCAGTCTGCCTTGAATCGTCGCGGCTCCTGCAAAGCCCAGTAGGTTAATCCATACGCCTTCAGGTGGTTTTTCTGGGATGAATCCATCGGGACCAGAAGTGACTGTGCCCCTGGCGCAAGGGATATGCCGACCAGGATGATTGCGCAAAGAAGTACGGATAAAACGGTTTTCATGCACAAACTCCCAAACAGGCTGGGGCCTGGCCGCCACTTGGCGGATTTGCCCGGTTCCGTCAAGATAATCAACGAACGAAGTGTATCATCGTCTCGCAGAAAATCGGCAGGGATCAGGCGATCAGTTCCATGAATGAAGAATCCTCCCAAGGCGCGCTATTTGAGCATGAACCCGAAACGGCGGAGCCGACTCCTGTGCCCATGCCGAAAGAGCGCATTCCACTTGCCGAGCGGGCGCGGCCGGTTACGCTGGATGAGATTGTCGGGCAGAACGAGCTTCTCGGCCCCGGCAAACCGCTGCGGCAGGCGGTGGAGATTGACCGTATCCCCTCCATGATTCTATGGGGACCCCCCGGGAGCGGGAAGACGACACTGGCGCGAGTTATCGCCGGTGTCACCCGCGCCGAATTCCTTCAACTTTCCGCGACTGAGTCGGGGGTTAAGGATCTTCGGACCATTGTCGAGAAGGCCAAACGGAACCAGGCGCGGGGTAAACGGACGGTGCTGTTTATTGATGAAATCCACCGCTGGAACAAATCCCAGCAGGACGCGCTGCTTCCGCACGTCGAATCCGGCCTGGTCGATCTGATCGGAGCCACCACGGAGAATCCGTCCTTCGAGGTAGTCGGGCCGCTGCTATCCCGTGTCACCGTCTTCAAACTGGACGGCCTTGGCGAAAGAGATCTGGTGACGATCCTGGAACGCGGCCTTGCGATCCTTCAATCCGACGGGGCTGTGCAGTCCGCCGACGCGGAATCCCTGGAAATCATCGCCCGCGCTTCCCATGGCGACGCGCGGACCGCGCTCAACTACTTGCAGCAGACCGCCGTGTATCTGCGCCGCCGACCGCCGGACGAACGAATCATTACCCGGAAAGTCTGCGGGGAAGCCTTGCAGGCTAAACGGATTCTCTACGACAAGTCCGGCGAGGAACACTACAACTTAATTTCTGCGCTGCATAAGAGTATGCGGGACAGCGATCCGCAGGCTGCGCTATACTGGCTGGCGCGAATGCTGGAAGGCGGCGAAGACCCGCTGTATCTTGCAAGGCGGATTGTGCGTTTCGCATCGGAGGATGTCGGGTTAGCCGATCCGATGGCGCTCCTTGTTACGCTCGCCGCGAAGGATTCCTACCATTTCCTGGGAACACCCGAAGGGGAACTCGCATTAGCCGAGGCCGTTGTGTATGTTTCCTGCGCGCCAAAGAGCAACCGCGTATATCGCGCATTCGGCGAGGCCATGCAGGCGGTAAAGAATCACGGCTACCTGCCCGTGCCGATGCACATCCGTAACGCGCCGACACGCCTGATGAAAGAGTTCGGCTACGGCAAAGGATATCAGTACGCCCACGACGACGATGAGGCCATCGTGCTCCAGGAAGATCTCCCCGAACAGCTGAAGGGCAAAGTATTCTATGAGCCGACGGATCGCGGGCACGAAGCAAAAATCAAAAAACGCCTTGAGGAATGGGCGGAACTCCGCAAGCGAAAGAAAGCATCGAACGATTGACATCCCCCGACGAACACACGACCCCGCGAAACATTCGATTAGACCTTCGTTACGAAGGAACGGATTTTTGCGGCTGGCAGATGCAGGATAATCAGCGATCCGTAGAGGGCGTGTTGCTTGAAGCCATTCGCCATATACTGCCCGATCTTCCCCGTGTTCATGCTGCCGGGCGGACCGACGCCGGAGTTCACGCGGAACACCAGGTGGCGCAGTTTTTCTCGCACACGCAATTGACTACTGAGGCGCTGCATCGGGCAATCAATTATTATCTTCCCGACGATGTCACCGTAACGGATGTTTCGGATGTGCCGCTGGATTGGGATGCCAGACGACACGCCCGCAGGCGGACATACCGATACAGTATCCTCCATTCCCGCCGGCGCGACCCGCTGATCCGGCGAACAACGGCCCGTATTTACAGGCCGCTCGATATCCCCGCGATGCAGGAGGCCACGCGGGTCTTCGTCGGGGTCCATGATTTCAGTGCATTTCGCAGTACCCATTGCGAGGCACGCAACCCGGTTAGACGAATTACCGGAGCCGTGCTTTTGCAGGAAGGCCATTGCATCCATTTCTGGATTGAAGGCTATGCCTTTCTTCGCCACATGGTCAGAACAATTGTCGGAACGCTAATTGAAGTCGGCCTCGGAACATTATCTCTCGAAGACGTACAGGACATCCTTAAGAGTCGCGATCGAACCCGCGCGGGCCAGACCGCGCCTGCGCACGGACTGACACTTGTTCGGGTTACTTATCCGGGGGAACTCGCACCATTGGAACGGATGGGATACGCCGAGCCGGACTAACGAATATAGCCGAGTTGGCGCAGGTTTTCTAATTCTTTGTCGGAATAACTTGCCGGATGACCCGCCAACGCCTCCGCGCGGCCCATCTTCTCCGCAATCTTGTCCGATTCGCCTACAAACTCGCGGAGTTTCGCATCCAACTGTGTTGCGACCGGGTGATCGTCTGCGTAGAGATTCTTCCGTTCCCCGGGGTCCTCCATCAGGTTGTACAATTCACGCTGGGTTCCATACGCCGGTGCGATCCATTTCCATCCATTCCATATTACCGCATCGCGTACAGATACGAGAGGATCCGAGTCCTCGCCACCGTAGGATTGCGCGAAAATGGCCCGATCCTGCATGGCAGTTTCCTTCCCTTCCACCACTCCGGACAGGTCCATTCCCTGAACCGGCGACGATATCGGCACATGTGCGAAAGAACATAACGTCGGCAGCACATCTACGTGACTTGTAATCAACCCACACGCGGACTCCCTCGGGGCAACAGATGGACGGACAAGAATCGACAGCGTGCGAATACTCTCCTCGTAAAGCGCATAGCCATGATAGCGGCCGCCATGCTCTCCGAATTCCTCCCCGTGATCCGACAGGAACCAGAATATCGTATTGTCAAAATATCCCCATTCAATCATCGTCAGCAGGAACTCGCCGATGGATTGATCGCTCAATGTGATTTCGGAACAGTACCGGTCGTGTTCGGGATCGCCGGTCATGCCTCTATACAGATGATCGAAATAGTCGGTCGGCCGGTAAGGAGCATGGAGCCGGATCAAATGAACATACAGAAAGAACGGCGAAGTTGTGGATGAAAGCCAACGGTTCGATTCCATAATGACATCCGGGTCCCATAAAGGTCCTTTATAGATATCAAAGCCACGGTCGAAGCCGAATTGCGCGGATATCTGTGCGTTGGAGTGGAATGCAGCTGTCCGGTAGCCTTCCTCGCGAAAACACTCTGCAATAGTTTTCACTCCCGGAAAGAGGGAGGCAGCGGCGGTTGTGTGTCGAATTGCGCCATGAGCGCGCGGGTAAAGACCGGTGAATATCGAGCCGACAGCGGGCCGCGAAGAAGAGGAAGTCGAATGCCAGTTCGTAAACTCGGTCCCCAACAAGCGCATGTTCTGCAGGTGTGGCGCGAGGATATCCGGGTATTTCTCGCCGGGGAGATGATCCGGGCGCATGGCATCGACAAGGACAATCGCGACGTTCGGCTTTCGCGGTGACGGTTGTGCGCCATTGATTCTGACCGCAAGGAATCGTGGGCGGCAATTCTCCAAATCCGTTTCTGTAAGGTCCAGTGGGCCTCTGTATGAAAGCCGCACTCCAAGAACGTCGCCTTCCGTGCAGGAGATCGGCTCTGAGGAATCCAATGGTATCGTCTGATCCGAGCGTTCAATGAACCAACTGCATTTCCATTGGTGGAATTGCAGTGTGTTAATCATAATCGTAACGGATTCGTGATTTTGCGTCCTGATCGGATGGGCGCGATAAACAAAACACAATCTATTCTGTTCGTCGGGAACAACCTGGCCACGGTAAAGCAGGGGCAGAACTCTGGATGATGCGGTTGTTTCCGTGCGACAGGAAAGACAGGCGGTTAAAAACAACGCTCCCAGTAACAGTGAAAGGAAACGGCTCCCTGGGATGAGGCGAGACATGTTATGAAATCTATTTCTTTCGTTCCGGCCAGAGGATACTCATCATGGTTTCCATGCGGTTTTTCGCCAAGTGATGGGCCAAAACCTTTTTCTGCCCGCGACGCGCGATCTCTTCCCGTTCATCGGGATGTTCGGGGTAATAAGCAACCAGTTCCGCTAATTCCTCTTTTGTCTTGAACCAGCGGAGTTCGACGCCATCCTGGAAATACTCCTCCAGCGAAGGACGGTACTCGGTAATCAGAAATCCCCCGCAGGCGAGAACATCAAATACACGCGGATTGGGGGAGTCGATACACTGAACATGAAAGATGTTAATGTTAATGTTCGTATCATAGTACAGTTGCGGCAGATCGCGATGGTAATCGGGAGCGTGCCCGGCGTAGCAGGGCGCAAGATCTTTCGCGTATTCGGGCGACGCCCATTCCGGTGCGCCATAAGTCTTCAGTTCCATATCTTTGACGGCTTGCAGGAAACGGAGCCGCCGGAGATAGGTGGCGCGTTCTTCCAGGTAAAGAACCGGGAAACCGGAATAGGGTAGCCGTTCGATTGCAGGTGAGTTCTTGTAGCGGTACGCAAGTGTTTTCGATGGATCGGCGAGATAGTCCTCCACGATATCATCAAGAATTGTCACATATTCGTGGTCGCGTTCGAGCCAGAAACGGCGGACGGGGAGGAAGCGGTGCGCCGCAAGAGCGCCGACAAATCCGACCTCCGGTCCCTGTCGCGGCGGGGGATTGTTATCCAGGCGGACTTTCGGAAGCAGCCCGGCGGCGTTGTGCAGCGTATGAACGGAATGGGCGCCCATCTCGCGCAAGAGAGGCAGGTAACTTTTATCGAAGCTGAATACGATATCGGTAGCCTCCAATTCCTCGATAGAGACCTTGACCCGTTCGGGATTGTCCAGGTACCAGATAGCCTTTGTAATCGGAAGATCGTCCAGAAATCGTTTCCCAAGGGGGGACAGGGAGTTCCGATTCATCCACAGGAGAATATCCGGGTGATGTTCAGCGGTGTAGACGAGCCAGAGCCAGGGATTGACAAAATGCAGCATCCGCATGTTGCCCGTGTACATGTCGGAGCGGAAACCCATTTCTCGAAGGCTTTCGATCATGTTTTTGGCGAGATAATCATGTTCCGGTTCGACAAAGAGGACTTTGAGGGGAGGGTCCGGCGTTTCGTTTCGGATGCTTTCTCTGCGTTTCACGTAATAATGTTTCAGTTCATGGAGAAATCCCTGGGTCTGGACGCGGACTTCGTTTGCGAGTTGTCCCATCCGTTCCCGCAGGGCGGAAAAGACCTGCCGGTCGGTCTGGCTCATGTTGCATCCGGGGATGAGTGTCAGAACGGGGAGCATCCCGATCGGGTTCGTTACAAAGAATTGCATAATGGACTGCGCGGATTCCTCGCTGTGCAGGAGAATCACACGGTCGGAGCGAAGGATGTCGGTCCAGTCCAGGAGCCAGAAAGAGGATGCAAGAACCTCCCAGCGATCCTCGGTAATCAGTAGCCGTTGGGCGCGTCTACCGGAGCGCAACTGAGGATAAATTAACTGTGGCATGTACCCCAGGCCGCAGCGATAGATCACGATGAGTTCCGGTTCAATCAGGTCGACATTAAGAAGGTAGTTTTCGACCTGTGCCCAGGGATCCTGGGGACCGTGAATGGCATGTTCCGGATTTTCCTCGCGGTCCATACAGGTCCAGCCCCGGTCGGGATGCGGCGTAATCACAAACCGTTTGGAGGCTCCGTATTCGAAGGACTCCAGTTTGTTTGCCAGATCGGGGTAGACCTGGTGAAGGATGTTGAGGTTGGCGCGAAACAGTTGATGGTCCAATCGACTCTCCCTGTGCGACGGTTACGAGATGGTAGAGAAATTACTTTCTCAGCGCGGCGACGACTTTCTGAGCGGCTTCGGCCAGTTCATCGGCGACCTGGAACGGAAAATCGGCTGTTTGGAGAACCTGTCGGGCTTCCGCGGCATTGGTTCCCTGAAGACGAACGACAACAGGGACGTTGACCTGGACGGTTTTCATGGCCTCGATGATGCCGTTTGCCACACGGTCACAGCGGACGATGCCGCCGAATATGTTGACCAGGACAGCACGAACGTGGCGGTCCGACATGAGAATCCGAAACGCCGCGGCAACACGGTCGGCGCCGGCCGTTCCACCAACATCCAGGAAATTGGCGGGCATGGACCCGGCCAGTTGGATGAGGTCCATGGTCGCCATGGCGAGGCCCGCGCCATTGACCATGCAACCGACTTCACCGTCCAGTTTAATGTAGCTCAGGCCGTTTTTGGCCGCCTCGGTTTCAAGCGGATCCTCTTCGTTCAGGTCTCTCAGGTCGGCATATTCCGGGTGGCGATACAGAGCGTTATCGTCCAGGTTGATTTTTGCATCCAGCGCCAGAACCTCGCCGTTTTCTGTGATCACAAGCGGATTGATCTCCGCGAGCGAGGCATCGCAGGCAACAAAGGCCGTATACAGGTTGCGGACGAATTTTGCGCACGATTTCACCGTCGGTCCGTCGAGACCGAGACCGAAGGCGATTTGATTGGCCTGGAACGGCATCAATCCCACGGCGGGGTCGACGTAGACTTTCAAGATCGCATCCGGGTCCCGCGCGGCTACCTCCTCGATTTCCATTCCGCCCTGCGCAGAGGCCATCACAACGACCCGTGCTGTAGCCCGGTCGATTACCATGCCCAAATAAAGTTCGCGTTCAATTTCAAGACCCTCCTCAACAAGGAGCTGAAGGACTTTCTTACCTTCCGGGCCGGTCTGCTGGGTTACGAGGGTCCTACCGAGCATGTGTTCGGCGATTTGTCGCGCTTCCTCCGGACTTTTGGCGAGTCTCACGCCGCCGGCTTTGCCGCGACCTCCGGCATGGATTTGGGCTTTGATTACCGTAACCTTTGTGCCCAACTCCCGTGCAATCCTTTCGGCCTCCCCGGCGGTTTTTGCGACCTGCCCACGGGGAACCGGCACGCCATATCGTTTCAGGACTTCCTTGCCCTGGTATTCATGGATTTTCATACAAACCTGATTTCCTTCCCCGTTGAGATACAATTAAGATAGACTTGACGGCGCGCAAAGTGAACCCTTGGCGCTTGACAGGATCCTCTCGGATGATACGGTTTGAGAATTCGGGTGGGCGGGGTGGACAGAAAGGAAAGTCCGCTACGGGGTATCAGGATAATAATGGTTGTAATTCGAGCGGTTTTGACAGTTGCGATTTTTCTTTTGTTTTTACATACTTCGGGAGCCGGTTCCCTGCCCGCATTGCTTTCAGAGAACATCCGAATTGCGGAAGCGACCTCGGAAGGAATGGCGTTGTCCTGGGAGTTTCCACCGAGCTCCATGGAGCAGTCGGAGCGGGTTTTGATTTCTGTGCCGCATGGAGCTGTCGGAGAGCCGGAGGTTGTCGCATACGGTGTGGAAGCGACAACAAGCGTTATTTCCGCGCCGAAGGTTTCGATTCGAACGATGGGACTGATGGGAGATTGTCGGGTAGCCTCTCTGAATGTCCCTGTGTATGGATACAGCGCGACGGCTCAGGAGAGAATCCGATATGTGACCGGCACGGTGCGGGTTTCCTGGGAACCCGGCGAGACAATCTCTCCGAAACAGGAAGACCCGATGGAGCAAATCCTGCAAACCTGCCTGTTGAATCCGGACATGCGGTTTGCATTACCTGGCGAGAGTGAAACGGAGATGCCGGTTCCCGAATACCGGCGTGTGCCCTCGATTCGCTTGAGTTTTGTAGAAGAGGGACCGGCTCGTGTGGGAAGCGATCTTTGGACCAGCCTTCTCTCTCCCGGCACAAAGTCAACGGATATCGCTCTTTTCAGTGAAGGGAGATTGATCCCGTGCATGATATGGAGCAAGGCGGGGGAACCGAAGTATGAGGGAACTTTGGATCAAGGGGATGAAATCCTGTTTTGGGCCAAGAAATCCACATCGCCTTATTCGCGCGAGTCGGTCTATTGGCTGTGTGGATTGCAGGGCGAGACGATTCATGGAGAGCCGGAGATACGCTCCAGCTCTCCACCGTTGGACAGCATTCGAACGATTTGCCGTCTGGAGGAGGATCTGGACCATTTCCCCGAAGGCAAGCAGAATGAGGCCCAAGCGGATTATTGGATCTGGAAAAAACTTCCCGATGAATCGGCCGCGATGGCGTGCCCCGACTTTGCGGGATTGGTCTCCGATGTGACTGTTTCGGCGCGACTGTTACAGAAACGGCATTTCTACAAGAACTCCGACGGGGGGTTTTCGTTCCTGATAAACGGGGCCTCGCTGGAGACAATTATCGAACAGGGAACCGCGCCGTTTCTTACGGCGGCAGCGCGAATTGCATCGGCTTCCCTTTTGGCGGGAACCAATCTGCTCGAAATTCGAACTGCGCCGCCCGATGAGAAGGAATATGCCATTTACCTGGATCGAATCGAATTCAAATTCGAGCGTCAGGCTTTTTATGCGGGAGACCCGGTTCGGTTCCAGCCGGAACAGGGCCGATACCGAATCCAGTCCAAAGCATTATCGGATGCGATGTTGTGGCACATACCGGAGAACGGAATCGTGCGGAGCAGCCGATATCTGAAACCCGGCGCGGCCATAGTCACAGACGCATCGGCGAACGAGGAATTGGTCATCTTCGATCCGGCCCGTGTATCCCCGGTAAAGACCTGCGAATTCATGCCCGCCGTGTTGCCGGAGAACCATCCGCTGGTTCCGAAGGGACCTGTGGATGTCATCATTGTGACGCCCCGGAGGTTCAGTCGGAATCTGCTCCCACTTTGCGCGGATTATCGGGCAAGGGGATTCGAACCGCACATTGCAACGCTTGAGGAGATCGAGGCTATTTTTGGCGACGGGCGCATGTCGCCGCACAATATCAAGAAATACCTCACTTGGGTTTACCGTCGGACTCCCGATCATCGGCCCGGCTACGTTCTCCTGGTCGGGGATGCAACCTGGGACCATTGGGGACGATACAAGAATGGGATTGCGAATTTCCTTCCGGCCTATCGCGGAGAGGAAGATTACCCGGACGAGAACTGGTTTGGTTGCCTGACACCGGACGATACGCTGCCGGAGATGCTTGTTGCGCGATACCCGATCCGCTCGGCGACAGACCTGGAGGTCATGATCGACCGGAACGTCCATTATCCTCGAACCGCCTCACAGGAATGGATGAACCGTGTACTGCTTCTGACCGATAACGACTTTGAAGATCGAATGGACGAAGTGTCTTTGACCTGGCTTCCGCCGGGGTATGAGGTGACGGAAATTCGCGTGGCCGACTACCCGTTCCGGGACAATTATTACCTGCCGGAAGACGTGCGGAGAGAATTGAAGTGCAAAACCAGCCCCGAAGCGACCAACGCAGTGATTGAGGCATTAAACCGGGGCGCGGTCCTGTGGGAGTTTTTTGGGCATGGCGCGCCGAATGTGATGACACAGGAGCGTGTATTTTTCGCGGGCGGGTCGAGATTCAGCGAGGCGAAGCGTCTGACGAACAAGAATATGCTTACAGTGTTCTGGGGTTTTACGTGCCAGACCGGGACATTCGATTATGCACAGGAGAAATGGAATATCTCCATTGCGGAAGACCTGCTGACCCGACCGACAGGCGGGGCGATCAGCGTTCTGGCGGCGACCGGCAGAGGATATCCGGTGGACCATTCGACTCTGGCGCGGGGGATGCACGATGCGGTGTTCCATCGCGGGATAAGGAACCTTTGCAAGGCTTATGTCGCCTCGTGCCTGATTGCGCTGGCCGAAAGGCCCTCATTCGAGCCGCAAAAGCAATTCTGCATTCTGGGAGATCCGTTGTTCGAACTGCCTATTCCCCAAAAGTGGCCGAAGGATGTTTCATTGGATGCAACTGTGGATTCCGGCGGGTTCCTCAAATACCGGGTTGAGCCGCCGGTCCCGGATGCCACGGCGAATCTGTGGCTTCGGGACAGCGTGTTTCGGCCTTTGTGGGAAAACACTGTTACTCCAAAAGACTGGCCGGCAGAAGGAACACTATCTCTGGGGCAATTGTGCGGCCCATACTGGAACGAGGAACGTCATTTTTCATTCGGGGCGACTGCATTTTTGGCAGAAGGGATAATCCACGGTGGAACGGTGATGGTTATGCCGAAGCCTGTTACGCCGCGAGTCGGATCAGGGACACCGAATCTAACGATTCTGGAAAACGAAATTGTTTATCGGCCGCCGCGTCCCGAGAATGGAATGACGGTGTATTTCGATATACCGGTGTTGAATAACGGGGATGCGAGCTCGCGGGAGACTATTCTCAACGCGAGCCTGGAAGGGGTTGCAGGACTTGCCGGGGAGGTTCGGAATCTGGTCGGTCAAAGTGCGGCGGTTGTTCCGGCGCTGGTTCCCGGGGCAAGCCGTGTGGTGACACTTCGCTGGGATCCCGTTGATAATTCGGGGAAGAACGTCCTGATATTCCAGTGCGATCCGTTCGGCAGTGTAGTGGAATCGCACGAAGAGGATAACTCCGCCCGGCTGGAAATCAATGTGGTGAAGAAAGTCGATCTGGCGGTGGAGGAAAAGGATATCCAGGTCCGGCACGACGCGGAGCGGGGGCAGTATATCATCGATTTTACTGTTCATAATATCGGGGACACAGATGCGAAGGATGCGGTGATTCAGATTACCGTGGGATTTGATGACGGATCACCGAAGCAGTCGATTACTTTGGACATCTGGTCCATTCCGGCGGGGGGACAGAGGTCGGCGCACCGGGTTCGAGTGACGGACCGTGCCGCCTGGTTTGAAGTGGCCGCCGATCCCGACGAGGTCATCGACGAAGAGACGTTCAAGAACAACCGCGCCCGCATACCGCTCAAGGCAAATCAATGAACCCATCCAATCCCCTTCCCGGCCCATCAAACCGTCATGCGCTGATTGCCTGGGGGATTCTTCTGGTTGTGCTGTTCCCGATTTTTCTTTATTTGGCCGATCATCCCGACTGGTTTCTCGCAACAGAAAGGAATCAACCCAGCCTGGGGATGGTCCGAGGCAGCGACCTGGAACAGCAGGGGCGATACGAGGACGCTTTGGGAGCCTATCACGATGCCCTTACGTTTTACCGGGAACAGATGGAGAAGACGAATTCCGCCCGGCATCGGGCGGCAGTGGCAACAGTACATCACAAGATGGGACTCCTTTTTTTAAAGCGGAACGAGTCGGGGGACCTTGAGAGAGCCAGAGAGCAATTTAAACAAGCGGTGGAGCTGGATGCCGGGGTTGGACAGGGAGAGGGACAGTTTCTGCTGGGAGATCTGGATCGGGATCAGAATCCCGAATCTGCGCTGCAATGGTATGCGGGTGTGATTGCCTGCGTATCAAATCAACCGGCAATCCGGGCATGTAAAAACCGGGCAGAAATTCTTACGAGACTGGAACGGTGGGATGAAGCCTACCCGGCCTGGTGTACCGCGCTTACATTTCACCCCTGGGAGCCGGACGAGGAGACCGCCAAAACCATTGTGCAAATTGCCGGAAGTATCCACTGTACAACCGGAACGGTTCTCGGCAGATCATACCTTCGTCTTGCAGACCGACCGAAAGCGATTGCGGCCCTGCAACCGCAGGCCGAGGAGGATCCGGTGGCGGCCTGGGCGCTGGCGGACATAACGGGGACACAGCCTCCGGTCACCGACGGGATACTTTTCAACCCCGCCAAGGCTTTTGTGGCTTCCGCGGGAATCGAGTCGGTGTCATTCACCTGGCCTGCCGGGTGTATGATGGAGTTTGTGGCGGGAACACAACTGGAAGGTCGGCGGTCGGCGCTGACTCTTCAACCGGACAGCCTTCACACAGAGAAGATGGAACTGTCCATCTTTCTGAACGGCACACCCGGTGGAACAATTGAGGTCAATATGGGCAGCCCCTCGGACTATGAAACCCAGGGCATTTTGCGGGCGGGCCGGAACGTGGTGGAGATCCGGTGTTCCCATGCCTGGTTTGAGCCGGAGGATCTGCCGGTTATTACGGTTTTGGGAGTGAAGGGGAATTAAAAGAAAAGAGAATAGAAGGGGGGTAGGCAGGGTGGACAAAACGGACAGAATGGATGGGGGAGATGTCGACATAAATCGGGTGCGGCTGGTGGCGATTGCCGGGCCGACTGCGTTGGGCAAAAGCGAGATTGCGGTGCAGTTGGCGGAATGTTTCGGTGGGGAGATACTGAACATTGATTCCATGCAGGTTTATCGGGGTTTGGATGTGGGGACCGGCAAGCCCGGGCCGGAATTGCGTGCGCGTATCCCCCATCATTTATTGGACTTAGCGGAGCCGTGGGAGGAGTTCAACGCCTCGCGGTTTGCCTTCGTGGGCGAGCCGGCATTGCGGGACATTCTCGCGTGGGGACGACTGCCCATTCTTTGCGGCGGAACAGGCCTGTATTTTCGCGCCCTGCTGGCGGGTTTTTTTGATGCGCCGGCGCCTCCGAAAGAGATTCGCGAGACTCTGGAGCGACAGTACCAAACGGAGGGTCCGGCTCCGCTCCGCGAACGCCTGGAGGCCATCGATCCGGAATGGGCAAGGCGGATTCTGCCCCAGGATGCCCGGCGCACAATTCGGGCCTTGGAGGTCTATGAAACCACCGGCCGGAAGCCCAGCGACCTCCGAAAAGGGCAAGAAACGAAACCATGGTTGGAACGGACATTGATGCTCGGTATTCAGGCTCCGTGGCCGGTGATCGACCAAAGAATTGAGGAACGGGTGGAGCGGATGATCCGGGATGGTCTTTTGCAAGAGGCCCAATGGCTTCTCGGAATGGGCGGGGGCAGCCGCACGGTGCGTCAGGCCATAGGATACAAGGAAGTTTTCCCCTATTTACAGGGGGAAATTACCCTGGATCAGGCCAAAACCGACCTGGCGAGAGCGACAAAGCGGTTTGCGCGTCGCCAGATGACCTGGTTTCGGCATCAGACTGACGCTATGTGGCTTGAAAACATTGACTTGGAGAATATGAAAAAAAAGATACGGGAGTTCCTTGCTTTTGAAGATTAAATGTGATACAAAAAGTATCAGATGTTTTTGATTGCTTGATTGTGGTCTGTTTTTATCATGGCAGAGGGTGCGGGAATCTACCAAGTGAGGTGGGATGTGGTTCAAAAAGGTACGATGAATATCCAAGATAGCTTCCTGAACCAGGCACGACGAGAACGGATGAACTTGATCATCCATCTGTTGGATGGTTCGGACCTGCATGGCAAGATCTCGGCGTTCGACAATTTTACGTTGATCCTTCAGAACGACGAGCGGGACGAACAGTATTTGATTTACAAGCACGCCGTAGCGACGGTAAGCCCCGGTGCGAAACAGAAAGTTCGCTGGAATCAGGTTGGGACGAAGCCCCCACGACCGGGGGAATAAGTCCGCGTTGTCCAGGTAAGAACACAGACGGGGATAGTCCGGGGCGGCTATCCCCGTTTTTGTATTGCAGGCGCCGATTGCCAGGAGGTGTATGTCTCTTTCGGAATTGCCACAATCCTCAGCACGGACAGAACGCGCGCTGCTGGTCGGCGTGTACCCCCCTCATGTCCCACCGGAGCGGTCCGATCAGCAAATTGCTGAACTGACAAAACTGGCCGAGACTGCCGGGGCGGAGATTGAGTGTTTCACACGGCAGCACATTCGCGATATTCATCCGGCCACATACATCGGGCGGGGCAAGGTGGATGAGCTGCGTTCCCTGGTCGGCGAGAACGACTTGGACCTGGTGGTATTCAGCCGGGACCTGTCTCCGGTCCAGCAGAGGAACCTGGAGGATCGCCTGGGGATCCGCGTGATCGACCGGACAGAGTTGATTTTGGATATTTTCGCGCAGCACGCCCAGACTCGCGACGGTAAAATCCAGGTAGAATTGGCGCAGCTGAGGTATCTGCGGCCCCGCCTGACTGGAGGCCGTCGGGATTTGTCCCGACTGGGCGGTGGGATCGGGACACGCGGACCGGGCGAAACGCAGTTGGAGGTTGACCGGCGGCGGATCAACAAGCGCATTGAACACCTTGCGAAAGACCTCCGCGCCATTGAACGCACAAATCGAATCCAGCGGAGAGCCAGACACCGTCGGGGCGTGGCAACGGCCGTACTCGTCGGGTACACAAATGCGGGGAAATCCACCCTGTTGAACCGGCTGACCTCCGCCGATGTAGTGGCCCGTGACCAGCTGTTTTCCACACTCGACACAACGACGCGCAAATTGTACCTCGGCGAACGAAAAATGCTTCTTCTTTCGGATACGGTGGGGTTCATCACCGACCTGCCGGAGCCGTTGCTGGCCGCATTCCGGGCCACGCTTGAGGTTGTGGAAGAAGCGGACCTGATTCTTCATGTCGTAGACGCGAGTTCCCCACATATCGATTTGGAAATGGAGGCGGTGGCCGGATTGATGCGGGAGCTGGGCGGAGACAAGAAACCGACTGTTACGATTTTCAACAAGTGGGATTGTGTGAAATCCAAGCAGGCGGTATATGCCGCCATGGAGTGGCTGGAGCCGTCGCCATCGCTGGTTTTATCCGCTACGCAGGACAGGACACTTCAACCGTTGATCGACCTGCTGGAAAGTTTGTTTGAGATTTACTCGCCTCAAGGGCAATGGGAGATAGCGAGGCTTGTGGCGGGAGGTGTATAAGCGAAACGACCTCACCCCCCGGCTTCCTTTCCAAGGATGGAGAGAGGCAGAAGAGAAGGTTGATAGGGAAAGCGACGGGAAAGGAATTATTTGCGAACCGATTGGGAAAAACTCGCCCCTGAATCTTGATTATCCTTGATTATCACTCTCTGGCGGTTGCAAGTCATTTGATTCCGTGCTATATTTCGTACAAATCAATGGGGCTACCCCCCGAAACTTCACAGTTCAAAGGAGAGCAGAGAATGAAAAAACGGTTCTGTCTGTGGACAGTGGGACTGACGATTCTGTTGGTTCCCCTGGCGACGGTTGTGCAATCCGCCAGTTCTCCGGAAGAGGCCGGGATTACCGCGGTAACCGGCGATTTGACACCCTGGCGCGCGTACGGCGCAGACATGGCGAATTACGACAATATCTGGGTTATTGCATTGAAGAACGGCAGTATTGTGGCCTTTAAATTGGCTATGGATATGGAGCAACCCGGGTGGCTCGGCGGAAGTGAGTTTCTGATTTTTGGGCCGGATGGGTCGCAACTTACCCCTCTGCCGATCAGCGGCAGTTACGATTCCACGGGCGCCCCGATCCCGGTATGCGATTATCCATCATTGGGTGGAGCGTGGGGTGCGTTCACTCACGGCGCAGCGGCGGATCGCACGAACGGGAACGGTTTTGTCGTTCATAACCAAGGCCAATATGCCGCCACTCTGGGATGGGAATTCGCGGATGAGCTCGGGGATGAGGCGTTTACCCTCGTGCAACTGTTCAACAATGACGGCACTCCCAGAGGGACCAGCATCAACGCCTTCGGCACTCTGACCGCTGAGGAGGGAGGTTACCGGGATATCGGTGCGGTCATTCTCAGCAATGGGGATATCGTGGCTATTGGGGAAGACCGTCAGCAGAGCGACGATGCGAAAGACGCGGCAGGTCTTGTCGGCGGTGAGGCGGTTGTTGCGGTGATCCTCGGGCCGGATGGAACGCAAAAAAAGGCCCCATTCCTGGTACACACCGATGAAAACGGTCAATACATCGGGACCGGCAACAGCAGTGTTGTTTACCAAAATATCGTGGCGTTTGACGGCGGGTTTATGATCGATCACGGGCTTGGAATGCGCTGGTACAACAATGACGGCACGCCGCGAACACCGTCCATGCCGGATCATGAGTCGCTCGCTGGGGTGGAACTTGTGGAAGGATTTGCTTTTACTTTTGGCACTGATTCGGGGGGGCGCGGCGACAGCAGCATGATCGCCAGCAATGGGAAAGATCTGGTGGTAAAGAGCGTGAAGGTGGAATCCGGCAATGACGCGATTGGAGCATTGATTTATTACAATGTAGATGGCTCCGTTCGGAACTGGGTGCGTTTCGATGAGTCGGATTTGGTGAATTACTACGGCTTGGTCGATCGAACATCTGTCGATATGGATGAAAACGGTAATGTGTTTGTGGTGTGGCAAGACGGCCGGTTCGGCGAAGCTGAAGGCGAGCTGCAGATCTTCGGACGGTTCTTCGACAAAAACGGGAATCCCCATGGTGGCGAGTTCCCGGTATTCAAGAATTACCGAACGGAACCCTCGGTGGTCGACTATGGTCCGTACGGCCAGGTCCCCGCGGGGGATATTCATCAGCCGCGCTGTGCGATCAATTCGCAGGTTGCGGCTGTGATGGACGGCACAACCATCGTGCCCGGGGTCCCCGACCTGATGAAACAGTTGGCGAAAGCGTTCGGTCTGCCGTTGAATGACCCGGTGCTTCGCATTTTCGAGAACCCATTGAAACCGGTGGATATTCAGGATTGGTCGATTTATTGATTTGAGGGATTGGTAAGCAGAAGAGAAGCCCGTTCGTAATTGGGATTACCGGCCCGGCGAACGGGCTTTTTCCTTCTCCTTTTTCATAGACTTGAACGGGTGTGGTGTTTTCAAACGTGTGAATGCTTTGTAAATTGCAGAAAAATGGGGATATCGCGCCTGGTGTATAGCCGGGCGCGATATCTTTGTGTGAAGACGGTCCACTGCGTCCACGCGGTCTACAATGTCCGCCGACAGCAGGAAATTCAGGCAATCGGCATGTTTCGTTGGCTTTCTCCACAAACCAGCATATCGCAGGAATCGCATGAAAAGGGTCTTCGGATGATCCTGTGGGATGGGGTTTTCTCCAATATGATGGGGAGCCTCACAGGCGGAGCATTTCTGATTGCTTATGCCCTGCTTCTTGGAGCCTCCAACACAGTCGTGGGCTTGATCTCGGCGGTGGGTCCTTTGACGCAGATTCTTCAGATCCCGTCGATTTTCCTGGTGGAGAAGACGCGGCGGCGTAAAGCGCTTTCGGTCACAGCGTCTTTCTGGGGACGTTTGTTCTGGCTGGTGATCATTGTTTTGCCGTTTTTCTCGGAGGGGCCGCACCGGCTGGAAATTTTTCTGATCGCTCTTTTCGGCTATTTTTCGCTGAATGCGATCAGCACGTGTGCTTTCAATTCCTGGATTCGGGACCTGATTCCCGATGAGGTGATGGGACGATTCTGGGCGGACCGGATGGCTTGGGCGACCGGAATCGCGATGGTGATGGGATTGCTGGCCGCGTTTGGGATTGATTTCTATAAAGCGCGATATGCCAATGATCTATATGTTTACAGCATGGTTTTTTCGGTCGGCATGTTGTCCGGAATGATCGGTGTGGTTTGCCTGGCGCGTATCCCGGAACCCAGGATGGAGATTCTGCCCGGGCGGAGTCTTATCTCCATCCTGATGGAGCCGATTCGAGATACAAATTATCGAATGCTGTTGTTTTTTCTGGCGGCGTGGCAGTTCGCGGCCAACCTGTCTGCGCCTTTCTTTGCGGTGTACATGCTTCAGCGGTTGAATCTCAGCATGAGTGTCGTGTTGTTGCTGTCCACACTGAGCCAGATTGTGAACGTGCTGTTTCTGCGGATTTGGGGTCGGCTGGCGGACGCATACTCCAATAAGTCGGTTCTTGCGATTTGCGGGCCGATGTTTATGCTCAGTGTGATTCTCTGGCCGTTTACGACAGCGCCGGGGTCCGATCGGTTCGCGCTGCTTTTATTGATTGTGATTCATACCTTGGCTGGAGTTTCGACAGCCGGGGTGACGCTGTGTTCGAGGGGGATTGCGCTGAAAAGCGCCCCGCGTGGCCGGGCAACCGCCTACCTGGCGACGAATGCCCTCGTATCGGGATGCGCGGCAACCGTGGCTCCTCTGCTTGCAGGGATGGCGGCAGATGGCCTGGCCACACAGGAATTCAAGATTACCCTCCATTGGATATCCGATCTCATGGCCCATCACGAGATACAGTGGACCCCGATTCAATTGCGTGGGTTGGACTTTCTCTTTGTCTTCTCGTTCATATTCGGACTTTACGCGGTCCGGCGATTGATCCTGATTAAGGAGGTCGGGGAGGTCAAGGAGGACGTGGTTCTGGTCCGGTTGTCCACGGAAATTCGGAATGTGATGCGGCATGTTTCCAATATTCCTGGGTTACGCCATTTCACCTATTTCCCTTACGCTATTCTGAAGGGAATCCGAAACAAGAAACAGCGTTGAGAATGACTTGATAAGTCTAGTGAATTCAACCCACTCTGTATTTCCCCCATCATGGGGGAGAGGCTCTTGAGTTAATTCCCAAATTCTGAGAGAGTTTCCCTTGATTCGCTTGCCGAGCCTGACGACATTGATTCTCACGGGAGATCTTTATGAGCCGAAAGTCCAGAAGACGGCACATCCGAAAAAGGCTGGTCGGGAAGAATTTCCTGCCCGGATCGGTTCCGGGCATATTGACGGCGGATTTCGAGTCTCCCCGACCTGCAATCCGGGTCCTGGCATACGGCCCGGACGCCTGGATTGAGGAGGATGTTTCCTCTGTAGGCAGTCTCTCTGAGTATCTTCGGAAATGGCCGGTAACCTGGATTCAAGTAACAGGATTGGGCGATGCGCAAGTCATTCAGCAAATCGGCATTCTGTTCAACCTGCACAGACTGGCCCTGGAGGATGTGGTCAGCAACAATCAGCGCGGCAAATTCGAACCGTACGAAGATCACCTTTTTCTTGTCGGCCATATCCCCAGAGACGAGGAACCTTTTGAGACCGAGCAACTGAGTATTTTCATCGGAAAGAACTATGTGCTGACCTTTCAGGAGCGAAGCGGAGATGGGGTGGGAGTGATCCGGGACCGTATTCGGGGAAAACGAGGGCGCATACGGAACATGGGGGCCGATTACCTGGGATATGCTTTGCTGGACTCCATAATCGATCATTACCTCCCGATTCTGGAGACCCTCGATATGCGTTTGGAGGAGCTGGAAGATGAAATTTTCGATCAACCGACCGATGAGGGCAGATCCAGAATTCACGACCTGAAACGCGAACTCCGAACCCTGCGCAAAGCCGTCTGGCCCCTGCCGGACGTTGTGGACATGCTGATGAAGGACGATTTTCCTTCGCTCACGGAAACTACGCGGGTTTATCTTCGGGATTGTCATGACCACGCCCTTCATATCACGGAACTGATCGAGATTTTTGAGGACCAGGCTTCGGATTTGATGGACCTTTATCTGTCCTCGGTGAGCGCCCGGATGAACGACGTGATGAAAGTGCTGACAGTGATTGCCACCATTTTCATTCCGCTCACGTTTATCGCAGGGATTTACGGGATGAATTTCAATACGGAGGTCTCTCCCTGGAATATGCCCGAATTGAGTTGGTATTGGGGATATCCGTTCGCACTTGGATTGATGGTTGTGGTGACCGGTATATTGGTGCTGTTTTTCAAACGCAAAAGGTGGTTGTGATTGTTCAGCGATTCCGCGACATGGATATTTTTGATGCTCTAACCGTTGGCGCCATATTGAGTCAGGTGGGAATCTCGAAGTGAAAGCAGATTCGCATTCGAGATTTCCTTTTGCATTCGCAGGGGGGCAGATTATGCCTGGCCGTGCCAAACTGACAAAGGCGGAACGGGAACGGCGTTCCCGCCTGGCCCAACTGGTGCATTCCCACGGCCTGTCCTTTGCACCGACAATCCCTTCCATTTTCCACTATTTACCCACCCAAATCTCCCCGTCGAATCTCCCCAGTATCCCCTCCAACCCGTAAACCCAGCAATTCCTTCACCCAACCCCTCCTTCCAGCAACTTGTTGCGGAATCGCTGAAAAAGGGGTGATTTCCTTGGCATTCCCCTTCGGCTGTGGCATAGTTGCAGGATGTGTGGATACTTGATGACCCACCGTGAAGGAGATTGAATGAATGGACACACGTAAGATTTTGCTCAGTGAGAAGGATATCCCCCAGGAGTGGTACAATATCATTCCCGACCTTCCGAGGCCGTTGGATCCGCCGCTTCATCCGGAGACCTATCAACCGATCACGCCGGACCAGCTCGCTGCCATCTTCCCGATGGAACTGATCCGGCAGGAGGTTTCTCAGGAGCGCTGGATACCTATTCCGGACGATGTCCGGCGGATCTATCAAGTGTGGCGGCCAACGCCGCTGATTCGCGCAACCGCCCTGGAGAAAGCCCTGAAGACCCCTGCACGAATCTACTACAAGAACGAAGGGGTCAGCCCACCGGGAAGCCACAAACCCAATACCGCCGTCCCGCAGGCCTATTACAACAAACAAGAGGGCATTTCCCGCCTGGCCACAGAAACCGGTGCGGGGCAATGGGGGAGCGCGCTTGCCTTTGCCGCGTGCATGTTCGGGTTGAAATGCACCGTGTACATGGTCAAGGTCAGTTATCAACAGAAACCTTACCGCAAATCGTTTATGCAATCGTTCGGAGCCGAGGTTTTCGCCAGCCCGACGGATCTCACCGATTCCGGGCGGGCCATCCTCGCCGAGGACCCCGACTGCCCCGGCTCTCTGGGCATCGCCATCAGCGAAGCTGTCGAGGACGCGGTGAAGCACGACGACACCCGGTACTCCCTTGGCAGCGTTCTGAACCACGTCCTGCTCCACCAGACCGTTGTCGGCCTGGAAACCGAAAAGCAGCTCGCGCTGGTCGATGAAAAGCCGGATATTCTGATCGGTTGTGTCGGTGGCGGCAGCAACTTCGCCGGATTTGCGTATCCGTTTATGAAAAGAAAGATGCGGGGTAACGATCTGCGTGTCATCGCCGTGGAGCCTACTGCCTGTCCGACATTAACCAGGGGCCGTTATGCTTACGATTACGGCGATACCGCCCATCTCACTCCGGTGCTGAAACAGTATACATTGGGTCACACCTTCGTGCCGCCGGGAATCCACGCGGGCGGATTGCGCTATCATGGCGCTGCCCAAAGCCTGTGCCTCCTGGTACACGAAAAACTGATCGAGGCTGTCGCAGTCTACCAGACAAAGGTCTTCGATGCGGCCATTCAATTCACCCGCACCGAAGGGTTTCTTCCGGCCCCGGAGACCTCTCATGCCATCGCGGTTGCCATCGAAGAAGCCTTGCGGGCCAAGGAGGAAGGCAAAGAGAAGGTCATTGTCTTCAATTGCTCCGGCCACGGCTATTTCGACTTGGGCGCGTATGATCGCTACTTCGCCGGGGAACTGATGGACTATGATTTCCCGGAAGAGAAGCTCCAGGAAGCCTTGGCAAAACTGCCGAAAGTGTGATCGGCCATACAGGATTGATCTCTTGAAGGAAAACGGGAGACCGCTCGGTCTCCCGTTTTTTTATGCGTGGGTTGCTATTCTGCACATTATTCTGTACACTATAGTTTACATTTCTGTACCGCGTTGACTCATGGGAAAAGCTTACCGAAGGGGTAAGTGAACGGGTGTTTAACGGAAGGAGGCCGTAGGCCGACTGGAGTTAAACACCCGTTCAGAGCAAATCGCTGACCCATATTTCGTTTCCTCACGAAGATTGAAAATCATTTTGAGTTTCCGTTCAATGGCTTCCCGAAGCTGGAACGGATTCAGGGAACGCAGGGTGTCCCGAAGACGCTGTTTGGCCTCACAGGTCACATCCGGACACTCCAGCAGACGTTCGGCGGGTGTCTGTGGTTTCCCGTACCGGCGCCGTATTTTGGAGTGGATCCGTTCCTTGCTTTCGAGTTTCAAGGTGGGACAAAAGAAATTCTGGAATTGGCTCCACTCGTGGGCGTAGAGACCGTTGATCGGTTCCACTAAATCCGGATTACTGAACCGATCATAGCCCAATAATTGGCGAACATGGGTCCAATTCTTTTGCTCGACGTGCGCACTGTCATTGGTATGATACGGACGACCGCGTGTAAACGAGACCGGGGAGTTCCGACCGGTCCAATACCGGAACAGATGATAATTCAGAAACTCGGAACCGTTGTCGCAATCAAACCCCAGAATCGGAAACACCAGGGAGGTTTCCATGTCCTGAATCTGAGTCAGAACGCCTCGCGCGCCCCGATTCCACGTCGCTCGATTCTCCGTCCACCCGCATATCTCTCTTAAATATTCTTTTCTCAACATGCCACTCATAATTTCCGACACCTCGTTTCTCGGTATCCTCAATTATGAGTCAACGATCCTCTTTTCTCTCTCCCTTCGGTAAGCTTTAATATGAGTCAATTGGTTCCTCTTCCTTGACCCTCGCCACACTCCTTCGGATAATGTTATGTATGATTCCCAAGACATCTGCGTTTTTCCCGGCAGTTTTCTTTGTGCTGCTCTTCTTCGTTTCGCACGCCCATGCCTGCCGATATACGGTTCGCGATGTCGGGTTTGTTCAGTTCCCGGGCGATTTGTACCATCTCTATTGCTTCGTCGGGGACCAAACTCCCCCGGCTCGAATCGAGGCGTTCGACAGGGCCGCGCTGGTTGCCCTGATGGACTCCAATATCCAGCCTGAGATTGTCCGCACGGACAGCGAGCCGGATCATCCCGCGCTCCGATATTTTCCCTCAGGGCAGAATCTCCAATCTCCCGCCTGTGTTCTTGTTGCGCCGGATGGAAGGTCCCTGTTGCTCCCCATTGCCGAAACATCGGACTCTTTAATGACATCCCTCGAGCAGGCCTGTGATTCTCCGGTCCGCCGGGACATCCTGGAGCATCTCGTGAAATCATACTGCGTTGTTCTTCTGATCGAGGGACAAGATGCGGAAGCGAATCAGCGGGCCTTGCAGCACATTCAACGTGCTATCGAGCGGATCACCGGATTGGCAGACCAATTGCCGAAACCTGTGGAGGTGAATCCTTACCTGGTTCGGATTTCTCCAAAATCATTTCCGAATGAGCAAGTGTTGTTGTGGGGTATGAATCTCGATGAGGAAGCATTAAACGATCCTCATGTCGTGGCGCTGTACGGAAGAGGGCGCAGGATGGGGCCGGTTTTGCACCGAGACGAGATTGTTGAAAGCCGCCTTTTTTCGTTGCTTGGGCTGGTTGGCGCATCGTGCGAATGCGGCCTGGACCGGAGCCTGATTATGGGGATGCCTGTGCCTCTCCGTTGGGATTCCACCATGCGATCGCAAGTGATCGAATCGGCCGGTTTTGATGCGGAGAACCCGATGGTGAAAATGGAGATCGGCCAGATACTGGCTTCCGGCCTGTCCGGGGAGACGGTGGGAATATCTTCCGAGAATCCGAACACGGATCCTCTGTTCGGATACAGCGAGCAGGTTGTGGAGTTCGGAGCCGAGTCTGCGCCGGTTGTCGAGCAGCCTGTTCCGTCGCGGGCAATCGATCCTCCATCTTCCGAGGAACGGAAACCTGACCTCTATACTCGAACAGTCCTCTGGACAATCGCCGGATTTGGGGTTGTTATTCTGGTGGGGATTGTGATCGCTGTTCGAAGAGGACTTGGATCAAAATGAAACAGATCAGTCACCCAGTTTATGGGTGATTTCAGGGAAAGGGTATCATGTCAACGCTACTGCTGATTCTCAAAGAAATCACTCACCGGGAATATAACTTTGTTCTCAGCCTGCTGGCAGTAGTTACTGCGGTGGCGGTGTATGTCGCCTTTTTCACGAGCGCGCAGGATTCTCAGCGCGAGACCACACGCCTGATGCGCGACATCGGCTATAACCTGCGCATCATTCCGAAAGAAACGGACATGATTAAGTTCTGGGAGACCGGATTTTCCGATTACACCATGCCGGAGGATTATGTCCTTCGGTTTGCTGAGAAGACACAGGACGAGATTCAGTATCGACATCTGCTGGCGACTCTTCAGCAAAAAGTCACCTGGCAGGGAATGGAGGTTCTTCTGACCGGTATTGCCGCAAAGGAAGTCGTACCGAAAGGGGTGGTGGAATCCTCCATGATTCCGTTTGCGGTGGAACCGGGCAAAGTGTATCTCGGATACGAACTGGTACAAAAAACGGGGGTGAAGAATGGCGATATGGTGGATCTTTTCGGTAAGCCGTTCCAGGTAGCCTCCTGTCTGCCGGAAACGGGCAGCGATGACGACATCCGAATCTACGGTCACCTGAAAGATATACAGAGTATTCTGAACCTCGATGGCCGGATCAATGAGATCCAAGCGCTGGAATGCCTGTGCAAGGAACCCGGTGATCCTCTGGATCGGTTACGATCTCAGCTGGAACAAGTGCTGCCGGAGGGCAAGGTGATCCAACTCAAAGCGATTTCCGATGCGCGTCGGGAGCAGCGGTTTATGCTTGAGCGGTTTTTCGCGCGGTTGTTGCCCCTTGTGTTGGTCGGCTGCGCAATCTGGATCGGCGCGTTGGCGTTCCTGAATGTGCGGGAACGCCGGTTTGAAATCGGGGTTTTGCGCGCGCTGGGATATGGTTCTTTCCGAATCGCTGCGCTGTTCCTGGGCAAGGCCATCATCATCGGGCTGATCGGAGCGGCCATCGGATTCTTTCTGGGGACCGCTTTTGCGATGAGTTTCGGGCCGCAAGTTTTCAAAGTAACCGCGAAGTCGATTCGTCCGATTTACTCACTGCTCACCTGGTCGCTGCTGGTTGCGCCGACATTTACGGCGCTGTCCAGTTTCATTCCGGCGGTTGTCGCGGTTACGGAGGATCCCGCTGTTACGCTGAGGGAGGAATAATCATGGTTCTTCTCGAAAATGTAAGTAAAACTTTCCGAGTGGGCCGAAACGAGGTCCGCGCCATTCACAATATCAATCTGCATGTTCGGCAAGGGGAATTTCTTGTTGTTCGCGGGCCGAGCGGAAGTGGCAAGAGCACGTTGCTGTTGACCATCGGTGGAATGATGCGTCCCACAACCGGACGAGTCACCGTGAACAACCAGGAAATCTCCGCAATGAATGAACTGGAACGGGCGCAGTTCCGGGCAAAGAATATCGGATTTGTCTTCCAGATGTTTCACCTGATTCCCTATTTGAACGTGCTGGAGAATGTCCTTCTGGCATCGGGGTTCGAGCGGAATGCAGAGTCCAGTGAACGGGCACGGGAATTACTCAAGAATCTGGGACTTTCTCACCGCGAGTTTCATAAGCCTGCCGAACTGAGCGCAGGCGAAAAACAGCGCACTGCAATTGCCCGCGCGCTGATGAATCGGCCCTCCATCCTTCTGGCCGATGAACCCACCGGCAATCTCGATCCCGAAAACGCCGAGGAGGTGATTCGCCACCTGCACGAGTTCCAACGGGAAGGGGGCACGGTGATTGTGGTGACCCACGGGCATTCGGCGGACCAGTATGCGAATCAAATTGTCTTTCTGCGGGGAGGTGAAATCGTCGAAAACCCATCCTCAACATAGATGATCGGAGACCCGAGAATGAATTTCCACAGATTTTTTCTCATGAAGCCCGTGGGGATGTTTTTCGCCTTTTTAGCCGTCTGTCTCTGGTTTTCCGCCATAACAGCCGATGATGCTTGCGGGGAGAACTGGCCGACCTATCGTCACGACAGCGCCCAACATGCCGTCACTTCACAAGGGATCAAACCGCCGCTCTCATTCGCCTGGGAATACCGGACTCCCCATGCTCCGAAACCGGCCTGGTACGAACCGGCGGAGGAACTTCCCCGAATGCGTTTCGACAGCGCCTATCAGGTTACTGTCGCGGATGGGATCGCGTATTTTGGTTCCTCGGTAGACAACAAGGTATACGCGCTTGATGCGGAAACCGGCGAGATCCGGTGGACCCGGTTCACCGATGGCCCCGTGCGGCTGGCCCCATCTATCTCGAACGGGAATGTTTATGTCGGCTCCGATGACGGTTATGTTTATTGCCTGTCCGCGCAGAATGGTGAGATTGTCTGGAAGTTCCGCGCAGGCCCCAGCAACCGGAAGGTTCTGGGGAACGGCCGTATGATCTCGCTCTGGCCGGTTCGCACGAATGTCCTGGTGGATGACGGTATTGCGTATTTCGCCGCCGGTGTGTTTCCCTATGAAGGGATTCAGATTTATGCGCTCAACGCCGAAACCGGCGAGGTCATTTGGAAAAACGACACCATCGGAGACCGGGCACATGAACTCAACTTCGGCGGAATCTCGCCCCAGGGATACCTGGTTGTATCGAAAGAGGTCCTTTATGTGCCTTCGAGCCGTGCCATGCCTGCCGGATTCAGTCGGAGAAATGGCGAGTTTCTTTTCTATCTCAATCCGGGCGGCAAGGTCGGCGGCACGTGGGTGCTGCTGGATCGGAATGAGTTAATTGCCGGCGTTGATCTTTCCGGCACTCCGGCCAAAGTTTCCTACGAGGATGGAACCGGACAACGACTCGGCGAACCATACGCGTGGTTCCCAGGCGTTGATCTTGTAGTTACTCCGGAGAACTCGTTTGTTCTTACACCGGAGGGTGTTTACGCAATCGACCGGGTGAAATACCCCGAAATCAACAAGCGCTTGCAGGAGCTGGCGTCGGAAGAAGCCAACATCCGACGACGGATTGCCGATCTGCGGGCGAAGCTGGCGCAGGCGGATCAGGCAACCAAAGACTCCGTAAATGAAGAAATCGCCCAAATCTCTTCGAGAATGAAAGCCATTCAGCAAGAGCAGGGGCAGTTGAAATCGGCCGCCTGCCGCTGGTTTGCCCCCGCAAAGAATTTCAATGTGATGGCCTTGGCCGGACAGACCTTAATTCTCGGCGGCAAGGAATCGCTGATCGCGCTGGATATCACGAACGGCAAAGAGGTATGGAAAGGCAGTGTCTCCGGTGAGGTTGCCGGATTGGCAGTCTCCGATGGAAAACTCCTTGTCAGCTCGAATGACGGCTCGGTTTCCTGTTTCACCGAAGGCGCTCCCAAGAATCCCGGCAAGCGCACGGCGAAAATCGAAGAGACTCCGTACAAGGGGGACAGGCTCTCAAAGGACTACCAGTCTTTTGCGAAGGATGTCTTCACGCAGTCCTCCGTCCGTAAAGGCTATTGCCTCGTTCTGGGGTGCGGGGACGGGCACTTGGCTTATGAGATCGCGCGGCAATCCGAGATGTTTGTGATTGCCATCGACTCCGATCCACAAAACGTCCAAAACGCCAAAGCGAAACTCGATGGCGCGGCTCTCTACGGAACAAAGATAATCGTCGAGAACTGGGATATTCGGGACTTGCCGGATTATTTCGCCAATCTGATTGTCTATGATTCCACCGTAACAAGTGGGGAAGCAGAATTGAATGCCAGAGAGATATCCCGCGTTCTTCGTCCCGACGGGGGAGCCATCTTTTTTCGTTCGCCTATCGCTCAGGAATCAAAGATGCAGGAATTCCAGGATTCCAGCGCGTCAATTGGCGATATATCCATGATGATTGCGGAAAAGGGCGCCGGTATCTGCACTCTGTGTGGAAAGCGCAAGCCGCTTGAGAAAGCCGGTTCCTGGCGCGAGCTGTACGGCAATTCTCAGAACACCGCATGTTCCGATGACCAGCTGGTCGAATGCCCGCTGGGTGTCCTCTGGTTCGGCGAACCGGGACCGAGTGGTATGGTGGAACGTCACGCGCGTTCCATGGCCCCTGTCTCCATCGATGGACGCCTGTTTATACAGGGCGAAGAGGAAATCAGCGCGTACGATGCCTATAACGGAACCTTCCTGTGGAAGCGGGAAATCCCCGGCGCTGTGCGGGTCCGTGTCGATGTGGACGGTGGAAACCTGGTTGTTACGGACGATGCCCTGTATGTCGCCGCGCACGACAAATGCCACCGCCTCGACCCCGAAACCGGCGAAACCGTTCATATCTATCCCCTCCCGATACCCGCCGATTCGGGCCGCAAACGATGGGGATATATCTCCTCGGATGGGAAAATCCTGTTCGGCTCCGTCGCCGATCCGCTGGAAGCCGACTACGCATCAACATGGGACAATCTGACGGACGGCGAAAAATGGAAAGAAACTCCGCAGACTCCCGAAACACAAAAGGATTCGCGATATACGGAATATCTTGACACGTTCAAGCAGCGATATCCCGAACCGAACCGGGATGCCTGGCAGGACCTGCATCGTGCCGGCGCACTGTGGCATCAGATGAACACCTATCCGGCCTGGGGGAGTCAGAAATCGCCGAAAGCCGCTCTGACCGACCGGATCATGCTCTCTGAGTGTTTCTTTGCGCTTGATGCGAAAACCGGGGATGTTTTATGGACTTTCAAAGAAGGCAAGTTTGCGAACATTGTCCCGGTGATCGCGGATGGAAAAGTGTTTCTGGCACATCAGAATGTGACAGGTGAACAAAAGGCCCTGGCGTTGAATGAACGGAAACGCCTGATTGATGAGAAGAAGTACGAAGAGAGCGAAGAAACCGCTTTGTTGCCCGGGGAGGCGGACATTCGTATGGTCGTGTCGCTCGATGCCAAAACGGGAAAGAAACTGTGGGAGAAGCCGGTCGATCTCACCGGCTGCGGGGGAGACAGGCTTGCAAGCGCATATCAGAACGGAGTGCTGCTTTTCTTCGGTACATTCAGCAACCATGACGGAGGCTCATTTCAGGAGGGTGCGCTGCGATGGCGGCGCATTACGGCATTGTCTGCATCGGTGGGGGATGTTCGTTGGTCGCGCCCGCTGAATTACCTGCGTCGGCCTCTTCTTGTCGGCAATAAGGTCATTATCGAGCCGCGTGCTTGTAATCTGGAGACCGGCGAGATTGAGACCCGCACGCACCCGATTTCCGGCGAGAAAGTTCCGTGGGAGTTCCTGCGCCCCGGACATTGTTGCAGCATTACCTCGGCGGCTCCCAGCGGGCTGTTCTATCGCTCTTACAATGCCGCGTTTTACGACATGAACAACGATGCGGGCATTTCGTTCTTCGGCGCGATTCGCCCCGGATGTTGGATCAATCTTATTCCGGCCAATGGTCTCCTCCTGTTTCCGGAGGCCAGTTCCGGCTGCACCTGTTCGTTCCCGCTGAAATGCTCCATGGCTTTCAAGCCCAGGGAAAACCATACGCCGAAAGACTGGACGGTATTTGTCGCGCATGGTCCTGAGACGCCGGTCAAGGAGTTAGCGATCAATCTCGGCGCGCCGGGCGACATGCGGGATGATGACGGGACCCTCTGGTTCGGATATCCCCGCTTTGCCACAAAGTACACCAGTCACGGCGGCGAAAGCCCGTACGGTGTGCAGTTCAAACTGAATGAAAAGTTTCTCAACGGTATGGGCTATTTTGCCGAGGACTTCCGCACGGACAGATTCCAAGGCATTGACAAGCCGTGGCTGTTCGCATCCGGTTGCCTGGGTGCGCTGCGGTTTGATGTTCCGCTCATTGATGATACCTGGGGTGAGGAACCGGGCCGGTATACGATTTTGCTCGGATTCATTCCAATGGTGAGCGACCGCATCGGGCAGCGTGTGTTTGATATTCGTGTCCAGGGAAAGGTTGTTGCCGAGAACTTTGATCCCGCAAAAGAGACTGCCGGGCAACAGAAAACGATCATCAAGGAGTTGCCCGGCGTTTCGGTCTCGAATGCACTCACCGTCGAACTGATACCCAAAGTGGAGAATCCCACAAAAGAACAGGCCCCGCTGCTCAATTTTGTGAAAGCGGTTCGGGAAGACGTTCCCAAGAGCGCATCCGAAGCCTTACCCGATTTTGCGAAAGAGAAACAACCTGCGGAATGGATTACCCTAGCCGATGCAGCGTTGGAGCAGGGTGACAGGGATCGCGCGTTGGTTTTTTACCATGCTGCCGCCTCAACGGCCTGGCCCAAATCTGTTCTAGTCTCTGCACTACAGAAAATGGCCCAGATAAAATCCCCCCAATCTCTATCGATCATCAAGCCGTACTGCGGGGATTTGTCGCCGGTGCTGTGGAATTACCGTGAGCCGGATTCGGATATTGTCGAGCAGGCGCTTCGGGTTTATGTCGCCGTTGCGGATGATATTGGAAAATCCGACCCCGCCAAGGCGATCGGAATGCTGAACCGTGCGCGTGTGATCTCTCCAACCCGTTCCCTGACACAAGACATCTTGAGCAAATTGGACAACTTCGGCTTTGAGGTCGGCAAGGATGCGGCGGAAAAGGGGTATGTTACACGCTGGCTTCTGGCCGGGCCGTTCCCCTTTGGCGGTGAGTATCCGCTGGATAAAGCCTTTGTGGGAGAACCGGCGGTAGATGTCAGCCTCTCCTATGACACGGACGAGGGCACACGACACTGGGAGCGATTTGTCGGCGATGCGCCCATAGTGGATCTGGTCGGCATCTGTGGCGGCGGAGAATGGGTGTCCGCGTATGCGTATGCCGAGGTTCCCCTGGAGAACGACCAGGATTTGTATGTGAAAGTCGGCAGCAATGATGGCTTCCGATGCTGGTGGAACGGTGAGGTTGCCGGAGAGTATGATGGGGAGCGGGGCTGTGAGCCGGACCAGGATGCCCTGCCGGTCCATGGCAAGAAAGGGATCAACACCATTCTCATGAAGATTACTCAGACAGGCGGTCTGTGGTGTTTCAGCGCTCGAATTACGGACCGTGACGGCAATCCCATCCGGTATCATCCCATTCGCGCGGGGAAGTGAGGGGGATTCCGGACGTATATGCATTCATACCCCCCTCAATCTCCCCGTAAACAGGGGGAAGTGTCTCCCTCCGCGTTTACAGGGAGGGCCGGGGTGGGGTTGGCAGGACAGGCGTCACTGCCTGTCAGAAAAGCGAAGGCCGCTCCCTCTCCCCCCGGGAGGGCTGGGTGAGGGTTTCCCAGGCAACAGGAAATACGAACAACACCAGCAATACGAAAGGATCATCGTATGAGAAAATCCGCAATATCCGCAACAATTCTTTGCGCACTGATTTTTTGTCTCATCGCCGGCGCCGACATATTAAAAGTTCCGAATCCGGAGAAATTCAAGAAGGAGACCACGGAAAAACCTCGCAATACAGGACCCTCTCGACTGGCGCCGGTCTATGCTCCGTTGGCGGAATGGCTTGTGGCCCATTACAACCTCGCAGACAAATCGGGAATCGGTGTGGATATCGGAGGCGGGTCGGGATCCTTAGTGATCGAGCTCTGTAAGCGTTCGCCAAAAATGCACTGGATCAACCTCGATATCAATCCGTCCGTTTTCCCCGATTTCTTTCGGAAAGCGCAGGAAGCCGGGATTGGGGGCCAGGTGAGCGCGATTTTTTCTGATGCGCAATGGATGGCCCTGCGCGATAGTTATGTGGATATTGCTGTCTCGCGCGGGTCGTATCCCTTCTGGGACGATAAAAAGGCGGGATTCGCGGAGGTTTGGCGTATTTTGAAACCGGGTGGCGTAGCCTATATCGGTCGGGGATTTTCCGAAAATCTTCCTGTGGAGATTGCGAGGGAAATTCGCGAGAGCCAGATCAAGAGCCAGGCGGAAAGAAAGAAAAAAGGCGAAGACACAGGCAATAAGATAGGTAAAGGATTTCCCAATTACTCAATCGAGGAAGCCCGCGAGGAATTGGAGACGATCATGCGGGATTTGGCTATCGAGACCTACACCATCATTATTCCGCGCCCTGAAGGATCGGACGGTATCAATTACGGTATCTGGATCGAAATCCGTAAAAACGAATGAACGCTATCCGGTATCGGATGGCTCGCGGGGATGGGTGTAGGGGTGACGCATGCGTCGCCCCGACATATTTACTTCAACCCATACTTCTTAATCAATTCCTGCAACCGCCGCCGCGACAGCCCCGCCAGCATTGCGGAACGGGTGACGTTGTTGTCGTTGGCTTTGAGCAGGGATTCCAGGTAGGACCGTTCAAACGCTTCTCGCGCCTGCTGGAATGTCAGCTCGCTCTGATCGAGCAAATAGGTATCGTTGACAGCCTCCGGGGGCTGTCGGCGGAGCTGGATGGGCAGGTCCTCCTCGCAGATTTCTCCCTGGTCTCGAAGAACGAGGGCACGCTCAATTGTGTTTTCCAATTCGCGGACATTGCCGGGCCACGGATACTCCCGTAGCAAGCGCATCGCCGCCGGAGTGGTTCCGCATACGGAACGGTTCATTTTCTTGTTGAATTGCTCGATGAAATGTTGTGCCAACAGCGGAATATCTTCTGTTCTTTCCCGCAGCGGCGGGATACGGATCGGCACGATCGAAAGTCGGTAATAGAGGTCTTCCCGGAATCTCCCGCTTTTCACATCTGCCTCCAGGTCGCGATTGGTGGCGGAGAGAAGGCGCACATCCACTTTGATATCGGTTACACTTCCCACACGGCGGATCTCCTTTTGCTCAATTACGCGAAGGATTTTCACCTGGAGATCCGCGGGCAGGTCGGCAATCTCATCCAAAAACAGAGTTCCCCGATCCGCCGCCTCCACCAGGCCGATCCGGCGCTGGTGAGCGCCCGAAAAGGCTCCCTTCTCATGCCCGAACAGTTCGCTCTCGATCAGGTCGCGCGGCAGCGCCCCGCAATTCACCGGCACAAAACGTTTGTCTGCGCGGGGCGATTGCGCATGAATGGCGCGGGCTACAACTTCTTTGCCGGTACCGCTCTCTCCCATAATCAGCACCGTGCTTTCGGTTGCCGCTACCCGCTTAATCAGCGCGTACAATTCCTGCATGGATTTGCTGCGGCCGATCAATCCCTCGAACGCCCGGCGATCCTGCACCTCCTCGGTCAGACGACGGGTCCGGTCGATCAGTCGCCGACGTTCGACGGCATTAGCCGCCATTACCAGTATCTTGTCGTTCTCGAACGGTTTGGTGATGTATTCATACGCGCCGGACTTGATTGCCTGCACTGCCGTCTCTACCGTGCCGAACGCCGTCATCATAATCACCACAAGGTCGGGGTCCTGGCTTTTGAGCGCGGTCAGCAGTTCCAGACCGTTCATGTCCGGGATGCGGATATCCAGAAACGCGATATCCGGGTGGTCTTTGCGGGCCAGTTCCAGCGCCTCGTGAGCGGATTCCGCCGTGAACACGCTATATCCTTTCCCGGAAAGCAGCTTGTTGAGGATGTGACGCATTCCAGCTTCGTCATCTACAACCAGCACCGAACCTGTAATTGTCTCGTCCATTATTCCGCCTTGCATCCTGTCCGCCATTTCTTATCTACTCTACGCAACCTGTCTTGCGAAAAAAACGGCGGGTAGAAACAGACCGTTGTCATGCGGATTGTGAGCCGATAGAATGGCGGTGTCATGTGTACCGAAACGAACAGGACGTGGAAACGGTTCATGGCGGTTCTGATCGGAACCGGACTGGTTGTGTGCGGTTGCTCGAAGGGGCCGAGGCGGTTTCATCATCTGGTGGTGTATTCTCCGCACGGGCTGGAGATCGTGGAGGATATTGCACACCGGTTTGAGGCGCAGCATCAAAATGACGAGATTGGGATACGGACGACCTCTTTCAGTATTCCATCCCACGCGATTCTCCGGCAAATCGAGGAAGAACGAGTCCAGCCGCGATGTGATGTCTGGTGGGGCGGATCCTCTTTGATGTTCATGGAAGCAAAAGCAGATGGCCTGCTGGACCCATGCCCGGCAGCGGAAGTTGCCGCTCATCTCAGCCTGGACCTGCGTGACCCGGATTACTATTGGCTGGGGACCTTTGTTTTGCCGGCTGTCATTGTATACAACAAGGCCGCCATCCCGGACTGGGAAGCGCCACGAGACTGGGAGGACCTGCTGAATCCGAAATGGAAAGGCCGCATTCTGATCCAGGACCCGGTCATTACCGAGGCTATGGGGCAGATATTTGCCGCGCTGATTCAAGCCCGCTCCGGCAGCTCCGGTAACCCCGATGCAGGCTACGAATGGCTGCGGAATCTGGAGTCCAATGTTCTTGCTCACACGGAGAACACGGATCATTTATTTGCGCGACTGAACGAAGGCAACCCGGCAGCCATCACAATATGGACCCTGCCGGATGTGGTCGTGCAGCGACATCGGTATAATTACAATCTCGGCTATGTCATCCCGGAAAGCGGGACACCGGTCCTGACCGAGGGGGTGGCCCTGATTCGCGGCTGTTCCCACCTGGAGACCGGCAAAGAGTTTGTCGAGTTCGTCACGAGCGCCGATATGCAGCTCTATCTGGCCGATCCGAAAAACGGCTATTACCGGATTCCCACGCGGGATGACCTTGGAGACCGGCTTCCGGAGTGGCTGAGAGGCGTGGATGTCAGGGACATGCTCCGCAAAATGCCCATCGACTGGAATGTCGTTCGTCGGGATCGAGCCGAATGGATCCAGTATTGGGACGAACACATTCGAAAGAAAGATCTTCCTCGAGAAACGCCTGTCGGATGATCCGGGCGCAAGTCCACAGGACTGCCGGTTTTGCGGGAAATATGGTTGAATGATCGCATTCACGATATTGGCCGCCGGCGGATAAAGGATGATTATGAGACAATACGGAACATTGGTTCTGACGGTGTGGATTCTGTTTGCAGGGATCGGGTGCGGCAAGAAAGGCCCGGATTTCAAGGAACAGGTCAAATACGCACTTGATCTTTATTACGCGGGAGAGAAGGCCCGTGAGGCAGGGAATCTGGAGGCGGCGGCGAGCTCGTATCGACGATCCCTGGCGGTCAGTCCGCGGCCGATTGTCCATCTCCGTCTGGCGTATGTGTTGATGGATTTGGGACAATTTGAGGAAGCGGGGAAACATCTCGAACTGGCTCTCACCGGAAACCCGGAATACGCCAAGGCGCGGGATGCACAGGAACAACTGAAAGCGAAAATCACGGTTGTGGAGCGGATGGGCCGGCCGGAGAGAAGACAGGAATTGCACCAGCCGTTTCCTTATCTGCCTTCCGCGCAGGTGAAGCGGGAGGCCCCCCAACCGGCGGCCACGCCCGCTGCTGCTCCCGCTGTTCAGGAACCGCCTCTCACACCGGAGCAGCAGAAAGAAATCGATGCACTGATGGCGCGCGCTCAGAAGGCGCTCGATGAAAATAATTTGAAAGAGGCTATCGAAGCCCACAAAGCCTGTATCGAAATCGCCCCGAAACATGCGAAGTTCCATTATTACCTCGGGAATCTCTATTTGAAACAGGGAGACCTGGAACGGGCGCACTTCGAATACCGTCAGGCGCTGGACCTGAATCCCGGTCTCGCGGGTGCATACAACAACCTGGGGGTGACTTATGAAAGCATGGGACGGGTTGAGGATGCCATGGCCGCCTACCAGGAGGCCATTCGAGTCGGCGATCACACCGACTCGTACTACAATCTGGCCGTTCTGCTGGAGAAACGGGGGAAGTGGGAGGAAGCGCTTAAGAACTATCGAATCTACCTGCAGCGCGATTCCAGCAGCAGCTGGGCGGAGTCAGCCCGCAAACAAATCCGTGCCCTGGAACGCGCGCTTTATTGACAGGGTTCGATCCGGACACACGCGGTGAAGGAGACACATCATGGAAGAATCCTGCGGACAACTGATCCCGGCTTTGCAGTTCGCTTCCGTTCCGGATGGTGTCGGATTTGGAGAACTGAGAACTCGAGCCGAATTTCTGGAGCTGTTCCTGGGGGTTATGGAGAAAAGGGTTCGAAGGATTCGGGCGGGTATGACCGCCACAGCGGAAACACTCGCACCGCAGCGCTTCTCGTTCATGGTTCGAAATAAGGATGGATTCACACGAGAGGAAGCCAAAAGCCTTTTCTATCGGTTCCGACAGAAAAAAACCGAGGAACCGGAAGAAGAGTCACGGTCCAACCAACCCCAGGATACCGATGCGCGCCTGGAACGGATCATGGACTATATGGAAGAGACCTCCAAGAAACTGGATCGCATCGAGGACGATATCACATTCCTGAAAGAGCAAGTTGCCGATATTCTCAAACGGCTTTGAGACAGACCGATAAATCCACGAATTCACCGGGAGGGCAATCATGTCGCTCAGGCGTAAAAAAATCGCCATTCTTGTGGAACAGGACTACCAGGACCAGGAAGTCTGGTATCCCTATTTCCGACTGACCGAGGAAGGCGCACAGATCAGCCTTGTGGCGCCGAAAGCGGGGCAGGTTTATCGCAGCAAGCACGGATATCCGATCACAAGCAACCTTTCCTCGTTCGCGGCATTGCGCAAGAAGTTCGATGCGGTAATCATTCCGGGCGGATGGGCGCCGGATTTCCTGCGACGCGATCCGAATATGGCAAAACTCGTCCGCAAGGTCCATAGCGATGGCGGGGTAGTGGCCGCCATTTGCCATGGCGGATGGATGCTGGTTTCCGCCGATATCCTTCACGGGAAAACAGCGACCTCCTTCTTTGCCATCAAGGATGACATGGTCGCCGCCGGTGCGCAGTGGGTGGATCGGGAAACGGTCAAAGACGGCAAACTGATCACGGCCCGCAGACCGGAGGATCTCCCGACATTCGTAAGGACCATCATCGAAGCGTTGCTGTAATTCTTCAGGAATTGCTCACGCCCTGTCCTCTCCAATGTCGGGGAGCGAAACGGCCAAGCCTTTTCTCCCAAGATTGGGGGAGACATCAAGGGGTTGAATCTTTTGCACTCAACCTCACTCGTGAAACACCTGCGCCGTGAACACCTCGAATGTGGCTCCTTCTTTCCAGGCATCCGCGCTCAATCCCGCTTTCTGTGACAGGTGGGAAAGCGTCTCTTCGATTTCCCAGCCGACCTCCCAGGGAACCTGCGGCAGAAACAGCGCGCGGTTCATCCCTTTTTTCAGCACAATTCCGTGCGTTCCAAGCACAATGTCCTTATAGCTGTTTACCGTTTTCATCTCCGACAGCACGGAGATCTCAATCTGTACATTATCCAGTTCATCCGGGGTCATCGGGCGGAATCGCGGGTCGCGTGTGCTGGCATTGATGGCGTTCTCCTGAACGTCTTCATAAAGCGGACGGCTTGCGTAAACCGACCCGATACATCCTCGCAGCTGATACGGTTCTTTAACATGGATGGTCACAAATGCCCCGCTCGGTTTTCTCAGTCGCTCGGTGAGTTGCTCGGGCGGGATCTTCGGCAGAGGCTGTCCTTTCAAATACGCGGCGATGGTGTCGCGAGCGAATTTCAGCAGAGTTTTCTGTTCCGTTTCATTCAAATAATCGGGATAGGCACGGAACACAATGGCGGCGTAACTCACACTGTTGCTCGGATCGCCGAAAATCCGCCCGGAGGTGTCGTACTTTACCAGGCAGCCTTCGCTATTCGCCGGAAGGGACATGAGCAGCAGGCGAATCGGATTCCGTCCGCAGATCGTAGCTTGCGTCTCCTCCAGAACCCGATTGAATCCTTCGACATCCAGGTGAATAATGGCGTTGACGGCGGATTTGTCCAGAAGGGCGATATTTTTCTGGAAATTGTCCCGAAACGGCATGTACTGGAACCTTGGCCCGAAATGGGTGAAATCCGAACTGGCCACAAAGAGTGTTTTCTCATCCGCCAGGGGTTTGAGAAGATTTGCAACCTCTTTAAATTCGGCGTCTTTCATATCGCCGACCGTGATGGGGATCAATTTGAAATGGCCCAAGGCGCGTTGCAGGAAGGGGATTTGTATCTCCAGCGAATGCTCCTGTGCATTGGCCTCCGGGACATACCGCACCAGCGGATGCTCGCGGAGCTTCTTGCAGGTCTCGATATCCAGCGGAACAGTTCCCAGGGGGGTTGTGTACGAATCCACATCGTCAATTGAAACACCTTGAAAGGGATACCCGTGCGAGAGGGCCAGAACCACAACCCGCTCGTAAGGGATACCCTGGACGGCCTTATATGCGTATCCGGTGACCGTTCCGGCGGCCCGATATCCCGCGTGGGGAGCGATCAGCGCAACCGGGCGCGGCTGGTCTGTTGCGCCGACCAGGGAGGCCTGTGCCAAGTATCCATCCACCTCTGCCATCAGTTCTTTTTCCGTGCCGGAGTACCAGGACCCCGCAAACACCGCTGCGCGGTCTCGCGCTCCATTGCTTGAGGAACAACCCGATACGATCCAGGATGCGGTCATGATTGCAACTCCTATCAGGCGAACGTTTCTGCGTGTTATCATGGGAATGCCTCACTTTTGTCTCGATTCTGATAAGAAGGATACATAGACACCCGCCATTTTGCACCTCCCGCCACCCTCCCGGTTGGGATGAGGGAAAGAGCAGGCACTCCCATCCGCTGTCCTTCCCGCACAACAAAAACAGCTGCGAATGTGAACCCACGGCTGTGTATGCTCTCGAAAACTGAAAAAATCCGGCGCATTTCACGCCTGTGCCGGCTGCGCTCCCTCTCTCTCCGGAGCCAGTAGTTCCTTGCACAGGTCGTCCACCCAGTTGATAAAATTCTGCTGGTTGGTCGTGGAAATCTTCTTGAGCGTATTATCCGCGTACCGCTTTGCAATCCGCAGGTTCTTGGCGGCCTCCTCCATCTCCCCTCTCTCCCGATAGAACAGGCACAGCAAATAGCCTATCCCGCCTTCCTTGAATTCAAGAGGAATGGCGGTCATGTCTTCATTGGCATAACTGTAGCGATAGAAGTCGAACGCCTCCTGGGCATAGAGCTTCTTTCGTTCCTCATATTTCTCATGATTCTGTGGCGGGATGTGTTCCAGCATCTCGTCGATGAATTGAATACATTGTTGATAATTGGCAGCAATGTAGAACAGGCGCGTTTCGGCGGATTTCATCTCCAGCCTGGTTCCCTCAAAAAATTCCTTTATTTTTTGATGGACATCCTCCGGATTGTTCGCGTCGTATTGGATGTCCTTTTCATATCCCAGGCGAAGCATCTGGCAGTGCCGGTCCAGCGCGAAACAGACCAGCGCGGTGGCATAATCCCGGGGTTCAGAGAGCAACATGGTGAAAAAGCGCTCCCCGTATTTGTCCCGCTCTCTCCACACCTTTTCCAGGGTTGCGCGACAGCGCATATTGGCCGGCTTTCCCTTTTCCTGGTCGAGGATCGCGCACGCATCCTCCAGGGAGGCGAATTCCCGGGTAAGCGCTTTGAACCGTCCCTGTTCCGTCTCCTTGAACATCTCGACCAGCTCGCCGTTCTTACGCATGTTCCGGGTGAAATACTTGTAGTTATCCACGCCAAAACTGTATTCATTCGAGGCGGTCAGGCAATTCGGGCATACGGTAGTTTTTAGAGTAGAAGGATAGTCGTCGTAGTCGCCGAGGCCGTGCGAGTGACCGACGAGCCACTTGTCATATTCGATGGATTGGCTTTTCGCCATAGCCTGGTAATTGTTCATTTTGTGTTCGCAAACCAGGCATTGTGTTTCGCGCTTCCAAAGTGATTGACGCTTTGGCATAATGTTTACCCCCTCCTGGGTACAATGGAATTACCCAGCCGTTGTAAACCGTAGTTTAAGCCCACGGGATTGCCCATTCAAGGACCCGCAGATCCCCGCTCTTCCTCCGGGAGAGGGGTGGGGTGAGGGTTTTGATATCGCTACCCTGCTTGTTTCCGCCGGATTCCACCTTCCCTGCATTCGTTGATCAAAGCATTTTCAGGAAGTTGCCGAGCAGCTTCTTTCCCTCTTTGGTCAGAATAGATTCCGGGTGGAACTGCACGCCGAAAGTCGGATGTTCTTTGTGCCGCAGACCCATGATTTCCTTCTCATCCGTCTCCGCCGTAATCTCCAGGCAATCCGGCAGGCTGTCACGGTCTACAATAAGGGAATGATACCGGGTGGCGACAAACGGATTGTCCAGCCCCTCGAAGATATTCTCCTTGTTGTGCTTAATCAGGGATGTTTTCCCGTGCATGATACGGTCGGCTCGACGAACCGTGCCGCCGAACTGTTGGCCGATACATTGATGTCCCAGGCAGACGCCGAGGATGGGGATCTTGCCGCTTGCCCGCTCGATCAGTTCCAGCGAAATGCCGCCTTCGTCGGGGGTTCCCGGACCCGGTGAGATGACAATCCCGTTCGGCTTGCGTTGCAGGACTTCATTGACCGTGATTTTGTCGTTGCGGTAAACCTCCATTTGCGCCCCCAACTCGCCCAGGTATTGATAAAGATTGAATGTGAAGGAATCGTAATTGTCGATAACGATCAACATGATTGCACCTGCGTGTCGCTTTTACTCATTCGAGCATTCCGCCAGCTCCACGGCTTTCAACATCGCGCCGCTTTTGTTGCGGCATTCGTTGTATTCCATTTCCGGATCGGAGTCGGCGACAATCCCGGCCCCGGCCTGGAAATAGACTTTCTGACCGACCATCAGGATGGTCCGCAGCGTGATACAAAAATCCAGGTCTCCCGCGAATCCGATATATCCCACCGCACCGCCGTATGGGCCGCGCCGGGTGGGTTCCAGGTTCTCAATGATCTGCATGGCGCGTACTTTGGGAGCGCCGGTGAGAGTTCCCGCCGGGAAAGTTGCGCGGAGCAGATCGAATCCATCCCGTCCGGTTTCCAACTCGCCGGTCACGTTCGAGACCAGGTGCATCACATGGGAGTATCGCTCCACATTCATCAGGTCCGTCACCTGGACCGTCCGGAACCGGCACACCCGTCCGATATCGTTTCGTCCCAAGTCCACCAGCATGATATGCTCGGCGCGTTCCTTGGGATCGTTCCGCATTTCCTCTTCGAGCGCGCGGTCCTCGTCCGCCGTTCTGCCGCGCCGACGGGTCCCGGCGAGCGGGCGGTAGGTCACCTTATTTCCTTCCAGGCGAACCAGGATTTCCGGCGAGGCCCCGATCAAGTGCGCATCTCCATATCGGATCAGAAACATATACGGCGATGGATTTACATGCCTCAGCGCGCGATAGATGTCCAGCGGGTTTGCCTCCACCTCCACATCCGCACGCATCCCGACAATGGCCTGGAAAATGTCCCCTGCGCGGATATGTTCCCTGGCCGTTTCCACCGCCTGCATGTAATCCTCTTTGGTTCGGTTGAAATGGGGAGCCGGCGCTTCCGTGCGTCCCGCACCGAACCGCTCGCTCGGCAGGGGTTTCGCCAGACGTTCCTGGACCATGCGGATTCGTTCGCAGGCTTCCTCGTAGGCGGCGTCCGCCGAATGCTCCACATAGGCACAGGCGATAATGAACGTGTGGTGTTTCTGATGATCGAATGCCACAATCAAGTCCGCCAGGTAAAACACCGAGTCCGGCATTCCGTATTCATCCGGTTTGGTGAACGGGACAGGCTCGAAATGCCGGATCATTTCGTATCCCAAATATCCCACCAGACCGCCGCACAGGGGCGGAAGGGATTCATGTCCCGCCGGTTTGTACCGATTGATGACATATCGAAGCGTGTGCAGGGGATCTTCGGTCTCCGGCAGGTCGAATTCGTTGACCTGGTTCCCTGTAATGACTGCGATCCGGCGATCTTTGCTGGTGATGATCTGCGTGGGACGCAGCCCGATAAATGAATATCGGCCGCGTCCGGCGAGCTGTTCCGCGCTCTCCAGCAGGAAAGCATGATCTTCCCCTTCCGAGAGTTTCATGTAGGCCGAAACCGGCGTCTCCAGGTCCGCGAGAATCCGACACGTAACCGGAACCAGGTTGCCTTTTCGGGCCAGACGGAGAAATTCTTCTTTAGATGGTTCAATTACCGGCATAGTTGCATCGTCCGTATTTCCTTGAATTCACCCCCCTTAATCCCCCGCAAACGGGGGGAAACCCTCTTCCCTCCCGTTCATGGGGGGGAAACCCTGCTCCCTCCCCGTTTACGGGGAGGGCCGGGGTGGGGTTTCTTCTCACTCATCATCGCGACCCTGCTTTTTCTTATACACTTCATCCGGATCGAAAATCCTCTCCGCGATTACCTGCAAATTTCCTTCTTCATCAAACTCGCGAAAATAACACGAGAAGTAGCCCTCGTGACAGGCCGCGTCGATCTGATCCACGAGGAACAGCAGCGAATCCGCATAGCAGTTGACCCGGACTGCCTTCACAATCTGATACTTACCCGATTCTTCTCCCTTAAACCACAAGCGTCCCGTGGAGCGGCGGTAATAGTGCATTTTGCCGGTAGACAGAGTTCGCTCGAGCGCTTCACGATTCATATAGGCCAGCATCAGCACCCGGCCGGTTTTCTCATCCTGGGCGACCACCGGAACGAGTCCGTCGCTCTTGAAATTGACCTGCTGCACAATCCGCTCAATCCGATCCATAATAAATCACCGATTTTTCCAGATTGAGGCAAGGTACCTCTTTGTGCCCGAGTCTTCCAGATTGCCGATCTGCTTTGCCTGTGTTTTTCCGTCCAGAATTTGCGCAACATCCGACAAGGATCTTGCGAGCGGGACTCCCGGCGGAGCGCCGTCATATTTCCCGAAATAATCGATCAGAATTGGCCGAATACCCGCCGCCATGGCCCCTTCCACATCGTTGTCCAGACTGTCGCCGACATGCCAGGCATGGCGGGAATCAACGGCCATTTCGTGTAAGGCGAGCCGGAAAATCTCCCGATCGGGTTTCTCCACACCCAGGGAATATGAGCCGAACACCTTCTCGAAATACTTTCGAATGTTCGTGCTTTCAAGCACTGTGTCCAGGGTATCATCCCAGTTTGAAATGATGGCCATCCGATAATCCCTGCCGGTGGAGCGCGTCCAGCGCGTGCAGAGTATCGGGGAACAGGCGTAACGCGGTTCCGGAACGCCAGATACTCCACAGTTCTTCTTGTGCTTTCTGGATATTTCCCGGATACCCGCAGCGGTTCAGAAGTTCCGTATACAGTCGCATCCACCACGCCCGGAACGCCTCCAGGTCCAGTGTGGTCACAGGACCGAGGGTCGGTTTAATCTCAATTGCGTTTTCTCGCACAAATTGTTCTTCGACTTCCAGTCCTGCTTTTTTGCAGATGGCAACAATGGCCTCGTGCATCGTGCGACGCGCGAAAATCAACGTATCCCCAACATCGAGGAATACGACGGTTTTGTTCGGTTCAGGCATAATTGTCCAGTTTATGGATTGTCCGTATGTTTTCAAAGCCACCGGAAAGGATTTACCACAGAGCGGAATAAGACCGTTTTCGAGGGAATCCACGGTGAAGGCCGTATCGGATGGCCGCATCCACAGCGGCCTGATATTCCTCGGCTGTGATGGAACGAGACAGGGCAGGACGCCGCCACGCATGATGGCATGGGCGGTATTGGTCCATGATGTTGACATAAGACTCAGTGGAAATCTCCTCCGCGATGAACCGCATGGCCTCTTCCGTTCCAGCCAGATTCTCCGGCAGAACCAGATGACGGATCAATAGCCCCCGGGTTGCGGTTCCGGCGGGACCATCCGTGCGCAAATCACCGACCTGGCGGTGCATGGCTTTCAATGCGGCCTTGGCGTATTGCGGATAATCCGGCGCAGCGGAGAGTTCTTTGGCGATTTTTGGATCGGTATATTTAAAATCCGGCATGTAAATATCCACAATTCCATCCAGCAGTTGGATTGTCTCGACGGATTCATATCCCCCGCAGTTGTAAACCAGCGGAAGCCGGAATCCGATCCCTGTTGCTGTTACCAAGGCTCTAAGAAGATGCGCCACAAAATGCGTCGGCGTCACAATGTTCAAGTTATGGCAACCGCGATTCTGCAAGGAGAGGAAGATTGAGGCCAATCGGCTGATCGGAACCCAGATTCCCTCTCCGCCCTGGCTGATCTCGGAGTTCTGACAAAACATGCAGGAAAGGTTACATCCCGAAAAGAACACCGTCCCGGAGCCACCCCGGCCCACAAGGCAGGTTTCCTCGCCGAAATGCGGACCCGCGCTGGAGAAGTATACGCACTCCGGTTCCGCCTCGCCGTTACCCCAGCGCCCGCGGCTTCCGCAATATCCGATCTTTCCCGCGAGCCGATCCACCCCGCATTTCCGGGGGCACAGCGCACAGGCCCGAAGGCTCTCCCAGGCGATTTCTGTCCGCTCTTTCAGAACGTCCAAATCAATCCGCATGACAGTTCTTTCTCTGCGCACAGATGTCTGAGTGTACCGAAAACCCGGTTATCTTTTGCCGGTAGGGTAGGCTCAAGCGCGAAGCGGTAGCCCACCACGCTCAGTTATGGTGGGCTAGCCCGCAGACGGGCTTGAGCCCACCCTATGCTGCGAAGGGGTGGCCCACCAAAGATCTGCCGACATCGTGCCCATCCCGCCCTTCTTTGTCAGGCAGAGACGCCTGACCCACTGGTGGGACAGGCCTCTGTGCCTGTCGATGGGCAGCCCATCTCGGTCGGCATTGCAATCTCCCGGTTCCATGGCGAAAATGAAACAACATTTTCTACACAGGCAAGGCCACAAAGGACACACGACGTAATGAACGAACCGAAATCTCCCCACATCGACCGACGACAATTTCTTCAAACCACGGCATGGCTGGCAACTCTTCCGTCTCTCGCGCCTTTCGCCGCCAAGGAGAAAAGCCGCGTGATTGAGGCGCACCGTCCGGGAATTATCCGCGACAACTTCCGCCCGGACCCCCAGGGCACACAGGAGATGCTGGACCGCGCCATGAGGGAACTGACCGGTGCGCACTCACGGAAAGAGCAGTGGTCGAAATATGTCTCCGGCGAGGATGTGGTCGGCCTGAAAGTGAACGGCCTCGGCGGTCCGCTATTGTCTACAAAACGCGAGCTGATTCAGGCTGTCATCCGTGGGCTGTTAGAGGCGGGTGTAAAAGAGAACAATATCATCGTTTGGGAGGACCGGGATGCGCACATCAAAGCAATCGGGATGGATTTTAATACCGGCAAAACGGGGGTTCGTGTGTACAGCAGTCGTTCGGATGCCGGTGGGCATGATGAAACCGAAACACATTTCGGTTCCGGTTCGGCACAGCTTTCAAAGATCCTGACCGAACAGATAACTGCGCTCATTAACATACCGATTATCAAGGATCATGATGTGGCGGGCACGACGCTTTCCCTCAAGAATCTCTCACATGGGATTACGAAAGATCCGGGGCCGCACCATGACAACGGCTGCGATCCGTATATCGCAGAGATCAATGCGATCCCGATTGTGGGACAGAAACACCGCCTTGTCGTGATGGACGGCCTTCGCGGATGCTTTGATGGCGGGCCGACCTATCGCGAGAATTGTGCATTTAACTACGAGTCGATTCTTGTCTCGACGGATCGCCTGGCAATCGACACGATCGGCACGGAAATGATCGAATCCGTTCGGAAAGCGAAAGGTTTGCCGACCCTGGTGGAAGCCGCCCGCCCCGCGCGCTACCTGGCAACCGCTGCACGCCTCAACCTGGGACAGGGAAATCTGTCTCAGATCGAACATGCGATGATTGAAGGGTGACCTGGGGTTGCGCCCGGATGTTTTACCCGGCAAGAGGAAAGCCGCTTTCTCTCCCGACGTTCCTTGAGACAACCTCGTTTGAGAAATTCATGTAGAAACGGAGGTTGAACAGGAAGATTTCCAGGACGGAAAAACGTAGTGGGCGAAGCATTTTGTGCGCGAATACCGGAGATAAGGCGGTCGGGTCATTAAAGGTTACAACAAAACGAGGTGCGCCATACCGGCGAGTCGCCGATGGTCAATGAGACTCCACCCCGGCGGCCTCGTTCCACCACCCTTGAATCGCCTTTCTGCCCGGGCATCCCCCCTTTACCAACCGCTGAGTTCACGTATTCCGATCAATCCGGTCAGTCTCTCCCGTTCCTACCCCATCAGTACGCGATTCAGCAGATGGTAACCGAGAATGCAACGGATTGTTGTTTTGCTTCTCGTGGTATTTCGGGCGGGTACAAGTGCATAAGTCCAGTGAATTCAACCCAAGTTAGCCTTCCCCGATCTTCGAGGGCGATTTTCACAGGCTGGAAGCCTGTGCCACCCGGGTTTTTCGTGGATTCCGGATTGCACCCGGATGACAGGGCCTCGGAGTTGATGGGTATGGACCCTCCCCTTCCCTACAGGTTGCGTTGCATTTTCCCGCATACTTTCGTTCTCAATGAGGAGATCGGCCTATGTGCGGTATTTGCGGTATACACTGGTTCGATGGTGAACGCGCGGTCGAACGGGACCTGCTGGGCAGAATGACACGCATTCTCGAACATCGGGGACCGGACGATGAGGGTATTCATATCGAACCGGCATTGGGGCTGGGACATCGACGACTCTCCATCATCGGTGTTGATGACGGGCATCAGCCCATGTCCACCGAGGATGGCGATCTCTGGGTTGTATACAACGGAGAACTCTACAACCACCCCGAAATCCGTCGGGAGCTGGAAGGCAGAGGATTTCGATACCGCACTTCCTCCGACACCGAATCGTTTCTTCATTTGTATCGCGCGTACGGCTCGGATTTTCTGGAGAAGACGCGGGGGATGTTCGCGCTTGCGCTCTGGGATCGGCGCAATCGGCGACTGATCCTGGCGCGGGACCGGGTGGGCATCAAGCCGCTCTATTATTCATATCAACCGGGCGTGGGGATTCGATTTGCTTCGGAAATCAAATCCATTCTCAGCGACCCCGCTGTTCCAAAAAGAATCGACCTGGAGGCATTGGATCTCTACATGGCGTTTCTGGGAACTCCCGCGCCGTGGACCCTGTTAGAGAGTGTGCGGAAGCTCCATCCCGGCGAAATGCTGATAGCTGAGCGAGGAAACATTCAACTGCGCCGTTATTGGACACCCTGGGAGACCCTTGAATGCCGGGATATCCCGGATAAAGAAGCGATGGAGCTGGTTCGGGAGAGCGTGAAAGATTCGGTTCGGGCGCACCTTCTGGCAGATGTTCCGGTTGGGGCTTTCCTGTCGGGCGGGATTGACTCCAGTGTGGTTGTGGCCGTGATGGCGGAACTGTGCGGCCCCGGGTTCCCCACTTTCTCCATCGGATTTGAGGGGGCCGCCGGTTTCGATGAAACCTCCGATGCCCGCCTGGTGGCGAATCATTTTCAAACGGAGCATCATGAACAGCGTCTCACGCATCAGAATCTGCTGGAATGGCTTCCGGAGATTATGTGGGCGTTTGATGAACCGCTGGCGGATGCCTCCGCCTTGCCGACTTATGCCGTCTCCCGTCTGGCGCACGAGCGTCTGAAAGTGATTCTCTCCGGCGATGGCGCGGATGAGATATTCGCCGGATACCGTAAATACACCGGGGAGTACTATCGCCGTTATGTGGAGTGGATTCCCGGTCCCGTGCTGAAGATTTTCAACACGGCAATCCAGCGAATTCTTCCTGAATCGCGGTCCGGTACGGTCCTGGACAAGTTCCGGCAGTTTAAGAAATTCCTGCGGGGTCTGGACCCTGATCCGGTAGAACGTCATGCAGGGTGGGCAATTCATTTTGAGGATGATCTTCGCCGGTCGATTTACAGCGGGGATGTTCGCGCGTTCATCAAAAATTCGGCTGCGCGTGACCTGATCCGGGGGATTTACGGGGACATCCGTTCCGCCGATCCGGTCAACCGGATGCTTTGGACCGATTGCCGACAATGTCTGCCGGATGACATGCTGGTCAAAACGGACCGCATGTCCATGCTCAGTTCCCTGGAGGTTCGTGTGCCCTTCCTGGACCATCAACTGATCGAGCAGGTGTTCTCATTACCCGGCCATCTGAAATTGCGCGGAGGCACGACGAAATGGGTTCTCAAGCAGGCCTTTGCGGATCTTCTGCCTGCGGCAATTCTCCAAAAGCCGAAGCATGGTTTCGATGTTCCGGTGGGACAGTGGTTCAGGAAGGAATTGCGGGATGTCATCGAGGACATTTGCAGCGAGAAGTCGGTGGCGAATCGAGGCCTCTTTGACCCGAAAACAATTCGCCGCCTGGTAGAGGACCACCAGGCGGGCAGGCGTGAATTCGATAATGCGTTGTGGATGTTGCTCAGTTTGGAATGGTGGCAGCGTCTCTACCTGGACCGGCCGTCGCCGGACCGTCCAGCCGCCTGATCGGCAACGCTTTCACCAGCCCCAACCTTTTCGGAGTGCCTTTCGAGCCAACCTTCATTTCTTCCGTTGTATACAGCACCTCGGCCAGTACCCTGTCGCCGACGCGCACATTCTGTTCGTTGAAGACCGTCTTATCGACCGAACGATGTTTCAGCCACAGGAATCCATCGTAGCTGTGAAGTCGAAAGGTAAAACTGTGTCCGTTATGAGAGAGGCTAAGCACCTCCACTGGAACAATGTCGCCTTTCTGGACACGGGGTTCAAAATAGACAATGCGTTCTTTTCCCTTGGCCGTTTCGATGAAGCTGTTCGTGATATTGGTGATTTTGAGGCGGAGCAGGTCGCCAACCTGAACGTTTTCCACCTGTTTAACGAAACACCGATATCGATTCCCGATGGTATCCACCCAGGTGAATCCGGGATTTCCGCTGAGCGGCTGGCCGGTTTTTGCGCAAATTCCGCGGCGTTCCACGATGAATCCGATTTCGGCGTTGACTGCCGTGTTGACCTGAAGATCGTCGGGCTCGAAGTGGAACCGACGCGCATCCGCCACCAGGTTTCGGATGGTTTCCAGGATGGTCAGGGTTCCATTTGGTGCATTGGGGCGGTCGTGGGCCAGGAGATATTCGGTTCCAATGTCATAGGCGGCCCGATATTCGCCGAACTGCACAGCGTGGGTAACCTTCTCCACAACTCGCTCGGGCGATCCCAATTCCTTCGGGACTTCGCTCTGTACCCGTCTCTGCAATCCTTCCACCAGCTCGGCATCCAGGATTGTCAGAAAATCGGCACGATGGCGAACGAAAGTACGATGCGCCAGGAGGAAGCATTCACGATCTAATTGATCCATGAGTCGTTCAAGATAGAAGACCGCCAACTCTTCACGTGTACTGGTCTGATGTTCTTTTGCTGACTCTTTCATGGTTCGAGCCTCCTTGCTTTCCCAATCTCTGTGCTCTTCACTCCTCTCGCCTTTTCTTTCACTTGCAGTGTATCTCATTGGATCAAGGAAAATTTCACGGTTGTGTAAAATGTTGTAAAAAGTTGTCAAAGCAGCGGTTGAGAGGTTTTTGGAGTGGATCACGAAAAAGCAAAAAGAAAGGGAGAAGAACCTCACCCCCCGGCCCCCTTCTCCGAGTACGGAGAGGGGGGAAGGCCAAGTGAAATCTGATATTGGGGTCGTCGTTTTGGCGCACTTGCAAGGCTGAATGAGTCCAAATCGTGCCAAAGTGACTCTATCAAACAAGGAAAACAAGGTGTTGCCAACGTGTTGTTTTATCTTTTTGCGGTGAGTCGTGATACATAAGTACTTGTATTTTAAGAAGTTAAAAAAACATTTCTGCTGCGAACCGGACGATGGAATAAAACTTGCGCTTGAAATGGGAAACCATAGTAAATCGTTTTGTTCTATGATGAGCGGTACGATGAAGAGATTCATTGTCGGATTGGCAATCATAGTCGCTTTTTCAATGCCGGGTCCGATAGAGGCTTCGGTTGATACCCGTCGGACACCGGTGGTTCTGGCTGTTGAGAAAGCCATTCCGGCTGTTGTCGATATCAGCACGAAAAAGAAGATCCGTGTGGACAGGTCGCCGTTCTTGCTGTTCCGAACACCCTTCGACGACTTTTTTCTGCCGCGCGGATTATTTCAGGATACTTATGTCGGGACCTCGCTCGGTTCCGGTGTGGTGGTGGACCGTGAGGGGTATGTAATCACCAACAGTCATGTGGTCAGTTACGGGGAGGGAGAGGGAGCGGAGCCGGATGAGATTCTGGTTCTTCTGCACGGCGAAGACGAACAGCGCAAAGCGGAGATTGTAGGGCGCGATCCCGCGGAGGACATTGCCGTTCTAAGGATTCTCGGTGAACCGCCGAAACAGTACCTGCCCCTGGGAAATTCATCGGACCTTATGATCGGGGAGACTGTGATCGCCATCGGGTATGCGTTGGGACAAAGCCATACGGTAACCCAAGGCATTATCAGTCAACTGGGTCGGTATATCGAAGGCGATAACGGTGTGGTTCTGCCGAACCTGATCCAGACCGATGCAGATATTAATCCGGGCAACAGCGGCGGCCCGCTGATCAATTTGGATGGCGAATTGATCGGAATCAACACGGCTATCGCAACACCTTCGGGTGGTTCGGTGGGAATCGGGTTCGCTATTCCGGTCAATCGTGTTCGGAAAGTGTACAACTACTATGTTCTGAGGCAGCCGCCCCTGGAATATCGCCTTGGAATCCAGTTTCAAGATCTTTCACCGACGCTGCGAATGGCGCTGCGTTCGAAAATACCCGGATTTCGTTCGGTGAAGGATCTGTCCGGTGTGCTGGTTACGAATGTTGATCCATCGGGTGCGGCCTCGGGGCAATTGGAGCCGCTGGACCTTATTCAATTGGTCAACGGGAGACGAATCCGGTCCGGGGATGATATCGGCACGGAACTGGTTCCGGTGAACGCTTCCGATGTCCAAATCGGCATACTGCGTGAAGGGAAATCCCGGAATGTGAGTATTGCTTTGAAACCTGGATCCGCTCGAGCATCCAGGCAATCCGGCCCGAAAGATAATAACCAATGGCTTGGAATGGAGCTGAAGCCTCTCGACCAGAAATGGCGGAAACAGTGGAATATGGATTCATCGGTTGAGGGGCTTGTGGTGAGCAGGGTGGCGAACAATTCTCCAGCAGATCGGGCCGAGCTGGAACCTGGAGATATCATTACCGAGATTGCGGCTCCGGGTCTGGCCAATGCTGTATTTCGAGTTAGTGATCTGACGGATATTGATATCCTCCGCAGGAAATTGGCGAATGCCGAGACGTTCATAATATATTTCTACCGATATGAAGAAAATCGGGGATGGTCTAAATGGCGAACGGAGATTGAGAACAAACCAAACGAATGAAAAATGGAAGGAAGAGGTCAATGAAATCGGATTCCATGATCGAGGATACGTCGAAAGAAAATAAGAAAAAAGAGATCAAACTCGCCCTGGAGGAACAATGGGCAAAGGAATCTCAGGAACCCGAAGAACCAAGAGAGGAGACAAGTCTGAATATGGAGGAACTCAGTCGGAAAGCCCAGGAACGGGATGAATATCTCGATCATCTGCAACGTCTCAAGGCGGAATTTGAGAACTATAAAAAGCGGATCGAGCGGGAGCGCGCCCAATGGGCGGATCGTCTGCTTGAGGATTTTATGATGGAGTTGCTGGATGTGGTGGATAATCTTCACCGGGCGCGGATTGTTGCCGAAGAGACGCATGACGTGAATTCTTACAAGGAAGGCGTGGAGATGGTTTTCGGACGCCTTCTGGAGGTCCTTCGATCTCGAGGATTGGAGCGAATTGCCACGGTCGGTGAACCGTTCGATCCGTACCTGCACGAAGCGATTCTTCAAGAGGCGCGTACGGATGTTGAACCCGGCACGATTATCGAAGAGATCACTCCCGGCTACGTGCTTGGAGAACGGGTGTTGCGAGCGCCGCGAGTAAAGGTAGCGGTAGCGACAGAAGAAGGGGCAATTAAGAATTAAACATTGAAGAAAGGGACAGAGAGATGCAAGACGGGCCGACGTTGGAGCAGGTAAAAAATGTAACAGGTCAAGAATTTCGTGAACATATTATCCTTATGGAAAAGTTAAACATTTGTAAAGGCCCTAGAAGGAGGCATCTGCCATGTCCAAAGTAATCGGTATTGATTTAGGAACCACTAATTCGGTAGTCGCTGTGATTGAAGGCGGCGAACCTGTTGTAATTCCGAATGCGGAAGGAGATCGAACGACGCCCTCTGTGGTGGCTTTCACAGATAGCGGCGAGCGTTTGGTCGGCAAGGCGGCGAAACGTCAGGCCATCACCAATCCGACGGGAACCATATTTTCCGCAAAGAGGTTTATCGGGCGGCGGATCGACGAAGTCAAGTCGGAAATTGAAATGGTTCCGTTCCAGATAATTGAAGGTCCCGGCGGAATGGTGCGATTCAAGGTCAAAGACAAGGTCTGTGCCCCGGAAGAGATCTCCGCTTATGTTTTGCAGAAGATGAAACAGACGGCGGAAGATTACCTCGGGCAGAAAGTCACCCAAGCGGTGATTACCGTTCCGGCCTATTTCAACGACAGCCAGCGTCAATCCACAAAAGACGCGGGGCGTATCGCCGGGCTGGAAGTACTTCGGATTATCAACGAGCCGACGGCCGCGGCGCTGGCTTACGGCCTGGACCGCAAGAAAGATGAGAAGATTGCTGTTTACGATTTCGGTGGCGGCACATTCGACATTTCCATTCTGGAGCTCGGGGACGGTGTGTTCGAGGTCAAATCGACCAACGGTGATACGCACTTGGGCGGCGATGATATCGACAAGGTCCTGATCGACTGGCTGGTGGATGAGTTCCGGAAAGACCAGGGAATAGACCTGAAACGAGACCCCATTGCTCTTCAGCGTCTGAAGGACGCGGCGGAGAGCGCGAAGTGCGAGTTGTCTTCGCGCCAGGAAGTCACCATCGAGATTCCGTATATCACCGCCGATGCCTCCGGTCCGAAACATCTCCGAATGAAGCTGACTCGCGCCCAGTTCGAGCGCTTGGCTTCCGGCGTGATCGAGCGAACAATACCGCCGTGCCGACGCGCGCTGGAAGATGCCGGATTGCAACCGAATCAAATTGATGAGGTAATTCTGGTCGGCGGCTCTACACGCATTCCGATGGTACAGAAAATCGTAAAGGACCTTTTCGGAAAAGAGCCTCACAAGGGAGTGAATCCGGACGAAGTAGTTGCGGTTGGCGCAGCGATTCAGGCAGGTGTGCTGACCAAGGATGTGAAGGATGTCCTGCTTCTGGACGTCACGCCGCTCTCCCTGGGGATCGAGACGCTGGGCGGTGTGTTCACGAAATTGATCGAGCGTAATACCACCATTCCAACCCGTAAGAGCCAGATTTTCTCAACGGCCTCGGATAATCAGCCCGCCGTGTCCATCCATGTTTTGCAGGGTGAGCGACCCATGGCGGCCCAGAACCGCACTCTTGGACGGTTTGATCTGGTCGGGATTCCGCCTGCGCCGAGAGGAGTGCCTCAGATCGAGGTGACGTTCGATATCGACGCGAACGGGATTGTCCATGTTTCCGCCAAAGACCTTGGTACGGGCAAGGAACAGAAGATCCGCATTGAGTCATCCAGCGGTCTCTCGAAAGACGAGATCGAGAAGATGGTGCATGATGCGGAACTGCACGCCGAGGAAGACAAGCGGCAACAGGAAATCATCACGCTGAAAAACGAGGCCGATGCGCTGGTCTATTCCACGGAGAAGTCTTTGAACGAATACGGCGATAAAGTCTCTGTGGCGGACAAGAAAGCGGTTGAGGATGCCATTCAGGATCTCAAACAAGCCCTGGAAGGCGGAGATCCGGGTCAGATTCGCTCCCGAAAAGAAGCGCTCGAGAAAGCGACACACAAGATCGGGCAGGCGATCTACGAGGAAGTCCAGCGTCAGCAGGCCCAGCAGCAGACTGCCGGTGCGGCCGGCGGCGCAGGCCCGACATCGGGTTTTGCAAGCGGATCAACCTCGCAACAGCAGGCTTCCACCGGCGCCAAGCCGGATGACGACAATGTAGTTGATGCGGAATATACCGTGGAAAAAGACTGACCGCGGAATCGTCGGAGGTTATCGCCGTCGATTCCCGATGCGTATTCTTCTGAAAGCGCGAGGGAGAATGATATGCCCACATACGAATACCGCTGCAAGGAATGCGGCCGCATTATCGAGGTTTTCCAGTCCATGACGGAAAAGCCTTTGAAATACATTGAGAGTAATGGCGAGTGCCCGGAGAGGAAGAAGAAATGCCCTGTCGAACGCCTGATCGGTGCAGGAGCCGGAATCATTTTTAAAGGCTCCGGTTTCTACGAGACCGATTATCGGAAGAAGGAATACAGGGGCAAGGCAAGAGAGGAATCCAAGCCCACCGGAAGCAGCACGAAAGATTTATCTGCCGGGAAATCGGAATCGACGGCGAAATCGAAAGGCGAGAAAAAAAGCTAACCTTGTCACAGGCTGGAAGCCTGTGCCACCCATTTTGTAGACAGAGTGGACAGAGTGGACACAGTGGACAGGGAGGATGTGGTGGACGTGGTGGACAGGGGAAGATGGGGCGAACTGGCAAGGGCATGAATGAGGATTCGGGACTGATCGGTCTGAGGCAATTTGTGAGGTGGGTGAAGCAGGGGCTGATTCTGACCTGCCTTATCCTGATTCTTATTGTTGCGAAATTGATTTATCAGGCCGAGAGTCATTTTCAGAAAGCAGAGCAAGCGGTTTCCGAACAGGATTGGAAAGAAGCGGTGTGGCATTACCAGTGGGCGCTGCGGAGTTACGTGCCGGGCCTGCCGGTGAACCGAGAGGCCGTAACTCGCCTGGAGGAACTTGCGGCACAATGGAACGCTGCGGGAAATACGGAACAGGGGCTGGATGCCTTACGAACTCTCTGCGCGGCGCTGTATTCGATTCGTTCTCTGTATCAGCCGTTCCCGGAAGCATTGCGTCGTGCGGAGGAATCAATTCAGGTCATACAACGGCCATTCTCTCCGGAGATCGAGGGGGCGACCGGGGAAATGCAATGAGGATGGGTAAGGACGGTGTTTCGTATTTGAGTTTTTTGCGAAACAGTGTCCGTTTTTTTCTTTTAACCGTCTGCGTATTTGCAATCGCGCATAGTCTTGCGGCGCAGGATGCCGCTGATGCGGGAGTAAGTTCCGCCACTCTCCCGCCTTTGGACGAGCAAGATATTGAAGTCACAGCCGAATTCCCCTCTAACCAGACGTTTTGTCTGGGCGAGCCGGTAACTTTTCAGATTAGAGTCAGCTGGCTGGATTCAGGCCAGGCTTTTTCCATGCGCCTGGATAGAACGCCGGAAACGGAGAATCTTAAGATTCTGTCCGGCTCGACTCGCAGCATAGCGCACAATTCCTCTGAGGGAGTTCGCAAGGAAGAAATCTATTTGTTTCGTCTGATGCCGATCGAAGAGGGGACAGCGCGTGTGGGATCGGCGGAGGTTGTGGTTTGTGCAAAGAATGGAGAAGAATTGAAGCGGTTGTCAACGTTGCCGTGTGAAGCAACCATTGGGCCTGCGAAGCCTTCCCTGAGTCGGTTTCTGCCGCTCGCCTTCGGGATTATTGCCGGGATAGCGTTTGTGGCGGTGGGTATCCGATTGATCGCCTGTCGTCGGAGGAAACATGCGGAGCCTCTTCTCACGCAACCTCCCGCGTCATCTCCGGTTGAGGACCTTCTTGCGCAGGCGCGCCGATGGCGTATGGAGGGAGATCCCGGGCGGTATTACAGCACGCTTGAGCGAATTGTGGGCGAGGAATTGGCGAAACGATACTCTTATCACAAGGGGCGATTGACCTCGTCCAAGGATCTGCCGCCGGATACGGATAGCGATACCCGACGGCTGGTTGATTCGTTCTTTACAAGGTGTGCCGAAGGGAAATACTCGCCGGGCACACCCTCCCGGGAAGAGCTGGATCGAATCTGGGAGGATGCGAAACGCCTCCTCGCCGTTCGAGACACTTCCCGGCAATCATGATGACCCCATCCATGTATGGAATATGAGGAGACGATATCGATGGAAATACATGCGGATATTCGTGCAGTGACCGAAAGAATTGCGCAGGAAAGTGAATTCGTATCCCGCCTGACGGCACAGGTGGAGAAGGTAATCGTGGGCCAGGCCGATATGATCGAAGGGCTGCTGGTCGGGTTGTTGTGCAACGGGCATGTACTCCTGGAAGGGGTTCCCGGACTTGCGAAAACGCTGGCTGTGAAGACGCTTGCGGACACGATCCAGGCCGATTTCAAACGCCTTCAGTTCACGCCGGATCTTCTTCCCGCCGACCTGATCGGGACCATGATTTACCAGCAGCACACCGGGGAATTCACTCCGAAGAAAGGCCCGATTTTCACAAACATTGTCCTGGCGGACGAGATCAACCGTGCCCCCGCCAAAGTCCAGAGCGCTCTGCTGGAGGCGATGCAGGAACGTCAGGTGACCATCGGCGACCAAACATATCCGTTACCGAGTCCGTTTCTGGTGCTGGCCACCCAGAACCCCATCGAGCAGGAAGGAACCTATCCCCTGCCGGAAGCGCAGGTGGACCGATTCATGCTCAAACTGAAAGTTGATTATCCCACCAAGGTGGAAGAACGACTCATTCTTGACCGCATGACTGCGCCGGATCTTCCCACGGTAACGCCGGTTGTCACGCCCGAAGAAATCCTTCGCGCCCAGAAAACTGTTCAACTGGTCTATGTAGACGATCGAGTTCGGGATTATGTAATCGATATAGTATTTGCCACGCGTGAGCCGAAAATCTACGGCCTGGACCTCGAGGAACTGATTGAATACGGCGCCTCCCCGCGTGCCACGCTGTGCCTCACGCAGGCGGCCCGCGCCCATGCGTTTATTCGCGGTCGAGGTTATGTAACACCCGAGGATGTCAAGTCTGTGGGAATGAACGTGCTGCGGCATCGCCTGATTCCCTCCTACGAAGCGGAAGCCGAAGAGGTCGCCTCGGAACAGATCGTGCAGCGAATTTTCGATCATATCGAAGTGCCGTGAGGTGTTCCGATGTCGGATCCACTTGTCTCGATAATTGTCCGTACCTACAACCGGCCCGAAAGACTCGCGGTTTGCCTCGACAGTCTGGCGCGGCAGACCTACCGGGATCTGGAGGCCGTTGTGGTCAACGATGCCGGCGTCGATGTCCGGAGCATCCTCGACTCCCTCGCAGGTCGTCTTGCCTGTCGCTACCTCTGCCATGAGACAAATCGCGGTCGCACCGCCGCCCTCAACACCGGAATTACAGGAGCGCGAGGCCGGTACATCGGATTCCTGGACGATGATGATATTGTCTACGAGAACTTCCTGGAGACCCTTGTCCCGGTCGCCCTGGAGCGCAACCTTCCCGTTGTCTATTCCGATGTCAAGAATGTAACGTTCGAACGGGTCCCTGAAACCGGCGAATGGAAACGAGTACTCGAACATTTAACCTACTCGTTCGATTTTGAGCGGAATAATTTTCTCCTCGGCAATTACATTCCGGTAAACTGCCTTTTGATTCGCCGTGACTGTTTGGAGGATGTCGGGCTGTTCGATGAGACATTAGCAGTTTTTGAAGACTGGGATTTTTTGATCCGGCTGTCGCGGAAATATGATTTTCTCCACATAGCGAAGATTACCGGCGAATATCGGCGATGGGACGACAACTCGAACATGGTCGAACGAGAACGATATCCCGAAGCAGAGAAGATCATCCGGGAACGTTACAAAGACGAACGAAATGCTATTTTCGATGAGGTATTCAAATCCACTTTTGCGCTGAAACGCGAGATGCGCGGAAAAGATAAAACAATACAGGAACTGACCTGGCAGCTGCGCCAGGCGGAAGCCCGTCTTACGGAGGCTGGGCAGGCAATCCGGCGCCAACAACAGGAGATTCGGGCGCTCAGGGAACGGCTTACAGAGAAACATGATACCGCGTGATTTAATCAAGAAGATTCGACGAATCGAGATCCGAACCAATCGTCTCGTCAACGATGTTCTGGCGGGCGAGTACCATTCCGTTTTCAAAGGGCGTGGGATGGAGTTTGAGGAAGTCCGCGAGTACCAGTTGGGCGATGACGTTCGGTCTATCGACTGGAATGTCACGGCCCGCATGGGACACCCGTTTGTGAAACGCTTTCGGGAAGAACGCGAGCTCACGGTTATGCTGGCGGTAGATGTGTCGTCCTCCGGAGCATTCGGGACCGCCGAGCAGATGAAAGCGGATCTCGGGGTTGAACTGTCTGCGGTCCTGGCCTTTTCCGCGATTAAGAACAATGACTGTGTCGGCCTGATCGAGTTTACCAATCGGATCGAGAAGTTTATTCCTCCCAAAAAAGGAAAGAAGCATGTTCTCCGGTTGATCCGTGAATTGCTCTATGCCCGCCCCGAAGGAAGCGGAACGGATCTTCGGATGGCGCTGGAATTTCTTGGACGGGTACTCCATCGCAGGTCTGTGGTATTTGTTATATCCGACTTCCTGGGCTCCGATTATGAGGACCCGCTGCGGATTATTAACCAGAAACACGATTTGATTACAATTGGAATTACCGATCCGCGGGAACTTGAATTGCCGCCAGTCGGATTCCTCGAGTTACAGGATGCCGAGACAGGCGAGGTTGTACTGATCGACACGTATGACTGGGATCTTCGCCGTCGTTTTGCCGAGCGGAACGCCTCCATGCAAAATGATTTGCAGCGGAGTTTTCGCCGTCTACAGGTCGATCATATTCCGGTGAGAACCGATCAGCCGTATATCGACCCACTGGTCCAATTTTTCAATAAGCGCGCCAGTCGTTTATAGGCAGGACGGATTGAGGTATGCAGTCATGAAAGGCGTATTGTTTCAAACGGCAGTCATCGTACTGTTGATTGTAAATCTGTCTTTATTGCTTTTTTTCATTCCGGACAGTACCCCGAAGGTCGCATCGGAACAGCTGCGACAATTAGCGGCGGTTCTGGAACAGCAGGAATTGTACCAGGCGGCGATAGACACATACAGGTCTTACCTTGACGCCGCGGACATTCCGCCCGGCGCCAGAGCCAATATCTTGTACAAGATCGGATCCATTTACGAGGACAAACTAGGCGATTATGAATCGGCGCTGGCCACATTCATTCGTGTAAAGGAACTGTATCCCCAAGCCGAGATCGTGAAGGATGCGCAGCGGCATATCGTTACATGTCTCGAGAACCTGAATCGCGGCTCCGATGCAACGCGTCAAATGCGGTCACTCGCGGATGTTAATGCCGACCGCGATGATACATCGCCAACCGGGCCTGTTGTCGCCACAATCGGCGACAGAACCATTACGATGAGCGAGCTCGACCGGGAACTGGATAAAATGCCGCCGCCGATCCGGTCTCAGTATGACGACCCTGCAAAGAAACGGGAACTTCTTGAGCAATTTGTTCTGCGTGAACTTCTGTATGATATGGGGGCGAGAAAGGGGTATGAAAGGAATCCGGACGTTCAGAAACAACTCCGCGAGATAGGGCGCCAGCTCATTATTCAAAAAGTGTATGAGGAAGAAATATCGAGCCGGGTGAAGCTGGATGAGAGCGATTACAATCTGTATTACGAAGCCCATCGGGATGAGTACAAGGACCCGGCCACCATTCAGGTTGCGCATATCCAGCTTTCGGCAGAAGACCAGGCGGCGGACATTCTGAAACGCATCGAGGCGGGGGAACAATTCAGCGATCTCGCGAAAGAATGTTCCATGGATGCCTCGACGCGAGAGAAAGGCGGGGAACTGGGGAGCTTGCGCGAGGGGAGCTCGATCATCCCCCAGATCGGCAACGAGCCGGAGATTGCGAGGGCGGTAAGCGCCCTGGAGACAGGTGACGCAACCGGTCCGATCCGTTCGGCAAAAGGTGTACATATTTTCGCTGTAACCGGCAAGACCCCGGAACGTTACAAACCGTTAGACGAGGTGCGAAAGCAGGTGGAACTCGCGCTTCGCCGAATGAAGGAAGAGGAACAGATGCGGCAACTGATGAAAACAATGCTCGAGGAGCAAAAAGTAATTATTTATTCGGATCGATTTCCGACGCCGGTCCCAACCCCGGAGGCCACTGTGGTCCAGCAATGAGAACATTGACATTCAGACGTTTTTCCTTCCGTGTCCGACTTCCGCTGTTGCAGAGCCCGGTTTTGCTGGGGCTATGCGTCGGCCTCGCGATGTTCGTGCGGGCGGCCATCCCGGCTGAACTCTATCCGAGTATCGAGACAACGGTAGACAAGAACGAGATCACGATCGGGGACGACATTCTTTGCACAGTAAAGATCACGTACGATCCGTCCGTTACCATCGAGGCATCGACTCCGGGCATGGAACTCGGGCAATTCGAGATCAAAGATGTACGAATCGGTACCCCGGAGCGGCATGGGAGCCGAATGGTCCGGAGCGATGTCTATGTACTCTCCACCTATTTCACGGGGGACTATACGTTTCCGCCCATCACTGTGAAATTCCGGACACAGTCCGGGGAGATGGGCGAAGTAAAGACGGACGCTATCGATATTCATGTACGGGAGTTGACATCCGAGGAATCAGAGAATCTAACGATCCGGGACATCAAGCCGCCTGTCACTGTGGTCGGGCGAAGTCGGTGGCCGCTGGTGTTAGGGATCGCGGCGGCAGTTCTGCTTGTAACGGCGGGGATAATCTGGTTCTTTTTCCTGCGGAGAAAGGATGAGGTGGAGGTGGCGCTGGAACCGCCATTGCCGCCGCATGAGCGCGCGCTGATGGCCCTTCAGGCGCTGCGTGAGAAGCGGGAACTGTTGGCTAATAAGCAATATAAGGAGTTCTCTACACGTCTATCGGACATTCTTCGGGTGTACATCCACGGACGCTGGAGCATCGCGGCCATGGACATGACCACGGAGGAAATCCTGACGAAGCTTCGCGAGCAGGGGATTTCGCCGGCGACACAAGAACATTTCAAAGACATCTTTTCCAGCTGCGATTTAATGAAATTTGCGCGACAGGAACCGGATGCGGACAAGGCAATTCGTTTGATCGAGTTAGCGGTTCACGCAGTGGAGATGAGTCGGGAGATTGTGCCAAGCGTCGAGACGTCTCCTCAAGAGCCGGCGGTCGATGAAGCAGCGGCGACGAACCCACGGGGGGATGGATCATGAGATTCGCTTATCCGCTGTACCTGTTGTTGTTATTGATTCTGCCTGTTCTGTGGTGGCGAATGCGTCACGGACGGACCGCTTCGGGCCCGATGATCTATTCGGATGTGCGGAGAATCAAGGAGGCGTTCGGTGTTGCAGGCAGACCGGTTGAGCCGTTCTCGCACAGGATTCGCCGGTGGCTCTATTCTGTCCGCCTGCTCATCCTTGCGCTTTTGATCCTTGCCCTGGCTCGACCGCAGGCGGAGATCGTTTTGCAGGACGTAAAGACCGAGGGAGTAGATATTGTATTGGCGATTGATGTTTCAGGCAGTATGGAGATTATTGACCTAGATGCGAAGGGGAACCGGACACGTCTCGAAGTGACCAAAGAGGTTGTTCGGGATTTCATAGAGGGCAGAACAACGGACCGGATCGGGATGCTGGTTTACGCCGCGCAAGCCTATACACAATGTCCGCTGACGGTCGACTATGGAATCCTGAAGAATTTCCTTGACCAAGTGCATATCAATATGGTGGACCCCAATCGAACGGCTATTGGGATGGCGCTGGCGAATTGTGTGAATCGCTTTCGCGGATCGGAAGCCAAGAGCAAGGTGATCATTCTTCTTTCCGACGGCGAGAACAACGCCGGCGAAATCGACCCGATTACGGCGGCGGAGCTGGCAAAAGCAGTCGGGGTGAAAGTGTACACCATTGGGATCGGCGGCTACGGGACGGGCTACATACGGCGGGAGGTGATGGGGGAGATCACGCATATTCCCCAGCAGGTGTCGATGGATGAGGAGGTGTTACGGCGAATTGCAGAGACGACCGGGGGAAAGTATTACCGGGCAACGGACCGGGCTTCGTTTCAAAAGATATTTCAAGAAATCGACTCCCTGGAGAAAACGACGGTCCAGTCCCGAGGACACAGAAGGTTTGAAGAACTATTTCTCTATTTTGCCGTTCCCGCCCTGATTTTATTGATTATAGAGATCGTATTGACAAATACACGATTCCGGAAATTGCCCTGAGGTAACAGTTTGCGATGGTGTTCGGAACTGAGTTTGTGTTAAACGGTTTGCTTTTGCTGATTCCGCTGTTTTTCTTTCTTCGCTGGTCGTGGCTCCGGCGTCGGAAAGCATTGGAACAGATTGGAAATATCGATCTGCTGGAACGATTAACCGTGCATGTCAGCCGGGGAAAACAGCGGGCGAAGCTGGCGATGGTGTTCTTTGCGGTCTTGTTTCTGATCCTGGCGATGGCACGTCCACAATGGGGTATGAAAGAGACGACGTTGGTGAGTAAGGGGCGGGATATCATCATTGCGCTGGATACCTCGGCCTCGATGCTGGCCGAGGATATCACACCCAATCGGATGGCACGCGCCAAACATGAGCTCGAACGTCTCATTGACCGGCTTCAGGGGGATCGCGTCGGATTGATTGTATTTGCAGGCGAGGCATTTGTCCAATGTCCTCTTACGTCCGACTACACCGCGGCGAAGATGTTTTTATCCGAGGTAGATGTCGGAAGCGTTCCTGTACCGGGAACCTCCCTGGACCGCGCGATTGATCTGGCCCGGAACAAATTTGTAGAGACCGAACGACAATATAAGGTTCTTATTCTTTTAACCGACGGTGAACAGACAACCGGCGATCCGATGGCCGCGGTTGAGAAAGCCGCCGCGGAAGGGATACAGATTTATACCATTGGAATCGGTTCGCTGTCAGGGGTGCCGATTCCGATCCGGGATGAAAAGGGACAGCTGGTAGAATGGAAAAAGCAGAAAAACGGGGAGTTGGTTCAATCGAGACTGGATGAAGGAATGCTCCTGAAAATCGCTACCGAGACGGGCGGGAAGTACTATCACGCCAGCGCCGATGAGTTTGAACTGAATAAAATCTATGAAGATATTGAGCAGAATCGGGCAGAGAAGGCCCAGCGTTCGCTGCTGACTGTCCAATATGAAGACCGCTTTCAGTGGTTTCTTTTACCGGCGTTTGTCCTGTTGCTGCTGGAGACGATCCTATCGGATCGAAAGCGGATTATCGTGCAGGAGGAGAAGGCAGGATGATGAATTCCGAGCTATTCATACATCGTCGAGTTGTTCCATGCTTTACACTGTGTGTTGCGGTGATGTTCTTTGCCGGGTGGATGAACCCGTACCGTGAGCGTGTGGAGGAAGGCAATCGCCAATTCGCCGCCGGGGAGTATGAGAAAGCATTGGGAATCTATGCGGATGCGGCTGCCGTGTTCGATCCCGAATCTCGCGAACTGCATTTTAATATCGGCAATAGCTGGTATAAGCAGGGAGATTACCAGAAAGCTATAGAAGAGTACAGCCGTGTTTTCGGGTCCAATGACGTCCTCCTGGAGGCAAAGGCCCATTACAACATCGGTAATGCTTCGTTTGAACAGGAGGACTATGCCGGGGCCATTGAGGCATACGTGCGGTCGCTGAAATTGAATAATAAAGATGAAGACGCCAAGTACAACCTGGAGATTGCTCGAAAGAAGTTAAAAGAGCAGCTGGACAAGATGAAAAACCAACAACGGTCGCAGGATCAGCAACAGCAGCAATCGCAACAACAGGAACAGAAGCAAGAGCAGGGGCAAGAGAACCAGGAACAACAGCAAGGCGAAAAAGAACAGGACAAAGAAAAGAAACAGCCTGAGCAGAGCGAATCCGGGGAAGAAGTGGAAAACGAGAATCCCGATCAGCCGCAGAAGGAGGTTCAACTATCGCGTGAGGATGCGGAACGGCTATTGGACCGTCTTCAGGAGGATGAGGCGGAACAACGCCGGGAGATGTTGCGCCGGCCAAGCGGCGGGTCGTACACAGTAGAGAAAGATTGGTAGACCATGAGAAAGGGTGGACGGCATGTGTGTCGGCTGGTCTGGGCGGCCTTCCTGTTCGTGATCGCGGCGGGAAGGGCGATGGGTACGTGTTCTGTTAGTGTGACATTGGAAAAGGCGGCGGCGCACGTTGGGGAACAAGTCGGGATGAGCATCGAGATTGTTTCCGACAAGGGAAATCCGCCGGTTCCGCAGGTCCCGCCGGTAGATGGTCTGAGTTTTCATTTGATGGGAGGCGGCGGAATGTCGCAGAGTTTTCAAATTGTCAATGGGAGGATGAGCGCCGAATACAGGCGGACCTTAAATTGTATTGTGGTTCCGCAACGTGAGGGAAGTTTTACAATTGAAGGTATTCGGGTAGAACAGGGGGGAGAAAGCGCCGTAGGAAATGCGGTTTCCTTAACGGTTGTACCGGCGGGCGCTCCGATGCCGGGTCCGCCGTCGGGCCAACCGCCGGGAGGCGTGCCGCAGGGCGTTTCATCGGGGGTGATTCAGCTGGTAGCGCAGCCGTCGAAAACGAGAGCCTACGTGGGGGAGGCGGTGGTCATTCGGTATTTCCTTCTTGTTCCCCCGCAGAAAATGAGCGAGGTCCGCCAGATCGAAGATTTCGGGAACCTTACGACAAGCCTGTTCAAGCGGTGTGTGGTGGAAGAATTACCCATTACACAATATCCGATTGAGAGCCGGAACATTGGGGGTCGAGCCGTCGGGGTTGTGCTGCTGAAACATTACGTAGTGTTTCCGCTTTCTACGGGAGCGCTGAACGTGGATCCGGCAGCCATATCGGTAACGGTGGGCGGGATGGGCTTCGGGGTTTTCCAACTCGGTCCGACACAGACGGTGAATGTTACGTCGCAGCCGTTCAACCTGGAGGTAATCCCGTTTCCCCCCGAAGGGCGTCCGGACATTTTCGACGGCGCGGTTGGAGAGTTTAACCTTACGGCTACGGTCAACAAGCGGGAATTGCGTGAGGGAGATGCGTTTACTCTTCGCGTGGAACTCAGCGGAAAAGGAAACATTAAGAATTGTCCGCCGCCGACTTTGCCGGACCTCACTCCGTTCGAGCAATATGACAATACAAAGAATGAGGATATCTCGGTACTGGAGGATGGCGTTGCCGGGCGGATCGCTTATGAGTATGTACTGGTTCCGAAATCGACATCCAGTACGGAAATCGGCCCGATTCGTTTTGCTTTTTTCAATCCGAACGACAATGAATACCATACGTTAGCCACGGAACCGATACACTTACAGATTTCCGCGCGAGGCGAAGGCCAAAGCGACCGGATTCTGCTGGGGGCGGGGGCCGGAGCGAAACGGGAGATCATTCTTACCGGGGAGGATTTTCGTCACATAGCCGTGGGCGTTCCGGGGGCAATAGACGTTCGTCTGGACCTGTACCGACAGCCGATCTTTGTGTTGATGTGTTTGCTCCCGTTGGGGATGCCGGCTGGAGCGGCGGTCTGGGCACGACATCGGCGTCGGCTGGAAACGGACCCGGATTATGCGCGAAACCGGAAGGCTCCCAAAATGGCCCGGCGGATGCTGTCCGAAGCGCGAAAAGCGGTCGCCGGCGGCAACGGGGACAAGGCCTACGCCGCGCTCACGAAGGCCCTGGTGGATTATGTCGGCAATCGCTGGAATCTTCCCGCTGCCGGAATGACTGTCCGTGACTTGGGCAGACAGATGCAACAAAAAGGTGTTCCCGATGAATACGTTCAGGAGTTAATAACTACCCTGGAGGATTTCGAGGCGTGTCGGTTCGGCGGCGCGATGAATTCCAACCTTCGTTCCGACCTTCAGCGCACCGAGAACCTTCTTGGAAAACTAATGGCGATCAAAGGGGAAACGGCATGATAAAGCGTCTCTCGATCTGCCTGTTCGCAGCGATTGCGCTTGTTCCCGTTCCGGCGGGCGCGGCTGTGGATTTGCCGCAAATATACGACAGCTGCAGCGGAAACCGGGGCGCGATATTCCGCCTGGCTAATTCCCTGTACGAACAGGGGCAACTGGCCCAAGCGGAGGCCGGATACCAATTCCTGCTGGATATGGGCATTCGGAACGGGTATCTCCATTACAATCTGGCCAATGCGCACTTTCGGCAAGGTGAGCTCGGACCGGCCATCCTGGAATACGAGCGCGCTTTGGAGTATTTGCCGCGCAACCGAGATATTCGTCATAATCTGGAATTTGTTCGGAATCTGATGGTGGACGAGGAACTGAAGCCGGTTCAGTATGGGGGCACAATGGGGTTCGTTATCCGGTTGAATTGCCTGTTGAACCTGCGGGAGAACCTTCTGGGCGTGGCCTTGCTTTTATGGATGACCGCAATCTTGTATGCTTGGAGGATTATTCACCCCGACAGCGGGATCACGCGCCGGACGGGGTGGCTCCGCGTGACCTTGTTGATCCTCTTGTTGTTCGGTGTTCTGAGCGCGGGAATCAAGATTTACCAAAATGAAAGCCGAAATCGTGCCATCATTCTCGCGGCTGTGAGCGAGGTGCGGACCGGACCGGGGGAGAATTATTCAGCGGCATTTTCTTTGCATGAAGGCACAGCAGTGAAAGTCGAATCGAGACGTCCGGATTGGGTTCAAATTCGTCTCCCAAATGGTTTCACCGGCTGGCTTCCAAGTAAGGACCTGGAAGTGATTTGAGTTGTACCGGGGAATCAAACGCTCGCAAGAGTGTAACAACATAGATTCAATCATACGGAATAGAACGGAGAGATGAACTATGGCAGCGAAGCAGTTGACCTTTGAAGCGGAAGCGCGCAAGCAGTTGATGATCGGTGTGGAGAAGCTCGCCCGAGCGGTGAAAGCCACATTGGGGCCGAAAGGGAGAAACGTGGCCCTGAGCAAGTCATCCGGGACCCCCACGATCACCAAGGACGGAGTGACCGTCGCCAAGGAAATCGAGCTGGAGAAGCCGATTGAAAATATGGGCGCTCGACTGGTGAAAGAGGTGGCCTCCAAGACGAGCGATATCGCCGGGGATGGAACCACAACCGCCACGGTGATCGCGGAAGAGATTTTCCGATCCGGCCTGAAAATGCTGTCTGCCGGACACGACGCCATGGCGATCAAACGCGGCCTGGACAAGGCGGCGCAGACAGTTGCCGAGGCGTTGAATAAGCTCTCGAAACGGGTCAAGGACCGTGAAGAGATTGCGAATGTCGCCTCGATTTCATCCAACAACGATCCCGAAATCGGGTCATTGATCGCGGATGCCATGGAGAAAGTCGGGCAGGACGGTGTGATTACGGTCGAAGACGGAAAGACCGTCGAAACGACTCTTGAGGTGGTTGAAGGGATGCAGTTCGACAAGGGGTATCTGTCCCCATATTTTGTTACGGAGAGTGAGACCATGCAGGCAATCCTGGAAGATTGCCTGATCCTGCTGCACGAGAAGAAGATCTCTAATTTGAACGATTTTCTTCCCCTGTTGGAGCGGGTTGCGCAATCCGGCAAGCCGCTGCTGGTGATAGCAGAGGATGTCGAAGGAGAAGCCCTGGCTGCCCTGGTAGTCAACCGAATTCGCGGCGTGCTGCCCTGCTGTGCGGTGAAAGCGCCGGGATTCGGAGATCGGCGCAAAGCCATGCTTCAGGACATCGCCATTCTCACCGGCGGGCAGGTGGTCTCGGAGGATCTCGGGTTGCGCCTGGAAGGAATTACCCTTCGCGATTTGGGCACGGCCAAACGGGTAATTGTCGATTCCGATTCCACCACGCTGATCGAGGGTGGCGGAAAAACCGCTGCGATTAAGGCGCGTGTGGATCAGCTTCGCACGATGATTCTGGAAACGACATCCGACTACGACCGTGAGAAATACCAGGAGCGACTTGCCAAAATGTCTGGCGGGATTGCCGTGATCAATGTGGGCGCGGCCACGGAATCCGAGATGAAAGAGAAAAAGGCCCGTGTGGAGGACGCGCTTCATGCAACCCGTGCCGCTGTGCTGGAAGGCATCGTTCCGGGCGGTGGAGTCGCGCTTCTGCGGTGCCTCAAACAACTGGACGAACTGGACTTGCCCGGCGATGAAAAACTGGGAGCGGAAATTCTTGCCTCTGCGATTCAGCAACCGGCCGAGATCATTGCAACAAATGCAGGCGAACGTGGCGGCATGATTGTGGAGCAGATCAAGAAAGCCAAAGGCAACATGGGATACAACGCGCTCACCGGTCAAATCGAAGACTTAGTGAAGGCCGGTGTGATTGATCCGACCATGGTGACCCGCACAGCGCTGCTGAATGCGGTCAGCATCGCCGGACTTTTGCTGACCACTGAGGCGGTTGTCACGGAGATTCCCAAAAAGGAACCGCCTGCTCATGCGCACGGACCCCACGGCGGCGGAATGCCCGGCATGATGTGAGGAAGGATTCCTTTGTAAGAGAGTGAAAGATGGGGGCACGGCGCACCGTGCCCCTGACTTTGTTCTATCCCGAACTTCCTTTAACAACAAACGTGTAACTACCTGTCATTATTAGGCATATAGCAGAATTCAGTGTGTCGTTGCCGGGCGCATTGGAGAACGCTTCGCAAATACATCAATGGAAACGCCCGCCGCTTGAGCCGTTGCCGCCTCCTCGTCGTCAAACAGAATCGGTGCGAACGTATTCCGACATGGCCGTGCGGATGCGCCCACACCACCTCAAAACTCTCCGCCAGATTCTCCGCGACGGTTACGCCGCCCAGCACGCGCGAAACCCTTCCACCAATTCCGGCAGCCGATCCGCGAGGTCGGCCAGGGTTCGTTTCAGGTTAAATGCTATCACACCAAGGCATATCTTTTTGCGGTCAACGGCTGGGCCGTGCGCTGATGTTCACAGTGTCGGAAGAGACACCGCCTGGACCGGTCATGTATATCTCGCCCCAACTATTTACACCGTTAGTGGGGTGGTAGGGAAGCCAACAAGCCGAGTGTCGAACTTCCGGCTTAACGAAGGGCGAACAGTCAAAGAATTGATCCGGTCCTACACTGGCGATCTGCCAACGTAATGGGCCAGCCTCCACAATGTACAGGGTTGTTTCCGGAAATGTGACCAACCAATAGGGATTCCACCAGTAGTCACGGGTCCCGCCAGGCATCCCATCGCCGGTGTCCCGTGGAACGAACGGATCTTTTTGGGGCAAGGCGGGAATATAGGCGATGGGACTCGTCAGCCGCCTCATTGGGTAGTAGTCATCATTGGCGGTGCCGTTGGTGTTGGGATACCGTCCGTTGTTGTCGAGCGCGAAAGTCTCCAATGCGATTTTTAGGGCGTCAAAGTCACCCCAAACGCGCGCGATTTTCGCTTTCGCCCGAGCGTTGAGGAAATTCGGGACCGCGATGGCGGCCAGAATCCCGATGATGGCCACGACGATCAGAAGTTCAATCAAAGTGAAGGCTGAGCGTCTCATGTGTCTCCTCCGAATGAGTGATAGCGGCAGCTATCCGGTCAAAGAAAAGTTTTCTCCGACAGGGAAACCCAGGAAGGACACAAAAACAAGAGAAAATACAGACCCCGATCACCCGGAAAGCAAGCCCGGCTGTGGAACCAAAAGAATCTTACTCCGTCATATCCCACATGTCAACATGAAAATGCCCTGTTTTTCGCCGACACCAGTTGACACTTGCCGTATTGCTTGAGAAACTTTAGATTCAGTCGAAGGTGAAAAAGTCAAGAGGGGATATTCTGTTTTTCTCCGGGATTCGGAGGAAAGCAGAAAAATGTGGATACATAACAGGATTGGGGGTTCCCACGAGAATGAAAACCACGCGACCAAAAAGGACAAACAACAAAGGTTCGACGACGGACGGAATTTTCGAGTGGATCGGCGAGTATATTCGAGATCAGCATATTGCCATTGGGGATCCTTTGCCGTCGGAGGATTTCATCGTTCAGCAGACCGGGATCAGTCGGACCAGCGTTCGTGAGGCGCTGACGCGCCTGCGGGCAATGGGGATCATCGACAGCCGACGGAAACGGGGGATGCGTTTGCAGCGCTCGTTTACATTGCTGGATTTCATCCGCCTGCTGACCGACAATAATGTTTCCCAGGACGTGTTTGCCCACATGGGAAGTTTCCGGAGCGCGTTGGAGATCGGTCTGGCGCCGGAGATATTCAGACGAGCTACCTATGAAGACGTAGTTGATTTGCGCCGGACTTACGAAAAAATGCTCAATTGGGGAAATGATCAGGCGCTCTGGTTCCAACTGAATCGCAAGTTTCATGAGCGACTCGTTCGAATGTCGGGCAACAAATTGGCAATATGGTTCTGGGAACTATTGGATCCCTTTTTCAAATCCATGTTGACCTATTCTTCCACTGTCCCGGCGACCGAAATTACCCTCGAAAAACATCGCCTCATTGTTGCAGCGTTGGAGAAGCGGGACGCTTATGCTTTTGAGGTTGCGATGTTTTTGCATCACCTGCACAAGGTCAACTACGACGACCCTGTATACCGTGGTGGTCCGGAATAATTATTATTTTTTCGCCGCATCGACCGGTCACACGAAGAGATGCTCATGTTGTGGTATCTCCTTCGGGTGAGATTCAGGGAAAACCGGCGCCGTGTTGCGGCCCATTTGGAAAGATTGCACTTGCACGTGCATGAAGATGAGCATCTGAAGACCTTCCGTTTCGGTAGTGATCAACGAACAAATCCGATAAAATAGCCCGCACTTGAATTCCGACGATTTCGGGTTTCACAAGGGAGTGCAAGTCGAATGCCGGAACATGCCATCCTGACGGCGTTGAGGGACTTTGCGGAGAGTGTGGCCGCAAAGATGTCGCAGCTGACCGCCGGTGAGCCGGAAGATCAGTTGCGAGGACCATTCGAGCATCTCCTCTCTGACGTTGCCTGTGCTTTCGGCTGGGATGTGGTCTGCACAGGTGAAAGCGCGCTGCCCGGTCGCCTGGGCCGACCTGATTATGCTGTTCATCTAAACGGACTGCTTGCAGGTTATGTGGAACTGAAAGCCCCCGGTGTCGGCGCGAACACAGCACGTTTCCAGGGTCACAACCGGGAACAATGGAAGCGTTTTTCGGGTATTCCCAATATCCTTTACACAGATGGGAACGAATGGGCGCTTTACCGGAGCGGGGAACTTGTGGGAAAGATCGCCCGGCTTTCCGGAGATATCACAGCGGAGGGGGAGAAGGCCATTGCCACGGAGGATGCGGTTGCTATCGAACGCCTCCTGCGCGACTTTTTCTCCTGGCAGCCCATCATCCCCACCGACAGTCAGGGAAGACTCGATCTCAAGGGATTTGCCGATCTTCTGGCTCCGCTTTGCCGAATGCTGCGTGAGGATGTAACTGACGCACTGAAGCGGCCTGACTCGCCTTTGCACTACCTTGCCAGGGACTGGCGACAGTTGCTGTTCCCGGATGCCTCGGATGAGCAATTCGCGGACGCCTACGCCCAAACCGTTACGTTCGCCCTGCTCTTGGGGCGCAGTGAAGGAGCCGACCCGCTCACACTTGAGAGCGCGGAAAAGGCCCTCGCCGCACAACACAACCTTCTTTCCCGTGCGCTCCAAGTGCTGACGGATCGTGATGCGCGTGTGGAAATGGCGGCCTCACTGGATCTGCTCTTGCGCGTCATCGCCGTTGTGCCGTCCGCAACACTCGCCGGTCGCGAAAATCCCTGGCTTTATTTTTACGAAGATTTTCTCGCCGTCTACGACCCAAAGCTGCGCAAGGACGTGGGGGCCTATTACACCCCCATTGAGGTTGTGCGCGCCCAAGTTCGGCTGATCGATGATCTGCTTGTTAATCATCTTGATAAACCTCTGGGATTTGCCGATCCCGGCGTTGTGACGCTTGATCCCGCCTCCGGTACGGGGACCTATCTGTTGGGTGTCATCGAACACGCGCTGAACCGAATCGAGGCCGAGCAGGGCGCTGGAGCCGTATCGGGCCAAGCTGGCGTTCTTGTTGCCAACCTGTATGGTTTTGAACTGATGGTCGGCCCTTACGCGGTGACCGAGTTGCGGGTCAGCCGTGCCCTGCGTGATCGCGGCGCCGAACTACCCAAGGACGGGACTCATATCTACCTGACCGATACCCTTGAAAGCCCCGATGCGGAACCGCCGTACTTGCCGTTCATTCTCCAGCCCATCGCCGAGCAGCACGCCAAAGCGCTCAAGGTGAAACGGGAGGTCCCGGTCCTCGTGTGCCTGGGGAATCCACCCTACGACCGTCATGAAGCAGCGGGCGACGACAACAAGGCCCGCACCGGCGGATGGGTTCGCTGGGGCAATAACCGGCAAGGGGACACGGCGATTTTCAACGATTTTCTCAACCCCGCCGTTGCCGCCGGATATGGAGTCCATGTTAAGAATCTCTACAACCTCTATGTGTATTTCTGGCGCTGGGCGCTCTGGAAAGTGTTCGAGCAAACCACCGGCATCGGGCCGGGGGTTGTGAGTTTCATCAGCGCATCCAGTTACCTTGATGGCGACGCCTTTTGCGGAATGAGGGAGCATATCCGGCGAGTGTGTGATGAGGTCTGGATTCTGGACCTGGGTGGGGAGGGACGCGGCACACGCAAGAGCGAAAATATTTTCGCCATTCGAACCCCAGTAGCCATCGCGGTTACCGTTCGCTACGGCAAGATCAAAAAGAACCGACCCGCGAAGGTCCATTATATTCGGATTGACGGCATAAGAAGCGAGAAACTCAAAAGACTGGACTCGATACAATCATTTATGGATCTGCCGTGGCAAGATTGCTCCAATGAATGGCAAGCCTCCTTCCGACCCGGCGGAACGGGCCAATATTTCAACTGGCCGCTGTTGACAGACCTGATGCCGTGGCAGCATTCGGGATGCGAATTCAAGCGCACATGGCCGATCTGTCCCGATCGGGAAACACTGAAAAAACGTTGGCGAATGCTTCTCTGCTCCAAAGACAGGGCAGAGGCATTTCACGAAACGCGAGACCGAAAGATCGTGTCACCGTGTCCCCAAACGCCTCCCAACGGCAATCGGGAGAAATCCCTGGAAGCATTGCCTCGGAGCGCTCCGGAACCTCCTATCGTTCGCTATGCGTATCGCAGTCTCGACCGACAGTGGATTCTGGCAGACAATCGTTTGGGCGATTATCTGCGCCCGGCTCTATGGTATTGCCGTGGACCAAGACAGGTATTCCTGGCCGGTTCAGTCGTTCTTGAGCTGGGAGCCGGAGCGGCCATTATGTGTTCATCCCATGTTCTCGACCGCCACTATTTTGCGGGGCGTGGTGGAAAGGATATTTTGCCCCTTTACCGCAGCTCCAATGCAACGGAGCCAAATATCCTGCCTGGCCTGCTTGACTTGCTTACGGGAACATATAACCGAAAAGTGACACCGGAAGATTTTCTGGCATACATTTACGGTGTGTTGGCGCAACCGGCGTTTACGTCACGCTATGCAGATGAACTGGGGACGCGCGAAGTGCGAGTCCCAATCACCAAAGATGCCGGATTGTTTACAAAGATTTGTCGGGCGGGAAAACGATTGCTCTGGCTGCACACATACGGCGAACGATTCATCCCCAAAGGAAAGAATCCCGGACAGATTCCCAGGGGGAAGGCACGATGTGTGAAAGCCGTGCCGGGCAAACCGGATGGGTATCCCGAATCGTTTCAGTATGAAGAATCCACACGAACGCTGCATGTGGGCGACGGCGAGTTTCGCCCGGTCGCGCCTGAGGTTTACGAATTTGAGGTTTCCGGCCTCAAGGTCGTGCAGTCATGGCTCAAGTACCGTATGAAAAGGGGCGCGGGCAGGAAATCCTCCCCATTGGACGATATCCGCCCCGAATGCTGGACCGGCGAGTTTACAACGGAATTGCTGGAACTGCTGTGGGTATTGGAGGCAACCGTGGCGGGATATCCCGAACAAGCCGACCTTCTGGAGGCTGTATGCGAAGGACCATGTTTCTCGGCCGATGAGTTGCCCCCCGTTCCCCCGGAACTTCGCAAACCGCCCAGTCTGCCCAGCATGGAAAGAACCCTGTTCGATGATCCGGCGCTGGAATAGTAAAGATACCAATCAAAAGGGGCGCATGGACATGCGCCCCCAGTGATGCAAGCAGAGCGATTCTCAACCTCTCACGCCCTGATTTTCGGCGGCTCGGTAACGACTTTCTGTTTTTCCGAATCGAAATAGAGAACCTTACCTTCGCGGAATGACTGAACGGACATCCCGATCGCCGCCATAGCCTTGTACCCCAATTCGGAGTGCAGAACAGGTTTCTCTCTTGTCCGAATGCAACGCAGCCAGTTGACCATGTGGTCATCCCTTTTTTCCGGCTCGGTCTTGATGACGATTTTGTCCCGGCCCCACTTGTTGGTGAAATCCTCACGGAAAGCGCGCTGAGCCTCCACCGTGATATACGGCGTGCTTCCCTCAAACTCTCCATGTTCTACCATAATCAGAGTGGCCTCGTGCCCGCGAATCAAGCCCGGAATGTGGGTGTCGTTGGCCATGGAGGATGAAAGGACTACAGAATGCCCGGTGGGATAATCGGCACAGAGCATGAAGGTATCGGGTACTTCCCTGTCATGGAAACACCAGATTCCACCGGTTCCCACAACCCGGTACGGAAATTCGCCCTCCCCCCAAACAAGATTGAGGGGGGCGATCACATGATAGAAGAGGTCTGTGGCGATGCCACCGGAATAGTCCCAGAACTTGCGGAATCGGAAGAACCGTTCGGGGTCCCACTCCCGTGCGGGCGCAGGTCCGAGCCATTCTTTCCAGTTGATGAAATCATCGCCTTTCCCATCAGGGCCTGCCCCTGGATCGATGCTGTAATTCCACTCACCCTCCTTGGAATTGCGGTGATACGACCCCTGGGACATGAGCATCTTGCCGAGCATCCCTTTTGCGACGACCTCACGGGCTTTCCACCACTGGTCGCTGGAAGTGGTCTGACTCCCGACCTGGAGTACCGCACCCGTGCGAAGTACGGCTTCGTGAACTTGGCGCGCTTCATCGACGGTATGGGTCATCGGTTTCTCAAGGTAAACGTCTTTCCCTGCGTTGATCGCATCGAGGGCCATCGGCGCGTGCCAATGGTCGGGCGTGGCAATGATGACCGCATTGATATCGGCACGGTCCAATAAATCTCGGTAGAACTCAAATCCTTGCGCAGCGGCTTTCTGAGCCGCTGCGTTTCGACGTTTGGCGTAAACATCGCAAACAGCAACAACCTTGCAGTTGATGTTTTTGTCGTTGCTCAGTTCGATGGCTTTATCAAGCAGGTACCGACCTCTGCCGCCGATACCGATGACTCCGATTTGAATGGACTCGTTCGCCAACCTTGTGGCGGCAATCCCGGGAGCAGCGGCCTTTGTCCCCGTGGTCTTGCACGCAAGACCTCCAAGACTCAGAGCCAGACTGCCTCCAGCAGTTGTTTTGACGAAAGATCTTCTGGTGATTTCCGATTCGCTCGACATGATATTTCCTTTCCGTGCCTGACGGCAAATAATGGTCACCGGATGGATTTGTGTGACGATATTGATGCTGCCACACAGAAGCGGATCATACAAGGATTCGGCGGTTTGATCGAGCCGCATCCCAGGGGTTCGGTGGCCCGAAAGATACGGTTCATGGTAGCCTGATAATTCACCGATCGCGGAAAAACGACCAGATGGAACCGGAACACGACATATCCCCGCCCCGCAAGAAAGCCGTCGCATTGCGGTATCGACGCGGGGAAGACAGCGCACCCCATGTGGTCGCCAAAGGTTCCGGCTACATCGCCGAACAGATTCTGGCAATCGCGAAGGAATATGATATTCCGCTTTATCAGGATCCCGACCTGGTGGAAGTCCTCGCAAAGGTCGAACTCGGGGATGTGATTCCGCCGGAACTCTATAAAGCCGTGGCAGAAGTCCTGGCGTTTGTCTATAATCTCAACCGCAAAATGACCGAGAACGAAAGCCGGATATAAACCGGCTTTCATAAAGGGAGAATGTTTCGATGGTCGATCTGTACGAGTTTGAAAAAAAACGTTTTCAGGGCCTTCTCAAGGAAAGTGAAGGATATGCGTTCGAACGTTACGGTTGGACCCTGTTCTATTCGCTTCCTGGAGAAGAGATCCATAATATGAAAGCCAAACTAGGCTGGAAACCTCTGACGGCCCTGGATCATTACAACACGGGAGCGCTGTTGTGCAGAGCGGGAAAATTGGCGCAAGGATTGAAATCCCTTGAGGATGCCGAAGCGATGGGGCTGGATGTCCCCGAGTTATTCTACAATCTGGCTCTGGCTTATGAGAAACGCGAGGAGAAGAAGAGGGCGACAACTTACTTCCAGAAATTCATTGATGCGGTCGAGAAAGAGAACCCCATTCGGCCTTGCCGCCAAAGGGATCTTGATGAGGTCCGCGCGCACTTAAGGGATCTGTAATTTCCGGCCAACTTCCGAGGGTTAAGATTACTGGGTTGATAGTTGTTGACAAACCGGGTGTTCTAAGGCTAAGATACTTAAGGTTGTATGTGAATATGCCGACAAAAGAGAATGCGGGAATCCGCATTTGTCGGTTCGGGTGGCGAATAACGAGGAGTAGGAAACGGAGACGTATTGTGGTTTGCCCAAATCTCATCCGCCTCGCTATTTTATTGATTTTATTTGGTTTACAACTTAATTTCGGCAGCGCCAATGTCCTGCATTCGGTCGATGTTGTGACCGATCATCCCGCATTCAGCATCGTATTGATTAAGACAAAATCCGGCGTTTCGGACTATCGGTTCATTCCGATGGATGGCGGAAAAGTCTGCATTGACATGCCGGATGTCAGCCGTGGGGATACCCCGTGGGAACGCGATATCGGAAAAGGCGCGATTCAACGTGTCCGTGTGGAGGAAAACCGCGAGAAGCATTCCACCCAAGTGATAGTCCATCTTCAGCCCGGAGTGCCGACCGACGAGGTCGTGCATCGACCGCTGAGCTGGAATGGAAGCGGACAGATCATTCTGCTGATCGATCAGCCGCAGGGAATACTTTATGAGGCGGCCATGGAAGAAGAGGCGAAACGGCTTCGCGCAGAGGGGAAACGAATCGTCATCATCGATCCCGGGCATGGGTGGCTGGACCCCGGATGTCAAAACTCTTCTTATGACCTGGAAGAGAAAACAATTGTCCTGGACATCGCAAGGAAGCTGGCGGAGCTGATTAACCAAACCGAGAATATGAAAGCCTACCTGACCCGCGATGGCGATTACCTTCCCGTGATGGGAAAAGATGACTATTCCGGCGCCTGGAAAGACCTTAAAAACAAGAGCCTTGGCGCTCGCCTGGAATTTGCGCGGCGAATGCGCGGAGATGTGTTTATTTCTTTGCATTTGAATTGGTGCCCCGGCGTTCAACGGCGTGCGGAGGCGCGTGGATTCGAAATCTTTTGCCTGGGACGCGATGGCTCGCAATCGGAATATGCCAAGCAAATCGAGGACGTAGACAACAGCGACCTGGCCGCGCTCGATCTGGACCTGCCGGACTCGCAGGTGGACGCGGAAGTGGGCAAGCTGCTGTTCGCCATGCAGCGCGATATCACAGTGGAAGAAACCGCACTGTTTGTCGAATACCTGAAAAAAGAGCTGCTCGGTGTCCGTGGACTCGTGCCACGCGATCCGCCGATCAAAACCAGGGGATTCCGTGTGCTGCGTACCCTAGCAATGCCCTCCGCGCTTGTGGAACTGGCTTTTCTATCCAACCCCCAGGATGCTCGAAACCTGAAAACCACTGAGTTTCGATGGAAACTGGCTCGATCTCTTTACCAGGGAATTGCGCTGTTTTTCCAGGATCGCTGCAACGGCGAGGTCTATAAAGAGATCGAGTTTGAGCCGCAGAAGGTGGCTGTTCCCGATGAGAAATACGATATTCATGTGGTCAAAAAAGGAGAGTCGCTGTTCACCATTGCAGAGGAATACGGAACGAATGTCACAACCCTGCAGAAAATCAACGGCAAAGGGCGCGGGACATCCGTTCTGTTGGGCGAGGAGATCAAGATTCCGAAAGTGAATTCCTCGCCGTTGACGGAGAGTTATACGGTCCGGTCGGGCGACACCTTATTTGAGATTTCCCGGCGCTATGGGACATCGATCAATGAGTTGATGAAAACGAACCGCCTTAAGAGCGGTCGTCTTGAGCCGGGTCAGACAATCCGGGTTCCGGCTCGTGCGACCGCACAGAGCTCGGAGGCCGATCCACCCAGCCTGTCTCGAACAGCGAAGTATCGCATTCAACGCGGGGATTCGTTGCACTCCATTGCACAACGGTACGACACGACGGTATCACGCCTGAAGACTCTCAACGGCATGAGGTCCGACGCGATTAAACCGGGCCAACAGCTGCTGGTTCCGGTGCGGTAAGGGATGCAGAGCAGCACACTTCTTATCCCCCGCACTTGCTTCCAAGAAGTTCCTTGCCCCAATCCAGGATAATACAACCCGCCATATAATCACCGCCAAACTTGAAAATGTTGCCGGGGGAGCGGATGCCATTGGTCGGACTGTAGCGATCCATATCCGTTCCAAACGGGAAAGAATCATGGTTGGCATTGTCATCTAAGTAATCCGGACCGTAGCTCATCAGGCTGTAGGCCTGTACTTTTTGCGTGCCACCGTTGTCGGCGCCGGAGCCCAATTCGTAGTCCGGCCGGCCGTTTGAAGCATAGGCATTTGAGTTCCCAAGCCCGAGTGTTGTCGCTAAGGTCTTTTCAATAAAGGGATCGCTGGGGAGAGAGGCAATGTAGGAGATTGGACTGGTGAGGCGAAACAGCCCGCGCTGAGCCCCGGTATACTCATCCAGGTCGTGATCGCCCGGATAGGAATTGTTGTCAAGCAAATACATCTCCAGCGCCTTGGAGAGGGCGTTCATATCCGAGTCCACCTTGGCAACTTTTGCACGGACCCGGGCGTTGAGGAAATTCGGCACGGCGATCGCCGCGAGAATCCCGATAATAGCCACCACAATCAGCAGTTCAATCAGTGTGAAAGCGCGACGCATTGGACATCCTCCATGGGATATAATACACTCCTGGCTACACAAAATAGCCTCATTTTCAACCAAACGATATTATTTTTTAAACGGTGGAAGTCAAAGGGAAGGGCGATATGAATCAAAGAAAAGAAGAAACGTCCCCAACGGGGGTTGAACCCGTGTTGCAGGCTTGAAAGGCCTGTGTCCTAACCACTAGACGATGGGGACAACAATCTATCGTGTCCGTCGATGAGTGGGGCGGGGGTCGAACCCGCGGCCCTGGGATTAAAAGTCCCATGCTCTGCCAGCTGAGCTACCCACCCTCGATTGGTCAATTCCCCCGAACAGGAAACAGGAAGCATCCCGACAGCAGATCTGTTTTCGGGACTTTCCCGGACTTGCTCGACCAGGTAACCTCCGACAGGCAAACAATTTATTATTATATCTTCCCGCTCGACAGATACAAGACAAGGTGACAAGGTCGGTCACAGCTGGGTCACAGCATCCCCTCACCTCAACCCTTTCTCGAACGGAAGGGGAGACGGTCGACTTTCTTCAAGACAGCGTACAGACACGGCTTACAGGGATTCTCCACCTTTGGGAGAGCCACGCGTGGAGCGCAGAAGCGCTATCGCGTTTTGGATGGACCGGGACAACTCCCACACCGAGCGCACGCCCAATGTTTTACGCACCAGGTATCGCGGTCGCAGGTGAAACTCGCGGATCGCCCGGTTCCGCAACTCCCACACCCGCTGAGAGGAAAGCGATCCGATCTCCATGGATGGAAACGCAGTGGAATTATCCAGCGTATCCACCTCGGCATCTGTCCAGCCTTTCTCAATGGCCTGTGCGCGCAAGGGAGTTCCTACTTTGGGTGTAGCGATGTTGAACGAGGCAAAATCCGGCTCCAGTTCCTTGGCAAATTCAATGGTCCGCTGTGCGCTTTCTTCTGTTTCTCCCGGCAGACCGATAATGAAGTGCGCCAATGTCCGTATCCCCAACCGTCGGCAGAGAGCGAAAATCTGCTTCACTCGTTGGGGACTGATCTGCTTGTCGATCGTCCGGAGGATGGATTCATCCGCCGATTCCACACCGAGCTGAATGGTATGGCATCCAGTCCGCGCCATCCGCTCCAGCAATTCCTCGTTGACCACATCCACCCGCGACAGCGCCACCCAGGAGAATCCGAGATTCTCCTTCGCTAACAGGTGCAGGAATTCCTGGGTGTGTTTTCGATTCACCCCGAAGGTGACATCTTTCACCCATAGTTCCCTGTATCCCAAGTCGCGGGCGTAGCGAAGTTCCCGCATCACATTGTCCGGATCGCGTGTTTTGTAAGGCAGTGTTCCGCTTACACAGAAACTGCAATGGAATGGACATCCGAAATCGGTCAATGTAGACCAGAAATGACGGTATTTCCCGTGCGGGATGCGATATCGGTTCATCGGGAACAGATCGACACGGGGGAGCGGCAGTGTGAAGCGGCTTTCCCGTGGGCGTGGACCCTGATGGATTTCATTGCCCGTGCGATACTGCAAATGAGGCAATTCAACATCATAGTGCGGGCCGCGCCGGTTTGGGTCCCAAAGGGCCAGGTAGGTCGCAACGGTATCCACGGTGAAATCCTGCAACACTGCTGTGAGCCAGGGTGTTCGCTCCAGGTATTCTGCCCCCTTGGAGAGCATCAGGTCCCCCGTGGCAACAACGGGCATAGATGGAGGAACATTCAGGCTGTCCATAAAAGCGAAATCGTTCCGCCAACTGGCCGCGCCGGTCAGGAGGAAAATGGCTTCCGGCTTGATGTCCTCAACCCGTCGCCGCGCTGCATCGAACGACAGCCCCAATACATTGGCATCTAATGCAAAGACCTCATGCCGGTTCGAGAGGAATCCGCTTTGAACCAGCAGGTCATAGGGATGCCAGAAGTAGTTCGCCTTCGCCGAATGGCTGCAATAGTAATCCCGCAGGTACGGCTGATCGGCAGGCGGATTTAATAGTAAGACGCGCATGGTTTGTATTCCGCTGACAGCCAGGCAGAGACGCCTGGCCTACTGTACCAGGCAGGGACGCCTGGCCTACTGCCAGGCAGAGACGCCTGGCCTACTACCAGGCAGAGACGCCTGGCCTACTACCAGGCAGAGACGCCTGGCCTACTGAAATCAATTGCCAGGCAGGGACGCCTGGCCTACTGCCAGGCAGAGACGCCTGGCCTACTGCCAGGCAGGGACGCCTGGCCTACTGCCAGGCAGGGACGCCTGGCCTACTACTGAAATCAATTGCCAGGCAGAGACGCCTGGCCTGCTACCAGGCAGAGACGCCTGGCCTACTGTACCAGGCAGGGACGCCTGGCCTACTGCCAGGCAGGGACGCCTGGCCTACTGCCAGGCAGGGACGCCTGGCCTGCTACCAGGCAGAGACGCCTGGCCTACTGCCAGGCAGGGACGCCTGGCCTACTGCCAGGCAGGGACGCCTGGCCTACTGCCAGGCAGGGACGCCTGGCCTACTACCAGGCAGAGACGCCTGGCCTACTGGTGGGACAGGCCTCCGTGCTTGTCATTTCATCCTTCCTCATTCATCCTTCACCCTTTTAAAAAGTCTACCAATTGTCGGCTTCCATAAACCAGGTAATTCCAGAAGACCCTTGGAGATTTTGTATTCCACAATGTCCGGAAAATGAATCGCGGGCGCAGATAGAACGACCGCAGAAACTCTTTCCGAAGTCCGGCCAGTTGCTGCTTGTCGAGATAAAGCGTCGGGATGGAGGGATGATTGTATCCTTCATGTGGAATTTCTCCGTCCGATAGAAGTCCTTCCTGCACAGCGATAGAATAGAACTCCGTCCCATGAAACGGGTACGCGAAAAAAACCTCCAGAAAATCGGGGTCGAGACGTTTGGCGAATGCCACGGATTCCTCATAAGTCGCCCGTGTCTCCCAAGGCAGCCCGATCACAAAATAAACACTGGACTTGATTCCGGCCTGCCGACACAGGCGAAGTGTCCTCTCGGCTGTCTCCAGGTCGGTTGCTTTTCGCATTTTTTTAAGAAGCTCGCGGCTCCCGCTCTCCACACCGAATGCGATCAGCCAGCACCCCGCTTGTTTCATTGCAGCCAGCATTTGGGTATCAATGGTGTCTACCCGGCTGTTGCAGGACCAGGAAATGCTTAATCCTGAATCTTGAATTGTCTTACATAAGTCTAGTACCCACTGGCGGTTAGAAGTAAATAAATCGGAGCGAAAGAGGAAATCCCGGATGCCGTGGCACTGGACACATTCTCTCACCTCCGCCAGCACATTTTGAGGCGACCGGACCCTCGCTTTTTTGCCGGATACCTCTCCTGCCAGGCAGAAGATACACGGGTACGGACAACCCCGGCTGGTGACTATGGTGGTCTGGACTGCCCCGGTATCGGGACGGTAATACAGAGTGTTATTGATTAGATGGCGAGCCGGAAACGGAATGCGATCCAAGTCGTCCACAAACGGACGATCTGCATTTCGCACAGGCTCTCCCTGTTTGCGATAGGAGATACCGGCGATTTCCGGCAAGGGATGTTCTTGTGCCAGCTCGACAATAGTTTCCTCGTATTCGCCGCGCATGATAATGTCCAGCGCGGGGTAGCTTCTTAGGGCATCCAGGTCCAGGCGATGGAAATGCGGACCTTTGGTGATGGTGCAGATTGACGGGTCGATCTCTTTTGCAACGATGGCGGCTTTCAGATCCTCTTCCAGGGTCGGCGTGGTAACCGAAAGGATGAGCGCATTTGGATGGAACTCTTGCAACTCCTGCCGAAGCGCATCCCAGGATTCCCCCAGCGCCGGGTAGTCCCGAATTCGGCATTCCACACCGGCGCTTTCCAGCGAACCGGCCAGATATAAAAGATCCATGGGAGGGCGTAGAGCAATGGTGTGCATCTCCTCGAGGGGAGTCTGGCACCGTTCCTCACGGATATATTTGCCGGTCGCCGGCACAATCAGAAGCGCTTTGTTCCACACTCTTGCATTTCCTCAGTCAACAATTCGGTATCCCTCAAAGCGCGAGAGGCCATCGTACCATTCCGTGCTGCCGTTCGGCGAACGGACAATCTGTTCTCCCGCAATCAGTCCCATTTGAATGGCCTGATCCATATTGTTGTGCCGGAAAAGCCCCTGTCTTCCCGCTGTGATCAAGTTCGGGATGGTTTTCAGCGCGGAAATGATCGAATTGAAATGACTCCGATATCCAACCCGGTAAACCGGATATCCCTCGCGAAGCCGCACCACCAATCCCGCTGTGGCGCTACAGTCCGCCAAGCCGATTCGGCGCAGATATTCATCCGCAATGGAACGAAGCTCGGATTCCCCTGCTTGATAGATCGTATCCCCCGGCTCGCACGGAAACTCCAGGCAGATCACGGTCTTGCCGGAAGGTACATTGTCCGGGTGGAAGTTTTTCGGAACACTCAGGCGCGTGAACGGGATCTCCGGTTCGGGGAAATAGAGCCAGGTATCCCGAATCGCAAGGTCCTTTTCATAGAGGAGAAACAACAGTACCAGCCCTCGAAATGTTAACGCCTTTGCGGAGAGACAGACTGACGATTCGGGGTCGAAAACCGACCTTGTCAGATCCGGTAGAGGAATTGTGGAGAGGACGGTATCTGTTTTCCATGATTCGCCCTGCCGGTTCCTCACACCAGTACATTTGCCGTTCTCAACGACGGGGAAAACTTCACCCGTATTGAGGATCAGTTCGCTCTCCTTGAGACACGCTGCCAGATTCCGGGAAATCTGACCGATACCACCTGTGGGATACAGGAAAGTCGAAACGAAACTGCTTCCTTTGCCCCGTACTGCATCCAGCAGAGACTGCCAGATTGTATCCCCGCGAAGGCGGACAATGGCGGTTTCCGCCTCCAGGTCTGATGGATCGCAGCCCCAGACTTTCCGCGCGTACGGTCCGAATAATAGTTCATACAGTCTGTCACCGAATCTATTGCAAATATAGTCGTTATAGGTAATTACAGAAGATTGTTTTCCAGAGACCAGATGGCGGATCGAAGACCAGGCAATTCCGAAGGATGAGCCGACCCCCAGAACATTCACGACCTCCAGGGGACTGACTGGATACCGAATGAGTTTATTGCGCAGCCGCATCCGGCTTCGTCGTCGAACAGGCACAAAGCAATTCGAACACAATTTGCGGACAAACGGCTCAATACCGGCGATTTCCGTGTAGAAACGGTGGGGACCCAGATCGAGCCGACAGCCTTCCCACTCGAGGGTTTTCGCCATGCCGCCGATCATTTCATCCCGCTCAAAAACGAGCAGACGGGAATCCGGCGACTCCTGGCGAATCCGGTACGCCGCTCCCAGGCCGGTCACCCCGGCCCCGATGATTGCGATGGTTTGTGCCATAATAAAAGAGAATATCAGCATTACCCGTATGTTGACAGGTAAAACATCACGGGGGCGGGTCAAAAGACGGGTCCGGTTCGCCCACATCTCATGCGAACTTGTCCGATCCGCAAACAAATACAACTGCTGTGTGTTCGATCCGTTCCGTATCCCGCAAATCCCGAAAACACTCGCTGAACTGCCGGAGAATCCCACACCGCTGCTCCACCTCCCGCAACAGCAGCCCGCCTGCGTCCGACCTGATCGTTCCCCCATCAAAGGAAGCCACCACTTCCCGCTTCTGCAACGGTTGAAAATCGAATAACATTCCTGTACACGCTGTTTTCATAAGGACAACTTCCCGGCATACGATAAGTTCTTATCGCCACACTATTTATGCTATAAAAGGTGACCTTTTAAAATGGCTACCGTGAGACATGCGCGCCAGTCCACCGGCGCACGCTGTACCGAGAGGCAACCCATCGCGCCCTGCGGGATGATCACCGGGGCTGGAAGCGGAAACGGAGCCGGTTCGAGAAAGAAAACGAGCGGTTGCGCAACCAGGCGGCCCGCCCGCAACAACGCCTGCACCCGCCATCTGACTAATTTCCAAACGGAACTGTCTCATTGGACCTGGGCCATTCCGCCCCCGTTCCGACTAAGAAAGCGATAGTCCCTCAATGTACATCTTGAAACATAACTTTTAACACCTCCCTGCCGATTGCCTCCGCAAGGATTTGATTGAATTCCGCCGTATAGTGGCAGTCGTCAATGTACAGATTTCTCCTCATATTCTCCTGAATATCCGCTAACCATAATACATTCTGCTGCTTCCGTAATTCACTGTTTTCCAGTATGTCCCTGTAAACAATAAAAGGTCCTTCATAAAAACGTGAAAAATAATCCCCCGGCACGGAAGACAGAAAGTGGTATTGAATATCATACTTATAGACAGGAATCGGCTGAATAATGTGCAGAGTGAATACACGATATCTCAGCGCAATATGGTCGATCATTTCCTGATTTACAGACAATCGCTCGTAACGTTGCCGTCGTTTACTATCAGAATCCACAACTTGAACTTGGATCTTTTCAAGGGGCGAAGAAAGCCCCAATCCGTATTTCAACGAATCCGCTAATCTTTTCATGGGAAGATAATTCAACGCAAGAATCATGTTTTCACATCGTCCCTTGATACGGAGCGTGTTGTTTAGTATGTAGGCCCTGTTGGTACTCGCGTCGTATTCGTCATAACGTTTAATATAGCCTATGTCCATCCCATCCTGATTGTGAACAAATGAATCATTCAATCCGTGAAAGAATAGTGCAATAGTCGGTATATTACCTTTTAATAGAAGGTCTTCAAACAACAACCTTTCCTGCGTGCTGGTGTATGCAGGACGTCCGAAATTATAGATGTTAATTGTTTGATGGATAGAACTTCTCATAAACTCCTGCAGATACGATGCTATTGTCTTATCGAAAGGAGCTCCATACCCAAATCCGGTCGATCCGCCGAAAAAGAAAATGTTTATATCCTTTGGATTAACAGGCCACGCGGATTGATTTTTTATCTCACGGTAGCCGTTTGGATTTATTTTAATATATTTGGATTGGGATGGATCAACTATGTTCCCTTCCCTGTCATACTGAACCGGTCTGTATCCCACAAAAGGCGCAAAGATCTGCATTGTACGATGGTGTTCTTCGTTAAACTCTTTCAACTCCGCCTCCGACAAATATGGGAAGGCCTGGCGTAAGTGGTCCGGATTTACCTGGGGATACGCGGGGGTATTTCTCTGGCGGTAAATGTCTATCGAAAAATACAGAAAAAACAAAGCCACATTCAGCACAACAAGCAACACGATAAAATTGGAAACAATGATACAAAATACAATATATGGATTGTAATGCTTCTTGTTACTTTCGCTTTCCATACTCGCTGCCTCGGACACGGATTGTTCAAAAAACCTTTCGCATAAAAATGTGGACCGTAAAATCGAGGCTACGATCACACAAATTCCCTGTTCAAATGCCGGTATGACGCAATATTCATAAAGTTAATATAGGCTGTAACTAATCCGGGGTCAAGGTAGGCCGCAGAAAAAACGGGGAGAATGCCCTCTTTGGGAATGTATCCCCAAAAACCTCCCGTTCCCGTAGCGCTCTTTTCACCCCCCGCGCTGCTGTGGGAGCTGGAATTATGCGATTGTAATGGGAACGTGCCTGCGGAGCAGGGCCGGTTCATCGGGTGATCGGCGATCCGGCGCAAGACATGCCGGAGGTAGCCGAACAGCTCCATCCCGCGCCGTTCACAGGCGTGAATCAGTACCACCGGCGCCGATAACGCACCATCCCTCGTTTTGTTACGTGTCAATCGATTTCTTACCATGGCTCACCCGCATGGCTAGTCTACTCCCAATTTCTCCCTGCACAACCACGTGGTTCACCGGACGGCTACAGAGTATTAGAGGTGATCCGGCAGCCCCCCCCCGGCCAGGTGATCCATGGACCCTCCCCAAAACCAAGTGGCCGGCGAACCCTCACCCCGGCCAGGCGAACCGTGGAGCCTCACCCGACCCTCTCCCGCCGGGAGAGGGAGAAGAGGCGATTTCCGGGAGAAAGGGGAGAAGGAAGATCAACGGGTAGCATGAACGCTCCCCTCTGCAGTCGTTTCATCCACCAGGTCACCGCCGGCCCTGCGGAGGGCGACAAGGACATGGTGTGCGTCATATCGAAACGGCGGCAAGCGCAGACCGAACCCGGCGCCCGCAATGATGCACACCACACCGCCGATGATTAATGTGATCGGCGCACCCAAGTGATGAGCCAGCGTCCCTGCCAACAGCGCACCGAACGGGGCCATCCCCGTAAACATCATCGCATGGACTGCCATCACACGTCCACGCAACAGGCCCGGTGTCATTGTTTGAATCAGCGTATTGGAGGAAGCGGTCTCGACAATCATACAGAACCCGACCGGAATTAAGAGCGCTACCGAAAGCCAGAAGGAACGCGAAAGGGAAAACAGGATCAGGCTGGCGCCGAATCCCATGGCGGCATAAGTTACCACATGTCCCAAGTCATTTGCGTCGGGATGCATCGCCAGCCGTATCGCACCTATCACCGCACCGACACCCGATGCGCCCATCAGCAGCCCAAGCCCGCGTGCGCCGCCATGCAAAATCTGGTCCGCAAAAATCGGCATCAGCACGGCATACGGCATCCCCATCAGGCTGACACATCCCAGTAAAATCAGTAAGGCGCGAACCGGCCTGGTACGCCCGACATAGCCGAATCCATCCACCATGCCGGACAACGCCGAGCCGGCCATCTGCACATGTTTCTGCGTCTGGACTTCCATCATCAGCAGACCCGTAATCACGCCGATGTAGCTGACAGCATTCGCGAAAAAACACCATCCCTCACCGAGGCTCGCCACCAATACGCCTGCGATGGCAGGGCCGATAATTCGCGCACTGTTGAACACGGAGGAATTGAGCGCGACGGCATTGATGAGATCCTCTCGCCCCACCATGTCCACCACAAATGCCTGTCGTGCCGGGATGTCGAAAGCATTCACAGTCCCCAGCAGGGCAGCCAGGACATACACATGCCATATCTGCACACGTCCGGAGAGTGTCAGACCGGCCAGAATAAAGGCCAGGATCATGGAAATGGTCTGAGTCGCCACAATGATACGGTGGCGGGAGTACCGGTCTGCGACAGCGCCCCCAATTGTGGCGAAGAGGAAAATCGGAATTTGTGAGGTGAATCCGACCAATCCCAGCGCCATCGATGAGCCGGTCAGTCGATAGACAAGCCAAGACTGCGCCACAGTCTGCATCCATGTGCCGGTAAGCGAAATGACCTGGCCGCTGAAGAAAAGCCGATAGTTCCTGTGCCGGAACGCGCGCAAAAGCAACGTCAGGCGGGAGCGAAGTCCTGCCGGCCTGTCATCACATTTTGCAGTCTCTATTCTTTCGGGTGTCTTTTCTATTAAATTCGGTTTTTCATCCGAGGTTGCCGTCTTGAAACGTTGATTCATAGATTCCCCTGTTTACTCATCTCGATCCGTAACTCAAGAATTATACCCACCAATTATACAATTCCGGCAGGACATCACAAACCGATCATGGCTTTTGTCGAATCCCTTGCCTCTCAGTTCTGTCTCCGAGGATGGAGAGGGGAAGGAACGACAAAACATCCTGGATCAAAAGATTCTGAGTTTTTTCGGGAGATATCGAAAGAGGCGGATCAGTCCGTAGATTCGACCTTCTGTCCGTATCCCCGCCCATCTTTCCGAAGAGGGGGTTGCTTTAAATCACAGGTTTTGCGGTAAACGGCGAAACCTTGTTCTGTCCGCTTCAGCGCGATTTCCTGATAGACGGTAATTCGGAAACTTCCTTCGGAATGTAAAGAAGCCGATAAACGGATCGGCCGATTTTCTTTTCGAAAACGACCGTCAGACTCCCCTCGGCTCCCTGCGGGAGATCGTCGGCGAGCACCAGCACATATCGGTCCCGCAACCGTCCCGTGGCAATTTCATTTCGAAAGGTTTTCGGATTCTCGAAAAGATCGAACGGATGTTTCACGAAGAATTGTATATACGAGTGATACCAATTTACGGCGATTAACCGTTCATCCGGCCTGAGATGATCTGCGATTTCCTGTCCAAAGGCCGCGATCGGATAGAGGTCTGCCTGTCTGCTCTGGTACACCTCGGCCCAATACATTTTTGCTCCGAAAACACCGAGAAGAAGCGCCGCAAACAGAAGTTCTTTTTTCCGAATGCGCTGTCCCCAAGCAGCCGCCAGGCGTGCGATCAACAGAATCGCTCCGGCTCCGACTCCCCAGAACCACGCTTGCGGCCTTATGAAGAAAACCGCCACGGCGGCAAGGAACGGGAGGAACCATGTCCCCCAACCGACGAGGTTTCCGAGCAGTGCCCGGTATTTCTTCAACCATTCGGGATCTTGATGCGCCAGCCAGCCCCATGCCAGCAGGAGCGCCCATGCCGGGTAAGTCGATATGAGATAGCGGTTTTCTTTTCCCGAAGAGAAACTGAAAAGAATAAGGGTTCCGACCGACCACGCCATCAGTAAGAACCACTGGGCGCGCTTGTCCGTGTTTGGAAGGTGATTGGGATTTCGAATGGCCCAGAGGCCGGGGATAAGAAAACTCCAGGGGAGAAGACCACCCAGAAGAGCCGGGGGATAAAACCAAAACGGTTCGACATTCGTTTTTGTCGCAGACTGAACCCGCCGTACAACTTGTCCCTCGACGATCTTAAGCAGCTCGCCGAATCCCACGCGACAGGAGAGTAAAACAACCCAGGGCAGAACAACCAGAGTCGCGATTCCCGCCATGCACAAAGTTACGAGGAATATGGAAACGCGGGATTGCCCCCCGACGACCAGCATTACGGCCGCCGTTACGGCAAACATAACGGGAGCCACCGGCCCTTTCACCAGGATGGCCGCTCCCAGAGACACACCGCCGAGCAATACCGCACCGACTTTCCGGCGACCTTTTTCCCTGATGGCATACCAGAATCCGATCAATGAACCTGTCGTGGTCAGCATCAGCAATGCCTCGACCTCCGCCCGGGTTCCCTTTTCAAAGACCAAGCCTGACGACGCTGCAATAACGGCGGCCAGGAACCCGGTCCGGGCGTCCAATTCTCTGCGTCCCCACCAGGCCACCAGGCAGACCAGCGCCAGCACAGACAAAACTGACGGAAGTCTCCCTGTCCAAACCGTCACGTCTCCGCAGGGATAAGAAAACAGACAGATCACCCAACTTGTGAGTGGCGGTTTGTACAAATACGGTCCGCCGTTCAAAGTCGGAACAACCCAGTCGCCGTTTTGCAGCATTTCGCGTGCTACCAACATGCGATTCCCCTCGATCTCGGATCGAAGCGGCTCTGCATTCAGCCAGGGAAGATAGAGCAGACCGGCCAGAATCAGTAAACGGAGATAAGGATGCGTACTCGCGGTGTATTCCAACCAGGAGAGGTGAGGATCCATCTGTTCGTTCGTTGAATGTCCCGCGAAATTGAGGGATTGGGAGTTCGTTCTACAATCCGTAGTCATTTATTTCCCGGGGATGTTGCCCTTGACTATCCCATTACGGACTGTCAGACGGCAAAGCAGGTCGGATCAAGGCCCCACGGCCACCGTATTCCTCAACACGCCCACCCCCTCGACTTCCACCTCGACGATATCGCCGGGGCGGATTTGGGGTGTCGTTCCGGGTGTGCCGGTGAAAATGAGGTCTCCCGGTTCCAGGGTGACATGATAGCTGAGCCAGCTGACAATTGTAGAGACATCGTGGATCAGTTCATTCGTGCGTTGTTCCTGTTTTACCTCGCCGTTGACTCGGCCTCGCACCAGCAGGTTGTCATAGTCCAGTCCCGAGACGATAAACGGACCGCACGGCCCGAATGTGTCCGTACCCTTGGCCCGCCACCACTGCCGGTCGTTTTTCTGCCAATCCCGTGCGCTGACATCATTGCCGCAGGTCACTCCCAGAACATGCTGCAACGCCTCCTCCGGCGCGACATTCTTCGCCCGCTTTCCGATCACCAGCACCATTTCCGCCTCTGCATCTACACGCCCTGCACCGGGCGGAATGCGGATTGTTCCCTCGTGCGGGATCAGAACCGTCGGAACCTTGAAGAATGCCTCCGGGTGTTCGGGTTTGGGGATCGTTCCCAAGTGGCTTTCGAAATTCCCCGCAAGGGCGAGGATCTTCTGCGGAACGCACGGCGCCAGCAGCGCGACCTCCGCCAGAGAGCAGGTCTTCCCTGTTTTCTTCCATTCACCGAACGGGTCGCCGGAAATGCAGTGAATTGTGTCGTTCTCAACAATTCCGTAAGAAATCTCGTCACCCATCTGGAACCGGGCAAACTTGACAATGGGCTTTTCTTCGCACCATCCATCCGGGCAGAAAAGAACTCCGATAGAAAACATGGATAGAGAGAGGTACAATAATAAGTGTTCGGCAAGTGTTCTCATCGCAGGTGTCTCCTATTCGGGAAAAAGCAGGTGCAAAAGATGATAGGTCAAACGAGTCATGCGCACAAGGAACAAAACAAGGAGTCCTGAAGATGAGGAAAGGCAAATCCGGATTTACGCTGATTGAATTGCTGATCGTAGTGGCGATCATCGGTATCCTGGCGGCAATTGCAATCCCGAATTTTATGAATGCCCAGATCCGATCGAAAATCGCCTATTCAGAGAGTTCCCTGCGGTCCATTGATATGGCGTTCAAGACTTATATTCTCGATTCCGGACTCTCCCCCGGCAACAGCAGAACGGCCATCGGGCATCATGCGAACGGGTGTTACCAGCAAATCCCGTTTACTACGCCGGTCGCTTACCTTCCCCATGCGCTTCGGGACCGATTTCAGGAGGGACGACAGCCGGAAGAGGTTTCGCATGGGCAGTATTGTTTCCATTTCGATCCCATTCTCTCGGAGTTTCAGGCCAGGGTGTTCATGGCCGGGATGCCGAACAATCCGGGGCTTTTTGCGCAGGCGGTCAGCAGTATCGGAGTTTTCTCCGGCCACGGGCCGACGCTGCGCTATGAAACCGGAATGCCGTTTTATGCGGCCAGTAATGGGCTGATCAGCCATGGGGCTATCGCGCGATTTATTGCCCCGCCGTATTAGGTTTTCGTTACCCCCAGCCCCCCTCTGCAAGAATGACGCCCCGGCAAAAAGTCGGCGGGGGAGGGTGAGAAGGAATTATAGAGGGAATGGAGAAAAAGGAGGGGGAAGAGGGTGATTTTTGGAGGGGTGTATGTTATATTAAGTGTAATATAATCAGCAAGTTGAGGGATGAATCGTGCAACGGATTCGAGATCGAGCGACGTCGTATTTGTTTGATGAATGGCAGTTTCTGGGAGAGAAGCGGAAGAAGATGTTGGCGAAGGGGTGGCCGGGAATAGTTCGGGGAGAGTTGCTGGAGTGGCTGCCGATCGAACAGGGCCGGTTGTGTTTTGATGCGAAGCAGGGCCGTCCGACGAAAGAGTTGTACACGATGGTGGGGGTGGTGGCGCTGCAACAGATGCTGGACCTGACGGATCGGGAGGTGGTGTCGGCGTTGGCGTTTGATGCGCGGTGGCATTATGCGTTGGACATTCGGTGGGAGAGCAATGCGGACAAGTATGTGTGTGAGCGGACGGTACAGGGGTATCGGAAGAGGATGGTGGAGTTGGGGTTGGACCGGGTGATATTTGAGCGATTGACGGATCGGTTGTTGGCAGTGTTTGAGGTGGAGACGGGGGGAGCAGCGTTTGGACAGTACGTTGATCCGGTCGAACATGCGTCATTTGCATCGGGGGGAGATTTTTGTGAGAGTGATGCGGCGATTTTTGAAGACGCTGCGTCGGAGTCATAAGGAGGAATTCGAGAAGGTAGGGAAGGAGTTGGTGGAGCGGTGTGTGAAAGAGGAGAAGGGGGGCTGTTTTTCGTGCGTGAAGCTGAGTGAGGTACAGCAGACGGTGGAGAGGATGGGGGTATGGAAGTGATGAGAATGGACAGGAGGGATTCTCACAATGGATGTTCATATCGGCACATCGGGCTATTCATACAAGGACTGGAAGGGAGTTTTTTATCCTCCGACACTTCCCGACCGGAAAATGCTTTCGTACTATTGCCAGTTTTTTGATACGCTGGAACTGAATGTGACGTATTACCGTATCCCCACACTGCGCACGATGACGGGAATCGCGGAGACGACTCCCGATGATTTCCATGTCTGGGTGAAGGCACACCAGGACATGACTCACCATCGCGGGAAGAATCCCGATATTTTCCCGCAATTTCTGGAGTGTATTCGTCCGCTTCAGGATCAGGGCAAATTTCAGGGTGTGCTGCTTCAGTTTCCGTTTTCGTTCAAGGGGAATCGGGAGAACTCGCTGTATTTGAAAGAGTTGCGGGAGCGGCTGGGAGATCTGAACCTGGCTGTAGAGTTCCGGCATGACAGTTGGGTCACGCCGGAGGTGCTGGATTTCCTTCGCGGATTGAACATGACCTATTGCATTCCCGATGAACCGGACCTTCCGGGCCTGGTTCCGCCGGACCCGCATGTCACCTCGCACATTGCTTACGTTCGATTTCACGGACGGAACAAACAGCATTGGTGGCGGGGCGGGGACCGATACAATTACGAATACTCCGAGGAGGAACTGACCGAGTGGCTTCCGAAAATCGACAGCCTTTCCAAGACCGCCCAGATTGTCTTTCTGTTGTTCAACAACTGCCACCTGGGGCAGGCGGTTCGAAATGCGTTGTGGATGAAGGAAGCGTTGTCCTGAACCTGAAGAGGTCCAACAGTTTTTCAGGGCCAGATGTCCGATGTCAGCGCCTTGCGGATCTGGTAGTAATCCCAGCGTGAGACGGGCTTGCCCATGGCTCCGGCGGCCTCTTCGATGTTTTTCGGACTCTTGACTCCGACAAGGGCGCAGGTTACCGCCGGATGCGCCAGAGTTGCCGCAATCACCTGCTGTGTTACAGTCATCCCGTTGCCCTCCGCGATGGGACGAAGCCGGTTGACGCGATTCACATTCTTTTTGAACTCCTGCCCCTGAAACATCGGATGGGTTTTTCGGAGGTCATCAAACGTCTCATCCCCGCTGAATTTGCCTGTCAGCAAGCCGTATTGAAGGGTGGAATAGGCCAAAACACCGATACCCTCCGCCATGCAGAATGGAAACAGATCCTCCTCCGCTTCTCGACACAAAAGGTTATATCGTGGCTGAAGGGTATCCATTCGCCCGAAACGAAGCGCGGCGCGGAGTTGCTCGACGTTATAGTTGCTGCATCCGGCGTACCGGATTTTCCCCTGTTGTTTCAGAACCTCAAATGCCCGAGCGGTTTCTTCGGGGTGCGTAAAGACATCAAAGGCGTGCGCCTGGTACAAGTCGATGGTCTCAAGCCCCAATCGGCGCAACGATTGTTCACATTCCCAGATCAAATAATCATAAGAAAGATCGGACACACGCTCATTGTTGTGTTCCGGCAGCCAATGGTGGCAGGCTTTTGTAGCGACAACGAAGTCCTCGCGTGGGATGCCTTTCAGCGCACGACCCAGGATTTCCTCGGCCAGCCCGTCACCATAAGCATCGGCGTTGTCGAAGAAGTTGATTCCGACATCGAGCGCTTTATGGACAGCGGCGACCAGATCCTCTTCGGGAACAGTTCCCCAGAAAGTCTGACCCATTTGCCAGCACCCGAAACAGACCGGGCTGACCATAAGGGCGGTATTACCAAGTTGAACACGTTCTTTTGCCATAGGACGGATCTCCTTTGAATACGAGTAATACGAATACCATGAACTGTTCCGGGAAAAGGATCAATGGTGATTGGAGTAGACAAAACGGACCCTGTGGACCCGGTGGACAACGGAAGGATTCCTATTCAGCGTTTCCAGAGCCATTGACCCTGACGGATTCCCAGGCGTTCGCTGGTTCCGAGCCACGCGCCACGGAGTTCGGCAGGGTCCTCGCCCATTTGCATGATGAATACGCCGTGATAATCGGACCCGCGCTGTGTGGATTTCCACCGTCCATGAACCATCCCACCCCGGACAATCCGCCCCTTGATGACGTATGGTCTGTCGGCAGCGGAAAAGCGGCATTTCCCCCAAATCCACGAGCCGATTCTGTATACGCGAAGGACATCCGCAAATTGTTCGGGAGCATCTTTATCCCGGTCGCAGGTCCAGAGGCTCTGCCATCGTCCGGGAATACGCGCGATCGCCCCATAGGTCACCGGAACCTCCAATGAGTCCACTACCAGAACAACCAGCCGTGGAAGCAGTGCGCCACTGAGAAGAAAAATCAAGTCCCGCTTCTCTATTGCCATCAGGCACAGGAATCCCAAGACAAGGCAGATCAAGAAGAATAGAAATGGGAGAATGCGGTTGCGAAACATGGTCTGCGCCTATTTTTTTTACCAGGCAGGGACGCCTGGCCTACTCCAGGCAGGGACGCCTGGCCTACTCCAGGCAGGGACGCCTGGCCTACTCCAGGCAGGGACGCCTGGCCTACTACCAGGCAGAGACGCCTGGCCTACTACCAGGCAGAGACGCCTGGCCTACTACCAGGCAGAGACGCCTGGCCTACTACCAGGCAGAGACGCCTGGCCTACTATGGTTGAATGTGAAGAATCTCAGGTGTCCGAAATCCTGG